>JALCDS010000015.1 GCA_022641775.1 Clostridiaceae bacterium
TCAAGCGTTCAGGTTCAACATTTTCCAATGTTTTACAATCAATTCTGTGAACAGAAACTCCTTTTGAACGTGTTACAACCCCAACAATAGGTTCTCCTGGGATAGGTGAACAGCATTTTGCGATTGAATATAAAAGTCCTTCCAAACCGTTGATATCCTTTTGATTTTTGGATTTGTGTTCTTTGTGAACTTCTGTTTCTTGCGGAATTTCATTTTGAATTTGAGGTTTTTTGAGTTTATTAACAATTTTGTTTAAAGTAGTTTCGCCATAGCCTAAAGCTGCAAATAAATCTTCTGCGGATTGGTAATTCATTATTTTGGCAACCCTGTCGAATTCGCCCTGCTTTACAAAATCATCAAATATGGCTTTTGTTAATTCATGTTCAAGATTTGCTTTGCCGGAATCAATATGTTCTTCACGATTGTTCTTTTTAAACCATTGTTTGATTTTTGATGCTGCTTGTTTGGTAACTACAAAATTTAGCCAATCAAGACGTGGTGCCGGTGTTTTCTTTGTCAAAATTTCTACGATGTCGCCGTTGTGTAATTTTGTATCTAATTGCGCAATACGACCGTTAACAAGTGCTCCGGTTGTTCTGTTACCTACGTCTGAGTGAATTCTGTATGCAAAATCTACCGGTGTTGCATCTTTTGGTAGGTCAAGTACATCTCCGTTTGGAGTAAAGGCAAATACTTGGTCTGAAAATAAATCTATTTTAACTGAATTTACGTAATCTTCTGCAGAAGTCACATCTTGTTCGTATTCAACCATTTTTCTCATCCATGAAAATTGGATATCAGATGGATTGTTTGCCTTTTGGGAGCCTTTTTCTTTGTATCTCCAGTGTGCGGCAATACCATATTCTGCAACTTCGTGCATTTTCCAAGTTCTTATTTGCACTTCCAAAGGCTTTGATTTTGGGCCAATTACAGAGGTATGTAGGGATTGATACATATTACCTTTTGGCATTGCAATATAATCTTTGAATCTTCCGGGAATCGGTTTGAATTGAGAGTGAATCAATCCTAAAACTTCATAACATTCTTTTTCACTGTCAACAATTACACGTACAGCTGTGATATCGTATAATTCGTGAAAAGCTATGTTTAATCGTTTCATTTTGCTATATATGCTGTAATAATGCTTTGCACGCCCTGTAATTTGCGCATTGATTCCTGCTTTTTCAACAGATTGTTTTATTTTTTCGATAAGCAAATTTACTGTTTCTTCACGTTCTGTTTTGGTTTGAGAAACCAATTGAGCTATTTCAAAATATTTTTCAGGTTCAAGATATCTTAGGGATAAGTCTTCCAGTTCGGCCTTCATTTTTCCGATACCTAAACGGTTGGCAAGTGGTGCAAAAATATCAAGTGTTTCTCGGGCAATCTTTTGTTGTTTGTTTGCTGCCATAAAATTCAGAGTTCGCATATTATGCAATCTGTCAGCAAGCTTCAAAAATATTACTCTAACATCGTTTGCCATTGCAATAAACAAACGACGGAAATTTTCAGCTTGTCTTTCTTCATTTGACTTGAATTGGAGTTTTCCGAGCTTTGTAACCCCTTGTACAAGGTTCAATACATCATCCCCGAATTTTTCTTGAATTTCTTCAGGCTTTGTATCTGTATCTTCCAAAATATCGTGTAAAAATGCAGCCATAATTGTATGGTTGTCAACTTTTAGACCTACAAGTATTTTGGCAACTTCTACAGGGTGAATTATATAAGGCTCTTCAGATACTCTATATTGCCCTTCATGTAATTTTTTTGCAAACAAAAAAGCTTCTTCTATCTGTTTTATTTCATCAGGCGTTTTGCCTTGCTCTTGTAATTGCTCTCTTATTTCGTCAAATAAAGGTTTTTCTGTCATAATACATTTTATAATACAGATTTTTCTTGATTTTTTCAAGTGAATTTGTATAATTTCCTTCATAAGGATTAATGTTTATGAAAAAAAATGATGGTTTCATTGTACATATAAAGATATCGCCAAATGCTTCAAAAAACGAGATTATTAAATCTGAAGACGGCGTTAAAGTGAAAATCACAGCGCAACCTGTTGAAAATAAAGCGAATAAAGCATTAGTAGAATTCCTTTCAAAAGAATTTAAGATTCCAAAGACTTCTATTGAAATTGTAAAAGGACAAACTTCAAAAGAAAAAACATTATTAATAAAAGTCGAGGATGAACACAAGCTAAATGCAATAAAAATGTTAATAATGTAAACATTTTCAATAAAAATTTACGTAACTAAACATTTTGAATTTTTTAAAATGTTTTGTGATAGATTAAAAACAGTAGAGATCAGATTAGTTATTTTAAGGAGATTAATGAATGTCTGAATATTTGAGCAAGGAAGAGATAAAGCAATGGAGAAGCTCATTAGAAAAGATTACATTAGAGGAATACGCTGCCAGATTAGGGAAAAAAATTGTTCACGAACAAACAGAGAGTGATTTGATTGATATAGTATTCAAAGGCAATCCTACAGTTTCTTCAAACGAGGATGAAGATTGGACAAAGAGTAGAAGCGAAAGATTGAGTTCAATTGCTGAACGCTCATTTAACAGAGAAAAAGAAATTTCTGTTACACCGTTTTCAGCTG
The DNA here is from genome assembly GCA_022641775.1 of Clostridiaceae bacterium. GTDB lineage: Bacteria > Cyanobacteriota > Vampirovibrionia > Gastranaerophilales > Gastranaerophilaceae > RUG14219. The sequence goes on from JALCDS010000015.1 coordinate 2,607, forward strand.
CAAAAATTAAGGCGGAAACCGTTAAAGAAGAAAAGGCTAAAAAGCCTGTAAAGAAGCCTGTTGAAAAAGTTTCAAAAGCAAAAGAAATTAAAAAGCCTGAAGTAAAAGTTGAAAAGGCTGATAATTTGAGAGAAGAAGTCAGAGTTGTATTGAAAAAGGCTTTGACAGACAGAGAACAAAAAGTGTTTGATTATTTTTCAGAAAATACAAACAAAATTGTTTATGCAAAAGATTTGGCTACATTATTAGATTTGCCAAGAGATTATGTTTATAAGTATATTAAAAATCTTAGAGCAAAAATCGAAGGTGATAAATTGAAAAATGCCGATAAAGGTGGATTTATTCTATCAGTATAGTCATAATTTAAAAGATTAGAAAAGGCGAACTTAATGTTCGTCTTTTCTTTATTTTCTTTTTAGCATCCAAGCTGAAGTAATTGCCGTTAGTAGTATGCAAGTTAAAATTGTTACAATGCTAACTAATGGAACTGTAAAAATAAAATTTGAAAAATTAAGTTTATAAAGTCGTATCGGGATTAAACAAGCACTCGTTAGTAAAATAACGATGTTCACAAGTGGTAATAGTATTTTCCCACTTTTTTTGATACCGAAGTTGAATAACTCTTTAAAATCGGTTTCTGGATTTGATTCTATATATTTAGAAACTTTTTCAACAATATAAATTGATATGAATTCAACAAATCCGAGCGTCGCAAAAATGGTTATATCAGTTAGAATACCTATCTGACAGAATGTTTTGTAATCTTTTAATCCTCCGTTCAATAACAGGATAAATGTTGCAATCGCTGCGATTTCAAGTATGCAGAATATATTTGCAATTGAAGCTGCAGAACTTTTTTTACTTTTTATACCAAAATATGAATATGTCATAACAATTTGTGCAAGAATTGCAATTAAGGTTGCAGAGCCTATTGGACAATATCCGTCAATTATCATCGGAATCATTACAAAAACTACAGCTAAGGCTGTTAATATTGCTGAAAAAAGTATTTTCATATTTTCTCCTTTTTAAAATTTAAAATAAATTTTGTTGGCAATTACATGTTGTTTTGTAACCCAAATGGCGATATGCCGCAGGTGAAACTTTTCTTCCTCGTGGTGTTCTTTGTAGTAATCCGGATTGCAAAAGATACGGTTCACAAACATCTTCTAACGTTCTGACATCTTCTCCAATTGCAGCTGCGATAGTTTCAATTCCGACAGGTCCTCCGTCATATTTTTCTATTATTAATTTTAAAAGTGTTCTGTCTGTTGTATCAAGTCCGAATTCATCTATTTTTAAGGTTGAAAGTGCATCTTTTGCTATTTCTTCATCAATTTGTCCGCTAAATTTTACAAGAGCATAGTCTCCGACTCTTTTTACCAATCGGTTAGCTATACGCGGTGTGCCTCTTGAACGTCGAGCAATTTCATATGCACCTTTTTCATCTATTTTTATATTCAAAATGTTTGTGGTACGTTTTACGACATCAGAAAGTTCTTGCGTTGAATAAAACTCAAGTCTGTGGACAATTCCAAACCTGTCACGCAACGGGCCTGATAATTCTCCGGCCTTTGTCGTTGCACCTATGAGTGTAAATTTGGGAATTGGAATACGCAAAGTTTTTACAGTTTGCGATTTTCCGGTTGTCATATCAAGATAAAAATCTTCCATCGCAGGATACAAAATTTCTTCTGCTACACGATTGAGCCTATGAATTTCATCAATAAACAGGATTTCGCCGCCTTTTAAAGACATCAAAATTCCGATGATGTCTCTTGGTCGTTCCAATGCCGGAGCTGACGTTATTTTTATATCAACTCCCATTTGTTCTGCAACAACACCTGCAAGAGTGGTTTTCCCAAGTCCCGGTGGGCCGTAAAATAACAGGTGATCAAGTGTTTGATTTCTTTTTTTTGCAGCAGCAACAGTTATTTTTAAAGCTTCTTTAAGAGAAGTTTGCCCGATATATTCGTCAAAAGTTTTTGGGCGAATAGAGTTTTCAAAGTTTTTGTCGCTTTCAAACGACTCAGCTTTTGTAATAGGATTTTTCTCCTTTTTTATAGGTGTTTTATTTTCAAAATCGTCCGAAATTATACTCAAATCAACTTCCCTTTTCTATCCTTTTATGATAGCATAAATTTAAACTTAAGGGTAGATTGTAAATAAGGAGAAGCTATAAAATGGTAAAAGTATCAGAACGTTTAGAAAAAATACCTCCGTATTTGTTTGCGGAAATAGATAGAAAAATTGCAGAAGCTAAGGCAAAAGGTGTTGATATAATAAGTTTAGGTATTGGTGATCCTGATACTCCGACTCTTCAACCTGTTGTTGATGAGATGCACAAAGCTATTGACAATCCTAAAAATCATGATTATCCGCCATATAACGGCACTGAAAAGTTCCGTAACGCAGCTGCAAAATGGATGAAAAAACGTTTTGGTGTTGATATGGATGCTGATAGTGAGATTTTGGCAAATATCGGTTCAAAAGAAGCTATTGCTCACATATTTTTTGCTTTTGTAGACGAAGGTGATTATACACTTGTTCCGGATCCGGGATATCCTGTTTATAAGAATGCAACTATATTTGCCGGAGGGACTCCATATTCAATGCCATTGTTAGAGGAAAATGGCTTTTTGCCTGATTTTGATAAAATTCCTGAAGATGTTGCTAAAAAATCAAAACTTATGTTTTTGAATTATCCGAACAATCCGACAGGTGCGATTGCAAATTTAGACTTCTTCAAAAAAGCGGTTGATTTTTGTAAAAAATACGATATTTTGTTGTGCCATGATATGGCATATTGTGAAATGACATTTGACGGTTACAAAGCTCCTTCTGTATTTGAAGTTGAAGGTGCTAAAGATATTGCAATAGAATTTTATTCACATTCAAAATCATACAATATGACAGGTTGGAGAGTAGGATTTGTTTGCGGAAATGCAAAGGCTGTAAAAGCTCTTGGAACGATTAAGAACAATATTGATAGCGGGACTTTTAAGGCTATTCAAGATGCAGCTTCTGTTGCCTTTGATATTGACCAATCAACAATAGACAAATTGAATAAGATGTATCAGGAACGTCGTGATGCAGCAGAAAATGGCTTGAAAGAATTGGGTTGGAATATAAAACCTTCAAAAGCAACATTTTATTTGTGGTTACCTGTAACAAAAGGAATGACAAGTGAAGAATTCGTTACCGCTATGCTTGAAAAAGCCGGCGTTGTTGTGCCACCGGGAAATGGTTACGGAAAATACGGTGAAGGCTATTTCCGTATAGCATTAACAAAAAACGTTGATACTATAAAAGAATGTATAAACCGTATGAAAAAAGCCGGTATTCGTTACAATTAAATCAACTGTTTAATGTATGTTAAATTATTGTGACAAAAGACTTCATGTGGTACAATTAAACTTATGGAATGTCCAAAATGCGGATTTGAAATAGATGAAAAAGCGCTTGTTTGCCCAAATTGCAAAAAAGTGTTAAAACTCGTATGCCCTGTTTGTAAGACTATTAATACTACAAATACTTGTAAAAGATGTGGTTATGTAATAGTTTCAAAGTGTAACAAGTGCGGAAAAATTAATCAAACTGCCACTAAAAAATGCAGAAAATGCGGTTTTAGTACCGAACAAAGTGTTATTTTGAACGAAGCTAATACTGATGACTTTGTCATGCTCGTTTTGACGTTCCCAAATCTCGATAATATGCGTAAAATTTTGGGTTCGGCTCAACTCTATAATAGGTTTAAAGTTAATTTGGACGGTATTATTCATGATACCTGTAAAGAAAAAGGAGTTCGCCGTCAACTTTATAAAAGTACGTATGCGATAAGATTTGATAAGGATTATTCATTAAAATCTTCTGCAGATAATGCTGTTAAGACAATTATTGAAATGCTTAACAAAATTTTGACTATGAATGCGAAATTATCAGAAAGAAAGAATTCTTCTATCAGATGTAATGCATTTTTATTGAAACGTTCAATTAATGATGATCCGAATAATCTTGAAACCGGTTATAATATTAACCTTTTATACGGTGGTTCCAAGGATAAAGAAGAAAAGATTTTAAATACATTCCAATTGATAGCTGATTCTGATGTCGCTGATGCCTTAGAAAATAAATACCCTATGGCAGTATTGTCAAATACTCTTGTAAAAAATCAAATGAAATCTTTTTATGAAATTGATATTAAAGATTTGATTCAAATTGAAATGCCGCAAGAAGAAGAACCGGAAATTGAGGTCCCTAACTTTGTTCAGAATATGTTGATGGAACAAGAAAATCTTGAAGATGAAGCGAGAAACAGTTTCGTTAAAAAGAATGATCCGGATGCTATATATGATATTGAAACTATTAATTTTGACGAGTTGAAGTGTGCGTTTATCAGAACTCAAAATGTGGATATATCATTCCATTTATTAAATGCAATGCAATCTCATCCTAAAGGAATTATCGGGATAAGAACTGCAGAGTTGTATAAACCGTATTCAATTTCAATATTGAATACAATTGAACAGACAAAATTGTATAAAAATATTATACCTATAACTTGTTATGATGAAATGAAATACGCACCGTATTCTTTCTTTTCTGATTTAGTTGCCGGAATATTTGATTATGCTGTTTCTCAAAAATTGTTTGTTGAAAACGATTATTCTATTTTTGCAAATATTGACCCCGAAGGATTGGTAAAAGATTTGGTAACGCTTACTTCAAATGGCGGAAAAAATCCTGTTGATACCAGATATACTTATTTTGATATCTTTTTAACGCTTTTGCAGGCTATTCCTGAAAGTATGATTTTTATTGAAGATTTTGATAAAATTGATTCAAGTTCATACGACGTAATTAAATACCTGTTTAAAGCTTTTGACCAACTGAATATAAGTTATATTTTAACTTATGATAAAGATTTTTCATTACATAAAGATATGCATTTCTTGTTAAATATGGATAATTATACAGAAATATTTTTAAAACCTACTCCGTTTGAAAAAATGATAGAAGAAAATAAAGCTGCATATAAAGATATTCTGGATAGTTTCTATTTTTGCAGAATAGCAAAGTATTCTTGTGGAAGTATTTTATATTTGGATACCGCAGTACAGTATCTTTTGGAATCAAATGTCTTTACTATAAAGGATGATGTCGTAAAAATTGCAAATGAAAAAACTATTATTATTCCATCAAGTTTGGACAAGCTTGTTGGTAGACGTTTGAATTTGTTGCAAGATGATGAAAATGCTATAAAATTTTTGGCTTCGGCAGTGCTTTTGGGTACTCGTATTGATTTGAATACTGTTAAAAGTTTAGAAATACCTAATATTGAAAAAGCATTGGCAAAATTGCAGGATATGGGCATTATCTATATGTATAATAATTGTGTCCATTTCCCTAATTATAACTTATTACGTAGAAACTTGTTGGATGTCATTAGTCCTATTTATTTGAAAGAAATTGCCAAAAATCTTTTAGAAAAGGTATTTATGCCAAATTTGCCAAGTTTTACAAAAGCATATTTGTACAATTTACTTGATGAAAAGGACAAAGCGCTGAATGAATGGAAAATATTAGCCGAGTTAGATTTAAAACTGGGTGATTTTTCGTCATATCTCAACAGTATTGAAAAAGTAATTGAATTTTTGGATGAGTCTGCAAACGATGATAATCAGGAATTTATTGAGAAAGAGAAAAAAGATTTATATGTAAAAATTTCAGATAATATGTTTGAATATATTCCTGAAAAGACTGCAACAATTGTCCAAAGCGCGCTAGAAAATCTTGAAAAAGATCATAATACAGACAAAATTATAAATTTGTGTAATAAGATGATTCAAGGCGATTTATTCGCAGGAAATTACTTGCATGCATTAGAATTAACGCATAAAATTTTATCATTATTGCCACCGTCTTCATTGACTCCGGCTTATCCTAATTTTAATCCTTATTTTTATATGATGTCATTAATTCATATTCAAATATTGTTTAATATAGGTGCTTTAAACGAATGTATTGATATAGGCTATAGAGTTTTGAATGAGGTTAAGGATGCTACAACTGCAAGCTTAAAACCGGACTCTTATTCACTGGAAGAATTTGAAAATATAATAATAGACTCTATTGCGTATATTGCGTTAGCAAATGTTATTTCTATGAAGGGTAATGTTCAACAATTCTTAGAAATAACAAGAAGCGATTTTTCAAAAGTTCCGCCGGCTTATGCGATATTTATACAATTAGAAGCCTTGATACATGGAGCACCTGTAAATGCGGATATATTTAAGGATGAGAAAACAGATAGTTTTGCTCAAATTTTGTACAATGTAATTCAGGCATTTTCAGTAAACTTTGAAGACCCTAATGCATTTGCTCAAAATATTTATAAAGCAAAACTTGTTGCTCATGAATCTTGTTTATATTCATTGGAATTGTTTACTGATGTTATGATAGGTTATTCATATTTTAGAATGGATAATATAGTTAAAGCCAAAGATATTGTTTATAAAGTTATAAAGACGACTAATAGCAATGGTATGATATTTATTTTATTTGTTGCATGGCTTGTGTTGGCTGAAATATATTTGAAGTTAGGAAAATATAATGTAGTATATGGCATTGTTAATAACTCATTGATTCAACTTGAAAAATCCTCGACGCCAAGCGAATATATTTTGATGTTGTTTAAATATGAAATGTTTAAGGTTATGATGTACAAACAGGAATTTGATAAGGCTGCGATTTGTATAACTCAAGCGAAATACCTTGCGGCAAAATATCAAATTAATTTCAATTTTGACGAAAATAAAGATCACTATATTCCTATCGTTACGGATGAAGATGATAACGACTCCGATATTGTGCCGGAAATGGATAGTAATTTGAATGAGTTGTTAAATGGAAGTGAGGGAAATTAATGAAAGTATTATTTGCATCGGCAGAAGTAGCACCATTTTCAAAAGCAGGTGGACTTGCAGATGTTGTTGGAAGCTTGCCGAAGGATTTAGAAAAAGATGCTGAAATAGCTATATTTACACCTTTTCATGGGTGTATAGATGCAGATAAATACGGAATTAAAGAACTTGAAAATTCTGAGATGTGGTTAACTTTTGGAAATCAAGGTCACAAATTCAGACTGTTTATGTGTAAATTACCCGGAACAAATATAAATGTGTTTTTTGTTCATAATGATTGGTATTTTACTTGTTTTAAAGAGGTTTATCCAAAATGGATGGATACCAGATACGAACATGAAAGGTATGTTGCCTTTTCCCTTGCAACACTTGAATATGCAAAAGCTTTAAATTTTAAGGCTGATGTTATTCATGCAAATGATTGGCATACTGCGATGATTCCTTTATATTTGCATAGCAATTATAAATTTGATGATTTTTGGAAAGATACAAAATGTGTATTTGAAATCCATAATCTTGCTTATCAAGGTGTTTGGTTTGAAGACATTCTTGATTTCGCAAATATGCGCCATGATATTGTTTATAACGAATGGGGTTGTGAACATTATGGTAGGGTAAATTGGATGAAAGGTGCAATCAATTATTCTGATAAAGTTGTTGCCGTTTCTCCAAATTATTCAAGAGAAATTTTGACTTCAGAATATGGAGAAGGAATGGATTATACTCTGCGTGGGGCGAATAATCAGGGAAAATTGGTCGGTATTTTGAACGGAATTGATTATACCGTTTTTGACCCGAAAACTGATAAAAATATTTCAAAAAATTATGATTTAAAAACCGTAAAAAGCGGTAAAGATGCAAATAAAAAGGCTTTATGTAAAAAATTCGGTTTAGAATACAATCCGGATAGACCGCTTATTGGTTTTGTGTCAAGACTTGTAGGGCAAAAGGGAATTGATTTGATTCGCGGAGCTGAAAATGATATGAAAAATATTAATGCCGATTTCGTATTTTTAGGGAGTGGAAATAAAGATTATGAAAATCTTTTGATTTGGTTATCAAACAATTCTTCTAATATAAGGGCTTATATCGGATATAAAGCAGAATTGGCAAATCTTATTTATGCCGGAACCGACTTTTTCTTGATGCCGTCAAAATTTGAACCTTGTGGTTTGAGTCAATTAATTGCAATGAGATATGGCTCTTTGCCTATAGTTAGAGCAACAGGCGGACTTGAAGATACAGTTACGGGGTATCCGCTTGATGATTCAACAGGATTCAAGTTCTGGGGCTATGATTCAAATGCAATGATGGATGCCATCAGAACTGCACTAGGCGTTTATCAGGATAAATATACCTTTAATGCAATGAGAAAATCTGCACTAAAAGCCGACTTTTCATGGAAAAAATCTGCTAAAAAATATTTGGAAATGTATAAAGAACTTTGTAATTAATTATTTTAGTTCTATATCTTTGATGTAGCGAGGACGTGCTTTTACTTCCTTAAATACTTGTCCTATATATTCACCGAGAATTCCGACACAGAACAGTTGGATTCCGCCAAATACGCACATTAAAAGAATAATTGTTGACCAGCCGTTCGGACTGTTGTTATAAAATATTTTTTCAAATACTGTTTCTATACCTACTAAAAGTCCGAATAATGCCATTGCAAATCCTAAAACGGTGATAAATCTTAATGGAACAATGCTGAATGATGTAATACCGTTTAGCGCCAACCCCATTAATGATACAAAATTAAATTTGGATTTGCCGGCCTTACGAGGTTTTACATCAAAATTTACATAAGAGGTTTTTAAGCCTACGTCATTGAAAAATCCTCTTAAAAAGAGATATTTTTCAGGATATTCAGCCATAATATCCAATGCACGTTTACTTACCAATCTGTAATCGGAGTGATTCATTGGAATATTTGCACCTAGTATATTCATGGTCTTGTAGAATAAAACTGCGGTAGCCTTTTTCCAGAAAGAATCTGTGTTTCTACTATTTCTTATACCTGAAACTATATCGGAACCGTGTTGGAATTTTTCAATAAATCTTTCTATAGCCCATTCATCTTGTTGAAGGTCAGCATCAATAGATACACAGCAATCACAACCTATTTCTCTTACTGCATCCAATCCTGCGATAAGTGCTTTTTGGTTTCCAAAATTTCTTATGAATTTTAAACCTTTTACGTGGTGGTTTGTTTTATGAAGATTACAAATAATATCCCATGTTGAATCTGTCGAACCATCATCAATCAAATAAATATAACTTCTGGCACTGATTTTACCCTTTGCAATCAAGTTGTTCATAACAACAAAAAGCTGTTTTACTGTTGATTCTACGCATAATTCCTCGTTATAACACGGGATAATAATTGCTAAAACTGAATTTTCCATTAAGCTCGCCCTTCAAAATTGATATTGCCAAACCTATATAATCTATACTATAATACATGTAATAATTAGGCAAGGAAATTTTAATGAATAATAAGAAATTTATTTTAAACGCTGATGATTTTGGTTTGTCAAAAGAGAACAATAGAGCGGTTTTGGACGGTTATAACAATGGATTTTTAACCAGTGCAAGTGTTTGTGCAAACGGTGAGGCTTTTAATTCTGCGGTAAATGAAATTTTACCTGAATGCCAAAACCTCGGTATCGGGGTTCATTTGAATATTATCGAAGGCAAAGCTTTAACTAAAAATGAGCTTTTAACGAATAAAAATAATGAGTTTAACAATGGTTTTATAGCGCTTTGGCTAAAATCATATAACCCTGCTTTTTTGCAAGAGGTTGAAAAAGAGTTTAGATGCCAAATAGAAACGGTTATGCAATATACCAAGGTTGATCATATAGATTCGCATGTGCATGTGCACAGTATTCCGAACCTTTTTAAATTGACTTTGAAGTTGGCAGAAGAATACAAAATACCTTATATAAGAACTCAGTATGAAGAAATGTACTTTGTGCCTAATATATTCAAGCATTTGAATTTGAAATATCCGCCGAATATTTTAAAAATAATTTTGTTAAATCATTTTACCCAAAATAATCGAAAACTGCTTTCAAAAAGCGACGTAAAAACCAATGACTTTATTATTGGTGTAGGATATACAGGTTTGATGGAGTCTTCAACTGTTGAATATGGGCTTGATGCGTTGGATGATGAAGATTGCATAGCAGAATCATTGATACATCCTTGTGTTTACTCTAATGGAAAACGTAATCAGCATTACAACGAGTTTTTAATAACTCAGGATAAAAGACTTAAAGATTCTATTGAGCGTATGGGGTTTGAAATAACCAATTATAAAAAAATGTTGTAATGAAAAAATATTTATCAATAATTCTAATTTTGATGCTTTTTATCGTATTTTTTGTTGTTGATACAAAAAGAAGACGTGAATTTAAAGTCTTGAAAATTATTTCTCCCGAAACTATTGTTGTAGATTTGAATAATAACGGCTCTCAAGATATTGATGAAACTGTTTGCGTTAATGGTGTAAAATCTTATAAATTTGATATAAATGATACAAAAAATATTGGGTTATGGTATTTAGCAAACCAGTTCGCTCTAAAAACTTTGAAGGATAAAACTGTAAAAGTGAATTTTACAGGACAAACATCTCCGGCTTGTCGTTTTGCAGATGTTAAGGTTGATAATGTAGATTATGGGTTTGAACTCACAAAGAACAATTTCAACTTAAATAAAATTGATAAAGTGAAACTTTTGAAACAGCAAGAAGCCGTACAAAAATTGAATTTGGTAATATATAACCATAAAAGTAACAAAGTCCACAAGCTCACCTGTAAATACGGTAAAATGGCTCATGATATTGTTATTTTGCCATATAGACAGGTGCCTAAAGATGCAAAACAGTGCAAATTCTGTTTTGGTAAAAAATACCATAAAAGGCATTTTTATAAGCACAAAACAAAACGCACATATCCATCTGTTATGAAAGATAAAAATATTGAATTGATTTTGTCCGATTATACAAATATTTTGAAACCGGATAGATATTGTACTTACACTTTTTGTAAGACTTTTGTCAAAGAAATTAACTCATCAAAATCATCAATTGATATTGCAGCATATGGTTTTGATAATATCCCGAAAGTTCAAATTGCTCTGAAAAATGCAAAGAAACGTGGCGTGAAAATTAGAGTAGTTTATGATGTCGGGAAAGGTGGGGTTCCTGATTATTATACAGAAACAACAAAATTTTTATCCTTTTTACCAAAAGAAAATCTTCAAAATGATTTGAATAAGAAGAAAACAATTACAAAAATTCTTATGCACAACAAATTCGCTATTTTTGATAAAAAAGATGTTTTTACGGGTTCAATGAATTTTTCTGCAACAGGTTTTTCAGGGTTTAATGCAAATTCTGTTGTGCTTATAAAATCATCTTCGTTGGCTCAAATTTATGAAAACGAATTTGAACAGATGTTTGAAGGCAAATTTCATAATTCAAAAAATTCCCTTCTCCCTCATAAAGCCGGTAATGTCAGAATTTATTTTTCTCCGCAAGATAAAATAATATCGTCTCAAATTTTGCCGTTGGTTAAGGGGGCTAAACATTCGATTTATATGCCGACATTTTTGATTACCCATGAAGAATTGACGTCAGCGCTTGTCAATGCTCGTAAAAGAGGTGTTGATATAAAATTGATTGTTGATGCTACAAATGCCAAAGAAAGCCGTTCAAAAGTAAAACTTTTGCGGGCAAACGGGATTCCTGTCAAAGTTGAAAATTATGCGGGGAAAATGCATTCAAAAACAATGATAGTGGATAATCGTTATATTGTCTTGGGTTCAATGAATTTTTCAAAAAGCGGTGAAAACAAGAACGATGAAAACTGTATGATTATTGATGATACAAAGCTTGCAAAATTTTATACCGGATTTTTTAATTATGTTTGGAATAAGATTCCAAAAGCGTATTTGACTCATTATGTAGCAGCTGAAGGCAAATATTCTTGGGGCTCTTGTAAAGATGGTGTTGATAACGATTTTGACGGCAAAATAGATATGGCAGACGAAGCCTGTCGTGGAAAATAGAGTTGAAGCTATAACTGTAAAATTTAAGGATTTGTGATTATTTTTGCCTCTACCCGTTTTTGTTTATTCAGTGAATTGCCTAAACTTTTTGCAAGTTGTGCGGAGGTATTCGCATTGTAGAATTTTCCGCTTGTGACTAGCGCAGTACATTTTAGTTGATCCAAATCTTCATCATTATTTATATTAAAAGCTATGACGTCAATATGAATGTCTCGTCGTAGTTTTACCAATTGCATTACGTATTCACAAGGACTTTCATCACAATTTTCGCCACCATCTGTCAGTAAAATAATATGTTTGTCACCCATTACCCCTTGGAAATCCCTATAAACTGCCTGTTTTAGTGAATATGTGATAGGTGTCATTCCGTGTGGTTTTGTTTTTTGAAGGGAAGATAAGATATTTTCTGCATTGTTGGATTGAATAGGATTTAATAAAGTTGAGGCTCTACAAGCATCCATTTGCGTAAATCCCATTCTATGTCCGTAAACTCTCAGTCCTATTTCGGCATTAGGATTTAAGGAAGGCAGTATTTTTTTCATTGTGTCAAGCATTGTTTCAAGTTTAGAAGTCTCTTCCAATGCTTCTGTCATACTGTTTGAAAAATCTAAAATGAACAGAACTTTTTCAGTATCGTTGTTGAACATATTTTTGTTGTAGTTATCGTATTTTTGTAAATTGTATGGATTTGCAAATACCGGCAAAAATATAAAAATTAATATCAATATTAAAAAAATATTTTTCATATCTATATTATTTATTAGTTTGTTGTATTTTCAATTAATCATTATTCTATTTATTTGTAGTAAAATATTCAGTAATAAAGGATAGAATTTTGCCACATTTTTTTGTTAAAACATCTGATATTAATGAAAATAATGTTGTTGTATCTGATAAAGAAACATACAATCACATCGCAAAATCTTTGCGTGCAAGAATTGGCGAGGCACTCCTTTTTATTGACGAAAATCAAATTCAATACGAAACAAAAATAACTCAAATAACAAAATCTGAAATTGTTGCGCAAATTCTTAAACACTACAAATCGTCAAGGGATTTGGAATTTAATATCTATTTGGCGCAGAGTCCGTTGAGATCTGATTCTCAAAATTTTGTTATGGAAAAATCTACGGAACTTGGTATTCGTGGAGTTTATCCTGTTATAACAGACAATTGTGCCGTAAAACGTGATATTATAGAAAAGAAAATAGATAAGTGGCAAAAAATTATGTTTGAAGCCTCAAAACAATGTGAACGTGCGATTATTCCAAAATGTTTTGAATTAACAAAGCTTGAAACACTTATTAATGATGAAAAGTTTGACAAAATTATTGCTTTTTGTGAGAGAATTTCTAAAAAGACTTTAAAATCTTTTGTAAAAGAAAATAAAATTAACAAAAATGCTAACGTTCTTGTCATAATTGGACCGGAAGGCGGGTTTTCAGATAGAGAATTTGAATTGTTCCAAAATAATGAAAAGGTCGAAATGTTAACTCTCGGAGATTTAATTTTGAAAGCTGATACAGCTGTTGTTGTTGCGTTAGGAAATATAATTTATGAATTCACAAATAGTATCAAAAATTAAAAATGATAAAATTCTATCAGAAATATCTAAACTGGCAACAGGCGAGGTGTATGTTGTCGGCGGAACTGTCAGAGATTGGTTTTTAGGTAAAGATACATTTGATCGCGATATTATTGTTATAAATGATTCTGCAAAAGAGTTTGCTTTAAAGGTTAAAGAAACCTTGGGCGGAACTTTTGTTCCTTTGGATGAAGTGAATAATATTTATCGCGTGGTTTTGCCTGATAAAATGAATTATATTGATATTACAAATGCCGTTGAAAATTCGCTTGAACGTGATATTTTGAGACGAGATTTAACTATTAATTCAATTGCGGTTAATCTCAAAACTTGTGAAGTTGTTGATATAACAGGTGGAATTACGGACATAAAAAACGGGGTTCTTCATTGTATAAGTGAAGAAAATTTTATTGATGATCCGTTAAGGTTGCTTAGAGTATTTAGATTTCAAGCTTTATTTGGATTTGAGATAGAAAGAGATACTTTCAACTATATTTGTGAGCATAGCAAACTTATTTCAAAACCGGCAAAAGAACGTGTGAATTATGAATTGTTAAAAATGTTTTCCGGTGATTTTTGTGTCAAAGCACTGAAACATATGAATAAATCCTGGATGTTAGAAGAAATATTCCCGTTTGTTAAAGAACTAAAGCAAGTCCCGCCTAATTCTCATCATCATCTTGACTTGTTTCACCATTCATTAGAAGTCGTAAATCAAATTCAAAATATTTACGAGAAATCTGACAAATATGTTCAAACCCATTTAGATACAGTTGAATTTGGAGGGTTTTCAAGACTTACCTATTTAAAATTAGCAGGATTTATGCATGATATAGGTAAATTTTCTACTTGGACTATTGAACCTGAGACCGGTAGACATAGATTTATCAAACATGATGATGTTGGGGCAAAGATGTCGATTTCAATTTTGAAAAAATTGAAATTTTCAAAAAAACAAATTGAATATATTTCAAAAATGATAAAATATCATATTTATCCGTCATCTGTGATGCAATCGCCAGAGATTACCGACAAGATAATGATGAGATACGTCAGAAAAATGAATACTGATGTTATCGATAATATAGTGATTGCGAAAGCTGATAGATTGTCTGCAAGAGGTCCTGTGATAACGGATGAAATTGTCGAAAAGAATATTTCATCATTAAATAAACTTTTAAATTTTTATAATGATAATAAGGATTTATTAAAGCCATTACCCGTTTTGATTGATGGAAATGAAATAATGTCGATTTTAAATATAAACCCATCAAAAATGTTGGGCAAAATTCTAGATGAACTTCACGAAAAACAGTTGAATGGTGAAATTTTGGATAAAGAACATGCTATTTTATTCGTAAAAAACTATAATTTTGAAGAAAACAAATGATTATTTTAAATATTAAGCGTAATTGTTACAATTATTTACAATTATTTTTCGTTTAAAATTTGGTATTTTTTTATAAAATCACTATTTTTTTGAGTGAATTTTGCAAAAATTTTTAAAAAAACTTTTAAAAATATACTATTTTTAATAAAATATGCAAAATGGCATCTTAATATTACCTTTACAAAAACGCTTATGGGGGCAATTTTTAAAATGCCACGCTTTTAATATTAATATAGAACTGTTATAATTGTAGTTGTGTTAGTGAGTCCAGACAAAATTTATGATTGAAAAAGTTAGTTTACAAAGTGTAGAAAATAGAAAATATACCCCGAAACAAAGCAAGGGGAAAAACCCATCGTTTAGTGGTTTAGGCGACGGTGTTATTCAAGCTGTTCAGTTATGCGAAAAATACCCAATGGTTAATGTTTCGGCACTTGATCTTTCAACTGCAATTATTCCTCGTACTGTTGTTGAAACTAAAGAAGCTAACGGATATGCCGGTTTTGAGGCTTTCAGACGTGAATCTTCTGGTTTGATTGTAAACTGTTTGATTCCTAGTTTTATTGTATTAGGTCTTGCAAAAACAATCAAAAACCCTATTATGGGTGGATTTAACAAATCTGATTTGTCGAATACTTGGGCAAACTCTGATAGTTTAGATAAAATTCAAAAATATTATTTAGAGGCAAAAGGCGAAGGTAGAGACAAAGTCCGTAATATGTTCAAGAATATGTTTATGGATTTGGAAGGCGTTGACGGTGATGTTGATAATGGTGGATTGAAAAAATTCTCTCAACTATACCATGGCAGCAAAGAAGATTTTGATAAATCATTAAATAAATTAACTGATTCAGTGATGGCTGAAAAGCTTGATAAAAAAGCGATGAAAAAAGCTATTTCTGATATCATTTCAAAAACTCATATTGCTGAAAATATCAAATTTAAAGATGATAACAAGTATTTTTCATCAGCATTTGATTCTTTGTTTGAAAATGCTTCACGTGTAACTAAAGGCATTTTAAAAGAAGATATCAAATCTTCTGAGGATTTAACAAAATATGTTTCAAAAGCTAAAAAACTTGTAAAATATAAGAGTTTAGCAGGCTTGGGTGTAATTATTCCTCTGGCTATTTCTATGCAACCTATTAACAGATGGATTACTTCAAAGACTTCTGGCAAAAAAGGTGCTCCTATATATAAGGACTATAAAGATTCTGAACATCATGAATTATCTGATAAACAGAAAGCAAGTTTGTTAAAACAGAAATTTATTTCTATTGGTTCAATGATTGGTGTTTCATTGTTGTCAATGATGAAAATGCCATCAATGAGAATGTTGGAATTTAAAGGTTTGTTCCCATCAATGGATCAGGCAAGAATTATTTCGACTGCAACATTTGCAAGCCGTATGGCATCATCTGAAGATAAAAATGAGCTTAGAGAAGCTACAATTAGAGATATTGCGACTTTCTCAAGTTTATATTTCTTGGGTGATTATGCAGCAAAAGCTATTGCATCTACAATAGAAAAACATCACTCAGATGTACATTTAATTAATAGACTTAAAAATCCTAAGCGTGGAGCAAATTCATTTGAAAAATTATGGAATTGGGTAAAGAATACTTCACTTAAATCTTCAGATGAACTTGCAACAGTAAAAGAAAAAAGATTAAGAACAATATGTCAATTAGGTAACTTAGGTTTCTCTTTATTGGCATTAGGAATATTTATCCCGGAACTATACAAGGCCCAAACGAATAAAAAACATCAGGAAGATTTAGCAAAAGCAAGAGCTGAAGCGAAATTAAAAGCCTCCTGTAACGGACGAACATCCTCCTGTGGCAGCGCCAATGACGCGGCCGCGAGCATGAAGATGGAAACATCATCTATTGAGTTTGAAAAAAACTTGATAAAAGGTGGTAAGACACCGTTTAAGGCATTTTTTAATTCGTAAAGGAAAGAACTATGAAAATAAATAAAATAACACCCCAATATTTAAACCAGACTAGACAAGAACATCAAGAAAAACATAATCAACCATCATTTAAAGGTGGAATGGATATGTTTACATCAGGCTTGAGATTTTTAGATACAAACCAAGCTGTTGGTGCATGTGCAGTTGACTTATGCTCAATGGTTATACCAAGAACTACAGTTGATTTTATTAACAGAGGACCTTCTGCAGGTACTGAAACAATGCGTCGTGAAGCTACCGGTACAACAAACCACGCATCAGTCGGTATTTATGGAACTTTAGCTGGTTTTGCTATTGCTACAGGATTTAACAATAAATATGGCGTAAAAGCTCATAAAATTTTTGCAGACAATCATACAATAAATATTATTGCTCAAAGTTGGCAAGATTCATTACACTCAGGAAATTCGGATCCATTAAAGTTGCATGTACAAAACTTTGTTGATGGCATAAAAGTTTATAATACTGATAATGACAAAGTTAAGGGTTATGTAGAAATTCCTAAAGAAGATAGAAATGCTATCGTAGATTTCTTATACAATGATTTGAAAAATTCAAAATCTCAAATCATATCAAAAGATGCGAAGAATACTCTTTATACAATGATTACTGGTGCAACAGGCGGAGAAAAAAATGTTGTTCTATCAGGAACCCATGGACAACCTGATGCTGCAAATACACTAAAGACTTTGATTTCAAATTTCTACAATATTACAAAGGCTTGTAGCACAGAAAAGGCTCAAGAAGTGTTCAAAAACACAACTGATTTTGCAAAAAATGATTTTGTAAATACATTGAAACATATCAATCTTAAACGTTCAATTGGAGGTTTAGGTATTGCAACAGCAATTGGTATGTCTACTCAGCCTATTAATATGTATTTGACTAAAAAGAAAACAGGACAAGATGGCTTTGTAGGTGTCAAAGGCAGAAAAAAAGATAACAGTTTTAACTTCAAAGTTATGAAGGCTGTTGTTGGTGCTGCATTCGCTGCAGGAGCTCTAGCTACTATAACTACTCATCCGTCGAAATTTATGAGTAAGATTCAATTCCAAGGAATGTTACCGACACTTGATCAATTGAAATTGGTTTATGGTATGACAATTGTATCAAGATTGCTTGTTGCCCGTGACAAAGATGAATTGAGAGAATCTGCAGTTAAAGATTCATTAGGATTCTTGAACTTATTGATTTTGGGTAACATGGTTACAAAAGGTACTGCAAGAATATTTGATAAATCATTGATTAACAAAGTTAATGGTGCAGGTAAGAGTTTTATGGAAAAAATGTCTGGTTCTTCTTTAAAAACCAGAGATGAAGTTTTGTTCTCAACATTGAAGCAAAATGGCATTGATCTTGTCAAAGCCGATGGTAAAGCTTTAGGTTTTAAGGAAATGATGGCAAAAGTTAAAGATTTGCCTCTTGAAACTCAAACTGAATTAAGAAGAAAAATAAGTGCATTGAATATTTCTCAAGTTGTAGGTTACTTATATTCTGGAATAGTTCTAGGTGTTGGTATTCCAAAACTTAATATTTATATGACAAACAAATCAGAAAAAAAACGTCAAGCTAAATTGGCTCAAGAAGAAGCTCAAAATCCAAAGCCTGAACAAAATACAGTACCTACTCAGACTAAAGATACTTCAAAACCTAACTTTTCGGCTTCAGTGCCAATGTTGAGCCAAGAAAATATGCAGTTTTTATATCAAAAAATGTAATTTAACTTAATGACTTGAAATTTATAATAAAATATTGTATATTGCTATAACATAGTAAGTATTATATTATAGGAGTTAAGTTATGAAAACATGTAGGAACGCTTTTACGTTGGCCGAAGTATTGATAACCCTTGGTATAATTGGAGTAGTTGCAGCAATGACAATGCCTACTTTGATTGCAAGTTACCAAAAAAGAGTAATTGAAACCCAATTAAAAAGAGCTTATGCTGTACAAATTGCAGGTTATGAGAAAATGCTTGCAGATGCTGAAGCCCAAAGTCTTGGTGATACCGAAGTTTTTCAGAAAATAAGTAATTCAAGATGTACTATTAGTGAAGGAAGAATACCAAGTAATTGCGAAGCCTTTATTGATGAATTGCATAAATATTTCAATTTTAGCCTTATTAGCGCAAGTGAAACTTCGAATCTTGGCTTTTTAATGGAACCGGCTTATGCTGTTACAGCGTCATCATCAGCGTCGACTTTACCTATGGAAACTCTAACTCCAAGTTATATTGCGTTTTCGGATAATACAATAATTCGTTATGGAATGTTTTTAAGAACTGCAGATACAATGGATACAGAAACGATAAAATCTCTTGGCGGACGTTTATTGGCATTACAAGCTGCTTTAATATTGGATGTAAATGGATTAAAGAAACCAAATATTATGGGTGAAGACCAGTTTGCATTTTATTTATCATCAGATGGTAAATTGTTTCCATATGGCGGAAGAGATGCTTCTATTTTTGAAACCGGTAATCCTGACATGCTATATTGGAGGAATATGACTTCATTATGTGGTGAACCTGATGACAAAACTATATCTATTAATTCTCCTATGGCCGGATATGGTTGTGCCGCTAGGGTAATGGAAAATGATTGGAAAATTGATTACGGCGTAAAAGTAATCTCCGCTCCGGAAGATGATGATCCTGGTCTAGAAATCAGGGAGGAATTAAATTAAATTAATTTAATTTAATTTAATTTAATTTAATTAAAACTTATCCGAGTTGTGCATTTGCACCGGAAACAACTTCAATGATTTCTTGAGTGATGGCGAACTGTCTTGATTTGTTGTACTGGATAGAAAGTGTACTTAACATCTTTTCAGCGTTGTTTGTAGCAGCTGACATTGCTGTCATTCTGGATGCAAGTTCACTTGCTTGTGCTTCTAGTAGTGCCTGATAAACTATGTTTACAATATACATAGGAACAACTTTTTGTAGAATATTATGCATATCAGGAGCAAATTCCATCAATGGATCAATCACGTTGTCGTGAAGTTGTTCTTCTGTATCGTTCATGTTTTGCAATGGTAATACTTCCCATTCTTCAACACGATAAGTCATCATATTTTTGAATCGAGTTGTTATGATTTCAATTTTATCAATATTATCATTTACATAATATTCAGCGATATCTTCGATAATTTCTTTTGCACCTTCGCCAGATGGTTCTGAAGCTACTGCCAAATATGTTTTTGCAATCTCACAGTCAAGATCTTTAGTCTTTTTGGTAATAGGAGCTATTCCTTTTTGCCCAACAATAAACAAAGTACATTTTATACCTTGAGCGTTATATTCTTTAATCTTGGCAATTGTCTGTCTTACTATATTTGCATTATAAGCTCCGGCAAGTCCCTTATTAGAAGAAATAACAAGCAATCCTACATTCTTTAAATCTCTCAATTGTAAAAGTTTTGGGTAATTATCAATCGCTGATTTTATTCTCAAAGTTTCTGAATTGTAGGTGCCTACTGAATTTAAAAGTTTTTTGAACATAGAAGATAATTCATTTGTAAAAGGTCTTGAGGCTTTAACTGTATTTTCAGCTCGTTTAACCTTTGCTGCAGCAACCATCTTCATAGCACGAGTGATTTTTTTCGTACTTTGAACACTGGCTATTCTTGTTTTAATGTCTTTTAAATTTGTCATCGGCTTATTATCCTAAAATGTCTTTTTGAATGTTTCAAATGCTTTTGTCAAAGCGGTTTTATCTTCATCTTCAAGTTTTGAACCCTGATTTAATTTGTCAGTTAATTCTTTCAAATTAGATGCCATATAAGTGAACCATTCTGTTTTGAAACGTTTGATGTCAGAATTATTCACATCATCCAATATGCCTTCATTTGCTGCAAATAGTGTTGTAACTTGTTGAGCAACAGATAACGGGCTGTATTGAGGTTGCTTTAAAACTTCAGTCAACTTTTCGCCACGAAGTAATTGTTTTTTAGTTGCAGCATCAAGGTCTGAAGCAAATTGAGCAAATGCTTCTAATTCTCTATACTGAGCCAAATCAAGTCTTAATTGTCCTGCGACTTGTTTTGTACCTTTTGTTTGAGCTGCACCACCAACACGTGATACAGAAATACCGGCGTTAATTGCTGGTCTCATACCACTGTTGAACAAGCTTGATTCTAAGAATATCTGACCATCGGTAATTGAAATTACGTTTGTCGGAATATATGCTGAAACATCGCCTGCTTGGGTCTCAATAATAGGTAATGCGGTAATACTTCCACCACCCAATTGGTCATTCAATTTTACAGCACGTTCAAGAAGTCTTGAGTGTAAATAGAATACATCTCCAGGATATGCTTCACGTCCCGGTGGTCTCTTAAGAAGCAAACTCATTGCACGATATGCCTGAGCGTGTTTCGATAAATCATCATATACGATTAAAACATCTTTTCCTTTTTCCAAAAATTCTTCAGCCATTGCAACACCTGCAAATGGTGCGATATATTGTAATGGAGCAGGTTCATTGGCTGTAGCTGAAACAATAATTGAATATTCCATTGCTCCGTGGTCTTCCAATGTTTTGGCTAATTGAGCAACAGTTGAAGCTTTTTGTCCGATTGCAACATAAATACAGATAACATCTTGACCTTTTTGGTTGATGATTGTATCAATTGCGATTGCGGTTTTACCTGTTTGTCTGTCTCCGATTATAAGTTCTCTCTGTCCACGTCCGATTGGTGTAAGAGCATCGATTGCTGTCAAACCTGTTTGTAATGGTTGGCATACAGACTTTCTTTTTACAATACCGGGTGCTACTTTTTCAATAGGTCTTGTATTTGTATATTCATAATTACCTTTGCCGTCAATAGCTTTACCTGTCGGATCAACAATTCTACCGATAAGTCCGTCGCCTACCGGAACAGATGCAATTTTACCGGTTGTTTTTACTGTCATTCCTTCTTTAATATGAGTGTAATCACCTAAGATTACAACACCGACGTTATCTTCTTCAAGGTTCATTGCCATTGCAAGAGTGTTATTTCCGTCTTCAAACATTACAAGTTCGTTTGACATAACATTACGCAAACCGTAAACTCTGGCAATACCGTCACCTACTTCTATAACAGTTCCGGTGTTTGAAATTTCTGTTTGCATATCATAGTTTTCTATTTTACTTTTGATGATTGAACTTATTTCATCAGGTTGTATAAGTGCCATATTCTCACCTTTTCTTTACTTTATTACTTTACTTAAATTTTCTATTTTATTTTTCAAACTTGTATCAATTGAAGTATCATCAAATTGTATAACAAGTCCGGAAATAATATCTTCAGAAATTGTCCAGTTCGGTACAATTTTTTTATTCAATTTCGTTTCCAATTTAGAAATTATTTTAGATTTGAATTCATCTGTTAATTCAATAGCAGAAGTAATTTCCACCTCTTTTACATCGTTTATGTCATTTAACTTTTGCTTGTAACTTTCTAAAATTTCCTTAAATTGTAAAATTCTGTTTTTTTCAACGAGTAATTTCAAAAATTCAATTGTTTTTTCATTGATTTTGCCGTTGAATATTTCATTTAAAATCTCGTTTTTTTTGTCAAAGTTTATTGTAGGATTTACAAGGATTTTGTTTAAATCCTCTGATGTGTTAAGAACTTCTGCAACTTTATTCAAGTCAGCAAGAAGTGTTGCGCTATCAATATCCAAATTGATAAGTGCATCTGCATAATTTTTTGCTGATTGTGAAATTCTTATTTTCATAGTGTTACCTTGTCAATATCCTCAATACTGTCATTAATAAATTTGTTATGAAGTGACGGATTGTTTTTTAGTGTTTGAATTATATGTTGCTTTGCAAGATCTACAGACTTCATACCTTGTTTTGTGGTAAGTTTTGAGACGATTGCCTTTTCCTCTGCTTCAATAAGTTTTGATGCATTGATTTCAAAACTTTTTACTTTGTTTTCAGCTTCAGTCAGAATATGTGAACTCATATTTTTAGCATTGGTTTCGGCTGTCGTTAATATGTCTTTTATATCTTGAGATAGATGTTCAACTGATTTTTCTGCATTTTTCAAATCTTCTATTGCCTTTGATTTTGTAGATTTTGCATCTTCAATTTTTTGGATAACACTGTTTTTCATGTTTTCCATAACAGCAGAAATATCTACTTTTTTTGCAATAGCTATCAAAATAATCAAAAAGATTGCAAAATTGAAAAGATTTGAATGCATTACCAATGTCCAGATGGAAGAAATATTAACCATGATATTCCTCCTTAGATATTGGGATATTTTCTTTTAAAATTCTATCCGATATCATTTGAGCAAGGTTAACAATTTCATCTGACATTGCCTGTTCAGTTTCGTCGCTGGCTTTTGTCAATTCTGCCTTTTTATCTTCAACAAATTTGTTATTTTTGTCTTTAGCTTCTTTTGTAACCTTGTCGTATTGAGAATTTGCATCTTTTGTCTTTTCTGTTATTAATGATTTTGCATCAAGTTTTGATTTAGCAAGCTTATCAGCTTTATCTTGTAATAAAGATTTTGATTTATTATCAGCATCTTTAGCATCAGTATAATTTTTTGATATAAAATCTTCTCTTTCGTCCACAATTTTTTCCAAAGGACGATAGAGTATAATATTCATCAAAATTGTGAATATTATAAAACTTATAGCTGATACAAAAAATGTTGCATTAAATTCCATCTTTAATCAAAGACCTCTCTTAACCCATCATACCTGACAATTTTAATGCGATAATCAATGCATAAATTGCACAAGCTTCTGCCATAGCAGCACCGATAAGGAAGAATACTAATGCTTTTGTTGCGATTTCCGGTTGTCTTGACATAGCTTCCATCAAACCTTTTGTTGCAACACCGATACCTAAGCCGGCACCAACTGCACCAAAACCGATTGCTATACCTGCACCTAATTGAGCTAATTCTGAAACTGCCATAATTTTTTCCTTTCTTAATTTTATATTACTTAGTTTTATTTTTATTTTTATTCATCTTGAATTGCGGTTGACACATATACCATTGTCAACATAGCAAATACTAAAGCCTGAACACATGCAACCAAAACTTCAAAGAACATGAATGGTAATGGTAATACATATGCGCAAATTCCGAGCATTGCTGAAATCAATATTTCTCCTGCAAGAACGTTACCGAAAAGTCGTAATGCCAATGTTAATGGTCTTGTGAACATTTCTAATAAGTCAATAAGACATATAAAAATGCTTATCGGTGAAAAATCCTTCAGTAAAAATTTGAAGTTCTTTTTCTTCAAACCTGCTGCTATATAATAAATCAAAACGATTATTGCCATTGCAGCGGTTAAGTTTATATCATTTGTCGGAGAAGCCAGTTCACCTTGCTTTAGTTCCAGAACCCTCATAGGAACTTGTCCCATCAGGTTTGCTGTGATAATGAATAGGAACAAAGAAACAATTAACGGAATATGCTTTCTGCCTTCTCTACCCATTAGAGAGTCAGACATTCCCCAGAAAAATCCGAGTATGTTTTCAAAGGCAACTTGCAATTTTGTAGGAACGATAGAAACTTTTCGAGTTGCCATAAATGCAACAACTAAAAGTAATCCCATTGCGAGCCACATTGTAATAACAGTGTCCATATTAACACTCATTGAATGGTTAAATAGATTAAATGTATAGACCCAATGTTCCATGCTCTCTCCTTCATAATTAATACTAATTCAAATAAAAAAAAATCGCAAATATCTTAGGCAAACATTTATTTTTACAAGTTTTTTGTATGTTTATAGTAGAATAATTTGTAAGGGGTAATTGATGGATAAAATCTATTTTGAATATTTAGATTCTACTAACGAGTATGCAAAAGAAAGATTTGATGATATCGAAGATAAAACTATTGTCGTTGCTGAACATCAAATATCTGGGCATGGTCGTTACAACCGCAAGTGGTTGGATTTGGGTGACGAAAACTTGTATATGTCTTTCGTTTTGAAGCCGTCTAATGATATAAAAAGATGTTATGCAAATTTGACTCAATATTTATCAGTTATTATTTGCAAAGTTTTGGATGATTATGGAATTGATACGGTTATAAAATGGCCAAACGATGTGCTGGTTAATAACAAAAAAATCGCAGGTATTCTTTGTGAATCTGTATTGAAAAGACGAAGTTTCAAAGGCCTTGTTTTGGGTACGGGAATAAATTTGAATGTAAAATCGGATAAGTTAGATATGGTTTCTGATAGAAAAGTTACAGCTTTAAATCTTGAAACCGGTGAAAACATTAATAAATCGTTGTTCCTGGAAACTTTATGTGAAAAGTTTTTTGAAAATTATGATGATTTTTTGGAAAACGGATTTTCTGCTATTAGTAAGATATATCGTAAAAAAATGCTTAAAAGTGGCTCTCCTATTACAATAAAAGGATTTAATACAATGGTAACAGGATTTGTTGTTGGAATAAATGATTACGGTGAATTGTTGCTAAACAGTGGTGGTAATGTTATAACATTGAATTATGGTGATATAATATAAGCATAAGTTAGTTTTGAGGAAGTTTAATGTCAGAAATTTACAAACAATCAGGTGTAGATAAAGATGAGGCAAAAGCCTTATATAAAATTTTGCAATCAAAATTGCGAAACAAAACTATTGGGAGTTTTACGGGAGCAGCCAATTTTAAAGATAAATATGTTGTTTCATGTACGGAAGGTATCGGCTCAAAAGTAATTCCGCTTTATGCAAAAAAAAGATATAAAACTATTGCTAATGATGTTGTTGCTGCAAATTTGAATAACTTGTGTACCCAAAAATCAACTTTGATATCTTTTAGCGATTATATTGCAACAAATAAATTGAATAGTGCTGCTATATCTGAAATAATTATAAATATAGAACATGAGCTTATCAAATATGATTGCGAATTGACAGGTGGCGAAACTTCTGAATTACCGGACGTTATAAAGGAAAATAATATAGCAATTTCTGGAACAGCAATAGGTATTGCCGATAGTTTACCTTTAAATGAAAAATATAGCGGTAGTCTTATTATTGGTTTAAAATCAAATGGTATTCATTCATCCGGTTTTAGTGTGATAAGAAAGCTTTATAAAGAAAAGCAATTGACTGATAGTGATTTTGAAGAGGCTTTAAAGCCATCTTATAACTATTATAATGCTGTTAACAAGTTGTGGACGGCAAACCTTATAAAATCAGCGGCAAATATTACAGGTGGTGGAATAAATGAAAATATCTTGCGTATTATTCCTGAAAAACGAGCTTTTAATACCGATTTTTCAACTATTCCATCTCAAAAAATATATGAAAAATTAAAATCTGTTTTGGGTAGTGAAATGTACCAGATTTTTAACTGTGGAGTAGGCTTCTGCGTCGTTGCAGATAGAGCCGATAAAGAGATAATTTTTGATATTTGTCAAGAATTTGAACCTTTTGAATTTGGAGAGGTAATCTGAGGATGAGTAAAAAAATTGCTATTATGAGTACCGGTGAAAGTGTTGTTTTAGATTCTGTATATAAGTTTTTAAAGCAAGATGGCGTAGAAATTACATGTATTTCTGATTATTTGAATTCAGGAATATTGAAAGCGGCAAAACTTATGGGTTTGAATGAAAAATATTTGCCATATGAACAAAATACAGAATATTTTTCTTCTGAAAATTTTGATTTGATTTTGATAGACGGTTATGAAAAAGAATTGTCTGAAGAAACTTTGACTTTAGGCAAGTTTGTTGATATTCACCAATCGCTGTTGCCTTCATTTAAAGGTCATGATGCATTGAGAAGGGCTTTTGTATCAGGAGTAAAAGTGTCAGGCGTTACGATTTCTTATATTTCATCAGATAAGTCTGAATCGGCGATTATTGCTCAGTATCCGGTCTTGATTAATAATACCGATCATTTTGATGATTTTCAAAAAAATATTAATGGATTGGAAAAGGTTTTGGTTCCGAGAGTAGTTAAATCTATTTTAGATGATACTGTTTTTGATTATAATGATTTGTTTAATGTTTCTTGTGGTTCATCTTGTGGCGGAAATTGCGGAAATTGTTCTCATTAATCGTAAATTTAAAAAAATAATTATTTAGTATTAGTGCATTTTATTTTTTTAAGGAGTATTATAATAATAGATATAGTTTATATGAGGGTTATATATGTCTATTGATAATGCACTTGTTATGGTTTTAGCCGGAGGAGAAGGCAAAAGACTTTATCCATTGACGAAAGATAGGGCAAAACCTGCAGTTCCATTTGGTGGCCGTTACAGAATTATTGATTTCGTTTTAAGCAATTTTATTAATTCGGGATTTTATAAGATAAAGGTTTTAACTCAGTACAAATCAGATTCATTGAACAAACATATTACTCGTGGTTGGACATTGTCTCCGTTTTTGAACCAATATGTAGATTTAGCACCGGCTCAAATGAGAACAGGTGGAGATTGGTACAGAGGTACGGCAGATGCTATTTATCAAAACGTATTTCATATAACTGATGAAGATCCTGATTATGTTTGTATATTTGGTGGGGACCACATTTATAAAATGGATGTATCCCAGATGCTGACCTTTCATAAAGGAAAAAATGCTGACCTTTCAATTTCAGCAATTCCTATTCCTATAGAAGAAGCTTCAGAATTCGGGATTATTGAAGTTGATGAAAATTGGAAATTGAAAAATTTTATAGAAAAGCCAAAGACCAGACCCGCTTCAATTCCTGGAAATCCTGATATGTGCTTAGCTTCAATGGGTAATTATATTTTCAACAAAGATATTTTACTGCAGGCTCTTACTGATGATGAACATATCCAAACATCAAGCCATGATTTTGGCAAAAATGTAATTCCAATGTTGTTGGCGGCTGGAAAAGATATTTATATTTACAATTTTAATAACAATTCTTTTGAGGGAATGACTGACAAGGAACGCGGATATTGGAAAGATGTAGGAAGTATTGATGCATACTGGCAAGCCAATATGGACTTGTTGAGTTCTGATCCCGAGTTGAACTTGTATTCAAAAGAATGGCCACTAAGAACATTCAATTATAACTATCCTCCTGCTAAATTTATTTGGCAAGAAGGTGATAGAGTAGGTATGGCAACCAATTCTATGGTATCTGAAGGTTGTATTGTTTCAGGCGGTGTTCTTTCTCGTTGTATTCTTTCGCCAAAAGTTAGAATAAACAGTTATTCTCAAGTTTTGGAAAGTATTTTGATGGAAGATGTTGATGTAGGTCGTTATTCAAGAATAAGACGTGCTATTATTGATAAAAATGTTAAAATTCCGCCAAATACTCAAATAGGTTATAACAGAGAGGAAGACGAAAGTCGTGGTTTCCATGTTACTGAATCCGGTATAACTGTTGTACCTAAAGGTGCTATTATATAAACAAAAACTTGATATTTTTTTATAAAAAGCGTATTATTGACAAGTATCTTTAATACGCTTTTGTAATATTAATTAATAAACTGTGTATTTTTGGCAATTTTAACCCCTTGTTAACGTTATATAGGTAGGGTAGTGTGTAATATGACGTCAGTATTATCAATAAATTCAATAAAGAATTGGACTGTTTATAAGACAGTCAGCGATCATGCTCAAAAAATTGAGCAGAAGCTTTTTGACACTATTCCTGACAGCATGTTAACTAAGAAAAAAACACTGGATAATATAGATTGGATTGGAAAAAAGATTACATCTCCTGAAAACCGTTTAATTTTAGGCGTTACAGCTTTGGCATCTCAACCGTTTATTGATTTGAATAACAAAAAAGTTGATAAGGAAACTAGAAAAGTTTCTGTTGCCAGAACTGTTGCAAAGATTTTGGCCGGTACTTTGACCGGTGTTTTAATCAGACGAGGTTGTATCAAATGGGTTGATGCAATGTCCAAAGTTGCAAAAGAAGGCGAAAAATTGCCTAAGTATAAGCAATTTTTTACTCCAACCAGATTGATTAATGAAATAAAAGATGCTGATAAATTTGAACAGTATAAGAATGTACTCGGAACAGTTGTGGCATTAGGTGTGATGTTGTTTACAAACTTTTTAATAGATGCTCCTTTAACGAAGTATTTAACGAATTTGTTTGTTGATAAAGCAAATCAGCATCAGAAAGAAGGAGGTAAATAATGGGTTTATCTTCTGCTTTTGAAACTTTAAAAGTAAGTTTATTTAATCGTTACAGCCATGATCCAGGTAAAATATTGGTTCATACCGGTGTGTTAGGTTGGATTTTATCTTCTTTAGCTCAGGTTAGTGCTGTTGTATTCAATAACAAAATTTCTCCGGATCAAAAATCTTTCTTGATTCCTCAGGAAATTGCAGATGCTACAGTTAATATTTTATCATTCTTCCTTGTAACTTCATCATTTACAGCTTTGGGTAAAAAATTGGTATCAACAGGAAAATTAAGAACACCTCATATTGATAAATTTTTGAGAAGCCATGGATTGTTTGAAAAGTCCGCTCAAAATCCTAATGTTGTTGGAGATTTTAAATTTAATATAGAAAAATTACCTATATATGCAGATGAAAATCTTAAAAAGGATTATAAAAACTTTAAAAATGGTGTTGGTGTAATAACAGGTACGGTTGGATCTATATTGTCTTGCAATATTATAACTCCTATATTGAGAAACAATATTGCAGCGCATCAACAAAAAGAAATTTTAGCAAGAAAACAACAGATGACAACCCCACAATTGAGAGCACCTAAAGGTATTTCAATTCAACAATATCAAAATATGGCATATAGACAACATTCAGGCGCATTAAAGGTGTAAGATATAATATGAGCCTGCCATTATCATAAATAACATTACTAAAAATGCTGCTGAAAGTTTGAAGAAAGCGTCTATTTTTAATATGTTGTATTTGTTTTTTAATTTGTAGACTACGCTTTTGGAAAAATCAGATTTCATTTCACTTTTTGTTTTGTTAAATGAGTCATTTAACAGTTTCTTGAAAGAATACATGTTTTCTAAATCTTGTCTTGCAAGTGGATTTGAAATGGCTATTTTTTTTATTTTAAGATTTTCATTCAAGTCAAGTTCATTATCCATATAGGCGGAAAGATTCTGTCTAAAATTCTTATATTGTTTTGTGTCAAATCTACTGATTTCTGTTTCGGTTTCGTTGACCTTTTCTATATTCAGGTATCTGCCTAACATTTGTTGGAAGTTTTTGAAGCTTTCTCTGCAATCTTCACAATTTTCTAAATGCTCTTTTACTTGTTTCGATAGTTGTGAGCTTAGTTTGTCTTCAACATAAAAGGACATTAATGCCAAAACTTGTTCGCAGGTTAATTTTTTTGCCATATATTTTCTCCTATATGTAAGCTTTTAAGTCATTTTGCAATTTGCCACGAGCTCTTGAAATTCTTGATTTGACTGTGCCAACAGTAGCATTTGTTGCATGTGCTATCTCTTCGTAACTGAGTCCCTGAAGTTCTCTTAATATGATTGCAACTCTAAAAGGTTCCGGCAATGTTAATATTGCCGATTTTATGATTTTTTCGAGTTCAGCTGTCAGACATTTATCTACAGGTTTTGACTTTTTATCAGGTATTTGAGTCACCTGATAACTGTCTTCAGATTCTTCATCAATAGAAATAGTCATAGGCTTGCGCTGGCTTTTTCTCAAAGAGTCATAAAAAACGTTTATTATTATCTGGTTTTCCCAACTTTTAAATATGTTCGGATGTTTTAAATTTTTGATATTTTTAGCTATTTTTAAAAGAACATCTTGCGTTAAATCTGGGATTGTTTCTCTGTCATTTGTCATATAACAAAATGCCGCAAAAACATTTCGTTGTTCGCGTTTTATAAGTTCTTCAAGTGCTTTGAAATCATCTTGTTGCGCAAATACAACGAGCTCTTTTAAACTCATTTTTTTGTATGTTAATTTATTACCTGTCATTGTCTTACCTATATATATGGTAAGCAATTAAAGGTGATAATTGTTCATACTTTACTCCATAACCAAAAGGATATATTTTATTTTGTTGAAATATAACCGCGTAAAGCTGTATATGCAGCAACGTAAGGCGATGATAGATAAATTGAGCCTTGCGTGTTTCCCATTCTACCTTGGAAATTTCTGTTTTGAGTTGTAAGACAAACTTCACCATCGGCAAGTGTTCCGGCATGAACTCCGACACATGGACCGCATCCCGGAGGCAAAATAGTCGCATTAGCTTCTACAAAAGTTTTGATTAAGCCTTCATCAAGTGCTTTTAAATAAACATCTTTTGATGCAGGACAAATAAGCATCCTTACATCATCATTAACTTTATTCCCTTTTAAGATATTCCCGACTATTCTCAAGTCTTCAATTCTACCGTTTGTGCAAGTTCCAACATACACTTGATCAACTTTTATATCTGAAAGTTCTGTTGCCAATTTTGTATTATCTACTGTGTGAGGACAAGATACTGTATAATCAATTTGTGATGCATCAATATTTATAACTCTTTCATAATATGCATCTTTGTCAGGTAATATTTGTTTGAATTTATCTTCTCTGCCTTTTTCTTTTAAATAATTACGAGTTTTGTCATCCGCAACAAACAATCCGCATTTGGCACCTGCTTCTACTGCCATATTGGCAAGCGTAAATCTTTCTGCCATTTCCATATTATCAATGGTTTCACCCGTAAATTCTAAAGCTTTATATGTCGCTCCGTCAGCGCCTAAAGTTCCGATAATATGTAACATTAAATCTTTTGCAGAAATCCCTGCTTTAAATTTACCATTTACTACAATTTTAAAAGTTTGTGGAACTTTTAACCATGTTTTACCAAGCGCCATTCCGACAGCTACATCGGTTGAACCCATTCCTGTTGCAAATGCTCCCAATGCACCGGATGTGCATGTATGAGAATCTGCGCCTATCAATATTTCGCCCGGATTAACAAAACTTTCAACAAGTCTTTGGTGGCAAACTCCTTGACCTACTTCAGATAAAAATGCGCCGTATTCTTTTGCAAAATCTCTCAATACTGTATGGGTGTTAGACAGTTCCTTACGTGGACTTGGAGATGCGTGATCAATAAAAAGGATTGTCCTTTGAGGGTTAAACAATTTTTCTTTGCCGAGTTTTTTAAATTCTTGAACTGTTAATGGGCCTGTTCCATCCTGTACTGCAGTAACGTCTACTCTTGCAATAACCAATTCACCTGCTTTTACCGGATTGTCTGTATGCAAAGAAATGATTTTTTCTACTAATGTTTGTCCCATAAGTTTCTCCTTTTATGAAACTATTTTAGCATGAAAAAATCATTTCTTTTTTTTATTATTTATTTTTAAATTATAAAGCTGTAGCTTTTACTTTGATATTTTTCAAAGTTGCTTTGCTATCTTCAGATTCAAGTACAACTGAATTGTCACCGTTATTTGAATAGCTTCCGACTAATTGATATTTCTTGTCGTCAATTTGGTCATATCTGTTTATAACACCATTTTCAAGTCTGATTAATGATTTTCTAACAGAAGCATTATTGTTAAAGTTGTCAGATTCTTCAATGTATAAAGAATTTTCATCGGCAGCCATTACGTTGTAATGATGGCTTGCTCTTAAACTACCTTGTGAATTATATTTCATTGAATTGTATGAGCATGTAGCAGCTGTTGATCTGAATCCGTCAAGTTTAACACTTGTAACTGTTTGGCTTGCAGGATCAGAATAAGTAAATTGCAGTGGCAAACCGTTAGATGTTGCTTTCTTTTTACCTTCAGAAGCTTGAACTTTATTTACATCAATACCTAATTTAGAAAGAAGTTTTGTCATAACAGGTTGAACCATGTTATCTTTCAATGTATTAGGTACATAAGCTTGAGTTGAAGGAACTCTTACTGAATCAACTGTTTCTCCGTTTGAATTCTTAACAGGTTGTTTGAATGACGGTAGATTATACAAATGACCTGCATATAAAGTATCTGTTATAACTCCAGGTTGTATTGTATCTGTAGGGTGGCTGAACACAACGACAACAGGGCCGCATTCATCATAAACTTCTGTTTTTTGGCAACTTGTAAGAGCCGGTGCTATAAAAAGCGGTGTCAACGCCATTGCACGCAAAGCATTTCTCAATTTTCTGCTTTGTTGAGGGTTACTAGGTTGTTCATATCTTTCAATCGGCATTGAATCATCATCTGATTCATGTCTAGATGTGAAAGTTTGTGCTTTTGGATAAGCATTTGAAATTGCATTAATTTTCATATTTTACGTCCTTTTTGTTAAACAATGTACGCCTTGTATGATAATTAAACTACGTAAAAATAAAATTTGCTAGTAATTAAATAATTCTGTGAGGTTTTGTTAAGATATTTGCATCAATCCTTTGTTTGATTGCTCCTTGAGGTTCATAATAAGGTGAAACTGTCATTATTTTTGCTGCAATATCAGGATAGTAATAAATAAACCTTAATTCACTTGAAGTTAAAGGCTTTTGCGTATGAACATTTGCATAACGAACTAATTCCAAAACGTTACGAGCTTCGTGTTCATCTTTGAATTCCAATTCAAGGTTATCATAAACGTTTCTGAACCCTTTAATTCCGCCGTATTCTCCTGTTGTAATCATTCTGCCTGTTTCAATTATCTCAGGTTCACCTCTGCCAAGTTCTTCAAAATCATAAAGTTCATAATTTCTTCGGTCTTTGAGTGCGCCGTCAGCATGGATTCCTGATTCGTGTGCAAATGCATTATCACCTACTGCAGGTTGGTTCATCGGTATCGGAACACCAAACGCGTAAGCTGTATATTTTGCAAGTTGCCATGCTTTACTCAAATCAATATTCGGATCAATTTCATAATTACCTTTAAATCCTGCAGATTTTAATATAGCTAAAAGACATGATACCAAATCTGCATTTCCTGCGCGTTCTCCCATCCCGTTTATTGCCGTATTTATATAAGCATTTACTCCACCATCAACAGCAGCTTTTGCGCCAAGACAAGAACATGCAACAGCCATTCCCAAATCATTATGAAAATGGAGTTCAATATCGATACCGGTTTCTTTTGCAATTTTGTATATTCTTGAATATGTTGTATGTGGGTCTTCGTATCCCAAAGTGTCACAATATCTGAATCGTTTTGCTCCAGCATCTTTTGCTGTTAGTGCATATTTAATTAAATAATCTAAATCACTTCTTGAGGCATCTTCGGCATTTACACCTATTGATTCTGCCCCTTTATCTACTGCGCATTGAACGGCATCTTTTGTAATTCTCAAAATATCTTCGGGAGTTTTTCTTCCGCCATATTTACCGGTTATCATTTGTTCTGATGTGGATTGAGACATATTCATATGTTTTAGCATTGGTACATTTTTGAAAGACAACTCAACATCTTCAACAATGGCTCTCATCCATCCGGACAATCTGGTTTTTGAAATTACTTTTCTTTCAACAAGTTCAAGGTTACCATTAAGATAATTTATTTCGTGTTTCGTTGTTGGAAATCCAAATTCTGATTGTGTTATGCCCATATCATCAAGCATCAAATTTATAACTGTTTTTTGTAATTTTGCAAGTCCTAATCTTGAAGTTTGAACTCCATCTCTGTTTGTTACATCCACAAAATAAATTTTCTTTTTGTCCATTATGGCTCCTTCAAATATTTTCTGTAATAACTTGCTTTTTTATAGCTTATTCATTACAATTATTAGTATAAGTATGGAACTTTATTTTAGTTCTGTCAAGCTTTTTAGATAAATTATGAATAACGTAAAACAATTAGAAAAAAAAATTAATAAAGAATATAAAACCGGCAATGTTAAGTCGGCTATAGAACTGTGCCAAATAGGGCTTCAAGATGACCCTACAAATGCCGATTTGCATATAAGACTCGGAGATTTGTATTTGGCATGGCACTTAGATATTTATAATTCCTGTCAGTATATTGATGAAGCTATTACTGAATATCAAAGAGCCTTGGAAAGTTATATTGATTCTGCCGAAATTTATTTTAAGATAGCAAAAGCTCAGTTTTATAAAGGTGATTTAGAAAAAGCTATAAATTATCTTGATACTGCGCTTGAAAAAGATTCAAAATGTGATAAAGCATATTTGTTATTGGCTGAAACTTATACTAAAAAAGCAAGGTTTCAGGAAGCAAAGATGAATGCTGAAAAGGCTATAAAATACAAGCCTTTTAGAAATTCTTGTGCGCATTACTTGTTAGCAAATTTGTATAGTGTTTCTTCTGAAAATTCTTTTAAGAACAAAATTAAAGCGAATTTTGAAGGTTTTTTAGCGTTTTTAACGTTACCTTTTGATAGTTTGGCTACGTCAAATGTTATTAAAGCTATGAAATATTTGAAATTTTTGCCAATTTTATTAAAAGGTTTTTTGAAAGAGCAATCTTCAAACTTGTCAGAAGCTATTGATATCTATACTGATGCTATTGAAAAAGCTCCGGGATTTATACCTTTGTATTGTATTTTGGGTGATATATACAGAAATGTCGGTCAATTTGAGGAAGCCATAACTGAATATAAAATGGCTATTTGGTTAGACAGTTTGAATATTCCGGCTTATCGTCATTTATGTCAAGCTTATGAAGAGCAGGGCGATTATGATAGCGCAATTGAAGTGTATCAAAAACTTATAGAAATTATGCCAAATATGCCTGATGTACATTCAAATCTCGCTAATATTTTGTACGTAAAAGGAGATGTTGAAGGTGCTATTTCCCATTTCCAAACTGCTATAACATTGAATCCTAAAAAACAGTGGACAAGTGTTATCAATCAAACTTTAGGTTATGTGTTCCAAGAGTCGAAGAGTGATTTGGATGCAGCTATATCTGCTTATCACAGTGCATATTTGTTGACCCCGAGCGATATTGATATCTATGTAAATTTGGGAAGTGCTTTTTATGATAAAAATGATGTCGACAATGCACTTGCGGTATATAGAAATGCACT
>JALCDS010000016.1 GCA_022641775.1 Clostridiaceae bacterium
TGGCTTATGACAGGTAAAAAAGAAAAATCAATGGAAGAAGAATTGAACGAGGATAAAGCGGCAGAACAAGCTGCAGTTGAAGCTAAAGAAGTTGAAAAGAAAGCTAAGGCTTCTGAAAAACGCTGGTACATCGTTCATACATATTCAGGATACGAAAACAAGGTTAAAGTAAATCTTGAAAAACGTATCGAATATATGAATATGGGAGACAAGATTTTCAGAATAGAAGTTCCTCAAAAAACCGTTACCCAAATCAAAGGCGGAAAGAAACAGGAAAAAGAAGAAAAGATTTTCCCTGGATACGTTTTAGTTGAAATGATTATGGATGAGGACAGCTGGTATGTTGTAAGACATACATCAGGTGTTACAAAATTTGTTGGGTCTGCTAAAAAGCCTATTCCGGCTCGTGACAGCGAAATCAAAAAGATTATTAACCGTTCAAGCTCTCAAACTCAGAAAATTGAACTTGACGTTAAAGTTGGAGATAAAGTTAGAATTACATCAGGACCATTCGCAGACTTTATTGCAGATATTATTGAAGTTTATCCTGATAAAGCAAAACTTCGTGCAAACGTTTCAATCTTCGGTCGTGAAACTCCGGTTGAATTGGAATATAAGCAAATTAACAAGATATAGTGAACTGTTTCGTCTTCACTTAAAAACTGACGAAAAAGAAATACAAAGAAAAACTGTGGAAGGATTTTAAATTTAAAACCGTTATTACCACAAAGGAGAAAAAAATGGCAAAAAAAGTAGTAGGAAAAATCAAGCTTCAAATTGAAGCAGGTAAAGCAAATCCGTCACCTCCAGTAGGTCCGGCATTGGGTCAACATGGTGTTAACATCATGGATTTCTGTAAGCAATTTAATGCTAAGACTCAAGATAAAGCAGGTTATATTATCCCTGTAATTATTGATGTATATGAAGACAGAAGTTTTTCATTCGTCATCAAATCACCTCCAGCACCTGTATTAATTAAAAAAGCCTTAAATATTCCAAAGGGCTCTGGTGTTCCAAACAAAGATAAAGTAGGTGAAATCACACGTGCTCAATTAGAAGAAATCGCAAAAACAAAAATGGACGATTTAAACGCAACAACTCTAGAATCAGCTGTAAAAATGATTAAAGGTTCTTGCAGAGCAATGGGCGTAACCGTTAAGGAAGAAAATTAGCAAATGGAAGGGTAATTTTTACCCGCTAACACCATGAAAGGAAATAATAAAATGACAAAATTAACTAAAAAACAACAAAAAGTTCAACAGATTATGGAAGGGTTTGAACAACCTGCAACAGCTGTTGATGCTATAAAGAAACTTCAAGAAGTTGGAAAAGAAGTTTCTAAATTCAATGAAACAGTTGAATGTCACTTGAAGTTAGGCGTTGATGTTCGTCAAGCTGACCAACAAATCAGATCAACAGTTGTATTACCGGCAGGTCTTGGTAAAACTGTTAGAGTTTGTGTAATTGCAAAAGGTGCTAAAGCAACCGAAGCTAAAGAAGCAGGAGCTGATGAAGCTGGTGCTGAAGATGTTATCGATAAGATTTCTGGCGGCTGGTTTGAGTTTGATACATTAATTGCTACACCTGATTGTATGGGTATGCTTGGTAAATTAGGTCGTGTTTTAGGACCTAAAGGATTGATGCCAAACCCTAAGACTGGAACTGTTACAATGGATGTAACTAAAGCAGTTAAAGATGCTAAAGCCGGTAAAGTTGAATTCAGAGCTGACAAACAAGGTATGATTCACTGTCCTATCGGGAAAATTCAATTTGAAGAAAACGATTTGATTAAGAATTATGCAACTCTTGCAGAAGCAATTTTGAAAGCTAAACCAGCATCAGCAAAGGGAACTTATGTAAAATCAATTTACTTATCAACTACTATGGGTCCTGGAATTAAACTTGATCCAAAAGTTTTTGCAGCTGAAGTAAAAGATTTAGTTTTAGCATAAGTTATAACGAATATAAAAAAAAGACTTGAGGTAATTCTCAAGTCTTTTTTTGTATTTAAAATATATTTATATAGATACAAAAGAGGTGAAACGTTATTAACGTCTCACCTCTTTTGATTTTATGATTATCAATTCAGCGTTCTACTGAATTTTGTCATCTCCATCTTCAGGATTCATGAATTCAGGAGTACCAAACATACCTTCAATTTCTTCCAAAATTGCAGATGGTTTTCTAGCTTGGTTTCTTTGTGCAACAGCACGTTTTCTTTCTTCACGGTCTTTTTCTTCATTCGCATTTGTCAAATGATGGAAACCAGTACCGGCAGGAATCAAACGACCGATAATTACGTTTTCTTTCAAGCCACGTAACATATCTTTCTTACCGTCAACTGCTGCTTCTGTCAAGATTCTTGTTGTTTCTTGGAATGAAGCTGCTGAAATAAATGATTCAGTATTCAAAGATGCTTTTGTAATACCTAACAACATATATTCACAAGTTGCAGGAGTTTTTCCGGCATCTTCAGCCTCTTTGTTTTCTTTCTCAAATATTTGCATTTCAATTAATTCACCAGGTAACAATTTTGTATCACCTGCGTCAACAATCTTAACTTTCTTAGTCATTTGACGAACGATAATTTCAACGTGTTTATCCGCAATTTCAACACCCTGTGAACGATATACTCTCTGTACTTCGTCTACTAAGTATTGCTGAGCGGCTTCAGGTCCGCAGAGTCTCATAATATCATGAGGATTTAACGGTCCGCTTGTTAACGGTTGACCTTTTTCAACATGCTGTTTGTTATGAACAATAATATTTGAATCAATAGCATATTTGATTTCAGTTCTTCCATTATCGTTTACGATATACAATCTTGGCAAATCTTCATCTGTTACAATTTCTGCAACACCTTCTTCTTCTGCCAATATTGCTGAATCTTTAGGTTTTCTACCTTCAAGAAGTTCTTCTACTCTCGGAAGACCTTGAACGATATCACCTGTTTTCTGTCTTTCAAATACCAATGTAGCTATAATATCACCACGTAGTACAAGCGCTCCGGAATCAACCTGCAACATTGTACCTGGGCTAATCAAGTATGGTCTGCCACTTCTAATAACAACTTCGCCTTTATTAACTGCAATAACCATTCCTGAAACTGTTGATTTATCACCTTTTTCAGATACAACCGTATCAAGTTTTACAAAATCACCTTTCTTTACACAAGCTTTTGATGAAATTTTGATATTAACTTCGTTTGATTCATTGGTTAATAATAATCTTCTTGAATCTTCACGTTTTGAATTGATTGAAGCTGTACCATCGTTAATTGCCAAAACCTGAGTCTTTGCAACCGGTGTTTTTGGAGCAATTACTTCGCCATCTTTTACCAGCAATTCAGTTTGAAGTGAAGACATCAATTTTGAATTACCTTCCATTTCACGACGAACAATCAAGTTTTCAAGAACAACTATTCTTAAACTCTTCTTATCATCAAGTTCTACCATACCTTTAAGGTGTGATAAGTAACCTTGCATTTGAAGAACCAAACTTGTTCTTGTAATTGTTGCACCATCTAAGTTTCTTACTCTGGCACCGTCTTTGTATTGAAGTTGTGTAACAGGAACAATGTTAATCAATTCATCAGTTGTATTAAATTGAATTGAAACATCCTTTTGTTTTACCTTCAATATTTGAACCGGTCTTACCAAAATTTGAATTGGTTGGTTAGAAATTGAATCTTCATCAATAGACAAAGAGGAATCCATTTCTTCATCCAAATCATCAATATCGATATCATCCATTGAAGAATCCATAATTGTAACAATAGAAGTATCTTTTGCTTTTATACCTTCTGCAATTACAGTACCTTTCTTAACAACTTCACCTTCGTCAACTTTCAATTCTGAAACATTGGCAAGAGTATGAATTTCTCCAGGTCTTACGGTAATTTCATGGATAACGTCATTATATTCTTTGAATTCAACAATACCATCAATGTGACAATACAAATCTTTTACGATTTCTGTACCGGCACTAACTTTGGCACCATTTTCAACCATTTTTAATGAACTGTCTTTATTTACCTGATAGATTTCTTCAGGAATAAACACAACTGAACCAGGTTTTGTAATAATTTGGTTTTCATCAACTTCAACGTCAACGTATCTTATTTCACCTGAAGATGTTACTGCACATTCATCATCAATAAGTTCAGCAATAATCATACCGTTTTCAACCGTTGTATCAACAGGAGCTTTTACGATATATTTTTCACCGGTCTTATCAACTGTCCAGATTTGTTCTTTCTTAGTTTGTTCAAATGAAGCATTTTCCGGTTGTAAAGATGCAATAACAATTGTCAATTCTTTACCTTGAACAATCTTCTTAATCTTTTTACCTTCAAATTTAACATCTTCTATAACTAAATCGTCACCGAAACGAACTTCGCCGCCGTGTTCAGAAATAGTCAATGTTTCAGCAAGTTTTTCACCAGCAGTAATTTTTTGTTCATCTTTTACAAGAACTTTTGAACCGCCAGGAAGGTTGTAAACATCTCCGCCAAGAACCCAAATAACACCTTGTTTATTTGTTGTTCTTGAAATGTTACCTTGTCTGTCCTTCTTTTCATCAGCAACGAAATCTTGATAGAAAACTTCACCACTTAAGTCAGAAGTAATATCTTTTGTAGCTTTTTCTGTCAAACGAGAACCGTCACCACTTGATACCGGTTCATATTCAGCAAGTTTGAAGCCTTTTTCTACTTTCATTCCGTTTGTAAAGAATACTTTTGATCCTGCAGGAATATGATACTTATCGTTTTTCTTAGCTGTTTTAACCTCAATATCAGTTTCATAGTTTGCAATTTGAACAACATCACCGTGACGAGTTCTGATTTCTCTTGTTTTAACTGAAGATACAACTTCACCGGCATTCTTAGCTTCAACGGTCTTCATTGCACCAGAACCTTTAAATACACCACCTGTGTGGAATGTTCTCATTGTTAACTGTGTTCCTGGTTCACCGATTGACTGAGCTGCGATAATACCGATTGCTTCTCCGATATCAACAAGTTTTTGAGTTGTCATTGCCCAACCATAACATTTTTGACAGATACCGTATTCAAGTCCACAAGTTAAACCAGAACGAACTTTCAATTCTTGAGGATTAAGATGTGAAATTCTTTTAACGTCTAATCTGTCCATTGTTGTTCCTGATTTTACAAGAACTTTTCCGTCAGTATCTACGATATCTTGAGCAACAGTTCTGCCCAAAAGTCTGTCAATCAACGGAACAATAATTGTATCACCATCTTTGATAGGTTTCATATTGATATATTTATCAGTATGACAATCATCAGCACGAATAATAACGTCTTGAGCAACATCAACCAATCTTCTTGTTAAATAACCTGAATCGGCTGTTTTTAACGCTGTATCTACAAGACCTTTTCTTGCACCATATGATGAAATGATATATTCTGTAACGGATAGACCTTCTTTAAAGTTTGATTTAATAGGCAAGTCAATGATTTGACCTTGCGCATCAGCCATCAAACCACGCATACCAACTAACTGTGATACCTGTGATAAGTTACCTCTGGCTCCGGAGAACGCCATCATATAAACCGGATTTAATCTGTCAAAGTTTTTTACAACCTCTTCGGTTAATTTTGAAGTCGTTTCAGACCAAGTATCGATAACCTTTGTATATCTTTCTACTTCTGTAATTTCACCTTTCAAATAACGGTGAGTAGATTTTTCGATTTCAGTTTCTGCTTCTGTTAAAAGATTCTTTTTAACACTTGGAACTTGTAAGTCGGCAATTGAAATTGTTGTCCCTGATTTAGTTGCATATTTGTAACCAAGGTTTTTCAAGCTGTTTGCAAGTTCTGCAGTTTTAGCTCCGCCGTATTCCAAATACATTTGAGACAACAATTGGTTTAAGCCTTTTTTGTCCATCTGCTTGTTAATGAAATCGACGGTTTTCTTTGTGTTTGTATAAGTTGTTTCCATTTTATATTTCCCTTTAGTAATTATTTTTACTACATTATTTTAAGTAAGTGCCGAGTTTTATACTAATGCACTTCTTACTGCTTCGTTGAAAATAATTCTTCCTGCAGTTGTTTCTATTCTTTCACCTTTTTCATCTCTAACAACAATCTTGTCGTGAAGAGTGATTACGCCTACTTCCAATGCTGAAATAGCATCTTCAAAGTTGTAGAAGTAACCTTTTACAGGCATTTCAGGATCTTTGATAATTGTTAAGTAATACATACCCAAGACCATATCCTGTGTTGGTGTAATAATAGGTTTTCCTGTTGCAGGAGCCAAAATGTTGTTTGTTGATAACATCAACATTCTTGCTTCTGTTTGAGCTTCAATTGACAATGGAACGTGAACAGCCATCTGGTCACCATCGAAGTCGGCGTTGAACGCTGTACATGCGAGTGGGTGAAGTTGGATTGCACGACCTTCTACCAATTTCGGTTCAAATGCTTGAATACCTAGTCTGTGTAAGGTTGGAGCACGGTTTAACATTACAGGATGCCCTTCGATTACCTCTTCCAAGATATCCCATACAATAGGTTCGCTTCTTTCAATACGTTTCTTTGCAGATTTTATGTTTTGAACATATCCTCTTTCAATCAACTTGTTAACAACGAACGGCTTGAACAATTCGATTGCCATTTCTTTTGGCAAACCGCATTGATTCAATTTCAATTGCGGACCTACAACGATAACTGAACGACCTGAGTAGTCAACACGTTTACCAAGTAAGTTTTGACGGAAACGACCTTGTTTACCTTCAATAATATTTGATAAAGATTTCAACGCTCTGTTGTTTGGTCCTACAACTGTACGACCACGACGACCGTTATCAATCAAAGCATCGACTGCTTCTTGTAACATTCTTTTTTCGTTTCTAACGATAATTTCAGGAGCTCCCATTTCCAAAAGTCTTTGTAAACGGTTGTTTCTGTTAATTACACGTCTGTACAAATCATTCAAATCAGATGTAGCGAATCTGCCACCATCCAATTGAACCATTGGTCTCAAATCCGGAGGTGTTACAGGAAGTACATCCATAATCATCCATGTCGGATCTGTTTCACTTGAAATTAAGCTATCTAATAATCTTAATCTCTTAATTAATTTTGATTTTCTTTGAACTGAAGTAACGTTACCTGCAAGTTCTCCTCTGATTTCTTCAGCGAGTCCTTTTACATCAACTTCTGATAACAATTCTTTTATAGCTTCTGCACCGATACCAACTTTTAATGTTGAATCTTCGTTTTCAGCCATATAATCTTCGTATTCTTCTTCAGCTAACAATTGTAATTTTTTGAACGGACTTTCGCCACCATCTAAAACTACATAGTTGTTAAAGTAAATTACTTGTTCAAGATCTTTTAAAGTCATGTCTAAAAGTAAACCCAAGTATGATGGGATACCTTTCAAGAACCAAATGTGTGATACAGGGGCAGCAAGTTTGATGTGTCCCATTCTTTGACGTCTTACTTTTGAATCTGTAACTTCAACGCCGCATCGTTCACAAATGATACCTTTATGTCTTACTCTCTTATACTTACCGCAATAACATTCCCAGTCTTTTGTCGGTCCAAAAATTCTTTCACAGAACAGACCGTCACGTTCAGGTTTCAATGTACGGTAGTTGATTGTTTCCGGCTTAGTAACTTCACCGTAGGACCATTTCAAAATCCTTTCAGGTGACGCAATACTAATTCGTATATAGTCAAAATAATCTATGCTTGTTGACATTTTTTGTATTTCTCCTTTTGTTTTTTATTTTGTTAGTTCCTTTAACTTAAGGAAAGGAGCATGGCGGCGAGATAAACTCGCCGCGTCTTGCTTAATTGTCTCCGAAAGTTGTTGGTGTTTCAAAGAAATTGATATTAAGAAGTTCAGAATCAATGTCTGATAATGTTCTTCTTGGAGCTGATTTTCTGATATCATCCATATCAGTCATCAAATCAACTTCTTCTCCGCCCTTCTTAGCAACAGTAATATCTAAGCCGATTGATTGTAATTCACGAACCAATACCTTGAATGATTCCGGAATACCCGGTCTTGGAATATTGTCACCTTTAACTATAGCTTCATAAGCTCTGTTACGACCGTTGACATCATCAGATTTAATCGTAAGCATTTCTTGAAGGACATAAGCTGCACCATATGCTTCCAATGCCCAAACTTCCATTTCTCCGAATCTCTGACCACCGAATTGTGCTTTACCACCTAACGGCTGTTGAGTTACTAATGAATAAGGACCTGTACTTCTTGCGTGAATCTTATCATCAACAAGGTGAACAAGTTTCAAGATATAACTTAAACCTACAGCAACAGGTTCATCAAACGGTTCACCTGTTCTACCATCAATAAGTCTTACCTTACCATCTTCTGTTACCCAATCACAACCTGATTCTTTAATACCTTTCAAAAGCTCAGCTTTTGTAGCTATTTCAGATTGGTTTTCGCCGTATCTTTCATCAAATGATGGAGCTTCATAATGTTTTCCTGTCAAATATGCAGCCAAGCCTAATAACAATTCATAAGTCTGACCTACGTTCATACGGGAAGGAACACCTAGTGGATTCAATACAACATCAAGTGGAGTTCCGTCAGGCAAGAACGGCATATCTTCTTTCGGCAATATACGAGAAACAATACCCTTGTTTCCGTGACGTCCTGAAAGTTTATCACCAACTGAAACCTTACGTTTTTGAGCTATATAAACTCTAATTACCGTATTTGCTCCAGGTGGCAATTCATCACCTTTTTCTCTATCAAATA
Organism: Clostridiaceae bacterium; assembly: GCA_022641775.1. GTDB lineage: Bacteria > Cyanobacteriota > Vampirovibrionia > Gastranaerophilales > Gastranaerophilaceae > RUG14219. The sequence goes on from JALCDS010000016.1 coordinate 8,763, forward strand.
CCTTAACATCGACTACTCTTCCGCCTTCGCCGTGAGGCACTCTCAATGAGTTATCTTTAACGTCTCTTGCTTTTTCAGCAAAGATTGCTCTTAATAATTTTTCTTCCGGTGGGTGTTCAGATTCACCTTTCGGTGTAACTTTACCTACCAAAATATCGTCTGCATAAACTCTGGCACCGATTCTAACAATTCCTCGTTCATCTAAGTGACGTAAAGCTTCTTCTGAAACGTTAGGGATTTCTCTTGTTATTTCTTCAGGTCCGAGTTTTGTTTGACGTGCATCAATTTCTAATTTTTCGATGTGAACTGATGTAAATATATCATCATGAACGCAACGTTCTGAAATCAAAATCGCATCTTCATAGTTATAACCTTCCCAAGGCATATATGCTAAAAGAACGTTTTTACCAAGTGAAAGCTCACCACCGCATGTGGAAGCTCCATCAGCTATAACGTCTCCAGCTTTAACCTTGTCGCCTTCTTTTACGATAGGCTTTTGGTTAATACAAGTATCTTGGTTAGAACGAACATATTTCATTAATGTATATAAGTGAGGTTTATTTTGTTTATCTCTAATAATAATTTCTTCACCTACAACACGTTCAACAGTTCCGTCACAATCAGCTGTTATTACCATACCTGAATCTTTTGCTACACGGCCTTCCATACCTGTTCCAACTACCGGTCTGTTGGTAATCAAAAGAGGTACTGACTGACGTTGCATGTTTGATCCCATAAGTGCACGGTTAGCATCATCATGTTCAATGAACGGAATCAATGATGTCGCAACTGAGATGATTTGGATAGGTGAAACACCTACAAAGTCAACCTTTGAAGCTTCGCCCATTGTAAATTCAGAACGGTATCTGATAGGAACGTATTCTTCTCTGAATGAACCATCCTTGTTCAACTTAACGTCTGCCGGTGCACAACGGAAATTTTCGTCTTCATCGGCTGTCATATAAACAACTTCGTCTGTAACCCTTCCATCTTTTACAACAAAGAACGGAGATTCTACAAATCCGTAGTCATTAACTTTGGCGTGAGTTGCAAGTGAACCAATCAAACCTGCGTTCGGGCCTTCTGGAGTTTCAATAGGGCAAATTCTGCCATAGTGAGATGGGTGAATATCACGAACAGCAAATCCTGCTCTTTCTCTCATCAAACCACCAGGTCCTAAAGCTGAAATACGACGTTTGTGTGTCAATTCAGCAAGTGGGTTAATTTGGTCCATGAACTGTGATAATTGTGAACTTCCGAAGAATTCTTTCAACGCAGCAACCAATGGCTTTGTATTCAACAAGTTCAACGGTGTAAGTGTTTCAGAATCTTGAAGTGTCATTCTTTCTTTTACGATTCTTTCAATACGTGCTAAACCAACTCTAAATTGGTTTTGCAACAATTCACCAACTGAACGAATTCTTCTGTTACCCAAGTGGTCAATATCATCAACTGAACCTTCATCGTATGTTAAATTGATTAAGTATTCAATTGAAGCAACGATATCTTGAACTGTTAATGTTCTTTGGTTCTTAGGAATGTTCAAATTCAATTTTTTATTTAATTTATAACGACCTACACGACCTATATCGTATTTCTTTTCATCAAAGAAACGAGATTCCAATATAGAACGTCCGCCTGCAGCTGATGCAGGATCGCCAGGTCTCAATTTTTTATAAACTTCAATCAAAGCATCATCTGTTGTATCAGCTGTATCCTTGTCCAAAGTTCTCTTCAAGAATTCAAAGTGAGTAAACAATGATTCCATTTCGGAAACTGTTATACCCATAGCTTTCAACAATGTTGTTGCCAAGATTTTTCTGTTTTTATCTATCTTAACGTATATTAAATCGTTAGAATCTGTTTCAATCTTCAACCATGCTCCACGGTTAGGAATCATAGTTGCGTTGTATAAACGTTTGCCGGCAGGAGATATTTCACGTTTGAAATATACCCCAGGAGAACGAACGATTTGAGAAACGATAACACGTTCTGCGCCGTTTACAATGAATGTACCTTTGTCAGTCATTGTCGGAATATCGCCGATATATACTTCCTGTTCCTTGATTTCACCGGAATCACGGTTTACTAAACGAACCATTACACGTAATTGTTTTGCATAAGTTGCGTCATGGATTCTAGCTTCTTCGATAGTGTATTTTGCATTATCGAATGTGTAATTTGGTAAAAAGTGTAATTCTAATCTTCCTGTATAGTCTTTAATAGGAGAAAAAGAAAGTAATTCTTCCTTCAAACCCTCTTTTAAAAACCATTCAAAAGAATTTTTTTGCACTTCAATTAAATCGGGTAAATCATCCAAACGAGTACGTGGAATACCCATTGGTGTTACTCTTTTTTCAAATTTTGTGTCAGACATTAATTCACCTCTATCTAAAATGGTGTACTACAATAAATTTAAAATTGCGCTACCGCAATGGAAATCTAACTTAAGGCTGTAAACCTTTCATTCGACTGATGTTCAGCCAAACAAACTTTTATATTTACTCAGGTTTCCTGCATTTGGGCACAGTACACCCGACTTTAATTTTCTTATTATTTAATCATATAACGTCAAGTTTTTAAGTCAACAAAATATCAAACTTTTTTAAAATTTAATTTAATAATTTGTTACAATATGTTATACTATTGCTATCAGCAAGTTTCGGACATATTCTTGCAATAAAAAAATAATACAGTAAAATATAATTTATTAAGCGAGGTAAAGTATGAAAAAATTTTTAATAATAATGATGGCTATGTTTATAGGGTTACAAGTTGCACAGGCAAAGCCTTCTCAAGTAAAAAACAACGTTAAAACAACAGCAATCGAACAAGAAGAAAAAACTCCGGTACTCAAGTTATCAGCAACTTTCGACTGGGCAAATATGACGCAAGTCCAACGAGATGAAAAGGTTCAAGCATATTACAACAAATTATTTGACACGAAAAAATCGAGTGCCATGTCAAAAAAAGAATTCAAAACTCAATACAAAAATTTTTTGAAAGATGAAAACCATAGAGAACACTATCGCCAAGCCAAAAATGGAGTTACTGAGCTGGAAGATTCTTATTTATGTGCATTTTACGCTAAAAAAGACAAAGATTTAGTGATAATTTATGCACTCCAATATAAAAACGATATGAAACATGCTTATTATTATGATGCCTATGGAAATTTAAGATATGTAGATGTAATGAGCGATGAATACCCGAACTTTCCATACTATTCAAAACAATTTTATCGTAACGGAAAATTAATCAGTGCAATAGCTTTTGAAAATCGTGATACTCAATACATGTACAATCCTGACGGAACTTTTAAAGGACTTTGGTACAAAGAAAAAATGTTCAACCAAAAAGGAAAACAATTAATTACCCGTACAAATTGGTAATAAGTATTGGTAATAGATGTATTTTGTGCTATAATTGTCGCATAGATTTAACATATTAAACGAGGACAAATAATGAATAGCACTAACCAAAATATAAAACCAAGCACTGCAAGAACTAATGCTAAAGGTAATCTTGAAATAGGCGGATGTGATGCGGTTGAATTGGCAGAAACATACGGCACTCCACTTTATGTAATTGATGAAAGCACACTACGGTCAATGTGTCGTGATTTCAAAAAAGCTTTCAAGGATTACCCGCATGTAAATATGATGTACGCATCAAAAGCTCTATGCACATCCGCTATTGCAAAAATTGTTGATAGTGAAGGCTTTGGATTTGATACAGTATCCGGCGGAGAAATTTATACATGTTACAAATCCGGTATTGATATGGAAAAAGTTCTATTTAACGGGAATAACAAAGGCTACGAAGAATTAAAGTTAGCGCTGGACCTTGGCGTTGGCAGATTTTCCGTAGATAATTTTTTTGAAATGTCTTTGCTAAATGAAATTGCAAAATCAGAAAACAAAATTGCTGATATACTTTTAAGAATTACTCCGGGAATTGAATGCCATACACACGAATATATTCAAACCGGGCACTTGGATTCAAAGTTTGGATTTGATTTGACACAAATAGATGAAGCTGTTGAATTAATTCAAAATGAATATCACAATTTAAATTTACATGGATTGCATGCACACATAGGTTCTCAGATTTGCGAAACACAAGTTTTTGTAGATGAAATTGACATCCTTATAGAAGAAATTGCAAGACTTGACAAAAAATTCAACATAAAAATGGGAGAAATAAATATCGGTGGCGGACTTGCCGTAAAATATACAGAACAAGATGTTCCCCCATCAGTTTTTGATATAGCTCAAATAATAGTCACCAGTCTTGAAAAAAGCGTTAAAAAATACAACGTTGAACTGCCTGTGTTATTTTTAGAGCCCGGTCGCAGCGTAATTTCTACAAGCGGAGTAACTCTCTATACCGTAGGGAGTTCAAAACAAGTTCCAAACGGCAAAAAATATGTCGCCGTTGATGGCGGAATGGCAGATAATCCGAGACCATCACTATACGAGGCCGAATATGTCGCAGAAGTTGCTAACAAAAAAGAAACAACTGATACAGAAATCATAACTCTTGCCGGCAAATACTGCGAAAGCGGAGATATTTTAATAAAGGATATAAAGCTTCCAAAACTTGATGAAGGGGATATCATCTGTGTTTACAACACCGGTGCATATAATTACTCAATGGCTTCAAATTATAATCGCAGAGAAAAACCTTGCATGGTACTTGTAAATTCTTCACAATCTGATATTATAATAAAGAGAGAAACTTTGGATGATTTAATCTCCAAAGATGTTATACCTGACAAATTAAAAGGATAAAAATGCTTACAAATCTGCTAAACTACACATTTAGACAACTAAAAGTGATAGCAATGACGTTTACAGTTCCTGACGTTATTCAAATGATTGTGCTTGCAGCATTTGTATTGTTCTTTTATCGCAAATTTATTAAAAATACTAAATCTGAAAAATTTGTAAAAGGTGTTTTAATTTTAGCTTTAGGCTGGATTTTATCGGAATTTATGATTGCAGTAAATTTAAGAATATGGGGAATGTTCTTGAGAACTGTAGTTTTGTTAATATCATTGAGTTTAATCGTCATATTTCAGCCGGAACTCAGAAAGTTCCTTGGGATATTGGGACAAGCGGGTTTTTTAAACAAGCTTTTCTCAAATGAAAACAATAACAAGAAAAAAGATGAAAAAATTGATGTAGTCAAAGAAATAGTAGAAGCCGTAAAATATCTTTCAAAATCTCATACAGGTGCTTTAATGGTATTTCAAGGAGATTTAAGCCATACATACAATGATGTTGGAACAACGCTTAATGCAGACTTATCAACAGAATTGATTTTGACTATTTTTCACGTTAATACCCCGTTACATGACGGTGCTGTTGTAATAAACGGTTCAAAAATAATTTCTGCAGGAACACTGCTACCTTTGACCGAAGATCCTAAATTAAGTTGGAAGTACGGAACTCGTCACAGAGCAGCTATCGGAATGTCAGAGACTTCTGATGCCGCATGTCTTGTAGTTTCAGAAGAAACAGGAGATGTTTCTATTTGTGTTGACGGAACTTTAAGAAAATACGAAGATTTAACAACTTTAAAATCTGATTTAGAAAAAATTCTCGGATACAAAGAATCTGAGGATACTGAAATTGAAAAAAAACAATTATTTAAGCTTGGAGCATTTATTCCGGAAAGAGAAACTTCAAAACTTGAAGGAAAAGGAAATTGATGAATTATGGTAAAAAGACGAATTAAGGATATCATAATTGAATTAATTTTTCTTACATTAGGCCCTTTGATTGCGGCAATAGCTCTGGAAATCTTTCTAGTTCCAAACAACATAATCGATGGTGGCATTGTTGGTATATCAATAATTTTACAATATATCACCAAATACAAACTCGGAGCATTGATATTCCTCTTGAATATACCGTTTTTCTTACTGGCGTTTAATAAAATCGGAAAACAATTTGTTTTAAGAACCTTTTATGCCATATTAATTCTGTCACTCGGGGTAACATTTTTCCACGCACACAGATTCTTGGTAACGGATGATTTGCTTCTTGTTACTGTATTTGGAGGTATAATTCTTGGGTCTGGAGCAGGATTGGTTTTAAAAAACAACGGTTCAATGGATGGTACAGAAATTTTGTCACTCGTCCTATCTAAAAAAATCGGAGTAACCGTCGGGGAATGTATAATGTTTTTCAACATATTCATATATTCCGCTGCAGGATTTGTTTTCGGATTTGAAAAGGCAATGTATTCAATTCTTACATATCTGATAGCCTATAAAGTTATTGATATTGTAGTTGAAGGATTTAACACATCAAAATCTGTCAGAATCATAAGCGAAAGTTATGAAGAAATCGGTCAAAATTTATTGAATGATATGGATATAGGCGTTACGTATATAAAAGGTAAGGGCGGATATTCCGGAGATAAAAAGACAATTATATATTGCGTCATCTCAAGACTGGAACTTTCAAAACTGAAAGAAATTGTAATGTCGGTTGATCCAGGAGCTTTTATGTCAATCGTAGATGTGCACGAAGCCTTTGGCGGTAGCTTTAGAAAATTCAGAGATAAAATTTAACATATAGACATTTATTGGAAAATGTACTATACTGAAATTAAGGTTATATATAAATTTTAAGGAAAAGAAGATGGGCAAAAATACAGATACAGTACCTATAGAAGTTAGCATATTGACAAGCGATCATGATATCAAAGGTATTGTACATGTTTCAAAATATACTAATACAAACCGTGAATTGACAGATTTATTGAACGATAGAGAAAGAAGATTTTTAGCAGTAACAAATGCTGAAATTTATCCTAGAAATTCTGCACAAGCTCCAAGAAAGTATAAGTTTCTTGAAATCCATATGGATTATGTTTTGATGGTTCACCCTTCAAGCCAAGCTGTTTTTCAAGACACAGGAAAATCGCAAGAAGACATTCAACGCTTTAGAGATTTAAGATTAAAATTAAATCAAACAAAACCGTTCTAAGGTTTTTTATTTTAATAAGATTTAAAAAAGTCCGCTTGTTTAAGCGGACTTTTTGGGTTTATAGGGTTTTTAGGTTATTTTTGTTTTTGATACTTGTCTAATAAATTTGTCTGTTGAACTTCAGCAGCTCTAAATTGAGTATTTTTATCTGCCGGAGCCGTTTGTTTATCATAAGTATTTTCAGTACCTTTATCGGTTGTAACTTCTTTTTTATCTTTATTCATCATTTTTTCAGCCTTGTCAGCAAGCGGTGTTGCAATAAACGGAACAACAACACGTTTTCCGAAGATTGTTGCAGCTACCAATGAAGAGAAGTGAGCAAATGCTTTTCTTGCTGAATTTTCATAATCATCAGCTGATTCGTGGAATACTCTGCCGTTTGGATTTTTAATATTTCTGTTTGCAAAATCTTTTTCCAACAATGCTTGATAACCTTTTAATGCAGGTCTTGCTATACATTTTTTGAACATTTTAGCAAACAATTTGCTTTGAACTAATTTATGAGAAATTGTAGCATATGCCAACAATTGCATTGCAATCATCAAACCACCGTTTGTTAAGTCTAATGCTGCTACGAACTTTCTTTTATCATCAGGAATTTTTTTGTTATTTAAACTTTGTTTTACATACAAGTAACATCCAAAACCATCTTTTAATACCAAAGATAAAATACCTAATCCTGTAATGTATGATTGAGCTTTATCAGAGTTCCATGCATGAGATTCCATCTTGTTAACAAAACCGATTTTAGACATAGCTTTAAGAGGTTTTCTAAATGCTGCAGTGTTACCAACACTACCGATAATCTTCATTATACCTTTTGCTTCAGACATTATTTCACCTCGCTATTCTTGGTTGCTTTATTAACCAAATCAGATGAAACTTTTGTATGCTTTTTGCTTGACAAATTAGGGAACACAGCATCCATAAATCTTGGATATAACCAGTTCAACAATTCACAAGTAATTGGCAACATCGCGAAGGAAACTGTCATACCTTCAACTTGTTTAAATATATTTATATTATTCTTTGTATAATTCTTTAATTCTTTTAGAACATCACAGGCAAAATTCTTTTCACCCAAACGGAAATTATTTTTCATTTTATTTCTGAATTCTGCTTCAATATCAGAAACTGATAGATGTTCATCTTTGTAACGTTTTTTCAAGTCTGTCAAGAAATTAACGGCTTCTTCAAGACCATTGTTTGTTTTTACTAAACTTTCTTTAGCCATTTGAGTAGCTTCTTCTTCAGACTTGCCGGCGTAACGATATACAATACCTCTAGGACGTTCAATGCCTAAGTTTTCATCTTTGAAATTCTCTTTGCCGATTATTTTATCAATTTTATCATGTATTGCTTTCATTACAGTTTCATCAGCATCTGCAACAACATATAGTTTTGGTTTTCTGAAGAATATTTTGTCCCATATTGAGCGTTTAGTCTTTGGATTATATAACGCTCTATCACGAAGTTCTTCAACTATTTTAACCAATTCACCATCAGCATTTGATTTCTTCATGCGTTTAACTTCGCCATTCAAATATGTCTTTGCTTCTTTTGCTGTTTTTATAGTTTTTAATTGTTCTTCTAAAGTTGAAAGAGTTGTAATAACTTTTTCTGAATTCTTAGTATAATACTTACTACGAGCTATTCTACCAGGTAACTTTTTATCACTTATACGTTTGATTTCTTTGTTTTCTTGTTCAATCAAATCATCAAATGTATGTGTAATCAACTTATCATAAGTTTCCGGTTTAATTTCTTCAAGATCTTTTTTACCATTAAATTTGGCAGTATCATAGTAAATTTTATTTTTCTCACGTAAATCTCTAAGGAATTTTTCAGGATTTTTATATGCTGTTTCATTATATAATTGACCAAATGCACCATCAGATGCCATAGCTTTGATTGCTGCGGCAAACGGTAATGTAATAACAGCCTGTGTAGCAATAGCTAATGCTGCAGATACCGGTTGACGCCAAGCTGTATATGTTCTTGTATCTTCATCTGTCTTAGACAACGGATTCCATTTTATAAAAATCGGTGCAATTAAACCTGTTCCTAAAGAGTTTATCAAGATATTTTGGAACTCATTAATATTGTCTTTAAGTTTTTTCATCCCGTTCAAAGAGCGTGGCATAATTTTTTCTAATTCTTCAGCTACATCTTCCGTTGAAGTTGAATCCACAATTTTTTCAGGGAATTTGCCTGTAAATTCTACAGAATCTTTTGGCTGCATATTGCTGTGTCCAACATATTGTGCAGTTACTCCGGAATTCTTGCTAAATGAAGGAATCCCATTGATTTCTGAATTGCTAACCTTTTGTAATTTCATTTTTACTACCCAACTATAAACCTGTTCTATATATATATACGTTTACGCAAAATAAAAATTGCTAATAATTCTTCAATAATTAAGTTTTGTAAACTCCGCTACTGACCAACTACCTTTGCTCTCAATGTAACTTATATCAAGCCTTTTAGACGCATCCACCGCCACTTCATTCTTTATATAAGAGAACACAAGGAATGGCAAAGGAATACGTGAGTATTCAACCTGATTTTGAGAAACAGATTTTAGTTGATCCTCATTTAAAAGAGATACACTATCCAAGCTCAATATAACAAGCTTCTGACCGATTTTCATCTTTTTAATGATCTCATTATTTATTTTATCATCAAAATACTGATTGCCACTTTTTTCAAAATATGGCTTGTACAATTCTCGACCGTTTTTGTACACATCAGCATATGTGATATTTTTATTTATAAATTCAGGGAAATTCCCTTTATTTATCGATATGACATTGTAGTTTGAAAAATCAAAATATTTTTCAAATCTATCTTGCGAGTAATATTCTAAAATGACATAATCACCCGTCTTTAATTTACAGTCGGATAACAATGTCGCAGCAATTTTATGTCCTTCGGCACGTCTGATTTTTTGTGCAGCAACAGGACTTATAACAAAATATGCAAAATTCAAAAAGCATAATAACAAAATTGTACTTGTCATCAATCCTTTATGCTTAAGTTGCGAAAGTCCTACGCAAACCAAATATATTATTATAGGATAAATTTCTATTGAATATTTAGTCAAAAGTACCATTTTACCTGTAATCGCAGCAATTATCAAAATCGAGAGTGTGCATAAAGCGATATAAAATAGTCCTCTGTTTTCTTTTTCAAATAAAGATTTTGCTAACAGTGTCAAACAGATAATTGACGGTATTATACAAAATACAATAAATATAACCGAAACATTATAGAAAAAATCATTTGGAGAATTTGTTAAATTTGTCAAAACCGGCGAAAGATAATCCGTCAAAACGAATCCTATTTTTGCCGGAGTAAATACTCCCCACCACTGTGAAAATGTCTTTTCTGTAAAGATTTTTGCAACCAAAGGTAAAAACGCTACAAATGAAATAACAATGGTACTCCAAAGAATATAAATTTGTTTTTTATAACTTTTAAATAACTTGAGACTTACATATAATAAATTAAAGAAAACGTAAATAAACCCTATAGTGTGTGTAAATAAAATTAAAAAGTTTGATAAAATATAGCCTATAATGTGTTTTCGGCTCACTCGTTTGACAAGCTTTAGAGTAAACAACAATGATAAGGCTGAAAACAAAAATAATACTGAATACATTCGGACTTCTTGCGAATAGTAAATCAAAAACGGACTAATCGCACAAAATCCTGCACATATCATGCCTGTTTTCTTATCTTTTACTCTACCTACCAAATACATTACCCAAACAGAGATTACACCGGCTAATACTGATGTCAATCTTAAAACTACATCACTATTACCTAAAATTTTTGTGAAAAATTTTAAATATAAATAATAAAAAGGCATGTGACATTGACTGAGGATTCCTTGTATAAACCCATCAAACAATGGCTTCTGCGATATCATCCAGCTTACATATTCATCGTTCCACAGACCGTCAGGCTTATTAATAAATAAAAGTCTGAAAATCATGCCTATGAAAACTATAAAATAGACTAAAAAACTTCCCACTATATCCCCATTTGTCAATTTAGCCTTTTGATTATATAATAAAAAAAAAATAAAAGAAAGATTAAAAATGAAATTAATAATTCAAATTCCATGTTTTAACGAAGAAGCCGCTCTACCAATAACTTTGAAGGCGCTTCCAAAATCCATTGACGGGATAGATGATATAGAAATCTTAATAATTGATGATGGCTCAACAGATAATACTGTCGAAATTGCAAAAAAGCTCGGAATCAAAAATTTTGTTATTCAAAAGCAGAATATGGGACTTGCAAAAGCCTTTACGTCCGGAATAAATAAGGCTTTGGAATTGGGCGCAGATATAATTGTAAATACAGATGCGGATAATCAATACTGCGCAGATGACATTGAAAAGCTTGTAACTCCAATAATCGCAGGACAAGCTGATATTGTAATAGGAGCAAGACCTGTTTCCAAAATAAAGCATTTTTCAATATTGAAAAAATTATTACAAAAGCTTGGTTCTTGGGTAATGAGAATGGTATCTTCAACAAAAATTGAAGATGCCCCTAGCGGATTTCGTGCATTTTCTAAAGATGCTGCCTTACAATTAAACGTGTTTGATAAATATTCATACACGATGGAAACAATAATTCAGGCGAGAGCAAAGGGATTGAGATTACTCAGTGTACCAATAAATGTTAACCCTGATATAAGAAAATCAAAACTTGTCAGAAACATTTTTGATTATGTAAGACGCTCGGCATTCACAATGGTTAGAATGTTTGCAATATACCGTCCTTTTAGGTTTTTTGCAATAATTGCCGGATTATTTATATTTTTAGGCTTACTATTAGGCGGAAGATTTTTATATTACTTTATGACAGGGACAGGAACAGGGCATATTCAATCTTTAATCTTGACCGCAATATTACTGATTGTAGGGTTTCAAGTAGGCTTGTTGGCTGTTATAGCAGAACTTTTGTCTATAAACAGAAAACTTTGTGAAGATATCCAAAAACGTATAAAACGTATAGAATTAGATAAAAAGAGTATATTGTAAACAATTGTAACGAAATAGCTACTTGTTGAAATCGGCCTTCCTCAAATTTTTTTATATAAGTACGAGATAAAAAAATAAGAGGATAAAAAGATGGCAATAGCAAATATTCAAGAAACTTTACTTTTGTATTCAAAACAAAAAGCGCAATTGGCAGAAAAGATTTCTGATGTTACGATGAACCTTCTTTCTGCAAGTAAAAAAGTAGCAGCTTCTCAATCTAAATATAATCAGGAATTAGATAATTATTACCAAAAGTATTATGAAGATGATCCTGATACATACCAAGTATTAGAAGAAAAACTCCAAAATGAACATGAAGAACAATTGGCAGAATTGAATTCTTGGGAAACAAAACTTGAAACAGACAAAGATAACCTTGAAACTCAATACAATGAAATTTCTTCTTACGAAAGCAGTTGGACTAAATTACTTCAACAAAACGTTAAATCTGACTTTACATACGGCGGTAGCGGCGGAAGTAAATAATAAAGAATTAAGAGTTAAATGTATTATTCAAAAAAGCGATAGAAATATCGCTTTTTTGTTATATGATTTTATTATGCAAAGAAATAATAAAAAACTTGGAGCTTTTATTGTCCCAACCGGACTCGGAGCATCAATAGGTGGGTTTGCCGGAGATGCCAGTTCTTGGGCAAGAAAATTCAGTAAAAAATGTGATTTAATTGTAAACCCAAATGTTGTAAATGCCGGCGGATTTTCAGGGATTAAGCCAAATATGTTATATGTTGAAGGATATTCCTTAGATGAATTTTTTAAGGGGAATATAACTTTACAACCATCATCTCATAACAAAATTGGTGTTGTTTTTGATAAAGCTATTCCACAAGATGCCTTGAATGTTCATATAAACACTATTAATGCAGTGAAATGCATATATGGTATTGATGTTGCAACATATCGAATTACAAAAGAAAATGTTGGAGTAAAGTTTGATATGGAATCAAACGGAATTTCAACAGGTAGCGTTAAAAATATTGAAACTCTTTTAGAGACCGCAAAAATATTGGTAGACGAAGACAAATGCAATGCCATAGCAATAGTATGTCTTTTTGAAGATTCCGATGAATTAAATGCAGAATATTCGTCAGGGGTAGGAGTTGATCCTGTCGGAGGAGTTGAAGCAATCTTATCACACTATATTTCCAAAGAATTAAAAGTTCCTACTGCACATTCTCCTGCATTTTGTGATTTTCAAATCTCATCAGAATTAGTTAATATAAAATCAGCATCAGAATATATTACGCCTACATATCTACCATGTATATTAATAGGACTTGATATTGCTCCGTTAATCGGAAAAAATTATGACATTTCAATTGATAATCTTGATTACTTGATAATGCCTTACAATTCACTAGGTTCAACACCAGTATTTGAATGTTTAAAACGTAATATTCCGATTTATGCAATAAAAGAAAACAAAACGGTATTAGATGTAACAAATGATAATCTTTTCAAATCTGATAAAATAAAAATATTTGATTCATATCAAGAATGTTATGATTTTATAGACTAAAATTCTTCATTAATAACTATTTTCAACACTTTTATAAAATCACGAAGCGCTACAGGCAAATATTTTTTCTTATTATAAATAGCACAGATTTTTCTATCAGATTTAAAATCTTTTATAAGACAATAATTTGAATTTTCTTTATCGAATTTGGTAAACATCTCCGGAACAAAAGTGGCTCCCAAGTTTTGTCTTACAAGAGCGTGCGCCGTTTCAATATTATGACATTCCAAAAAGATTTCAGGCGAAAAGCCACTTTTCAAACACAATTCACGCCCTAATTTTCCAATAGACTGTTTTTCCGAAAGCATTATGAAAGGTTTATCTTTTAAAATCGCAATATCGACTTCTTTTGATGTTATATTCCAACTTAATGGAATATCTAACAATATATTTTCATCAAACAGAGGAATACTTTCAAATGAAATAGTATCAGGATTGGTAACATCAATTAACAAATCCAATTTGCCTCTATCCATCATTCGTTGCAAAATAGAAGTCGGATACTCTTCAACAAAAATTTCACTTTTTGGATAGAGTAATTTAAACTTTTTTATCACAGGAGGCAAAATATATGTACTTCTGTGAGGCGAAATTCCTATCACGAATTTTATATTTTTTTGTTCCGAAATATCAGCTATTTTTTGTTTTATTTGGAGGGAAGATGATAAAATATCGCGTGCCCAAGAAACATAAACCTCTCCGGCATAAGTAACTTTAAAAGGACTTCTTTCAAAAATCTTTGTACCTAACTCTTCCTCTATATTTTTAATACTTTGACTTAAGGACGGTTGAGAAACAAAGAGCTTTTTCGCCGCACGAGAAATATTCATTTCATCCGCAACAGTTACAATATATTTTAGTTGATTCAAATTCATAGGAAAATTATATTACAAACAGAAAAAATCATAACAAAAAATTATATAAAAGCCTGATACCATATAAAAAACCATATAAAAAACGAAAATTAAATTAAAAACTAGGCCAATAAAATATTGTTATCAGATAAATATTTGTCTATTGTTTCTTTAATAGGGTAGTTTGTTATACTTGGATCTAATTTTATTAAATATTGTTTTCCGTCTTTATCTTCTACAAAGATTCTAACAAGATTATCATGCAAAGGTTCTTCATCCACGTTATCAGCTAAATTTCTTAATGCTAAATTCTGACTTGGATTTTTTATACCAGCATAGGTAACCCCTACTTGCAAAAATGTCCAATACCATTCCGGCAGTTCTTTAACAACTATAGATTTTATTTCATTCCAATTTAAATTTCTTTTTATTGCAGTACCGGAAATACCGGTTGTTGTCAATTTAAGATAAGGCGGTTTTATTATTTTAAAGATAATTAATGCAGAACCAAATACATAATAAAACCCAATTACAGCTAATATTCCAGTTCCTATATATACCAAAATAGGAAGCCCTTTTGTCGTAAAAATGGAAATACAAAAATATAATAACAATAGCTCCATAAACATAACACAAATCAAAAGAATAACAGAAGCTCTAATATTTTCTTTTATAAGTATTTCATTATTTATATCTGAAGATTCACAACATACTTTATCATTATCTTTTGATAAATAATAACAACATTCTTCATCAAACGTAATCTTCATTATATATGAAACGGCAAAAGTTAAAAGCAAAAGGATTGTTGCAATACTCATACAAATATTATCACTATAATAGTCAGTTAAATATATTGGAACCGCAGGAGTTGCAATTACTAAAATTATCATCAATAAACATAGTGCTTTTGTTTTTTTCATTTATAGCCCCAAAACATTTAAACATTGCAAAAAAATTTCATAAAAAAGTGAAGAAGCTGACACCTTTCCACTTTTTAAATGGCGGAGAAGCAGGGATTTTGCTTAGCTGTGTGCGAGCATCACGAGCACTACAGATAAGTATGCACAAGCTCAACCTCGTTGTTACGAGGCAACACCGAGTAACAACATGGGTTCAAATCCGCTTCATAAGGCAAAAAGACTCCGCAAGAAGTCTTTAAGATTCGGAGAAGCAGGGATTTGAACCCTGGATACAGCGTGAGCCATATAACACCTTAGCAGGGTGCCGCCTTAAGCCACTCGGCCACTTCTCCAAGTTGTAATATTCAATTATCATGCCCGAATTCCAAAGAATTCCTACACTATCTACTATATCATAAACTTTTATTTTGTAAAACGGTTTGAAAATTTTATTTTTCAGGCTATAATTTTAATAGTTACAGATAAACCCCTTAAAATAGAAAGGTTTCAGAAAAATGATTGAAATGAAAGTTATGGGTATCGCACTTGATACAAGAACAGGTTCTCCGATAGTTGTATTACACGACAAGGACAACAGAAAAGCTCTTCCGATTTGGATTGGTTCAGCTGAAGCTTCTGCAATCATTCGTAAAATAGAAAATCTTTCTGTTTCTCGACCAATGACGCATGATTTGGTTGTAAGTATTATAGAAAAAACAGGCTACAAACTTGATAAAATAGAAATAAATGATGTTGAAAAAGAAACGTATTATGCAACATTATTTTTAACAAATGCTGAAGGTAAAACTCTTGAAATTGATTCGCGTCCATCTGATGCAATTGCTGTTGCAATTAGAGTTGATGCTCCGATTTTTGTAACCGCAAACGTTATTTCAAACGGTTCAGTTTCAACGGATACGGCTAAAGACGAAGAAGAAGCTCAAGAATTCAAAAAATTCGTTCAAAGTATAAAGCCTTCAGATTTTTCAAAACTTATGAAAGACAATGACCATCACGAAAGCGATCAATAATTATTAAGTTTGTTACAAATTTTTTTAAAATTGAAATTGACCTTTTTTAAAATACTTTTTATATATAAGAAAGATTTGAGATTATGTTAGATTCGATTAAAGCAATACAAGGTCAAAATATTTTTAGAGTTAATCCGGTAAAACTGGACGAACAGAACAGGTTTGAACAAAACGGCAGAAATGCCATTCAAAACCAAGAGACCGGTCAGTATTCACCTAATCATCCCAATATGCAAAATTCTTCTCGAGCAAACCATCTTGATTTACTTGCTTAATTTTTCTTAATATTCGTGGGAGAAAAAGCAATTTTTGTGGCATAGAATACTTAATTAATATATAGGGAAAATTATGGGGTATTTATTCTATGGGAAATTTAGCAATACCAGCTATCAGATTATTTGAACAAAGACCAATGAAAGTCGGCGGATTTGGTATTACCGAAGCAAGAAGTGCAGGTATAACTCCAAAGTTTACACAAACTGCATGCAATACAATAAAGGGTAATCCTAACCATCCGGAATGTAGATCAGATATCGTTGGTAACGGTTGTTATTATTTGGCATAAATCAAGGCGATAGATTGATTTTATGCACAAGTTGTCGAATTTGGTAATAAAATTCGGCAATTTTTGTGACTAAAATTATTTTATTTCAGCAAAAATTTTCCCATTTTCATATTTTACAATTTTCGCTGAAGATACAGTATTCAAAAGCTTTTCCTCTTTACTATCCAAAAATAGCGTAAGATAATTTCTTGTAACGCCTTTTAAATATCCGGTATTTTTGTCAGGGTGTTTTTCTATTAAAACTTCAACTTGTCGCCCGATATTTTTAGATACAAATTCATCGTATTTTTGGCGAGATATTGCTTTTACTATATTTGCACGTTCTTCCTTTACTTTTTCAGGAACCTGATTCAAGGATTTATCGCCAACAGTGCCTTCACGTCTGGAATAAGGGAATGTATGTATTTTTGATAATCCTGACTTTTTCAAATTTTCAACCGTTATTTTAAAATCTTCTTCCGTTTCACCTGCAAATCCGGTAATAATATCACTACCCAAAAATGGTAATTCAAACATTTGATTAATTTTATCTATTTGAGCCAAATAAAAATCTGTTTCATAAAATCTGTTCATACTTCTCAAAGTCTTATCACAAGCAGACTGTAAGGACAGATGAAAATGCGGACAAAACTTTTTAGATTTTGAAAGGAAATCTAACATTTCATCTGTGATTTCTAACGGATTCAATGAGCCCAAACGATATCTCAATATTGTTGTTTTCGCTTCAATTTGTTCTAACAAATCCAATAATGTCATTCCAAAATCTTTGCCCCACTGACCGATATGAATACCCGTTAAAACAACTTCATTAAAGCCTCTTTTTGATAGACTGTTTATTTCATCTAAGATAAACTGCACATCTGCACTACGGCTTTTCCCTCTGGCAAACGGAATAATACAATATGAACATCTGTTATCACAGCCATCTTGGATTTTTACATTTGCTCTTGTTTTAGTTGTATCTGACAACACAATTTTTGTAAAATCAGACCTTTGCATAATATCAGAAATCTTACAAGTTTCATTTTCAAGCAAATATTTTGATATATTTAATTTTTCATCATTCCCCAAGACTATGTCTACGTAATCATTTTTTAACAAATTATCTTTTTCAACTTGCGCAAGACATCCGGTCAAAACAGTAATAATTTCAGGATTTTTATGCTTTGCATTTCGGATAAGATAAAGCGCTTCATTATCTGATTTTTGAGTAACTGTGCAGGAATTCAGAATATAAAAATCACAATCATCAGAAGATTTTACTTCCTCAAATCCGCTTTTTAAAAGATTTTCAACAATTACTGCACTTTCAAATTGATTAGCTTTACAGCCCATAGTATGAATACAAAATTTTCTCATTACTTGATAATATCTGAAATAAAAATGATTGTAAATATTTATAACAAACTACTATATAAATAGCAAAAAACTTTGTGTTTTGTTTTTAAAGTTGTATAATAATTTTGTAAAAGTGAAAGGTGTGTGTATGCAAGTACAAGCAATCGGAATTAGTCCGCAATTTACCTCAAGACGTCACTCACGAGATAATATTGATAACTTTATAACGCTTAACGACAAAGATGTCCAATTTTTAGCATTAGCTAAAACTAACGCAACCGTTGATGATCGCAGACATAGAGACATCGACAGAGCAATATTTATGGGGATTCCACTTGTAGCAGGTATTTCAGCAGCTGCATTAACCAAAGCTCCAACAACAATGTTTGGAGTACCAATGGTTAGAAGAGCTGCAAAAGTTGCTAATGGGGTAAAAGAAGCCGGCAGATGGGCTGGAATGTTCGCAGTATTAGATTTGGCAATGTTTGGAATAAATAAATTAACAAAAAATTCAAAAGGGCTACGGGATTTCAATAAAAATCATCCGTTCTTAGCTTCTCTTGGCGCAATTGGAGTAGGCTTAGGTGCTCTTGACTTAGCTGAAAAAGGCTTGGTTAAAACAGTAGAAAACATAAAACCAGAAAAAATATTTAAAACACAAATGAAATTAGATAAATTGGCAACAAAAATCAATAGCAACAATTTATTAAAATCAATTGAAACACATTCAATAAAATTTGCAGACAAATTACCTTCAGCATTAAAAGGAGTAGGAAGAACAGCTCTTGGATGGGCTCCTTTAGCCATGTTAGTGGGTGGAATGATTCATTCAATCAATCATTCAAATGCAAAGGCAAAAGAATTTTACAACAATTATGCAGATTTAAAAGTTAGGAAAGACGCTTTAACTCAAAGTAGACTTTCTGAATTACAAGAATCCCAAAATGTTGAAGAATAATAAAAGAACTTTTAATAAAAAAAGACCTTGAATAAAATTCAAGGTCTTTTTTTTTAATAAATATTTAACCATTTCGAGAATTTAGTTTAGCAAACAACTTCAACATTTCAAAGTATAGCCAAATTAATGTAACCATTAATCCGTATGCACCATACCATTCATAATATTTAGGAAGCATTTTATTTGAGCCTTCTTCTATATATGAAAAATCAACGATCAAACAAAATGAAGCAATTGCAATAACAACTAAACTAAACACAATACCGATAATACCATTACCGTTAATTAATGGTATTCCGCGCCCGAAAAACGATGCAATAATATCAATTAAATATATCAAAAATACCGCCATCATAGCCGTGAAAACTGTACTTTTAAATCTTTCTGTGCATCTTATAATTTTAAATTTGTATAATGCAAGCATTGTCCCCAACGCCGCAAATGTTCCAATAGTAGCCTGAATAACAATCCCAGGATATGCCTTCTCAAACATTGCAGAAATACCACCAAGCAATAAACCTTCTGCTAAGGCATAAACAGGTGAAAGAACAGGTGCCCAAGTCGGCACAAACGGAATTATAAATCCCAAAAGCAGCGAAACGATGAACCCTACAGTTGTTAATATAGATACTCTATCGGTATATCCAAGTGAAAAACTATTCCAAGCACAATATGCTCCAACTATAACTAACAAAAATAAAATAGCTATTTTATTAATCGTACCGGATAGTGTCATAGGTTCACTTTCAAGAACTCTTTCTCCAGCCGTTCCAAAGTTTTCATTTAAAATAGGATTTGCCATATTTTTCTCCTTTACTTTCTATGGTATATTATATATCATAAGATGAAATCCCGCAATGATATTAATTATAAATTAATAATGGATAGAGAAAAATGATTTTAGAAAACACAACAAAATTTATAAAATATTATGGCAAGGGCAAAAAGCTGAAACTTGTTGGCTTTTTTGTTCTTTCATTCATTGCCGGACTCTTGGAATTGTTAGGAATTGCATTAATTTATCCTTTTATAATAATGATAACATCTCCAAATCTTGCTCAAACAAACAAATTTTATGTTCTGATACAAAATCATCTTCCGTTTTTAAATGGAACAATATTTGCACTCATGCTTGGACTTTGCATTTTAGGGCTTTTCATTTTCAAAAATTTATTTATGGTGATGATATTGTCATTGCAAACCAAATTCACTACTTATTGGAAACGTGATATTGCAGCCCTTTTTATGAAATATTATACTTATGCATCTTACAAAGATATAATTAAAATATCGCCTAGTGACAAAACATTTTGTATTTGTAATATTTCAGCTAATGTTATTGATGGATTTGTAGTACGAGGAATAACACTTTTAATAAATTCAATAATAATTCTTATGATTATAGGGTTTTTGATTTTTAAATTTCCGCTGGCAGCCATTGTAACTTCATGCTTTGTATTTATTAGCATGAGTGTCCAAAATAAATTCTTCAAAAAAAAGACAACTGATATTGCTGCCAAAATATCTAAAACTCAAGCCGATTATAACAAAATTTTATTGGAAAGTATCACAAATATAAAAGAATTAAAAATTTTATCTGCTGAAAATATTTTTTATAAGAATTATATGGATAAAGAAAACAAATTCAGAAATGTTCAAGTTGCACAAACATTTTACAGTTCCATTCCTCCATACATCGTTGAAATTTTTGTAGTTCTATCAATATTAATATTGGGAATGGTAATATCTGCTCAAAATGCAGCAAACAATTCAACTATGATAGCCGCGTTTGCAGTTGTAGCGGCAGCACTGTTTAGAATTGCCCCGGCATTGAATAGACTTCAATCTTCAATCATTAATATAAATACATTCAGAAATTTCATAAAACATGCAAATAATGAATATGAAGCGTTAAATTTGGGTAATATAAAAGTTCATGAAAATACAATAATTCCCGATTTGGATTTTAAAAATTGTATAGAACTTAAAAATATAGATTTTTCATATGATAAAGAAAAAACTATAAAAAATATAAATCTCAAAATAGACAAAGGTGATTTCATTGGCATTGTGGGATTGTCAGGTGCCGGGAAAAGTACCTTGGCCGATATCATTATGGGACTGTTACCTGTAGATAAAGGACATATTTTAGTAGATGATATTGAGTTAAATGAAAAGAATTTTATCTCTTTTAGACAAAAAATAGGATATGTTGCCCAAGAAATAAATGTCATGGATGCATCCTTCAAAGACAATATCACATGGGGCGTTGAGCCATCAAGTGTGGATGAAGATAAAGTTGTAGAAGTTTTAAAAGAAGCTCAATTGTATGATTTTGTTCAAACATTTGAAGATGGAATAAATGCAATTCCGTTTGTCGGAGCAAATGGCCTTTCTCAAGGTCAAAAGCAAAGACTTGCTATAGCAAGAGCGCTGTATAGAGATCCTGAAATTATACTTTTAGATGAAGCAACATCTTCATTAGATGTTGTTTGTGAAAACGAAATTACCGAAGTTCTTTCAAAAGTAGGTCAAAACAAAACAATTATTGCAATTGCACATAGACTTTCAACATTAAAGTCATGCAATAAACTCGTATATTTAAAAGACGGAAGAATAGTAGATATCGGAACATTTGAAGAATTATCCAAAAACTATCCGGATTTTGACAAGCTGGTTAAATTATCTGCTATCACTACAAAAAATTAAAAAAAAACACTTTACAAGTAAAATTTTTTATTTTATAATAAGAGGCGTGGTCATCAATAGCCGTTGGTGATTAACAGATTAAAAATATTCCTCAGTAGCTCAATGGCGGAGCAATCGGCTGTTAACCGATAGGCTGTTGGTTCGAGTCCAACCTGGGGAGTTTTTTTATTGGTTAGTTTTTGGGAATAACATACGGATTCCAGGTTGATATGAGAACCGACAAATGGTGAGAGTCCAGCGGGAGTGAGCTGAGGCTGGAGAGTTTTTGTTAAAATGACGAAGTCATTGCAAACGAAACTCGAAATGCCGTTACCCGCGAGCGACCAAGACAACCTGGGAAGTTAGTTTATTTAAAATCTAAGTTGAAATAATCAATCATTAATATTATTGATAAAATTTCAAAAAACAGTTTATCATAACATTTTTGCTCATATACAGATGTAAAAATATTTCCAAATTCAAATAAATTTCGGTTCGAGGATATGGCAAAATAAATTTTGTCTTTATAAAATGAACATTTTAAATTTTTTACTCCAAAAGAAGTTTTAATATCATCCAATCTTTCCATAAAAACAGGGTTTAAAAGATATCTGCTTTCAATATCACTATCCGAATATACCCGATATTTATTTAAGAATTCAATATCCTCAAGTTTAACTTCATGTAAATTTTCAAGTTTACTGGCTTTATCCTTAAAAAATTCATTAATCATTTTGTAATAAGAACTTCCGACAAAAAAAGCACAACATGCAAAAAGTACAAAACTCATTTTTATTTCATATTGGTTGTGAGTAATAAATAAATTATATATAAAAAGCCATAAGCCCATTAAACTTAACAAAGAAAACGGTATAAGTATAAATAACCAAATCAAGGTTATAAAAACACAAGAATGACTTTTGTTATTAAACAGTTTATCATTTTTTGAAATCACAAAAGTATGACCTTCATTATTTCTTATATTATCAAATCTTATCAAAACACATTTAAAGACTTTATACTCAAAATCTCCACGGGGGCCGGAACTTTTTTTATATTTCAACAATATCTCCGCTATATTAAAATTTATATTATTATGAAAACCCTCAAAACAATCATCCTTTTCGCAAACATCAAATTCACCAAATAATCCACAGTTTTTCATTTCATTTTTACTAATTTTAGTGCTTATTCCATATTTAAAATTATCAAATATTTTTATAAAATTTTTTATTAATTTTGATTTGATATTGAGCATATATTGAGTAATCCAAGAAATTGCAATTAAAATTGCAATAGGTATAATTATAAGATTTAAAATCCATAATGCGACTTGAAAAGCATCTCCTCGCAAATTTGTAAAAATAATAAACATCATAAGACAATATAAAACAAGGAAAGTAAACTCCACTCCGAGAAGTCTTACAATCAACGCTATCCTTGATTGTTCTAATGAAAAAAATTTTTCTTGATTTGCTTCTTTAAAAGCTTTTTTATACTTCTCAAAATAACTTTGTTTTAAATCCTCAAAGTTTTCCATAACAAAATCTCTATTATTCAATAGTTAAAATCTTATTAAATCCGGTCATTTCAAAGACTTGCATAACAGTTTTATTCGGATGAAGAATTTTCATAACCTTTTTTTCTGATGACATGTGTTTTTGAAAGTCCAACAAAATTCTAAGGCCATAACTTGAAATATATTCTACATTTGTAAAATCGAAAATAAGCTCTCTTATTCCATCAAATTCATAACTAAGTTCAGCCAATTCTCCGCCGGTTTCTGTATCAATTCTCCCTGTTACAGCAACTGTTAAACGGTTATTTTGTTTAGTCTTTGTAAATTCCATATTCATTAATCTCCATTCTTTGTAAAATATTATATCATACTTTTACATATTTTTTAATTTTATAATATAATATCTTGTAATGTTTAGGACTGTAAAAACAAAAATTATCGCAATCACTATTGGTATATTTGCTATTTTCAGCGTTGTTATTTTCTGCGTTGAAATTTTAAGTTACAACAATTTTAAGAGTTTGAAAGTAGAAACTTGTGATAACGAAGTTGAACATTTTGCATCAGATTTGAATTCTTCGGTAAAACAATTACAAGAAAATGCCCTTTCATTAGGTCTTGCAGGTGCATCATTTTATTATTTTGACAAAAAAAATAAAAACTTTGTCGATTTTATAGTAAAAGATAATTTTAAAAATAACAACAAACTTTCTATAGGTGGCGGTCTTTGGTATGAGCCATACGTTATAAACCCTACACAAAAGCGATATGCCGCATATGCACTATCGACAAAAAATGGGACAATGATTGATAAAGAATATGAAAGTTCACAATATGACTATCTAAATCAAAAATGGTACAAAGTCATAAAAAAAGGTTATAACAAAAAAACGCGAAACAAATTAATTTGGACAGCTCCGTATGTCGACATCGCAACAACAGACCAACTTATGATAACAGTCGGAGCGGCAATATACAACGAAAATCATGATTTTGTCGGGATGGCAACCGTTGACTGGCTACTTGATTCAATCGTTGATAAACTCGGCAAACTCCGACCGACACCTAACAGTTTGGTTCTTTTCGCCGACAAAAAAAATGACTACATTGTTGCAATGCGCGACAACAATCCAAAAACTAATATTATGACAGGTGAATCATTAAAAAAACTGCCTTGGTACAATAGCAACCGTAAAAATGGTGAAGGTTTTAAATATCAAAATCTAAAATATATTTATTTTACAAAAAAACTTGATAACAATATGATTTTAGCAGTAGCAGTTCCGACAAATGAGCTTTTTGCAATACAACAAATGCATTTGCTTTTGGGAATGTTCCTGAGAATTATTTCCTGCATAATTTTTGCATTTATAACATACATTGTTTTAACTAAAAACATAAATGAACCAATTGATGTCCTGACAAGCTCAGTAGAAGAAATAGGCTCCGGAAATTTGGACAAAAAAATAGAAATTAAAGAGCCTCTTGAATTTGCAAAACTTGCACAGACATTTAATAAAATGACATCTGATATCAAAGATTATATTAATAACATTCACAAAATGACCTCAGAACGTGAAAAAATGGATGCAGAATTGAATATTGCAAAAAAAATTCAAGAATCCGTATTACCAAAAACGTTTCCACCATACCCTGAACGTACTGACATTGATATATTTGCATCGATGACACCTGCACAAAAAGTCGGTGGAGATTTTTATGATTTTTATTTAACCGATGATAAACATATTGCAATTACAATAGCTGATGTTTCAGGGGACGGAATTCCTGCAGCAATGTTTATGATGACCGCAAAAACATTACTAAAAAACTTGGCACTGAGACATATGGAACTTGAAGATATCTTAAATTATGTAAATGAAAAACTCTGCGAAAATAATGAGCAAGAATTTTTTATAACAGTATTTTTTGCTTTAATTGATTTGGAAACCGGAATAGTAAAATATGTAAATGCCGGACACAATCCACCTTTAATATCAAGAAACAATAAATTTGAATATATGCAAGTTGATTCAAATATAGTTGTTGGAATTTTTGATGAAGCAAAATATAAAACTGAAGAAATAAAATTGGAACCAGGTGATTCAATTTTGTTATATACTGATGGGGTAACAGAAGCTAATAACAACTCCGGAGAATTTTATGGGGAAGATAATCTGTTGGAAACATTAAATAATAAAGTTCTTTTAAAATCTAAAGATGTTATCACAAAAGTAACCGACTCATTAAATGAATATACTAAAAATTGTGAGCAAGCTGATGATATTACAATGCTTGCCATCAAATATACAGGAGTGAATAATTTGCTAGAAAGAATTGAAGTACCGGCTCAAGTATCGGAATTGAAGCCTTTTCTTAATTGGTTAGAAAATTTATGTATAAAATGCGGAATGGATAATGAGAACAAATCAAAAATGTTAATGAGCGCCGAAGAAATATTTGTAAACATTGCATATTATGCATATCCGGATCATTTGAAAGAAAAAATTCAAGAAACAACAATTATGTTTAAGTATATTGAAACTACTCGCGAAGTTTCCTTGATATTTGCTGATTCCGGAATCAAATACAATCCTCTGACCCAGTCCAAAACTCCGGATATAAATACCCCTCTTGAAAATAGAACGCCTGGAGGACTCGGAATACTAATGGTTAAAAATATGATGTCATCCGTAGATTATTGTTATAAAAATAAGAGAAATATTCTTACCCTTTCTCTTGATATCTAGTTTTAAAAGATAAAAAACAATACAATAAACATAAGTGACAACAATATAGCAAAAATTCCTGCAGACATCACAATAATATTACATTTTACGATGTTCAATTCTTGCTGTTGGGTATTCACATAATTTTTAATTTGGTCTAGCGCTTTTGAAGCCCCAGGCATAGTTTCATATGGCAAATCAAAAATATTTCCACCATTTGCTTTCAAGTAATAAACATCATAAGTACGTCTTGTACGAGCTTCTGAAATATCTATACTAATACTATTTAGATCTTGTTTAAGTATAGTTTTCTGAACTTTACTGCCAACGTAATAAGCTGTGGAAGAACAACTCAAAGCTGATTTTGGACAATTTAATACTTCATATACCGGAAATATTGTATGTAGCAACCACAAAGAAACAATAATTGTAGCAATTGACCCAAATAACAATTTGTAATCTATAGAGTGTTTATGTTTTAATCTTTCAACAAAGCTCATAAACAAAATGATAGCATATTTTTCATAAAAGTAAACCTCAAACTATATATTTTTGTAAAAAATAGTCAGTTTAATAACAAATATATTTTTTACAGGGTTATAGTTATAATAGAAACGGTAAATATAATGACAATAAGACTTAGAAAAATACAACCATTTGATGATTTAACACATATAAAACAATTTGCAACAAGAGAAATAATAAATCCCCACAATCAAGATAAACATATTTTGAGATATGATGCTAATAAAGGCACTTTGCTTAGAAATGATTGTTTCCAAAAGAATTCTGAAAACAAATACAGACTTGCAAATTCCAGATACTTTGGCTACAAATCTATGCTAAAAATAACTCATGATATTGAAAGTGGAGATATTACAGAGAGATATAGTGTTTGTAGGGATAAAAGCACACATCCGTATTGCACCGTAAAAACAAGATACATAATTTATCCTG
>JALCDS010000017.1 GCA_022641775.1 Clostridiaceae bacterium
AATAAATCCGAAATATACAAACGCTTATATAAACAGGGCTAATACAAAATATTATTTAGAAGATTATGACGGAGTAGTTCTTGATTGTAATATTAGTTTGAACCTAAAGCCAAACAATGAAGAAAAG
Source organism: Clostridiaceae bacterium (assembly GCA_022641775.1). GTDB lineage: Bacteria > Cyanobacteriota > Vampirovibrionia > Gastranaerophilales > Gastranaerophilaceae > RUG14219. The sequence continues at coordinate 128 of JALCDS010000017.1, forward strand.
AGCAATAATTATGTTAGATAATAATTTATTTTTATCATCCCAAAAATCACACATTCTATTTTGCGATACTTTTTTATGAAAATCTTTTATTTGCGTTAAATCTTTATCTTTTTTATTCGTTGGTATTTGTTCAATATTTGAATATGGAAAAACTAAAACAGGAATACCCTTAAAGGTATGCATTTTAAAGTTTCAGGATATTTTTTAATAATATCTTCAAAATCTTTTTCAATATTTTTTGAGCCAACCAAAGAATTTAAAATGTTAAGTTCAACTTTAATGTTATTAACGTTGTTGTTAATCTTGTCAAAATCGCAATAATAACCGTAATCAGCAATACACGGTCTAAAAGATAAAAGCCATTGTTTAAAATCTCGTTGCATGAATTATCTCCTTATATTTTTATGATACCATGCACATGAAAAAGAATTAGCTATCTGGAGGTTTTATGTCAATTTATAATATAGAACAATTTTTCTCAAATGCAGGCTCAAGAAATGATGTTAGAAAAAGAGTTATAGATGCCTTTTTAAAAGAATTAGCAGGCAAAGGAAAAGGTGAATTACAAACAAAATATTTTTATTTTGTTGAGACTTTAACTTCCGGTAATAGAATTTATTTGGAAAGACCTGCAAACTTGCATAATGGCTTTGATTTTTTAATTAATGTTGAAAATGTAAATTTTTCTAAAACATCAAAGGTAAAAAATAATCCGTCTCACGATAATATTTTTGAAGACTTAGAACAAAAAAGAAATGAGTCTCCTAAAAAATATAAAAAACTATTTTTATTAATCCAAGATGTTTATAACTGCAAAGAAATTCAAGATAATCTTGATTTAGAATTTACAAATGGCTATCCTGTAGATTTAATTCTAAAAGTTTTAAAATGGTTCTTTATTGAACAAGATATTCGCTATTGGAATTATTCAGGACGAGAAATGTTTATGACAAGTGTTCCAAAACCTTAGTAATTTTTTACAATAACTTCAGTAACTTTACCTCTGCCATTGCCGTTAGCGTTGATTGCACGAGATGCAAAAACCTTTCTAATATTGTAATTTTCATACAATTCATTAACGATTTTTGTATCGGAATTTGAGAGCATAAACATTACACCTCTTGAATCTAATTCATCACATAAATCACGCAATTTGAACTGCATATCAATATCAAAACCTTCTTTTGTGTATGAAGTAAAACTTGATGTTTCGTTCAGCGGTACATAAGGTGGATCAAAATACACAAAATCGCCTTTTTGAACTTTATCTAAAATTGCCGTAAAATCGGCACATTTTATTTCTGTGTTTTGTAATAATTCGGAGCAATTTCTTAAATTTTGTTCATCACAGATTCTTGGATTTTTGTAATTTCCAAACGGCACATTAAATTGACCTTGCGAATTCACTCTATAAAGCCCATTAAAACAAGTCCTGTTCAAATAAATAAACCTGCTTGCTTTTTGAATATCCGACCAGTTTTCATAATCGGAAGTCCTGTCAGCATTTCTTAATTTTAAAAAATAATCTTTAGAAACTTCATGTCTTGACAAATCATCAATTAAATCTTCGACATCATTTTTAACAACAGAATAAAGGTTGATTAACTCCTCATTAACATCTGAAATATAAGCATTGTCAGGTTGTAATTCAAAAAATAATGCACCCCCACCAATAAACGGCTCGAAATATCTGTTATAAGATTTTGGCATATTTTTTAACAATTCAAACATAAGTTGACGTTTTCCACCAACCCATTTTACAATCGGATATGTCTGCTCTTGCAATTTTTCTAAAACTACTGCCATTGTAATTCCTTATTTTTAGCTTGTTCAAACCTTTTAATTGAAAGGTCTAAATATTCTTTTTCCAAATCTATCCCGATAAAATTTCTGCCTAATTCTATTGCCATTATACCAGTTGTTGAGCTTCCTGTGAATGGGTCAAGAATTAAGTCGCCTTTGTTAGTTGAGGCAAGGATTATACGTCTTAACAATTCTAAAGGTTTTTGGGTTGGGTGTTTACCGAAAGTTTTTTCATAAGATTTTGGAGTGTCAATTTGCCAAACAGAACGCATCTGCTTATTCGGTTTTTTGAGTTCATCTTTACCCCAATCGCCGTTCTTCATTGTTTCATAGTTGAAAGTGTGTTTTTCTTTGTTGTCTTTTTTTGCCCAAAGTAATGTTTCATGACTCGCTGTAAAATATTTGCAACTCATATTTGGTGAAGCATTAGGTTTAAACCAACAAATGTCGTTTAGAATTTTAAAACCTGATTTTTGTAAGGCAAAACCGCACGCATAAATTGAATGATAAGTTCCTGAAATCCATATTGTGCCTGATGGTTTCAAAACTCTTTTACACGCATTTATCCAACGAGTATGAAATTCAAAATCTTCATCTAAACCTTTGCTTTCGTCCCATTTGCCTTTATTTACGGGAACAACTTTCCCTGCATGGCACGTTATCCCACCATTAGATAACATATAAGGAGGATCTGCAAAAATCATATCAATAGATTCAGGAGTTGCTTTTTCCAAGATTTTAATACAATCTCCTTGAAATAATTTGAATTCATCCGTATCATAATATCTTTGCATACTTTGATTATATTATGAACATAGTAATTAATCAGAGTTTGTAAATGATTGTGTTAGAAACTTTGTTCAAATAGTTAATAAAATATTAATTTTATGGAGCATGCGAAATTTATGATAAATAATTAAAATGGGGATAAGATGTGCTTATCGAAACAGGGAGTAGGAAATTGGTTGATATTAATTATTTAGAAGAAGAACTAAAAATAACAAGTTTGAGTCCAAATTTTCGATTAAAGATTGTTTAATAGCAAATAATTTATTTCTCCCATAAAAAATATAAAATTGAAATAATATTCAGGAGGTAAATTTGGTAACAGAACTTAGTGACATAAATTGGAAAAAATATAAAATAATAGATGCAACAAAAAATATTAATAATGAAAATATTTTGAAATTAATTGATAAAAGTAATAATTTAAATATTACTTTTATCAATAATAAACTTAGTAATGAAGGTTTATCACTAAAAGATAATATTGAATTACCAAATAATTTATATAAGAGCTCATTTGGTAAAAAACTATTTGCTATAGGTAAATATTTTAAAAATAAAATGCATTATGCAATACATGTTCTTGATTTAAATACAGAATACGACAATAAAGAGATATCTTTAATGCTTCAAATATATGAAAAATTAGAAACAGATATTTCATTATTAGATAAAGTTCATTTGTATTATACATATGCAACAAGAACACTCGAAAAACATTATGATGTATCTGGATCTATTGATACAAATAAACTTAGTAACATATTTTCACGAAAATTTATTTCGGAAAATATACTAAAAGACAAAAAATTTGATTGTATGTATAAAAGTTTTAAAAAATCTAAAGAATACATCTGTGGAATTTACTTTCCAAGTGATAAAGAAAGATTAGCAGAAACATATGAAACGCCCATTACATATTGTCCTAAAGAGTCTTTCGTTATTTATTTTGATTCAGAAAATAATAATATCACATTTAGAGGAAACTTAAAATATGAAAATAAATTTAAGCAAGAAATTGAAAAAGTTCTAAACATTAAATTATTTGAATGGGAAGACGGAATAAAATTTGAAGCTAATAAATTTATGAATCGCTTACAAAATAAAGGAAACGGGGAATTAATACTTAGTGCATTACACATAAATGGTTTATCTATAGGTAAAGATATAGATATTTTAATCTCACAAAATAAAATCAAAAAAGTGGATATTTCAAGTAAAATAAAAACTTTAATAGAAACAAATTCAATAAGTATAAATTCATTTAGAGATATTTCATATTTAAAAATTTTTTATAAAGTTCCCAATAAAACATCTTCAAAAGAAAGGGAAATTAAAATCAAATATAGTGAAGACAATATGAAAGTTAAATTAATTTTAGATACAAGAGATTTAGTACCTTCAGAAAAAAAATTCCTTTTAGATATATTTAAAGAAGAATTTGGATTACCACTTGACAAAACTCTTTCGTCACATTTGTTTCAAAATGGAATAATAGATTTGTATCGACATATTTTACAAAAAAATTGTCCTGACAAAATAGAGCCAGCTGCTAAAGAATATTTTGATGCTCTATATAAAGATAAGTTAATTACACTTGAAGAAGATAGTATGTGGGTTTGTAGTAATTGTGGCGCCAGTATTGATGCAAAGCAGGAAAATTGTCCAGAATGTAAAAATGGATTAAGTACTTCTTCAAAATTTATTTCTGTGTATAAAATTAATGACATAGTCGTTATGAAAAAATGCAAAGAAATATTTGAGGATATTTTAACTAACTATAAATTTTCGAATATAAAAAGTGATGAAAAATATCAAAAATTTGAAATAACTAATAATGAAGGAGTTGAAACTTATGTAATTTTATCATCTCATAAGCTTTCAAAATCTTTTATTGAACAATTAAAGAGAGAATCAAAAGGCTGCATTTTTATTCTTTCTAATGAAAATTCTGTAATAGATAATATTATCAGAAATAGTGATTTATTTTTAAATATACCCTTAGAAGAATTGTTGGTATATGACAAAATTAAAAATAAAGATAGAATTGTAGCACTTATAAAAGATCATATTGAAAAAACAGCTTTAAAATCTAGTCTTTTATCTTCGAATGCCGCAATAACATCGCTAGAAAATTTAAAAGATTTAAAGAATGCATACAAGTCAGCCAAACCAAAAGGGGACTTATTTGAAATCGATACATTCAATCTTATGAGAGTTTTATTTTTAAATGCTAAACATTTAGGTAGCAAGAAAAGAGGAGAAAAAGTTCCAGATGGATATTTTGATATTCATCTGAAACCAATTAGCTCAGCTGACTATGAACAAAAATATTCCTTTTTGTGGGATGCAAAATATTCTGAGCTAGACATAGGTTATGATTTTACAATAGCAGAAAAACGTAAAATTTCTGAGTATGTATCAAAATACAGTAAAGATTATGAAATCTCAAACTATTCAACATCCAAAACCCTTGATGCATTTTTTATAATATATAACAAAATGAATAGTGATAAATTTGAAGATATTTCTAAGTTTATAAAAAATAACAATAATTCTTGGAAAGGTAAGATAATATTTTTTAATATTCACGCTCTTGGAGAATTATCAAACTATGTACTAAAAAATGAAAATGAATATGAAAATAAAAAAAATATTTTTAAAAAACGATTGCTTGAAAATGTTTTTAAGTTAAATTCTTCAGAAGACTCTTTGTATTCAAATGTAGAAATAAATGATATAAAAATTTTCATAAATAACATATCAAAAACATCAGATAGTGAAAATTCAATATCTAAAAAAATAGAATTGATGTAAAAAATAAGGAACAAAACGGAAGTAAAATAAAAAATCATACACTAATATAATATTAATTTCCATCTTATAGATAGTTCAATATCAATTTGATTGTTTAATTACAGAGGTTCGGCGCGAACGAGCTGAGGCTGGAGAGCTTTTGTTAAAAGTAATGAAATCACTTGAAGACAAAACTCGAAATGCCGTTACATGCGAGTGAGCAAGACAACTCCCGCCGTCTTTAAATATATAATAACTATTAATAGAAATTCTTTCTTTATTTTATTTTATAATTTATCTTTTAATTTATATAATCCATTACACATATTATTCAAAGTTTTTTATATTATGTTATAATTTATTTAACATAAGGAACAGAGTATGAAACGTATTTTAATTACAGGTGGTGCAGGTTTTATCGGAAGTCATTTATGCGAAAAACTGTTGAATGACGGCAACGACATTATCTGTCTTGACAACTTTTTTACAGGGTCAAAAGACAATATTCGTCATCTTATCGGCAATAATCATTTTGAACTTGTAAGACACGATATTACTAAAGAATATTTTGCTGAAGTTGATCAAATATATAATTTGGCATGTCCGGCAAGTCCGCCACACTACCAATACAATGCCATAAAAACAATAAAAACATCTGTTCTCGGCGTAATCCATATGTTGGGACTTGCAAAACGTTGCAAAGCAACTATATTGCAGGCTTCCACAAGTGAAGTTTACGGAGATCCTACGGTTCATCCTCAAGTTGAATCTTACTGGGGTAATGTTAATCCGATAGGTATCAGAAGCTGTTATGATGAAGGTAAACGTTGCGCTGAAACACTTATGATGGATTATCACAGACAAAATGCTGTTGACACAAGAATTATCAGAATTTTTAATACTTACGGCCCTAATATGAATCTAAACGATGGCAGGGTTGTTTCTAATTTTATCGTCCAAGCGCTTCAAAACAAAGATATAACAATCTATGGTGACGGGTCACAAACTCGTTCATTCTGCTATGTTGATGATTTAGTCAACGGAATGATTTTGATGATGAATAATTCAGAAAAATTCATCGGACCTGTAAATCTTGGAAATCCATCTGAAAGAACGATTTTAGATTTTGCAAAGCTTATTATAAAGCTTACAAATTCAAATTCAAAAATTGTTTACAAACCACTTCCTGGTGATGATCCGACACAGAGAAAACCTGATATTTCTCTTGCAAAAGAAAAACTTGATTGGGAACCTAAAGTTGATATAGAACAAGGACTTTTGAAAACAATACAGTATTTTGACAAAAAATTAAAGGAGACAAACTAAAAGTGAAAGCATGCGTAATCGGAACGGGATATGTAGGACTGGTTGTCGGAACTTGTTTGGCAGAAATGGGTAATGACGTTATTTGTGTTGACAAAGACCAAGAAAAACTCGAAAATTTAAAAAAAGGAATTATTCCGATTTATGAACCTGGGTTGGAAGAACTTATAACTTCTAATGTCTCTGAAAACAGATTGATTTTTTCTAACAATCTTGAAGATGCTGTAAAAAAATCATTGGTTTGTTTTATTGCGGTTGGAACTCCTCAAGGAGAAGACGGTTCTGCTGATTTAAAAGCAGTTTATGAAGTTGCAGAAAGTATCGGCAATGCTCTCAACGGTTATAAGGTTATTATAGACAAGTCTACAGTTCCTGTTGGCACTGCTGAAAAAGTAAAAGAAATTATTAAATCTAAAACAAAAGAGAATTTTGATGTTGTTTCAAATCCTGAATTTTTGAAACAGGGAGCCGCAGTAGATGACTTTTTGAGACCTGATAGAGTAATTATCGGCTCTGATTCTCAAAAAGCTACAGAAATTATGCAAGAAATTTATTCTCCATTTTTAAGAACCGGAAACCCTGTAATTATAATGGATGTTAAATCTGCAGAAATGACCAAATATGCTTCAAATTCATTTTTAGCAGTAAAAATTTCATACATAAATGAAATTGCTAATATCTGCGAAAAAGTCGGTGCAGATGTAGAAATGGTAAGAATCGGAATGTACACGGACAAACGCATAGGCTCTCAATTCTTGTATCCGGGACTCGGTTATGGTGGGAGTTGTTTTCCGAAAGATATCAAAGCTCTTTCAAAAACTGCAAAAGATAATGCCTGTGATTACCAATTATTGAAAGCAGCAGATAACATAAACAAAAAACAACGTGAAATATTTTTGGACAAAATTTTTGACAAATTTTCAACCAACCTTTCCGGCAAAACTTTTGGGGTTTGGGGTTTGTCATTCAAACCTAAAACTAATGATATGAGAGAAGCGCCTTCAATTTCAATCATAAATAAACTTTTAGAATGCGGTGCAAAAGTTCAGGCATATGATCCAAAGGCTTTTGATAGTGCAAAATTTCATTTTCAAGACAAAATTACATATGCAACATCTGCATACGATGCCTTGAAAGATGCTGACTGCATGTTACTTTTGACAGAATGGAATGAATTTAAACGTCCTGATTTTGATAAAATTAAATCATTATTAAAAACGCCGTTAATTTTTGACGGACGAAACCAGTATGATAAAGAACGCTTGGCAAAACGAGGATTTGAATATTACAGTATCGGAAGATAATTTATTTATCAACTTCCGGAGGTAATTTAGGCTCTTCGGCTTCTGCAATAACTTTATATGCGCCATAAACCTCTTTCATAGTCATTCCTTTGTCACAATTTATGGAATAATAGCCTGATTCAGCTGAAAAATACATAACATAAACAAGTTTTTTATCACGTCTGATATGTACAATTACGCCATTTGGTAGCGAAACCTGTTCTTTTATAGGATATTCGTTATAATCTCCACTGATATCCCCATTATTTGTTTCTGTAGAACTTTTTCTGACAACCAAATCTCTGGTTTCATCCAGAGGGTAAGTTATCTGAATCATATCTTTCATCGCACGCACGGTATAATTTGAAAGTGTCATCGGAAATTCAAATCCGGCAACTTTTGCCGCACATTTTAAATCATCATTACAATCTTTCCAAGGATTTGGCATACCAATCATTTTGTCATTAGTACATGCACTCAAAAATGAAACGCAAACTAAACTGCAAAATATAAGAATTAAAGATTTTAAATAAGTTTTCATAACATGTTTATATCACAAACAAAAATCTGATAAAAATATATAAATCTGGTTTGACATAACCTATTATTAGCAATATTATATTATACATAAGTATAATATATCGGAGTAAAAAGTGAATAGAATAATTAAATTTTTAACAAGTTTTGTTCCTTTGGAAAAATGGCATAATAAACAAAAAGATGAGTTGAATTCAAAAATTACAGAAAAAAATTTTTATGCGGAAAAAGCCTGCATCATTTGTGGTAGTACAGATTTGATTAAAAAATCAGCATTTTTTGTCCCTTTTTTAACAAAAAGAATGTTTAACGGCAAAAAGAAAAAAAACCAATTATATACTTGTAAAAATTGTGGATTTAGCTATTCATCGTATAGACCAACAGATGAAGAAATGGCCCAATATTATCAAAATTATAGAGGTACAGAATATCAAAGACAAAGAGAAGAAACCGAACCAAGTTATACAAAAGAGTTTAATTATATGCTAGGTTATAATAAAGTAGAAGAAGAAAATCGTAAAAAAAACTTATACAATCTTTTGATAAAAAATATGAGTAATATTTCTGCTTTAAAAAATATACTTGACTATGGAGGAGATGAAGGTCAATTCATACCTGATGAATTAAGTTTCGCAAAAAGATTTGTTTATGAAGTTTCTGGTGTAAAACCTCTTGAGGGAATTTATAATATTTCTGAAGAAGATTTATATACACAGCATTGGGATTTAATAATGTGTTGCCATGTACTTGAGCATATGCCAAATCCTATGGATACAATTAATATATTAAAAAACTTAATGCATAAAAACACTTATATATACATTGAACTACCTTATGAAGATTATTTTGAAGAAGAAAAATATAAATTGACTCTAGCCGAAATAATTAAGAGACCAAAATCCACACTCAAAAAGTTATTAAAAAAAGAAAAATTTAACTATGTTCCAATCCATGAACATATAAATTTCTTTAGAGAAAAAACATTAATGAATGTATTTAACGACAAACAATATCAAATATTAGATATAGGAACAAAAGAAATAAGTTATGCTTATGGAGCAACAAAAATAATATATTGTTTAGTTCAAAAAGTATAACAAAATTTTGGAACAAAAATAGATAAGTTTATTCTTGCTCACATAAAATAAAATTATTTTATAAAGTTTTCTTCAAATTCTTCTCTATCCAAGAACGGATACATATCTTCTAATGTAGGAGAAATCATTGTTCCATCAGGTAACTTTTTGGCAGATAATTTTGGCGCAAATCCATATTCTTTTTCGACCATAACTTCACAAAGAATTGCTCCCTTATAATTTAAAACTTCTTTAATTTCTTTTTCCATAGTATTTGGATTTTCTATTCGTTTTGTTTTTAATCCAAAAGCTTTGCCTATCGCTACAAAATCAGGAACACTCACTCCACTATCAATGCCACTACCTGTCATATGTCCATTAAAGAAATTCCGTTGCGTTTGTCTGATTGATGAATAACCATTGTTATTTATTACAAAAAGTTTTATAGGCAATTTATTAAATACAATAGTTTGCAATTCCTGCAAATTCATCATAATTGACCCATCACCCTCTAAACAGATAACATCTTTTCCATGCGCTTCATAACTTGCACCTACCGATGCCGGCAAACCATAGCCCATTGAAGCATTACCCGAATTTAAAATAAATCTTTGACCCTTTTTTATAACTGCATTTTGAAAAGTACAAACACACGCAGAACCATTTGCCATTACAAAAATATCATTTTCTTTTAGACAATTCGTCAGTGTATATGTAAAATGATAAGGTTCAATAACATTCCGGTTTTGCACTTGTTCCGGATGTTTTGCAAATGAATATTTTTCTTTTAGCTTCTGTGTAAAATTTAGCCAAGTACTATCTGATTGGAATTCAAAATCATAACTTTTTAACATTGGCAAAAAATCTGCTAAATCAGCACAAATTGATAAATCGGGTTTAACTAAAGGTTTTTTTAGTTCTGATTTATCAATATCAACTACAATTTTATACGCGTTTTTAGCAAAATTTTCCCAATTATAACTCACTTGTCTTATATTATTTCTGGTTCCCAAACATAAAATTAAATCTGCATTTTGTAAAGCAAAATTCCCTGCGCGTTGTCCGATTGTTCCAATTCTACCAGTATAATACGGATTATTATCTTCCATCAAATCAATACCATTAAATGTTGTAACAACAGGAATTTTTAATTTTTCAACAAGTTTTTTAAAAGTTTCAATTTGACCGGCAAGTCTTATACCATGACCCGCAACAATCAATGGGCGTTTTGAGGATTTTAGTTTTTCAATAACTAAAGATAAATCCGAATTTTCTTTCTGTATATGAGGCAAATCAAATTCTTTCAATTCATCTTCTTCAATCATAGCAGATTGAACATTCATAGGTATATCAAGCCAAACAGGACCGAATCTACCCGTTGTAGCCTCATAAATTGCCCTATCAAGGTGATATTTTATTTCATTAGGTTCTGTAACCATTTTAGAATACTTTGTCAAATGTTTAACCGCTGAAATTATATCTACCTCTTGGTCTCCGAGTTGTCTTAAAGGAATTTCAGGACAAGATGCCATATTTGTTGAAAATTTGACTTGACCCGAGATATATAAAACAGGTACAGAATCTGTCCATTGTCCAAACACTCCATTCAAACAATTCAAACCTCCTGGACCTGTTGTAACATTTACTACAGCAAGTTTTTGGTTAACTCTGGCATAACCTTCAGCTGCAATTGCACATGCCTGTTCATGATGACATGCCGTATATAAAAGTACTCTGCCCAAACTATCATTCAAATGCATAGCTCCGCCGCCTGATACCATAAAAAAGTGTTTAATACCCTTTTCTTTTAACCTTTTTGCTATATAGTCTGATAATTTAATTTTAGACATTTTTCTAATTCCTCTATATTTTTGACAGTATAATCTGCATATTTGATAAGTTCTGACTTATCATCACCATATCCCCACAAAACTCCGATGCCCAAGATTTTAGCTTCTTTTGCAGCTTTCATATCACTATATGAATCCCCTATCATCACAACATTTTCTTTTTTCAAATTGTATTTTAAAATTATATCATTTATCATCTCTGTTTTGGTTATATTTTTTCCGAATTTATCTATTGTATAAATATCATCGAACATATTCAGTTGAAATTGTTTTACGATACGCATTGTAGGTTTATGAGGTTTAAATGTTGCCATAAAAATCTTGCAATTGTTATTTTTTAAATCTTTCAAAAAATCATAAATTCCATCATAAAATTTACTTATATCGGATATGTCATTATCATAAATTTCTCTAAATGAAGATATAACTTTATCAGAATTACGTTCATCAATATCAGGTACTATCATTTTAATAATTTCTTTTAATGGAGGACCTATAATATTAGATGTTAATCTTGACTTATCAATAGCATAATTGGCTTGATTAAACGCTTTTGCAAAACATTTCATAACTTCATCAGAAGAATTTAAAATTGTTCCATCCAAATCAAAAATAAAATTTTTAAGATTATTCATACATTCCACCGGCATCTTTAATTAGTGATTTATAACGACTTTCTAACAAAATTAGTCTTTGAGCATCTTCATCAAAAATCATTTTATAAAATTCTCGTTTATTTTTTAACCACATCAATTCAAATCCAACTGCTTTCAAAATTCCTTTATCAGCATCATTATCTTTTAATGCAGTTTGAGCATCAAATATAATTTTTCTTGTTTCAAATCTTGAAAGATACGGTAATTTTTTAAAAAATGGTAAAGATTGAGCCGAAACTCCACCACCAATAACCATATCTTTTTTTGTAGCTTTGATTTTTTCCGACATAACATTTGCAATATTAAAAATTTGGTCAATATTAATATCTTCTCTTGTCAATCCCATAGAACCTGTCATATCGACACGACCCAAAACAATACCTGCAATATCCTTAAAATCCGGAGAAACAAGCATATCTCCAAGATTGTTGAATCCCGTAATTGTTTCAATATTCAATAAAAATTTTATATCTTTTCTTTCTTCTTCCGGAAATATAAATTTTGTAGCTTTAACATATTTTTTCATAGCATAAGGAGTTTCTATCATCGGAGCAACAATAGCATTCACACCAATTGAACGAGCATCATACATATCTTTTATAGCTTCGCAGCCACCAATTTTTATTGTTAAATCCAAACCAGCCTTAGTTACGACTTCTTTTAATCTTAAAGCCTCTTCCATCCTTGTACCTTCAGCTTCAAATTCTGCTTTTACACCTATAACGTGGTGATTTTCCTTTAAGTCTTGTAATGTACTTACCATCTTTTTTTCAAGATTATTCATGTTTCAGCTCCTTATTATTATACTCATAAAGTTTTTCTAATCCCTCGTTTATGGGAATAAATTCAAAAGACTTTATTTCTTGTAAAAGTCTTTTATTATCTCCTGTATATTCATTACCCATACCATTAGTTCCTACTTTGATATTGATATTTTTACCGGAAATTTTTTTAACTGTATTTGCTATTTCAAATAAACTCACACTTTTAGTAGGAGTTATATTTATTATATTATGCAAAGGTTTATTAGAAATAAAATATTCAACAATTCTTTGCATATCTTCTACAAACAGATAATCAAAAATAACATTTTGATTAATTATAATATCTTTTCCTTTTAAAGCTTGATTTATGGCATAACTCGGAAATCTAGTTTCTTTTTCCCCATAACCATAACATGCAAAAATATTCAGACATAAAACGTCATTCCTATCTTTTATTCTTTGTGCAATAAGCATTTTAGATTTTCCATACAAATCTGTTGGTTCAAATTTCCCGATTTCTTCTTCTTTTACCTTATGTAAAGACCGTGATTTGTCATACATAGCACCAGAGCCGAATAATATCATACGTGTATTCGTTTTTTTATATTTCAAAAGATTTTCAACCATCTCTAAATTATCTTCAATCGTTGTATCTTTATCTTGAACGCCTCTTGCTCCTCCGATTGAACCGCAATGAATTATAAAATCTATATCATGCTCTTTAAAATATCCTTTAACAGCAACTTCATCCGTCAAATCCAGTTCAAAACTACGTGGAATCAAAAGTTTATATTTATCTTTTAAATAGGCTTTCAAATTCTTTCCGATAAAACCGCCTGAACCACTAAGCAAAATATTCATGAATTACCTCACTGGTTCTATCAAGTTCTTTTTCACCTAATGCAGGGAAAACTCCTACCCAAAAAGTATTATTCATAATAAATTCGGTATTAGGAAGAAGTTTATAATTTTCTTCAGTTAAATTTTTTGAATTGATAATTTTTGAATTTCCAATTCTCAAATCAATTTCATTTTCAACAATCATAGGTTGACGTAAAATGTTCCCTGCAAAGAGTTGACGAGTTCCTATTCCGTTTTTTTCTAAATATTCAACAAGCTTTTGTTTTGAATATTGCGGCTTTACAGAAATTAAATACCCAAACCAAGAAGGTTTAGAATCTTTTTCGATTTCAGGCAAAATAATATAATCTTTTAAATCTGATAATTTTTTTGTCAAATATTCAGCATTGTGTTCTCTAATTTTTAAAAATCCGTTAAGCTTATCAATTTGCGAACAACCCAGAGCAGCCTGCCAATCAGTAATTTTTAAATTAAACCCTATATTTGAATAAGTATATTTATGGTCATAACCATAAGGAAGATTCCCTAATTGTTGAGAAAACCTCTTTCCGCAAACATTGTCATGCCCCGGAGGACAACAACAATCTCTGCCCCAATCTCTAAAAGACATTATTATTTTATAAAGTTCAGAATTGTTAGTTACAACCGCCCCACCTTCGCCCATTGTCAAATGATGTGCAGGATAAAAGCTAAAAGTACCGATATCCCCGATTGTACCTGCCTTTTTACCTTTGTATTCACCACCTAGGGCGTCACATGTATCTTCAATTACCCATAAATTATGTTTTTTAGCAATTTCCATTACTTTATCTAAATTAAACATATTTCCCAAAGTATGTGCGATAAAAATCGCTTTAGTTTTAGATGAAATTGCTTCTTCAATTTTGTCTGTATCAATATTGTATGTCCCGATTTTGCAATCAACAAAAACAGGTACCATTCCTTGTTGGATAATCGGATTAACTGTTGTAGGAAAACCTGCCGCTACTGCAATAACTTCATCACCTTTCTTTAAAGCTCTTTTGCCCAGTTTATAAGAGGTTAAAGCTGAAAGTGCAAGCAAATTTGCGCTTGAACCTGAATTTGTTGAAAGTGCATATTTTACACCAAGGTAAGTCGCAAATTTTTTCTCAAACTCTTTGTTAAATCTACCTGCAGTAAGCCACATATCAAGAGTTGCGTCAATCATATTTTCTAATTCTTCAACGCCTAAACATTTTCCACTTGCTGGAATATATTTGAAATCACGAGGTTTGGCAAAAACTTCATCAAAGTATTCTCGTGCAGCTTTTTTTACATTTTCACGTAACTCTTGTTCCATTTTATATTTTCCTCATAATCTTTTATTTGCTTAATGGTAAACTCATACATATCCGTATTTTTTTCATAAAACTTTTTATACCAATCAACTGTTTTTGAAATGGCATCTTCCAGAGAATATGTTGGAACCCAGCCTAAAACATTTTTGGCTTTTTCAATATTCAACATCAAAAGACCTGCTTCATGTAATGGGCTCTTTTCACCAACTACAACTTTGCCTTTACCATATTTTTCGCAAACCTTTTGGGCAACTTCAGAAACTGTTAAAACACTGTTTTCATTTGGTCCAAAATTGAAACCTTCTGCGTATTTTTTACCTTCTTCCAATAACTTTTGTCCTAAAAGTAAATATCCACTTAACGGTTCTAAAACATATTGCCAAGGTCTTGTGGCTATTGGGTTTCTTATTTCAATCTTTCTATTATTATTAATTGATCGTACACAATCAGGGATAAGCCTATCCAAAGCCCAATCACCACCACCTATAACATTTCCGGCACGAGCAGTTGCAAGTGCAAATCCTTTATCATTTTGTAAAAAAGATCTACGATATGAAGATGAAAGAATTTCAACACAACCTTTTGAAGATGAATACATATCATATCCGCCCATCGGTTCTGTTTCTTTATATCCGCGATTTACCTCCATATTTTCATAACATTTATCAGTTGTTATATTTACAAAGGCTTTAACTGATTCACATTTTCTTGCAGCTTCTAAAACATTCAATGTTCCTATTACATTTGTCTCATAAGTCATTTTAGGTTCAGAATAAGATAATCTTACTAACGGTTGTGCTGCCAAGTGAAATACGATATCCGGCTTAAATTCACTCATAACTTCTTCAAGATGTTTTGAATCCAAAATATTACCGAATTCATTCCGACAATGTCCGTAAATTCTCAATTCTTCAAACATAGAAGGATTTGTATTTGGCTCAAGCGAATAGCCCAATACTTCAGCACCAAGACTCTCTAACCACAAAGTAAGCCAACTACCTTTAAATCCTGAATGTCCTGTTAAAAAAACTTTTTTACCTTTATAAATATCATTAAACATCATTATTTAATTTCTCCAATATATTATCTACATTTTCTTCTGTAATCTCGTCATATAAGCTTTCGCGTAGAGTAAGAATTTTTTCTTTTGTTAATTTTGAATAATCAAATCTTATTAATTTATCAATAATGCTTTGTGAAAATCTGTATTTTATGACTTTTGCAGGATTCCCTCCAACAATAGCATATGGTGGAACATCTTTTGTAACCACACTGCCTGCCCCAATTATCGCACCTTGACCTATTGTTACTCCCGACAAAATAATTGCTCCATAACCTATCCAAACGTCATCTTTTACAATAATATCACCTTTAGATGTTGCTTCTCCACCTTCATCTAAAAAATAATTTTTAAAAGGATATGTTGAAATTCCCTTATAAGGATGTTCAACAGAAACTATAAACTTGACCTCAGGTGCAATACTGCAAAAATCTCCTATCAATAATTCTGATGGACCTATCTCATTAATTTCTGCATCAATTGTTCCATAAGTATATCTTCCAATTTCTATTTTTGAGGAATTTTGTTTAAGAGTATAAAAGGTATTTTTCCTTTTTTGTCGTTTAAACGATATTTTTATACCTAAAACCCTGATAATAATATCTCTTCTATCTTTTTTTATCCTTATAAGTTTACCTATAAAACTTTTAAAGATTTTGTAAAAAATACTTTGAATATATTGGGTATAAAAATACAAATGTTTTGAATAAATAGGCATTAAATACTTGAAATATCCATCAGATATAAACCTGTATTCATCTTTAAAATCGAAATAATAATATTTTATATGTTCTACCAAAAGCTTTTTCTTATGTTCTTCATAAACTTTTTTTGATAAATTACCGGCACTGTAAATTTCATCAATTATTTTAAAATAATTCTGTCCAAAAACTTTTGCAATATTATATCCGCCTTTTTGTTTTATGTTTGTAAAATCCATAATATTATCAGCATAAATAGTAACTTTATTTCCGGCAATGACTAATCTCGCCAACATGTCTACTTGTGAAAAATTTATATTGGCATCTCTGTCAGGATTTTCAAGTGTTTTAAAAAGTTCGGTTTTAAAACAATATGCACCAATCCAAGTTATGTAATAAGATGCCTTTTCAAGAACTTCATCAAAATTGTTACATGTTTGTATTTCTGATAAATTGTTTACTCCATTCAAAAATAAAACAATATCTTCGTGCTTTTTATTTTTTAAAAAATCAACAACATGCGCCAATTCACCTTTTTTAAAAACAAAATTATCATTATTTAATTTGGCATAAGTTCCTTTTGCCAAATTTAAAACAGCAGCAAAATTTTTATCTTTAATATTTTCAGATTGCTTATAATATACAATTTTGTTTCCATAAATCTTTTGGAATTTTTCACAAACTTCCTTTGTATTATCAGAAGAATTGTTGTCGGAAATAACTATTTCAACATCATCAGAAAATCTGAACGCAATTTCATCAGTGAGTTTCCGAAGTGTTTTTTTCAAATAATCAGCTCTATTATATGTAGGAATACAGATAGATAATATAGGCATTATTTCTGCTCCTTATTCCAAACAGCCCAAGGAGCATTGTCTTCTTGCCACATTTTTGTCAAATCATTTTTGTCTTTCAAAGTATCCATAGGTCGCCAAAATCCACGATGTTTATATGCATTTAACATACCGTCTTTTGCCAAATTTTCTAATGGAGCACGTTCAAAAATAGTGTCTTCATTATCATCTATATAATCAAAAACTTCAGGCTGACAAACAAAATATCCACCATTGACCCAAGATTCTTCTCCTTGTGGTTTTTCCATAAAAGAAGTAATCAAATTGTTATCTTTAATTACTAAAGCGCCAAATCTTCCGGATAATTGAACTGCTGTCATAGTGACAATTTTTTTACTTTGTTTGTGAGATTTTATAACATCATTAATATCAACATCACAAACTCCGTCACCATAAGTTAATAAAAATGGTTCATTTCCGATATAATCTTTTGCTTTTTTAATTCTTCCACCAGTCATTGTATCTTGACCGGTATATAAAATAGTAACTTTCCAAGGTTCGTTACGAGTTTTGTGAATTTCAACTGTATTTGTTGCCATATCAACAGTAATATCAGAATATCGGTTGTAGTAGTTTATAAAATAATCTTTTATAACATGGGATTTATAACCGGATAATATTATGAATTCATTAAATCCATAATAAGAATATTCTTTCATTATATGCCATAAAATAGGTTTGCCACCAATTTCAACCATAGGCTTAGGTTTCAAAACAGTTTCTTCTGATAATCTTGTCCCTAATCCACCTGCTAAAATTACTACCTTCACCTGCGAAACCCTCTGCTTAAATTTAAAATACTACCAAATAGTATAATATTACAAAAAACAAGAATTATCAATTGGGAAAAATACTTTTAATTTATAAATTTTAATTGATTACGGAAACTTATGAAATATGCTCTTGACTGAGAGCTACTCTCAAGTTGTAAAATATAATATATAGATAACGACTGGAGAATTAGTTATGCAACAAATAAAAAATTTAACCAAAAATAAAATAGTCAACAAAACTTATGATGATGAACGTGCACTTTATAATATAAAAGATAGTCAAGTTATTAACTGTATATTCAAAGGTAAAAATGATGGTGAATCTGTCTTAAAAGAATGTAGAAATATTGATGTTATAGATTGTGAATTTTCACTTAGATATCCATTATGGCATGCAAAAGTTTTTACACTTCTAAATTCTAAAATGGATGAACTTACACGTGCACCGATTTGGTACAGCGAAAACGGGAAAATTAAAGATTGTACAATTAACGGGATAAAAATTTTAAGAGAATGCCAGAATATTGAACTTGATAATTGCAAAATAAATTCGCCTGAATTCGGATGGAAATGTTCAGAAATAAAGATTACAAATTCCGAAATTACCTCAGAATATTTTTTGTTTGAAACAAATAATGTTGAAATTGATAATTTGAAAATGGATGGAAAATATTCGTTCCAATATATGACCAATTTACATATTACAAATTCAAAACTTGATACAAAAGATGCTTTTTGGCACAGCAAAAATGTTTTGGTAGAGGATTCCATAATAAAAGGTGAATATTTAGGTTGGTTTAGTGAGAACTTAACTTTAAAAAACTGTAAAATAATTGGGACACAACCGCTTTGTTATTGTGAAAATTTAAAACTTATAAATTGTACAATGGAAAAAGCTGATTTTGCATTTGAATATTCTGAAGTTGATGCTGATATAAAAGGCTCCATTATCTCTGTAAAAAATCCTAAATCAGGTCATATACTAGTTGATAGCGTAGACAAAATAATAATGGAAGATGCGGTCATGGAAACAAATGGGGAAGTTATTGTTCGGAAAAAGAAGTAATTGATTGATAATGACAAAATAATTGAATTTAACGGAATTAACGTTTTCTTATCCATAAATTTGACATTTTTCTATAAAAAATTAGATTATTAGAGGGTTTGCTTAAAATGTTTGATAATTTTAACAGTTAAATTTCTACAAATTTTTCAATTACATTTGAATTATTATCGTAGCCATTTCCATGTTAGTCGGAAATACTTTTAAAATAATAACCTTGACGTTTAAAAGAAGAATTTACGCTTTCAAATTGATAAACTTTTAATGTAATCGAAAGTAAAAATTAATTAAAATTTTGTAACACTCAAAAACGATTTTTATGTTTAATGTATAATATACATGCTTTTAAAATGGGGAAGTTATGGCAAATATTTTAACCGCAATCAAAAATCTTATAGATAATCCAATTATAGAATTAACATCACATTATTCAGGTAGAAATCGTGCTAACGGTGTTGGTGATGCCTTAGAAAAATTTACGAAAGACTTGTTTGCAAACACTTTGTTTGAAACAGACGAATATAAAAAAACTTTAAAATATAATGAGGTTTTTTCTTATCAAGGAAATCAAAATAATCCTCCTGATATCATGTTAAAAAATGGAGACTCTATTGAAGTTAAAAAAGTTCAAGGCAATGCTAATGCTCTTGCATTAAACAGTTCTTATCCAAAATCAAAACTATATTCAAATAGTACAATGATTACAGAAGCTTGTAAAAATTGCGAACAATGGAGCGAAAAAGATATTATCTATATAGTTGGCAATACTGATGATAGCAAATTAAAATCTTTATGGTTTGTTTATGGCGATTGTTATGCGGCGAATAAATCCACCTATGAAAGAGTGAAAAATACTATTATTGATGGTTTGCACTTAATTCCTAATATTGAATTAGCACCCACGAATGAATTAGGAAAAATTAAAAAAGTAGATCCTCTTGGAATAACCGACTTAAGAGTTCGTGGGATGTGGTCTATTTTTCACCCCGTAAGAGTTTTTGATTATTTGCCCAAAATGGATTTAAACAATAATTTCAAATTTTATTGCGTAATGCGTGAAGAAAAATTTAATTCATTTAGCGAAGTTGATAAAAACACTATTTTATCAATTAAAGATAAAAACTTTAAAATATCTGACTTAAAAATTAAAAATCCAGATAATCCTGCAAAGCTTATAAATATTAAATTTATGGAGTTCTATTATGGATAAAAAAATTGTAAGTTTATTTTCAGGAGCCGGCGGTTTAGATAAAGGTTTTGAAAAAGCTGGGTTTGATATTGTTTGGGCAAACGAGTACGACTCAACAATTTGGGAAACTTTTGAATATAATTTTCCTAATACTATTCTTGATAGAAGAAGTATTAGAAACGTTCCCTCAATTGATATTCCCGAATGTATCGGTATTGTTGGCGGACCACCTTGTCAAAGCTGGTCAGAAGCAGGGTCATTAAGGGGCATTAACGATGAAAGAGGACAACTTTTTTATGAATTCATAAGAATTTTAAGAGATAAAAACCCGTTATTTTTCTTAGCGGAGAATGTTGAAGGAATGCTTGCTCAAAGACATTCAGAAGCTCTAAATAATATTAAAAAATTATTTAGGGAATCGGGTTATAATTTAAGTTTTAGATTAATAAATGCCAACAATTATAATGTACCCCAAGACAGAAAAAGAGTTATATTTGTGGGATATAGAAATGATTTAAATTTAACTTTTGAATTCCCTAAAATACAAGATTATAAGCCTGTATTAAAAGATGCCATTTGGGATTTAAAAGATTCTGCTATTCCTGCACTAGAAAAAAATTATACAAATGGAACAAATTGTATTGTTCCAAATCATGAATATATGATAGGTGGGTTTTCAACTATATTCATGTCAAGAAATCGTGTAAGATCTTGGGACGAACCGTCATTCACGATTCAAGCAGGTGGTAGGCATGCACCAATTCATCCACAAGCACCTAAAATGACTCTTGTTGAGCAGAACAAACGTGAATTTGTAAAAGGGAAGGAATATTTGTATAGAAGATTATCACTAAGGGAATGTGCGAGAATACAAACATTTCCTGATGATTTTATATTCAAATACGATAATCTTATAAATGGTTATAAAATGGTTGGTAACGCTGTACCAGTTAATATGGCTTACGCGTTAGCAAACAAAATCATGGAAGATTTATCATTTGTTTTAAATACAAATGACATACAAGAAAAAATATTGGTTAATTTTTAACGATGAAATTAAAAAAAATAGAAATAGAAAAATTTAGACACATTGAAAATCAAACTATAGATTTTGGGAATACGCTTACTGTTATTTCGGGATTAAATGGAACTGGGAAATCAACAATATTAGGTCTTGCTGGTCATTTCTTTGTCACGCCAAACTCTAAAATAAAAACATTATCAGGAAAAGATTTTCAAACTAAACAAGGTGAAGTTTTTAGGCTTTGTCCTAGATATGATTATAATCAGAAATATTCATATAAATGTCTTATTATCAATAATGACAACTCCCAATTAGAAATAGTTGTCAATACAAGATATATGGAATCTGCCAATAGATTAAAATTTGATATTGATGGGCGTAAGAATAAATATAAATTCCCTGTAATATACTTAGGATTAAAAAGATTATTCCCTAACGCAAACGAAATTAAATTTAATACATTTGATAGTCAGTTTTCAAAAACAGAAAAAGCGTTTTACATAAATGAAGTTAAAAATATAATGTTGGTCAATAATACACAAAGTGATGTTGAACAAGTTATAACATCTAATAAAAATTATTATGGTATTAAAACAGAAAAATATGCGGCAGCTGGTAATTCTGCAGGACAAGACAATATTGGTCAAATAATGACAGCGATATTATCATTTGCAAAATTACCGGAAAAACGAGGTATACTATTAATCGATGAACTAGAAGCAACATTATTTCCTGCTGCACAAATAAATTTAGTAGAAAAATTATACAAATATTCAAAGCAATTTAATTTACAAATCATTTTTACAACTCACTCAATTGAAATACTAAAATATTTGTATCAAAAAAAATGGTCGGATGTAAAAATTAATTTTCTTGAATTAAAAGATAATAAAGTTTTTAATACTGTTGATCCTGAAATAAAATATATTGAACATAAAATTAAAGCTGAAGCCGTAATAAAAATACCAAATATTCAAAAACAATTAATTTGCGAAGACGAACTAGCATCATACTGGATAAAAGGTTTACTAAAAGGAACTTCTCTATTAAAAGATGTAAATATAAATTTTAAAAATATGAATAACGGTTGTATTAAACAATTAGCAGAAAGTAATTTAAAATGTTTTAGTAATTTTATATTCATATTGGATGCAGATTGTAAATCTAAAAAAGAATACAAAAAAATTAAGAATATTATATTTTTGCCTGGAATGTATCCGCCCGAAGTAGAGATGTTCAAATATCTAAAAAACATTCCTGGTTCAGATAACTTTTGGCAAAATAGTCAACTTTTTGATTACAATGCTTGTTTTAATGGATATATGGATGATAGCACCGAAACTAATAAATGTAAAAATTGGTATAATTCCCGAAAGCAATATTTTGGGAGAGGTCTTGCAAAATTTTTCACAAAATGGAAAAAAGATAATATAAATTCAACAATAAATTTTATGAATGAGATTAAAGCCAAAATATGACTATTCTCAATAACCTTCAACTTTAAATAGGAAGTGGGTTTGATCATGAGTCGAAAGTTTTCGAGAAGATTCTCGTTTTTCGTGAAAAATTTTCTCAAACTCATTGCCAATTTTATCTTAAGCAATAGCAAAAACAACACTTGTAGTTATTTTTAACAAAATAAAATACCAAGGGAGAGATTCGAACTCTCGACCTCACGGGTATGAGCCGTGCGCTCTCACCAGCTGAGCTACCTTGGCATAATTACCGAATAATCGACTGTTTTTATCTTCTCATAAAAATTTTTATTTTCAAGTATTTTTATTTTATAATACTTAAAAAAGGAGAGTTTATGAATTTAAAATCTTTGCCCAAATGCCCTATTGATACCACATTGTTGATGTTATCAAGCAGATGGAAATTTTTAATTGTAAAGGAACTTTTGAAAGGAAGTTGTCGTTTTAATGATTTAAAAAATAATATAGGCAAAATTTCGCAAAAGGTTTTGACATATAATTTACGTGAAATGGAAGAAAACGGGCTGATTACAAGAAAAGTCTTCAATTCCATGCCTCCAAAAGTTGAATATACATTAACCGATATCGGTTACAGTTTGGCTTCTGTCCTCAACCCTATGGCAGAGTGGGGAGAAGCTTATAAGGAATATTTGAAAATAGTTGAAAAACAAAATAAAAAAGCCTGAAAATTTTCAGGCTTTTAATTGTTTTATAGAGTTTAAACTTATTTTTCCATCGGAATTCTGATTTTTTCACCGGCTGTCAATTTGTTAGGATTTGACATTCCGTTTGCATTCAAAACTCTGATTTCTCTTTCTTTTGTTGCACGTCCATAGAAGTGTATCAAAATACTGCTCATTGTATCACCATTTTTTACCTGATACATTTTATTTTCAGGAGCAGCTGTTTCAGCTTTTTTTTCTTCCTTTTTAGGAATTAATGTAAAAGCTTTTTTCTTTTCTTGAGGTTTTACGTTGCTAACAGGTTTTGCCACTTCTGTACTAACTGTATTAACAGTAGTAGGCAATGTCACATCATCAGCGCTGGCTTTCTTCGCTGAAAATCCACCCATTAACGCAATAACAACTAACGTTGCAACAACACCCGTCAAAAATCCCATACCTAAATATATTCCGGGAGATTTGTCAGCCTTTTGACTTATTTTAAAATTTTGCCACAATACATCCAATTCATGTTCTTTATTATTATTACTGCTGTTATTATCAGAACGTTCGTAAACATCCGGCGTTGTTTCAGCCTCTTTTACTTCTTGTCTGTAGTTTGAAAGAGCTTCTAATACAGCCATTTTTTCTTTTGACAAATTAGATCGTCTTAGTGTAGAACTTTTCATTTTAGCTATTTATCCTGCTTTTAAATTGTGCTTTTGCACACAATATATCATGCAAAATCAACTAATTCAAGTGACATGTTAAAAATCATTAAAAGAACCTATTTTACACCAAATTTCAAAACTACATCATACAGAGGATTAAAATCACCTTCCAACAGGTTAAAATAATGACGGGAGAAGTAAGTGTTTATTTGGGGGTAAGGCTATGGGAAAAGATTATACTTTTACTGAAAATGAATTTTATCCGCAAAATGACGGATCAATTTCTGATTCAATTACACAAAACTGGACAGAACAAGCACTTGAATGTTATTCTATAAAGTGTGATTGCAAAAAATGTTCATTATCAACAGGGCATTATTCTTTTGTATGCCAAATGCCAAAAGTTATAGATTCCCTTTTGCAATCAGGAGTTCCAGCAGTATAATTGAGGTAAAATGCAAACCGAAAAAATAAAAATATTAATTGTTGACGATTCGGAAAAATGGATAGATTTTCATATTTTTGCCGTAAAAGAACTGTTTGGCAACAATGTTGAGATAGAAACAGCGGATTCTGCACAAAACGGAGTTAGCAAACTTTTTTTAAACATCAATGAACCCTATGATATTATTTTAACAGATATGCAAATGGAACCGGATTATCTTCCGCTTCTTGCAGGAGAATGGTTTATTAAAGAAATTCAATCGCTAAAAGAATTTAAAAATACAAAAATATTTATCATATCTGCTACTTCTTCTATCAAAGATATTGCTTCAAAATACAATGTTGACTATATTCCCAAATATTCATGCCGGTACGAAGGAAGTTATGACAAAATAAAATCTGCAATAACAAAATAATCTTATAAATTTATTAAAAATGCCCCTATTGCAAATTTTTAAAAGATAGTATATAATCAAAGAATTAAGAGAATTTCTATCCTATAGATTTCTTTTAGAAGATACTTAACCAGGAGAAACAAAATGTACGAAGACGAAAAACTCATTTGTGAAGATTGTGGAGCAGAATTCATCTTTACAGCGGGTGAACAAGAATTCTACGCAGAAAAGGGTTTGGTAAACAAACCAAAAAGATGCCCTGAATGTAGAAAACAAAGAAGACAAAATCACAGAAGACAAAGAAAAATGTATGATGCAGTATGCTCAAAATGTGGAGCTCAAACACAAGTTCCATTTAAGCCAATTCCGGGAAAAGAAGTTTTTTGTAAAGACTGCTTTACTCAGAAAAACGCTGAAGGTGAAAATACTGAAGCATAGTTTTAAAATTAAATATATTTTAAAAGAGAGAGTCACAATTTGTGGCTCTCTTTTTCGTTGTTAATTTATTATCATATTATTTTTATTTGGCAATCAAATACCAAATGTCATTGAATGTTACAAGTATCATCAAACCTATCAATAACAAGAAAAATACGGTTGATATTTTTTCAATAGTTTCTTCTTTGACAGGTTTCCCTCTCAATTTTTCAATAACCAAAAACATTATCTGTCCACCATCAAGTGCCGGTATTGGTAACAAGTTGAAAATAACTAAGTTCAAGGAGATAACGGCTGTCAACAACAATCCATAGAACAATCCTTGATCAGAAATTATATCTCCGCCGAGTTTTGTAACCAACACTACACCATGCAAATTTTTGGCAGGAATTTTACCTAAAACTAACTGTTTTAAGATAACCAGAATATCAACTGTTTGGTCATAAACATAATTCCAGCTTTGAGTTATAAGATTTGAGAATGTTTTGGTAGGTAATAATTCTTCATTTATATCAGGCAAAATCCCTATTATACCTGTTTTATCAGGATACATAACTTTCAAATGTACGTCTTTTCCTTTTCTGTTAACAGTCATATATATAGGTTTTGCACCATCCGATAATGCGTAAGCCAAATTGTTCAATGTAAGCGTTCCATCAGAAATAATATAGCTTTTTCCAACTATTTTATCTCGCAATTGAAGTTGGTCATAAGTCATATTTTTATCAGTATTTTTGTAAACAGCAACACCTTTTAAAACATTATCTTCAAGTGTAATTTCAGGTTCATCACCTTTTGGAACAAGTTTTACAAGAATTCCTTTCGGGATTACTTCATCTTTTGTAAAAGCCGGATTAATTGCTTTCAACGCTGTATAATTTTCTTCTACAAATTCCAAATTAACTTTTCCATCATTCATTTTATTGTTTTGTGCATAAAGATAAATTGCATATCTTGAATTTATTTTTGAACCGTTGATTGTTTCAACTTTATCATTTTTTTGTAATCCTGAAGTCCAAACAGAAGCCCCTTTCGGTGCAACAATTTTGTTTATATATGTAGTATACTTTCCTGATGGTAAATAACCCCAAATAGCTGCTGCAACTATTACAAAAACAAATGCAGCAACAAGATTTGCAAATACACCTGCAATAAAAACAACAAATCTTTGATATGCCGGAGCATTTATAAACCTTTCCGGAGAATCACTTGGTATATCACTGTCTTTATCATCATCTGGAAATGAAACATACCCGCCGAATAAAAAAGCATGAACTAGAATTGTTATATCACCAAACTTTTTTTCATATAAAGTCGGTCCTACAGGAAGTCCTATTCCGAACTTATCAACTTTTATTCCAAAACTTCTTGCAGCAATCAAGTGTCCTATTTCGTGAACCAAAACCAAAACGCTCAAAAGCAAAATCATTATTATAATTGACATTTATTTTCCTCAAAATCAGTTTATCTTTCATAGATTTTAACACAAATATTATTTTATTACTCCTCGTATTTTCTATAAAAATAAATTTATAAATAATTTAAGGAATTAATATATATTGTTTCATAAAGCATATTTTGTAAAAATTTTGATTTTAAATGTTTGCATAAAAAATACAAAACATTTTTCTTTAAATTAAATAAAGCATATACAATAAAATTTACTTTAGAATCTTCTGTAATTTCTATCAAATCCGAATTCTTCATTGGAAAATTCATTGATACAATATTTTTATTAATTTTTTTAGCCAAAATTTTATCTTGAGAAGTATCAAAATGGGTACAATATTCAAGTTCCATATCAAAACCTAAATGTGTTGTTAAAGATTGTCGAGGATAAATAATCAATCCTTTTTCGCACAATAAATTAAATGCATAGGCCCAATCCCAGCCTACAACTGAAGATTTTGAATTGTATATGCTATTATAGCGTTTTAAAATTTTATATCTTTTAATTTTATTTTGAGTAATCTCATTTACCATGTTATTTTCTTTAAATTTTTGATAGCAAAGGATTTTGTTATCAAAAAATTTCCACACTCTACGCCAAGATGCCCACCCTAAACAGTTAAAATATCTTCTAAAATAATAGCTATCTCTGATTTTATAATTTGGTTTATGATTATATCCACTAATACTCATTATTTTTTCATTATTTTTGTATTTATTCAAAAGCTCCTCACAATATTGAAAAAAAGAAACATCCGGATAAATATCATCTTCTAATATAATTCCCATTTCTTCATTTTTGAAAAACCAAGATATTGCCTGAGGAATTGCAATATCACAACCTAAATTTTTATCACGGTAAAGGGTTTTTACTTCACAATCCCAATCAACATTGATTAAATCTCTGACTTCTTGAATTCTTATTTTTTCACTTTCATTTCTGGGACCATCTGAAGCCACATACAATCTTTTAGGTTTTACTTTTCTTATTTGTTCAAAAACCTTTTTTGTTGTTTCTTTCCTCAACCATATTAAAAGTAAGATAGCCGTTTCCACTAGTTATTATCCTCTTTATAAAATTCCTCTTTCATCTTGTCAATCATTATTTTTGCAGATTTTTCCCATGAAAATTCTTTTGCTCTTTCTATTCCTTTTTCTATACAAACTTGTCTGAACTCTCTATCATGATACATTTTTTCTAATGCTTGAATCATTTCTTCATCTTTGGTTGGATCTATTTGTATTCCACAATCTCCTATAACTTCCGGCATAGAGGAAGTGTTTGAACAAATTACGGGACATCCGCATTTCATAGCCTCCAAAATCGGCATACCAAACCCTTCATATAGTGACGGATATACAAACATTTCGGCTCCGTTATATAATAGTGGAACATCTTCATCTTCTACATATCCTATCTTTAATATTTTACTTTTATATTCTTCGCAATTGTCTATCTCTTTTTCTAATATAGGTAAAAATTTATCCCAATGAGCTCCGCCTATTACAAATATAAAATCATCAATATTATTTTGTTTTATAAATTCAACAAAATTTTTGACTGCGAAAATAATATTTTTTCTCGGCTCAAGAGTACATAAACTAAATAAATATTTTTTGTTTTGAGGAATATTATATTTTCCTTTAATTTTATTAATTTTTTCAATACTTGTTTCTCTATAAAACTCTTCACTGACTCCGAGAGGTGTTACAATTATATTTTCCGGATTTATATTATGCATAATTTTTATAAAATCTTGTTTTGTGTTTTCAGAATTTGTAAAATAAACACCTGATTGATTTAAAGAATTTAAAAGTGTGTCAAACCATTCTTTTGCCTCATTCATTTCATTATAAAAATTTTTCATACCAAGAGGAATGACATCATGTAAAAATAAAAAAGATTTAATTTTACTAATCTCATAAATTTCTTTAGGGATAGGCTCTACAGGAGAAAAATAAATATCAAAATCATTTAATTTTTTAAAAAAATTAAGATTGTTTTTTCTGGTTTTTTCATATAAATTACATGAACGAAAAGCTACCCAACGAATTATTTTTTTAAAAAGATTATCTTTCCCTTTATTTTTCCTATATTTATATTTTAATTGTTCCATTAGTGCCATATATGAATTTGTAATATTTTTATCATATAAAATTTTTAAATTTTTAAATTTTTTATAATGTTTTATAAATTCTTTTAAATAACATAATCTTCTATAACTACAAAATAAAGTTATATCAACATTATCCTTTTTTAAAAACTCTTTTAAAAGATTTTTTGTAACAAAATAAATTCCACCACGGACCCCACTTGTTTCAAAAAAATATGTTAATAAGGTTGCATCAAACAAAATTTTAATCTTTTTATTTTCCATAAAAAAAATCTTATCATAAAACCTTATATTACACTTGATTTTTACAAAATATTAAATTTAAGATATAATAAATTTATGCTTATATCAATAATTGTTGCAAGTTATAATTACGAAAATTTTATCGGGGAAACCATAAAATCTGTTTTAAATCAAACGTATTCCGATTGGGAACTTATTATTGTGGATGATGGTTCAAGTGATAATTCTGTTGAAGTTATAAGGAATTTTTGTGCGAAAGATAAAAGAATAAAACTTTATACCCATCAAGATAATAAAAATAAGGGGTTGGTAAAAACATTACAACTCGGAATTTCATATGCAAAGGGAGATTGGATTGCATTTTTGGAGTCAGATGATAAGTGGACACCTGACTGTTTGGAAAAAAGAATTCAAGAAATCAAAAAAAATAAAGATTTCTCACTAATATTCAATACTGTTCAACTTACAGGCGATGAGAAAAAAATCCAAAAAATGCAAAAAGTAGTTGATGATACAAGAAAACATCTTTTAAAACATACGTATCCAAAAAATATGTTTATGGACTTTGCAATTGACAATCAAATTGTTACATTTTCAACTGTTATGTTATCAAGAAAAATTTTGGATAATTTTGATTGGGATTGTCCTTGTGACAAACTTTTTGATTGGTGGTTTTATATCCATTTGGCATATAAAAATGACTTTTATTATTTGAATGAACCATTAACATTTTGGCAAGTCCACGATAATAGTTATATAAATCAAACATCCACTACTGTTCTTCCGCAATTCAGAGCTTATTACGATGTTTATAATATGAATAAATCAATATTTCTTTTAATAAAAATATGTTATTTATTCCTATTCTTTTTGTGTTCATTTAAACCACTAAAGACCTTGAAAACAAAGATTGCAAGAAAACTAAAATCTTTTAATCAAAAATAATCGGACAAAAATGTTTCATAAAAATATTTGTATATTTTCTTACAAAATGCGGAACTTTTAGATTTCTATAAAATTGAAAATATGCTTTTTTAGCACTTACCGGAAGTAACGTATGAATTTTTCGTATTTTTAACCTTTTCAAATTATTTTTAATTAAATTGACATCATAAGAATAATTTTCAAATTCAGATTCCCAACCTTCAACTATTGTATCGCGAGTATTTTGCAATCTAAAAAGTGAACATTTTACAAGTGGAGAAAGCCGCTCTTCCATTAATTCACGCCACGCAAAAACCGTAGGATTGCCGTATTTTTGATATTTATGAATGTATGATTTAGCTACAAAATCCTTTTTCAAAAGCATTTGAGACAAACCCACTTCATATTTTTGCACAACGTCATTCTTTTTTTCCTCTGCACGAATATGTTCCATAAAATTTATAAAGTCTGAAGTCGTAAAAATATTTTTCTTTATTACAAGAAAATAACTCTGTATATGGCGACATAACCTTCCTTTGATATCTGTAGGATTTTCACTTATTCCCCAAAAATCACAAGTTTCTTTATCCATTTTGTCAAAAACTTCTTTTAAAGGATACAATGGACCATAACAACTATCATTTGCAAAAATTATTTCATCACAATCAAAACTATTTTCAATAAAATAATGAAATCCTCTCTTATAGCTACCAAAATCGTATTCTTTGTGATTTTGGGCAATAACAACTTCACAAATTTCATCTAATTTATTTTGTTCATCCATCGCCAAGTCACATGCTGATACAAAAATAATCTTTTCAGAAATTTTTTTTAGTTCTTTAAGATAAAAGATAACGTAATCATCAATTACGTTACCTCTATCAAAATGTGCAAATATCGTTATTCTTTTTGTCATAGATAAATTAATAACCTAAAGCTTTTTTCAAATATTCAGGAAGTGCAAAACGTGCATTGTGGTATTCTCTGTTGTACATTTTGCAAGATTTTTTGATATCTTCATATCTGTCTTCAGCAAAATAAGAAAGCGGTTTAACATCTTCTGAACAAAATGCCCAAGCCCAATAGCCCCCTGGGTATGTTGGCATGTTTGAAGTGTATGTTGCAGTAATCGGGAATACTTTTTTCAATAAAACATACATTTTTCTTATTTCTTCAGGATTGGCAAACGGACTTTCCGATTGCGCAGCCATAATTCCACCTTTTTTCAATGAATTTTTAACATTTGTATAAAATTCTTCTGTAAACAAGCCTTCTCCGGGTCCCATCGGATCTGTAGAATCTATCAATACAATATCAAATTCATCTTTTTTATTTTTTATGTATTCAATAGCGTCTTGAACGAGAATTTCAACTTTTGGGTTGTCAAGTTCGCAAGCAACTGTTGGGAAGAATTTTTTGCTGGCTTCAATAACCAATCCGTCAATTTCACATAATACAACACGCTCAACTGTTTTGTGTTTCAAAACTTCTCTAATTGTGCCACCATCACCACCACCGATTATTAACACAGATTTAGGCGCTTTATGGTGCATCATCGGAATATGTGCAATCATTTCATGATAATGAAATTCATCACCTTCAGTTACCATCATCAAATCATCAAGCGTTAAAATTTTACCTAAAGTTGAATCGGTATCAATGACTTCTACCTTTTGAAAAGGTGATTGTTTACTAAATAATACTTCTTTTGCTTTTATACAAATCCCATAACCGTTCGGTGTAATTTCTTTATAATATCCGTTTTCAAATCCGTTCATTTATTTTTTATCCTTTCCTAAAATGTGAATGTGCATGTGCATAACCTCTTGTCCTGCCTCTTTACCTGTATTTACATGTAAGTTGTATGATTTAAGACCGATTTTTTTTGTAACTGCTTTTATACCTTTAAAAAGTTCTGCCATAAGTTTTTCATCCTCAAGTTCATTCAAACTTTCTACATGAACTTTTGGAACAACAAGCAAATGAATAGGAGCTTTCGGATGTAAATCTTTGAAAACTACTAAATATTCATTTTCATAAACAAATTCTGTATTAAAATCTCCGTTTATAATTTTACAAAAAATACAATCTGTCATAATACCCTCTTTTCTTTGATATCAGTTATTTTACAATAATAATACTATTAAATCAAATCTTTGTTTTGTAAAAATTTCGTTTAAAACTTTGTAACTAACTTGCCAAAGAATTATATGCAAGTTAAAATAAGACTAAGGAAATCCTTTTGGGGAGGAAAAAGATCTTAATGCCGAGATTAGCTAATGATTACGAAATAGAAAATAATCGCTATTTTGATTATTATAATAACAGCACTATACCGACAAGAACAGAAGTCCATCATCAAACAGATAATGGAAATAATGTAAGACAATTTCAAGCAAAACGCCGTATTGCCGCTGACCCTAAAAAAGTTAGAATAAATAACTTTCTTCACAGACTGATTTCTATCTCATTTGTGTCGTTATTAGGATTTACAATTTTACCTATAGGTTTTAACAGTGTTACGAAATCTTTTTGGCGCCCATCACCATATCCTGATATTAAAGCAGATTATGAACAACTCATAAATCCGACTATTGACTATCTGTCAAACGATTGGTATTTAGGCAAAAGACTTTTGGCTGATGTAAATTTGAAAGAACCTTTAATGACACCTTTGAAACAAGGTCAGGAATTAACAGGATTGGAAGAACAATTAACAAGTTTAGCTGCACTTTATCCTTCAATTCATTCAGGAATTTATGTTATGGACATGGATAACGGTAATTATGCCGCAGTGAATGCTGATGAATCTTTTGCAACAGCAAGTATCATAAAACTTCCAGTGTTAGTTCAACTTTTCCGCTCAATTGAAGCAGGACAGGTTTCTTTGACAGATACAATGCCTTTAACAGAGTATTATAGAAGTGAAGGTTCGGGAGAACTTCAATTCAAAGCTGCAAATTCAACATATACAATTGACGAACTTGCTCGTCGTATGATTACCGATTCAGATAATTCAGCAACAAATATGTTAATGTCAAAAATAGGTTCTATGACAGACGTTAATGCAGGGATAAGAGATTGGGGATTGGCTAATACATTTGTAAAAACTTGGTTGCCTGATATGGGCGGAACAAACAGAACAACCGCAAAAGATATGGCAACAATCCTTTACAACCTTGATAATCCGAAATTTTTGAGTGATACATCAAGAAGTAAAATCGTTGAATATATGAGTCATGTTAAAAATACAAGACTCTTAAAAGCAGGGCTTCCAAGCGGAGCTTCTCTTATCCATAAAACCGGTGACATCGGTAGTATGCTTGGCGATGCAGGCATAGTTACCGCTCCAACAGGAAAAAGATATATTGTTGTAGTTTTAGCAAACCGTCCGCACAATTCACCTTTGGGCAAAGATTTTATCGTAAAAGCTTCTACAATGATTTATAATTCTATGGCAAATTAAATTATTTCAAAGTTTTTATTGCCAAATTTATTGCAGCCTCGGAAAACATAAATTTCATGTTTTTACGATTTATTAACGGATTAAATTCAAATTTTTTAATTATAACTTCATCTTTTGTGCATATTCCGATATAAATAAGCCCGACCGGTTTATTTTCATCACTATTTGGTCCTGCAATTCCTGTTGTAGCAATTGCTATATCACAATGTGTCTTATTAAACAGCCCTTTAACCATTTCATCTGCACATTCACGACTGACTGCACCAAAATTTTTCAAAGTTTCTGCACTTACCCCGAGAATTGATTGTTTTGCATCGTTTGAATAAGTTACAAAGTTTGCAAAAACATACGATGAACTCCCCGAAACATCCGTTAATCTTGAGCTCAAAAGCCCGCCTGTACAAGATTCTGTAGTTGCTATTTTTAAATTCTTTTCAAGCAAAATCTTACCCAAAACCTGTTCCCGTTTAGAAAACAAGCGAATAAACAAAGGTTTTAAATTTATAAAAAATTGTTTCATATATCTTAAAAGTGTAAATTTTCTACGCTTAAATGTCAAGGTTTATGCTATCATGATTTTAATTAAGGAGCTAAGCATGCCGGCAACAAAAGAGAAAAAAACAGTAGAATTAGGGAATTTGCCAAAGGATTTGGAAGCTGAAGAAGCAGTCCTCGGTGCAATTTTAGTCAGCGGTGACGTTTTAATAAAAGTTGTTGAAATCTTAAAAGCAGAATATTTTTTCAAAATGGCTCACAGATATATTTATGAAGCTATGTTGGAACTGTTCAATAACAACGAAAAGATTGATATTGTATCAGTTTCAGATGTATTGAATACAAATATGAAACTGGAACAAGTTGGCGGACGTGCGTTTATCAATGATTTATGCTACAAAACAGTTACAACCAGTAACGTTGCATATTATGCAAAAATTATTCAGGAAAAAGCGCTAAAACGTTCTCTTATCAACGCAGGCTCAGAAATTGTTAATTTGGGATACGATGTCGGACCTGTCGGAGAATCTTTAGATTCAGCACAAAAAGTTATCTTTGATGTTGCAGCACAAAAGACATCCTCAAATCTTGTTCCAGTAAAAAAACTTATTTGTGATACGTATGACAAAATCGAATACCGTTATAATCATAAAGACGAACTTTTAGGAACAAGAACAAGCTTTTTTGACCTTGATGCAATGACAAACGGACTACAAAAATCAGATTTGATTATTATAGCAGCTCGTCCTTCAATGGGGAAAACGACTTTTGCACTCAATATTGCGCAAAACGTTGCAATCAAAGAAAAAGTTCCTGTTGCAGTATTTTC
>JALCDS010000018.1 GCA_022641775.1 Clostridiaceae bacterium
TTCCAAATGCCGTTATGAAAGACAAAAAAGGCTATTTAATGATACGTTGGGATGAAATGTTTTATTGTATGTTGAATTCAATCAAAGAATTAGCAGCAAAGGTTACAAACATCGATTCTCGAGTAACGAAACTTGAAAAAGAAAATCAAGCTTTAAAAACTCAAAATCAAATGTTAGAAAAACGTTTGGTAAGATTAGAAAAGAAAGTCAAGTAAGAAATAATAAAAATAGCGGAGCATTTATTGCTCCGCTATTTTTTTGCCTTGTCAAACAGTTAAAAATGTGGTAAAATCCTTTTAAATGTAAGGGGGCTGAAATGGCAGATACGGAACAAACAATTCAATGTCCTGCATGTGGAGCAGAAATGACAAAAGTCTTTTTATCCGATGCCGGAATAAGTATTGATGTATGTAATAATGGTTGCGGAGGTATATTTTTTGATAACCAGGAGTTGCAAACTATAAATGCAAGTGAAAATGATATTGAAGAAATAAAGAAAGTTCTTGTTGGAAAAGAATTTCAAGTTCCGGATTCGTCGAAGGTAAGAGTTTGTCCTGCTTGCGGATCTAATATGGTTAAAACAAAAGCTTTTGGAACAGAAATAGATACTTGTTATAATTGTGGAGCCGTATTTTTGGATTATAACGAAATAGATAGTGTAAAACTTCAACGTCATAAGTCCGCACCTGAACCGGCCAATCCAAATGATGAAGCTATCGGTGACTTAAATATTCATGAATTTTATAAAGAAGCACAAGGCGAAGAATTCGCTGATAATTGGCGTGACGAGGAAATTGATAATTCAGGCCTTGTTGGGTTTATACGTAGAATATTTTTCTAAAAGACTTCTTAGTTTGCCAAGTTTTTCTTTTGTGTCACTTTCAAAATAAATTCTCAAAAGTGGTTCAGTTCCTGATGGTCTGACTAGTACCCAGCTTGAATTGTCTGTGAAAAACAGCTTTACTCCGTCAGTTGTATCAATATTTTTAACGGTAAACTCTCCAATGCTTTTCAATTGCATATACTCAGTTAAAATTGGTTTTATTTCATCAATATTATCCAGTTGTTTGTCGATTCTATCGTTAAAAAACTTGCAACCGACAAGATTGTACAAGTCTTGTTGAAGCTCAATAAGTGGTTTATTCTCATATGCCATAGTTTCCAAAATCAAAAGATTGGCAAGGATGCCGTCTTTTTCCGGAATGTGATTTTGAATACTCAACCCTCCGGATTCTTCGCCACCGATAACCGGATTGAACTTGCGCATAGCATTGCCAACATGTTTGAATCCTACTGCAGTTTCAATAACATCTACATTTATTTTTTCGGCGGTTTTGTTTAATAAAAGGCTTGAACCTACGGTTTTTACTAATTTACCCTTTAGGTTTTTATTTTTAATCAAATGAAGCAGTAAAATGGAGATTATTTCATTTGGAGAAACATACTCACCTTTTTCGTTTATAACTCCAAATCTGTCACCATCTCCATCATTAGCAAATCCGATTTGCTTCTTATCATTATTTTTTATAACATCAATTAAATCGGTCATATATTTTGCTTTCGGGTCAGGCATTTTACCGCCAAAATTCTTGTCATGAATCATATTCATTGTTTCAAAATCAATATTATGAATTTTTAGTAATGTGTCAAAATATCCTATTGTTGCGGAGAAAAACCCGTTATAAATAAACTTTATTTTTGCAGATTGGATTTTTTTAAAATCAATAAGTTTTTCTATTTGTTTATAATAATTTGGGGCAAAATCTGTTAATTCAATTTTACCACCGGATTGTTTTTGAGGAATAAAATCTAAATTTTTTACTATTTCAGATGTGATTTCATCAGTTGCCGGACCTGCGTAATCCGGAATAAACTTAATACCAAGGTATTCAGGCGGGTTGTGTGATGCTGTGAACATCATAGCACATGCATTTAATAATTTTGCATTATATGCCAAAACAGGTGTCGGAACTATGCGGTTACTGTACAATACTGTGAACCCCATATCTTTTAATATTTCTGCTGATATTTTTGAAAAGGTGTCAGCCATGTTTCTCGGGTCATAACCTATTAATATTGTCTTTTTTATTCCAAAGTTGTCTAGAATATATTTGGCTATTGCATTTGTAACCTTGGTTACATTGTCTTTATTGAAATCTTTGCCTACTATTGCTCTCCAGCCATCTGTTCCAAACTTAATATTACCCATTAATTTGCCCTTCTCTAATCTTTAACTTATAATGAATTATATAGGAAAACGGAAGTGAAGTAAATCATGAATTTAAAAGATGTTGATAGAATTGTTTATTTAGGACCGCAAGCCTCATTTTGTGATATGGCTAAAGATTTTTATGTTAATAAATATAATATCTCATCTTATACTGAGCCTTTGACCACAATCAAACAGGTCATTGATTATGTTGATGACAATCCGAATACTTTGGCAGTTTTGCCGGTCGAAAATTCAATAGAAGGAACTGTCAGGGAAAGTTTGGATAATTTGATGATGACAAAAAATCCAAATATAAAAATTCTGTCTGAAACGGTTATGCCTGTAAATTATTGTCTTTTATCTCGAACAACGGAATTGTATAGTATAACGGGTATTATATCAACTCCTCAGGCAAGTGCTCAATGCCAAGAATTTATTACTAATGAATTGCCGAGAAATTTGAATGTTATTGAGGCATCTACTGCATCTGAGGCTGCAAGAATGTTACAAAATTACAATTTGACATATGCATCTATCGGTAGTGAAAAAACTGCCGAAGTTTATAATTTGAACATCTTGAAACCGTTTATAAATGATGATAAAACAAATCAAACCAGATTTATTTTGATTGGGGATTTTGAAACAGAAGTAACGGCTCATGACAAGACAACTCTTGCATTTGCTTGTGAAAATAAACCCGGTGCTTTATTAAATATTTTGAGTATATTTACTCAAAATAATATTAATTTGTCATATATTTCTTCCCGACCTTCAAAACATAAGTTTGGAGATTATATTTTTATTGTAAATTTTGATGGAAATTATAAAAGTCCAAAATTTATGGCTGCTATTAAGGAAGTTAAACAGCATACAACATTTTTCAGATTTTTGGGCTCTTACGAGAGATGTAAGATTAATTCAGAAATAATGGTATAGTTTTTACTGTTGACAGTTTAAAACTTTATGTGTTCAAATGTATATGTTAGTGATGTTTTCCTTTTCCTAGCGAATAGGAAAGGACGTGTTATGTCAAATTTTACCATTCCATATGCATTCACTCCGGGAACAAAAGCAAAAGCTTCCGAAGTTAATGCAAATTTTGCTGCTGTCGCACAAGAAATTGTTGATTTCAAAACTAATGTTACAACTCAGTTTGAAACAGTTGATACAAAGATTACAGATAGTATTTCTGATAAGTCAGATAACTACTTATCAGAAGCCGTTAATATTACAAACGGAATTTTAGTTGCTCCAAATGGTGTTGCAACTTACGCTACAAATATTATTACTGTAAAATCAGGAATAAAAGTCAGAGTCCCAAATGGTAGAAATGCTGATGCAACTTTGAATAATACTACTTATACCCTACCGAATGATATTACATTGGATATGGGAAGTATTACTGAAGAAGGTTATTTGTTTTTAGCTTCGGATGGAACTCTATCTCATTGGGCTAAAAAAGATGTCGGATTTGTATATAAGGCTCCGGCAAGTAATTTTTACTGGATGTATTATGATTCCGATTTAAATTGTTGGAAATATACGACAAACGGTACAGATTATAAAGTATATAATGGAATTATTATTGCAGAATTCAAATCAGCTTCAGGAGTAGTTAATTATCTAAAGTCAATGAAACCGATAGAATTATTAAAATTTACGGATAAATCTAAAATTATTGATTGGAATTCAGTAGACTATTCGGCAGGTATTGATGTTGCGTTGCCATATACTGCATCAAGAAAAGGTCAATTAATTATAGGTGCAGATGATAAAGAAGGAACTTATTTTAGGTATATTTATATTAATGGAATACCTTTTACTCTGTATTCAAATAGTTATGCTTCAAATGTATTCGCAACAATATTCTTAAACGAAGGTGATACTATAAGTTCAACCTTGTACATTTATACATCAAGATTTTATCCGTTGAAAGGAGCTGAATAATGTACGCAAAAATAATTAATAAAGAAACAGGACTTTGTGAAGTTGGTATAGGTGCAAATATAGATTTTTATAAGTCTCTGGAAATGAGTGAAATGGATGTAACTCAGTCTGAAATTGATAATCATTGGTATTTGAAAGAAAAATTGGATACTGATGAATATAAAAATCAATTAGCACAAAAGGCAATAGAAGGACAAAAGTCTGAAATAAAAGCTAAATTGGATGAGATAGATTCAAAATCAACAAGAGCTTTAAGAGCTAATGAAACTGCACGATTACAAGAACTTGAGAATGAAGCTGAATCTCTTAGAAAACAATTGAATAACTTATAAAAATAAAAGCCCGTTTTTTTAAATTTCAAACGGGCTTTTATTTTTTGTTATTGAAAAAATTCTTCCATTTTTCTTTGTATTAGCTTATTTAGATTCCGTGCACTTTCTTTTATAATTTCAATATTGCTGGTTGTATTTACGAAACTGTAGTTTTGAGTAATATTTTTATCCGGCGTTACTTTATCACAAAATCCTTTTGTATATTCATCACTGAAAATATGATGGTAATCTTTTCTAAATTTGCTTAAATCTTTTTCATTAATTATTCGTTCAGTTAATTTTGCAAGATATGTAAATATACCCATATTCTGAGTCTCAGCAGTTAGTGGTTTTCCGTTTAGTTCAAAGTTAATATTGTTTGAATCGTCCACGGTACTTAATATATTTAAAAATTTGCTGTTATATCCATTAGTATAATCTTCGTTACTTTTACCTATTGCTTTTTGAAAATTTGCCAAGTCCTTTGTTGTATCATCAAAAACTTCGACATTGAAAAAACGTTTTGTTAAAAGCTTTTGTCCAGTGCCTTGATTGTATAATGAGGCTGTTATTCCGCTCATGTTTTTATAGCCGGTAAATGTAGTTTCCATTAAAAAATTTTCCTTCTAAAGAGTACAAAATATGTAAAAAAAAAATTTGTTAGCTTTTTTAGATTTTATTAAATATATTTTTTTGTTATAATCTGAATATATTAATAATTGGAGAGAATAAATGGTTGATATAAAGCAAGAATTTATAGAACAAGCAGCTAGGTTGGCAAGAAGTTGTGAAGTATTACCGGGTGGAATTGAGGAATTGGCTGTAAAATTGCAGCACGCATCAGAAACGCATACTCCTTTACGTGTAAAATTGGGTATGGACCCTACGCGTCCTGATTTGCATTTAGGGCATACAGTTGTACTTAGAAAAGTACGAGAATTTCAAAAACTCGGACATCAAATAGTTTTGATTGTTGGTGGGGCAACGGCGATGATTGGCGATCCTTCAGGCAAATCTGAAACTCGTCCGGCTTTGACAAAAGAACAGGTTGAAGAAAATGCAAAATCTTATTTTGAACAAATGTCTAAAGTTGTTGATATCTCAAAAGCTGAAGTTAGAAATAATGCTGATTGGTTACATAAATTAAACTTTATGGAACTTTTGCAACTTGCAGGTAAAGTTACTGTTGCGCAAATGATGACTCGTGATGATTTTGCAAAACGTTATAGTGAAGGTCGTCCGATTTCAATCCATGAATTTTTCTATCCGTTGATGCAAGCTTATGATTCTGTTGCAATTGATGCAGATATTGAATTTGGCGGAACTGACCAAAGATTTAATACGCTTTTAGGACGTGATATTCAGGCAGCGTATGGCAAAAAATACCCTCAAATGGTTATGTTGTTACCGTTGATTGAAGGTACTGACGGAGTTGTTAAGATGTCAAAAACTTATCCTGAACATTGCATATCATTAACGGATAGTGCAAAAGATATGTTTGGTAAATTGATGAGTATTCCAGATAATTTGATTGTTAAATATTTTGATTTATTAACCGATATTGAAACTAAAGATTTAAAAGAAATTGAAGAACAAATCAAATCAGGTTCAGTTAACCCTCGTGATATAAAAATGAAATTAGCTATGACGATAACTTCTGAATATCATGGAAAAGAGGGTGCAGAACACGCTAAAGAAGAATTTATCAGTGTATTTTCTAAAAAAGGAATCCCTGATGATATTAAAGAAGTTTCAGGCATGTCTGGGAAAGGCATTTTGGATATTCTTTGTGAATTACAATTTACACAGAGTCGTGGGGAAGCAAAACGCTTGATTCAAGGTGGCGGAGTTAAAATTGATTCTGAAAAAATTACCGATCTTGCTTATACAGTAAATCTTGAAAAAGATGTAATATTGCAAGCGGGTAAAAGAAAATTTGCAAAATTGGTAAAATAATATGTTTAAAACTGTAAAACGTGGAATAACAAAGGTAAAAGAGGATATACAAGTCATTTATGACAAAGATCCTGCTGCAAATAATCTGTTGGAGGTTATTCTTTGTTATCCGGGGCTCCATGCAATTATTGCGTACCGTTTGGCACATAAATTGTACAAATGGCATATTCCTCTTATTCCAAGAATGATTTCATATATTACAAGAATAATAACGGGTATAGAAATCCATCCTGCTGCACGTATCGGCAGAAGATTTTTTATAGACCATGGTGAAGGCGTTGTAATCGGTGAAACAACAGAAATCGGGGATGATGTCTTATTATATCAACAGGTAACGCTTGGTGGAACCGGAAAAGAACATGGCAAACGCCATCCTACTTTGGGTAATGGTGTGATTGTTGGTGCAGGTGCTAAAGTTTTGGGAAATATAACTTTAGGAAACCATGTAAGAGTAGGCGCAGGTTCGGTTGTTGTAGATGATGTCCCTGAATATGCAACGGTTGTTGGAATCCCCGGAAAAATCGTAAAGATGAAATTTAGAGATGAAAATGGAACCTTGATGCACAATAGAATTCCTGACCCTATGCAGTGCGAATTAAACAGACTTAAATATGAAGTCCAGGATTTGAAAGAAAAAATTGATAAAATAGATAATTAAGAAAGAAGGAAAAATGAAGGCAGTAGTATTTGATAAAGATAAACAATTGAAATTTGTAACCGATTATGCAAAACCTGTTCCAAAAAAGGGTGAGGCTCTTGTACGTGTTACAATGGCAGGTATTTGCAATACTGATTATGAAATTACAAAGGGTTACATGGGTTACGTTGGAATTTTAGGTCACGAAGTTGTAGGAATTGTTGAAGAAATCAACGATGAAGATAAATCATTATTAGGAAAACGCGTTGTTCCTGAAATTAGTTATGGATGTAAAGATCCTGATTGTGAATGGTGTGGCAAAAAACTTTATAGACATTGTCCAAACCGTCATACTCTTGGTATTTGGCAAAAAGACGGTTGTATGGCAGAATATTTTACAATGCCAATTGAAGTATTATTTGAAGTTCCAGAAAACGTACCGACAAAACAGGCTGTATTTGTAGAACCACTTGCTGCAGCATGTGAGATTTTAGAACAATTACATATCAAACCGTTTGAAAAAGTTGTAATTTTAGGAGACGGAAAATTAGGTTTGATTACGGCACTTGCACTTAACGCTCAAAATATTGATGTACTTTTAGTTGGAAAACATCAAAACAAATTAGATATCGCTAAAGCTCAAGGAGTTCAAACACAACTTTTACAAGAATTTAAGGTTGAAAAAATATATGACGTTGTAGTAGAAGCAACAGGAACAGCCGGTGGGTTTGAAACCGCAATGGCATTGACTAAACCTCGTGGAGTTTTGGTTTTGAAAAGTACGGTTGCCTCAGGTAAAGAATTGAATTTAGCTCCGATTGTAATTGATGAAATTACTGTTCTTGGCTCTCGTTGTGGTCAATTCCCTGCAGCACTAAGACTTTTAAAATCAGGTAAAGTTGATTTTTCACCGATGATTTCCGGAATATATCCTGCGGACAAATCATTGGAAGCTTTTGAGAAAAATAAAGAAAAAGATACTTTGAAAGTCTTAATTGAATTTTCAAAATAATATTTTAAATAACAAAAGAGAGGATTACAATTGTAATCCTCTCTTTTTATGTGTTAGATTCGTAATTTATGAAAAATATCTTTTCAAAAGTCCGTCAAAACCTCTGCCGTGACGAGCTTCATCTTTAGCCATTTCATGAACTGTATCGTGGATTGCATCATAGCCAAGTTCTTTAGCTCTTTTTGCAATAGCCATTTTGCCTTCACAAGCTCCTTGTTCAGCTGCAGCTCTCATTTCAAGATTTTTCTTTGTTGAATCAGTTACAACTTCACCAAGTAATTCTGCAAATTTTGAAGCATGTTCAGCTTCTTCAAATGCATATCTCTTGTAAGCTTCAGCAACTTCAGGGTATCCTTCTCTTTCAGCTACTCTGCTCATTGCAAGATACATACCAACTTCAGTACATTCTCCTGCAAAGTTTGCTTTCAAACCTTCTGTAACTTCTTTATCTTCAACTTTACCGTCACCAACATGGTGTTCAGTAACATATTCTTTTCCGCTTGCGCTTACTTCTTTAAATGTTGTAGCTCCACATAAAGGACATCTTTCAGGAGCTTTGTCAGCTTCTGTTGACCATCCGCATACTGTACATACAAATTTTGCCATTTTTGACCACCTTTCTTTATCTCAAATCTTTTGAAATATTTTCTCTTAACAAATTTATATTAGCATAGTAATTTTATTTTGTAAAGTAGTAACTATTATCATTTTTAATCTTATTTACAAATATAATAGGAAATATTTGATATGACTTACATTGATTATTATCTATCAAAAAATATTTTTAGGAATATTAATATCTTTATAAGATTTTAAGTGAAAGGACAAAAATGGATAAAATAAGTTTTCAAGGAAAGACTAATTTAATAATTTCAAATTTAGAATTTGCTAGAGCTGCAAACAAAACTGATGTCACAAGATATCATGGACCATTGACGACAAGGTCTTCTAATTTGGGTTCAAGTAGAACATTGAATTATGATGTTACAGGTGGCGATTTGTTTGTTGTTGTAAGAAATGCCAGAACCGGTTTTGTTGAAAGGCTAAAACCTTTTGAAAATATAAAAATAGGTGACAAGCTTGAAAAAATTGCAAAAAAAGTAGAAGAATTAAAAGATAGTACGAACGAAAAATTAACGGCATGGATTATTGGCGGAAAGCCAAATGACAACAAAACAATAGGTTCTGTAAATGCGCTTGGTGAAATATTATGTGATAGACCTGATATTGATACATCAATTCTTGCAGGTGCTAAAAAAATGCCAGGACAAAATATGTTATTGGAAGGACATGTTGGCAGTATGAATGTTATTTTTCCACAAAAAAACAACATTCAATCTATAGATGATTTAG
This sequence comes from Clostridiaceae bacterium, assembly GCA_022641775.1. GTDB lineage: Bacteria > Cyanobacteriota > Vampirovibrionia > Gastranaerophilales > Gastranaerophilaceae > RUG14219. The sequence goes on from JALCDS010000018.1 coordinate 9,429, forward strand.
CAAATAATTTTGATATCTTTGAATTAAATAATGTAGAACCAAAGATAGAAAAATAAATTATCTCAAATTTTTAAGTTTCTTTTTTTCTGAAGCGAGAACTTCGCCAAAAGAGATAATCGGTTCCATTTTGTAACCGCAATCGTCAGAGAGTGCCCCTCCCATAGAGAACAGCTCTTCTTGCGGATAGCGTCTGCAGATGCCCGGTCTAAACTTATGAATTTTACAGTGATGTGTTTCAGCATCAAGATTTTGACATTCAAATATAAGTCCAACTTCATCTTTCCCTATAACCTTTAAATAGGTGTAAAATTTATGCAAAAATTGTAATTTTTCAAATTCCTTTTCATCATTAAGAACATGTTTATAGTGTTTTACATAAATATGCGTACAGCATTTTCCGCAAGCCTTGCATTTACCTGTTCGGTAATATTTCCGGCGCAGAATTTTAGATAAAAAGAATTTTCTCAAATTTTCCCATAGCATAATTACAGTTTAGCAAATAAAAATATTAAATTTTGTAAACTTTTCAATAAAAATAAGCAAATATAAATCTTGAGGGCAATTAAAAATAATGTAAAATCGAAACAATAAACTCATAAATACTATAACATAACCAAAATAACCAACCTTGACCACTGTAAAAACAGCGGTCTTTTTTTTACCCCCGAGCAGAGGCACGAACGAATGAAATGAGAGAGAGGTTAACAATTATAAACGGAAACGGTGAGTTTTCGTTTTAATTGATAACGTTGCCGTTTAGTGCGAGGGGGTGGAGGAGAGCAGAGGCACGAACGAATGAAATGAGAGAGAGTTGGGTTTTGTGTAGAGTGGAGAGAGCGTAAGCGAACGAACTCGAAAGAATGAGTACAAAAGCGAATGACAACGCAAGTGAAATGAGCGCTTGTACGAAATGAAACAAAATCAAAAGAGCTAATTATAAACGGAAACGGTGAGTTTTCGTTTTAATTGATAACGTTGCCGTTTAGTGCGAGGGGGTGGAGGAGAGCAGAGGCACGAACGAATGAAATGAGAGAAGTGAGATGATTTTTAAAAAGTGTTTTTGTTTGAGTCAGCTTATTTTATACCCTATTTTGTATTTGTTAATTTTTGTTACGAATCTATTATTATATTTAAAGATTTAAAGCTGAAAAGCCGTAGTACAACATGAAAGATCAGGAAATGTTACTAAGTTAATCGAAAGGAAAATCTTAAAACAATGGGATTGGCAGCAGGACAAGCAAGATTATTAACAATAACAGCCAGAAAGTCAGACTGTGAGTTTAGATCTATGAGTTTATCTCATCAGAAGCTTGCTCTTTCACGTCAACTTGAGGATGTTTCTAATGATTATCAAAGTTCATTAAGTAAAACAAAATTAGTATATGATTATTCAGGTTCAGATGCTGGAACTCAGGATTTGACTTATGGGTTATTAATGAACCCATCGGCATTGAATGATTATGTTCCAACATTAGTTACAGCATCCGATGGTAAAGTTGTGTTGAGTTCTCAATATGCTGCTGCTGCTCAAGCTGCAGGGATTCCAAAAGAAGGACTTGCTTCAGGCAGTTTACCTTCAGATACGGTTCGTAATAAATTTATTGAATCATTAGCAAGTAATGGTTTGATTACAAAAATTCAAAGTACCAATATACAAAATGTAGCTTATAACCAAAAGGCAGGTTTAGGAGCTGCAGCTACTGTATCATCTACTACTGCAAATGTTACATATCAGCAATTGATGACATTATTAAAAGCTGATTCATACGATGTAAATACAGCGGATTCTTATTATGTAAATACCGGTGAAGCTGGTATTGATACTGGGTCTTTCCACTTATATGACGGTACAGGCACCGATTTGACAGAGGGCAATGAAAAGAGTACGGCTGCGAAATTGTCTATTGGAGACATCTTGGATGGAGATTATACTGTAATTGCAACAGGTCAAGATGGTCAGCATAGTTATGCCGATGATTTCCAAAGTTGGGTTGAAAATTTATCATGTTTAGATGATATTATGAGCACTTTTGAAGGACTGTTAGGTACAGGTGAATCTTATACAACAGCTGCATTGAATTATGCAAGACAAAGTGCAGAAGCTTTGTATAAAGGCTTGGTAGCAGATGATTCACTAACTGCAGTTAACAGAGATGGTAAAAAACATTCATGGAAAGTCCGTGGAAAATTATATGATGCAATTTCAAATGATGGAAGTGGCGCATCAATCGGTGTTGCTTTTTGTAGAAACAAAGCCGATGACGATTTAAACAGTTCCGTAGGTATAAATATATCAAATTTTGCAAAGGCATATTTGACATACTTTGAACAGTATATGCAAGGGGTAACAAAATCTGCATATAGTGTTGGTAAAACTGTTCAATCAAGTGATTTCGCGACAGATGCTGCTGCAACATTTGATGTTGTAACGGATACTCAAGTTAGTGCTGATGATCAAAAATTGGCAGGTTTCTACGATACTATGTTGAATATGATTTGTACAAATGGTTGGACAGAAAACTCAAATGTTTCTGATAAAGATTACTTCCAAAATATGTTGCAAAGTGGTGGATTTGTTCTATCCAAAATTGGTTCTGATAAATATTATTACCAAGAAAATTATGCAACTGATACAAATATCAAGACGGAAGAAGATACAACTGCTGTTGCTGAGGCAGAAGCTAAATACAATGCAGAAAAACAACGCTTATCAAACAAAGAAGATACGATTGATTTGCAGATGAAAAATCTTGATACAGAAATTTCGGCATTAACTACAGAATATGATACTGTTAAATCTGCAATCTCGAAAAATATTGAGAGAACATTTAAACGATATTCGGCATAATGGTTGCTTGTAACTAATCAATAACATTTTTAAGTTCTTTATAATAGTTATTGTTTAAAAGTTCATAAAATATTCCGGTAGTTACGGGTGCAATATCGCAAGTAGAATTTTTATCTATATATATGCTTTCAACCAGTCTTGCAAAAAGTTCTGCAGGTTTTTCGTAGTATTTTTTATAATGGTTGATTTTATTTGAAATTCTAGATTGTCTTTTTTGGTAAGAATGAAGTCTTATGTATGAGGCAAAAGCCTTTGGCATATCTGTAAAATCATTTTCAATGTTATCTATTGAATATATTTCATAATGTCTGTTAAAAAATCCCGTAATTAATTTTACGCGATCATATTTTAACAGATATTTAGCTTTTGATTTTTTTATATAGTTATTAAATTCTTTGAATTTCTTTGAACGTTGAAATTTTGGGTAATATTTTTTTACTTCATTATCATAAAATTTTATTTTTTCCTGAACGAGTTTTTTATGTGTGTATAATTTTTCACATAAAGAATTTTTATCTACAAAATGGGTTACAGCTACAAGCTCTTTTTTTATAATAGGATTTTCAGTTTGAAAAATTTTCAGAAAAGTTCCGCCTGTTTTATTCATATCAGGCTCGAGCTTTGAATGTATATAGTGTGCAAATTCATGAATTAGGGTAGGCGCAATTCTTTCCGGTTTAATATTTTTAGAAATATCAATTCTATTTTTCAAAAAGAACCCTTGATTTCCGCGAGCCTTTGTACCTGTATGGACTTCTAATCCAAGGCTTTCAAAGTATCTGATTAAACAAGTTTCTTTCGGCATCTTTCAACTCCAGGACTAAAATATTTTATAAGGATTCAAAATATTGTTAGGATCAAATATTTTTTTGATTTGTCGCATATAATTCAAGGCTGTAGAATTTATAACCTTATCAATATAAGGTTGCTTTTCTACTCCAATGCCATGTTCGCCTGAAAGAATACCTCCCAAGGAAGCTGTCAAATCATATATTTCCGCTTTTGCCAACTTATAATTTTTATATTCTTCTTTGTCATTATAGTCTATTGGAATTTGCGGATGAATTGAACCGTCTCCGACATGACCTACAAGACATGTAGTAAGATTATATTTTTTACAAATATCTTGAATTCCTTTGACAAGTTTTGCCAAATTCTCTCTTGGAACGATTACGTCATCTGTTGTTACATTTGGCTTTAATTTCGCGCAAGCACCCATGGATGAATGACGTGCAGCCCAAATTCTTTCATATTCCTCGTCGTTTGTAGAAAATTGTATTTCACTTGCGTTATTTGAGTTCAAAATATTAACGATAATATTTTTTTGATATTCAATCGAATTTTTAAATCCGTCGACTTCAATAATAAGTGCACATTCTTTGTCTGTTAAAAGGTTTGCGGGATAAAACTTTTCAACCGTTTGAATGGCATTTTTATCCATAAAGTCAATTGTTGTAGGATAAATTTTTTGTTCAATTATTGAATTAACTGTTTTAATTGCAGTTTCAATACTGTCAAAATATGCCATCAAAACCTTTTGACATTCTGGTTTTGGGATGAGTTTTAGAGTTGCTTCTGCGACAATTCCGAGTGTGCCTTCTGAACCAGTGAAAAGACTTGTTAAATTGTATCCTGTAGAATTTTTTATTGTATTTGAACCTGTTTTTAAAATTTCACCGTTAGCAGTAATAACAGTAAGTTCAAGTACATAATCTCTTGTTGTTCCGTATTTAAATGATTTTGCTCCGCCTGAATTTTGGGCAATGCTTCCGCCTATTGTAGAAACTTTTAAATTTGAAGGATCCGGAGGATAGAAAAGTCCGAAGGAGTCAACTGCTTTTTGTAAATCCCCTACAACTACTCCGGGTTGTACTTTTGCTGTCATATTTTCTGAATTAATTTCAAGTATCTTATTCATTTTTGAAAAATTTAAAATTATACCACCATGAACACACGTGCAAGCGCCAACAACATTTGTTCCTGCACCACGACAAATTATGGGAATACTATATTTGTTTGCTATTTTAACGATTGATTGTATTTGAGAAATATCCTGTGCAAATACTACAACGTCAGGCAAATTTGGTTTTTCAAAACTATTTGAAGCATCTTTTGCGTAAGCATAGCGTTCCTCAATTTCAGTGAGGACATTTTCCGGGGATAGTTGTTTTTGTAATTCTTTAATTAAATTATTCTTCATCAACATAAGATGTTAGTTTTTCCACGCTTAAGGCTAATTTTGCCATTTGTTTATCGAGTCGTTCAAGTTTTTTATTAACAATAGAATCAGTGTTATCTTCAACGGCAGTTAATATATTATCCAATTTCATTTCAAGTCTGTCAACTCTTAATTCTTGGGCTTCAAATTTAGCGCCTATTTGATCCAAAATTTCAGACTGGTTAGGAACTTGAGTTTTTAACTCAGCTAGCATTTCTTTTACATTAGAAATTTCTGAAGTACGTGCTGAAATACCATTGATACTTTCACTTACAGAGTCCATCCATTCGCCCAAATATTGAAGAACCTGATGGAAAACCTGATCATTACTGATGGATTTACTTAGTGCAATATTTAAGGCATCTACTTTCTTTTCAATACGTTCTGAAATTTCAGTTGTATCAGGAAAATCAATTTTGTTTTCTAGTTGATAAATTAATCCGCTAAACTTGTCTAATCCGTCAGAAAGAGCCTTGTATGAATCATCTGAAGTCAGTAACAATTTGTTTGTTCGAGAAGATATGCTAACCATATCTTGGCTCAATTTAGTAAAATCATCTTTCAATTCATAGATTTGATCTTGTGATAAAGAAGACTTCATATTCTCAACGGCATCAACAACTTTGTCAATGTTACCTCTTAAATCTTCAAGAGCTTGAGTTGATGATTTGTCTGTTATGTCATTCATAGCGAGTCTTAATTTCGCAATATCAGATTCAACATCTTGAAGTGTATAAGTATAAACATCGCTTTCGCCGGTTGTGATTATTTTTAATCTGTCATTAACTTCTTTTAATTTTGTGTTTATTTCATCTGTTTTTTCTTCTACAAAATCTTTAATTTCTTCAGTTTCTTCAACGAAAGATACCTGATCAAAAACAGAAACTATTGCAGAAATAATATCATCTTTTGCATCTTTTGAAGATTTGTCAATATTATTGATATTTTCCAAAACTTGATTTAAACATTCGTCAAGCTTTTGAGTTTTTTCATTTTCAGTTGTGGTTTTTAATTCATCAATTTGACTTAAAATTAAACTTTTGACATCTTCCAATTCAAAAGTCAGGTCAAAATCATCATCTTGCGCCAGAACATCAACCTTTGAATGTAAAGCTTCCAAGGTTTGAGCAATCATGTCATCAGAAGAAATGATGTCATCAAGTTTGTCATTAACATCATTTAATGAAGATTGCGATTCAGTCAAACAAAATTCTAATTCTGCTTTTACTTTTGCCAATTCATTTAATATTGTTTCTCTTGTGTTTTCGCCAACGGATTTTACATAGTCATTGGCAGGATTTTTTGCACTTATATCATTTACTCTTTTTTCAAGTTTTGAAACAATATTTAAAATATTTTCATTATCTTGGTTAGTTTCCTTAATTGTATTTATATCATCAAGTATTTTAGATTTTTCGTCTTCAATTTGTTCTGAATATACATAAGAATCAATGTCAGCCTTGATTTTTTCTAATTGTTGATTTTGTTCGTCTGCGTATTTTTGAAGTTTTGTAGAAATTTCGTTTGACAATATATTTTTCAAATTATCAATAACAGAAACTATTTTGTCATTATCGCTTGTCATTGTGCCTAAGGCGTTTACATTTTCAATAGTACTGTTAATTCTATCCAGAGAATTTTCACAAGCCTCAATCACAACATCTTTTATTTTGCTTCCAAGTTCCATAACCTTGTCAGATTGGATATTTGTAATTTCAGCAATACCGCTTTCCATTGAAGCTCTCAAGTTATCTAAAACCTGAAGGGTTTTCTCTGTACCATCACTGTTAATGATTTGATTTTTAATTTCTGAAGTATAAGCATCTAATTTTTTGCTTAATGATGTTTTTACATCAGTTGTGAAATTTTTGATTTCTTCCAAATCATTTTGCCAGTTATCAATAAAGTTTGATGTTTTGTTTATATTAACTTCTAAATTTCTGGTAAAGTTTTCAATTGTAACTCTCAAAAGTTCAATTCTGTCAGGAATATTATTTTTAATACTTTCATCAACAGAAGTTATTTGATTTTGGATATCTTTATATACCTGTTCAAGAGAAGAAATTGCATCTTGTTGTTCTGTTGAGGCATTCTTAATGTCAGAACCGGTGCTCAAAAATGACATTTCGATTTGTGCTTTCAAGTCTGCAAAGTTTTTATCAAAATCATATCCTATAATTTCTGAAATATCGGTTTTTAAAACTTCAATATTTTTGATTATAGTTTCATATTTGTTGTTAACAGAATCTATTATGTCAGTATGAACCAAATCAATTTCTTGTTTTAGGGTAGTTAATTTATCATCTAAATCAGTTATTGTATCATGAGGTTGCTCCTCATCCGGTGTAACACTGTCTTTTAAAGTGTCTAAAACATTAGAAATTTCATCAAATCTATAGTTGATAGAATCTAAACAGCCTTGTAGTGATGTCAAATTGCAACCGGCTTCTACTGTAGCTTTCATGTCTTCCAAATTTGTAATTACTTTTTGAATATTAGAATCAAGATAATTTACACTTTCTGAAAATTTGTATTCGGTATTTGCATTGATTGAAGATATTATATCTGAAATATCTTGTAATTCATTTTTGATTTCCGCAATTTCATTAGATGAAGTTGTAAATTTTTCATTACTCTTATTTGCAAGTTCATTTGTCAAATTCATATAATTTTCGATTTCAGAATTAAATTTTTCAATTTTTTCTTTTTGTTCTGAAGCTTGAGTGTTTAGCGTATTTTCGATTGAATATAATCTGTCTTGAAAATCTTGTGATACATTGTAGCCTTGTTTATCGGCATAATCTTTTATTTCATTTAGATAACTTTCAATAGTAGATCTTATATTTTCTATTTTTGTTTGGTATTCGTTATTTTGATTTGTAAAATCTTCACTTAATTTCAAAATGTCCTGTGAAATATTATTTAAAATATCCGAAATTTCTTCTCTTGCAGGTAATTGGGAAATTTTTACCATCAATTCTTCCCCTTGCGCGCATAATGTATCAAGTTTTTGAACTGATGTATTGTAACTTTCACTTGAAACCATACTATTGATAGTTTGTTCAAATTCTTCATTTTTTGTGTTGAAAGTATTTAACATTTCAACAATATTGCCAGATAAAGCTTTAACTGTTTCAATTTCTTGTTTTACATCATCGTTTGTCACGGTTGAAGAATCAACTGCTGATAAATTTTGATTAACTGTTTGAATTCCGGAAAGTATTTCTTCAATTGAAGATTTGAACCCATTACTCAATGATTCAAGATTTACCAGTTTATCATTTATAACGGTATTGTTTCCGCAAGAATTGCTTATTATTCCGTTTACTTCATCCTTTTGTGTGTCTAATGCACTTTTAATTTGGGTTAATGTTTCATAAATTATTACCTTGTAATTTTGCGCATTAGTATTGAAGGTATCTTCAAGTTTTTTGATATCTTCAGAGATAGCCTGATAACTATCTGGATTTTCAGAATTTTGGTTTTCAAAATATAGATTTCGTTGTTGTTCAATTAAATTCTGAGCCATTTCAGATAAAATATTGTTTATTTTTTCAAATTTTTCTGTTGAATTTTGGATTACTACATTATTTATATCTTCTTTTACTGTATCAATTTTTTGATTGATTTCGTCGGTATCTGATTTTAATGGCAAGTAAGATAATCTTGCAGCTATTTCAGACGTAGTATCAGAAATAGCATAAATTTTTTGCCATGCTTTTACGTATTCATCACTGTTTATAAGATTTTTGATTGCATCCGCAAGTGTATCTGTTTTTTGGTTAAATTCTTTTAATGTTGCAAGTGTATTGTTTGTAATATTTGCCAAATTTTCGAGTTGAACACGTATTTCGTGGTTGTTATCTTGAAGCATAATAGAATTCAAATTTGTGTTTAAATCTTGAATACAATTGAGTGCATATTGATTAGTTGTAGCAAAAGCTTCAGAAGATTCATTGATTTTATTTTTCAATTCTACTATATGGCTTACGATTTCTTCTTTATCTGTAATATTTGTGGAAAGTTGTTCAATAACTTGGTTAAAATGGTCAACTAAAGCTTTTTGAGAATTTATGCCGTCAAAAATTTCTCCGGCATGCTTTTGAAAGTTGTCGAACAAGTCATGTAATTCTTGTGTATTTGAGGCTTCAGAAGGTCTTGAAAGTATCTCGTTGAAGTTATTTTGGAGTGCATCAAATTTTTCGGAAGTGATATTTTGCTTCTCTTCCAACACTTTTTTAAATTCTTCAAAATACGATTTTAGATTATCATTATTTTGTGCATCCTGTGTCTGTATATTCCCCAAAATTTCAACAATATCATCAATTGTAGGTGCCATATTTCTCCTTTATCCTCCAATGAACGAGGATTACTTTTTACATTTCCCCTTTTGAGATTATTTTACAGAATAAACATTCAGATAGCAAAGAAAAATCATAATATTATTACAATTGTAAACAATAGAAGTCTTTTTTATGATTAGGTGATACAATGCAGAAAGACGATAATTTAAAAAGAAGGAAATTATGAGCCATATAGAAATTGATGAACAACGATGCAAAGCTTGTTATTTATGCATAGATGAGTGCCCCAAGAAACTCATAAAAGTCGGGGAAAAAGTTAACAAATTAGGTGCAAAACCTGTTGAGTTTTGTGACCCTAAAGGAGAATGTTTGGGATGTGCAATGTGCGCAACCAGATGTCCGGATATGGCAATTACAAAGGTATTTAGAGGTTAAAGATGACATTAACAGCAACAAAGCCGGAAGGCAAAGTTTTGATAAAGGGTAATTATGCAATCGCAAATGCTGCAGTTATTGCAGGTTGTGAATGTTATTTCGGTTATCCTATCACTCCGCAGAGTGAAATCGGAGAATTTATGAGTGGTAAAATGCAAGAATTGAAAAGAGCTTACGTATCTTCCGAAAGTGAACTTGCATCTATAAATATGGTAATAGGAGCATGCTCAACCGGAGCAAAAGCTATGACATCATCTTCTTCTTGTGCGGTTTCACTGATGCAAGAAGCTCTTTCATATGCCACAGCAGAAGAGTTACCTGTAGTATTGGTAAGTGTAATGAGAGGCGGACCAGGATTAGGAAATATTTATCCTTCCCAAGGTGATTATAATCAAGCTACAATCGGCGGTGGAAACGGTGATTACAAATTGATAGTTTTAGCCCCGGGAAATGTTCAGGAATGTATTGATTTAACATACAAAGCTTTCTATCTTGCGCACAAATATAAAAACCCTACAATGGTTTTGGCAGATGGGCTTTTGGGACAGATGATGGAACCTGTAACTTTTGGTGATTATCCTTATCCTGAGGTTGATGATTCGGCGTGGGCATTGACAGGAGCAAAAGGTAGAGGCAGACGTGTTATTCGTTCGTATGCACCTTCTGCAGATGATCAATGTGTATTTTTGAATAAGCTTTATGCAAAATATGCGCTTATTGAAGAAAAAGAAGTTATGTATGATGAATATATGACTGAAGATGCAGATTTGATTGTTGCAAGTTTTGGTTCAATGAGCAGAAATGTAAAATCTGCGGTAAAAATTGCGCGTGAAAAAGGGTTGAAAGTAGGTGCTTTCAGACCTATTACAATTTCACCGTTCCCGAATAAGAGATTAAAAGAATTGAGTTGTAGCGCTAAGAAATTCTTGGTTACTGAAATTAATATGGGACAAATGGTTCGTGATGTCAGATTGGCTGTAAACGGAAAAGTTCCTGTTGAATTCTACGGAAAAGGCGTTGGCTCAATGATTGATGTAGAAGATTTAGTTGATAAAATTGAAAGTTTAATAGAGGTATAAAATGGCAACACAAGTATTTAAAGTACCGGATTCAATAATAAAAGATATGACATACGGATTTTGTCCGGGATGTGACCATGGTGTTGCAATAAGACTTGTCGCAGAGTGTCTTGATGAACTCGGATTGAAAGAAAATGCAATTACAGCAACATCTATCGGTTGTTCTGTTTGTTTGTATGATTATTTGGATGTTGATTCTGTGGAGGCTCCGCATGGAAGGGCTTTGGCAGAAGCAACAGGAATAAAGAGAGCAAGACCTGATAAGTTTGTATTTACATATCAAGGTGATGGTGATTTTGCATCAATCGGACTTGGAGAAAGTACGCACGCTGCTCTTCGCGGTGAAAATATTACAGCAATTTGTATAAATAATACCACATATGGTATGACAGGCGGTCAGCTCGGACCTACAACTTTGTTAGGTCAAGTTACAACAACCTCTCCTACTGGACGTAACGTTGAATATTACGGATATCCGATTAGAATTGCGGAACATATTGCATTATGTGAAGGTACTGCATATTCGGCTCGTGTTTCTTTGGATTCTGTTGCAAATATAAGGAAAGCAAAACAAGCAATTAAAAAAGCTTTTGAATACCAACTCAAAGGGTTGGGCTTCAGTTTTGTTGAAATCTTGTCAACATGTCCTACGAACTGGCATATGACACCTCAAAAAGCTCATGACAGAGTAAGAGATGATATGATGAAAGTCTTTGTTCCGGGTGTTTACAAAGATGTTTTGCAAAAAGTATAGATATAAAGAAAATTAGAGGTATAATTTCAAATGGAAAAAAGTTTTATAATAGCAGGATTTGGCGGACAGGGTGTATTGCTTGCCGGAGAAGTTTTGGCAAGTGCGTTTATGCACGATGACAAAAACGTTACTTGGTATCCTTCTTATGGTGCTGAAATGCGTGGAGGAACTGTTAATTGTCAGATAGTTATGTCTGAAAGTGAAGTTAGTTCTGTTAATAAAAAAGAAATTGATTTTGTTATCGCATTGAATGATTTGTCTTTCGATAAGTTTTTACCGAGATTGAAAAAGGGCGGAATGATGATTGCAAATTCTTCATTGGTAAAAGAAATTAAAAAACGTACCGATATCAATTATATTTTTGCGCCTGTGACAAAGATGGCAGCAGAGTTGGGTAACGTTAAGATGGCAAATATTTTATCACTTGGAGTTTTGGCAAAAGCTTCTGGTCTTATATCCGTAGACAAACTTACAAAGGCTTTGGATACGGTTTTGCCACCACATAGAAAAAACCTTTTGCCTAAAAATATTGAAGCTTTAAATCTTGGCTTTAATTTTCAGCCGGCTTTAGTTTAAATTTTAATAATTTTATATCCTTCAAACTGTCTATTTTTTTCAAAATCACCTAAAAAGTTGATTTAAAATTTCGTAAGATAATTTATTCTGATAATGTCTTATTCAAGAGGTCTTTATAAAAGTGAAAAGAAACATACTTAAAGATATTGAAACTAAAGAAATTCAATTAGCGAAATTAAAAGAGCACGTTGATAAGAGTTCTGTTTGTTCCGAACTCTACAACAAAATTGTGTTAGAAAAAGCAATCCTAAAAAAAGAACTTCAGGACTTGAAAAGGTCCGGTATTTTAGCTGAAATAAAAAGTTTTTTGCCTCATAAAAAGAAACTTATTTGTGATTATTTTGCCAAATAAATTTTGACTTTCAGTGTTTTGTCATTAAACAAAAACTATGATACTGGAGTTTTTTAAACTAAACAAAACATGTAAGCACGAACATGTAAAACCTGATGCAGATTTTTCGTATTGTCCGGATTGTGGTGAATTGATTGAAAATCAGTGGTATATTGCTCGCTGTGCATGTTGCGGTGTGAAATTGAAAGCAAATGTGAACAAAAATGGTGAAGTGATTTCTCAAGAAGAATTTTGTCATAATTGCGGTTCCAGGGGGTATGTTATCCAACGTTTGGAAAAGCTTAATTTTATTGATATAAGATATGCTGTTTTAGTAAAAGCGATTATTACAAAAGAAATGATGGATTTTACACAAAGTTGGGTTGAGAATAGTGATAGGTTTTATCGATACAAACTTTTAAAATAAACTCGTTTTCTATTTTTATTTTATACTTAATTTATGGTTAAAAATGCATATATTCATATACCGTTTTGTAAATCAAAGTGCAAATATTGTTCGTTTATTTCGTATCCTAAGTTGGAGCTGAAAGAGCAATATTTAAAAGCTTTAAAATTAGAAATAACGTCGAAATATAGAAATGAAAAATTGAATACACTATATATAGGCGGTGGAACTCCATCTACTTTGACTGTAAATGAGATAGAACAGTTATTGTGTCTTTTTGATACTGAAAAAGATGCAGAAATAACTATAGAATTAAACCCTGAAACAATGAGTTTTGAATATTTTAGAGGATTAAAAGATATTGGAATAAATAGAGTAAGTTTAGGGTGTCAGACATTTAATGATGATATTTTAAAAAGAATCGGACGTCGTCACAATTCTCAACAAGCTATAGATGCGGTGGCTTATGCAAAAGATGCCGGGTTTAAAAATATCAGTATGGATTTTATTTATGGATTGCCAAATCAAACGTTACAAGACTTTTCTTCAGATTTGAACAAGGCAATATCATTGGGCGTTACACATATTTCACTTTATGGATTAAAAATTGATGAAGGATGCTATTTTTATGAACATAGACCTGAAAATATTGCAAATGATGATATTCAGGCTGATATGTATCTAAATGCCTGCAAAATTATGAAAGAAAACGATTTTTTGCATTATGAAATAAGCAATTTTGCAAAAAAAGGTTGTGAATCTCGTCATAATTTGAACTATTGGTATAACAACAGCTATTATGGTTTTGGAGTTGCAGCACACGGATATATTGAAGGAGTCCGTTATGCTAACAAAAATGAGTTGGGGGATTATATAAAAAACCCTTTAATATGTGCAGATGAACATAAAATTACACAACGTGAAATGCTGGAAGAAGAAATATTTTTAGGATTACGAAAATCCAAAGGCCTTGATATTTCGGCTATAAATAGGAAATTTGGGATAGATTTTAAAGAAAAATATTCTAATGTGATAGATAAATATCAAAAATCAGGGTATTTGAATTTTGATGGCAATATCTGTAACCTTACCGAAAGCGGAATTCTTGTAAGTAATGTTATCCTTGTCGATTTTTTAGACTAGGCAACTTTATGTGTTCCGGGTTGATGTTTGTCATGTTTGAAGATGCTGATAAAATTATCACTCCAATCCATACATTTTTCTCCGGCAGTTGCAAGTTTGTCCATAACATTTTCTTTGAAGCCTTCAGGTTTTTCAATGTGTTTTAATTTACCTTCTTTAGACGCATAACCAAGTCCTGCTATTGTTGCTACGCCAAGAGCAATAACACCCAGCATTGAATAAAGTGCTTTGTGTGAATTCTTTGATTTTGGTTCTACGGGTGGAGCAACCATTTGTGAGGGCTTTATTGTGTATCTGCCGTCGCGGTTGATTAAAAATTGAACGTCACCCTGATTTTCTGTGAAACTTACAGATGATACGGGACTAATCATTTTTGCCTCCTTTAATAAACACATTCGTTAAATAGTATGATTTTAAAACGACTAACACGACAATTTTGACGTAAAAATCTTTATTTTTCAATAATTGTTACAAAACTTTACACCAATTTTGGAATATTTTTTTATTACGCGTCCTCTTACTATTTGTAGGGGGAGAATACTTATGGTTACAGATTCAAATACAATGATTGAAATTGATAAGAAAGATATTTCGGATGCAAACTTTTTTGCATGTAAGTTTGCTAATAAAAAGGTTAAGGATAGAGCTTTTGTAAATGCATTAGGCGCAAAGCTCGCTATTAAATATTTTGAAAGCGAAGGATTGAATGTTGAAAATATTTATAACCTTCATTATGTGCGAAAAATTCTTGAAGAATTTGATATAGCGGATGTTATGTTTCCTAATATTCATATAGATGTAAGAGTTGTCTATGATGATAACCAAATATTTATACCTAAATCTCATTTCGATTTCAATATTACCCCTGATATTTATGTCGTAATGAAGGTCAACAATGATTTTTCAAAAATGGAACTATTAGGATTTGTTGAACCCGGAATGATAAACAAAAACAACTGTAACGATGATTATTACTTCTTAGAAAAAGAAAAGTTGTCAAATATTTCTGATTTAAAAACATATATTGAAAACTTCAAAGGTGACACAATGCAATCTGTTGATGATGAAGATGTTGAGAAAATAAGAAATATGATGTTTGACACACTTGATAATGACATAGAAAAAGAAGATAAAAAGACACTTTTCCAATATCTTTTGAAATCAGGAACTTTACGTGACAGTTTTATTGAATTGGAAAATTTTGAAACATTGTCATATTCAGCATTGAACAATCCTAATATTAAAGAACCTCAAATTGATGAAAATACGGTTGATATTTCAGCACTTACAATAAATGATGACGGGACTTTTAAAAGCGGATTGGAAGATGATGTAGAAGCTTTGGTTGCGCTTCCTGAGGATGATGTTGAAGAATCTTCCAATGAAACTTCACAAGATAATCAAAACGAAAATTCTCCAGAACCTCAAAATGAAGTACAAGATAATGAAGAAGAACATCCATCTGATGAAGATTCAAAAGGTAATGTAGTAGATGCTATTAGTGAAGTTGCAGGTAATATAGTTGAAGGCGCTGCAACTGCTGGCTTAGCTGCCACAGCAGCTATGGGCGCAGAAGCTGCTATTGCAGATACAACATCGTCAGTTGCGAGTGCTGCAACAGGTAGTGTTGCTCAAGCTGCAATTAACGAAGCTGACAATATATTAAATTCTATGGATGATTTCTTGGCGGATGTTAGTAATACTCCGACAGAAGTTGAGAATAAACCTGAAACTACCGATGAGGAAAATGCAACTTTAAACGATAATAAATCTGAGCTCAACAGTCAGACAGAAAATGATATATCTGTTTCTGACAAGCAGGAAGAATCTGCCATGACGCTTGATACCGATGCGGATGGAAATATTGAAGCTTTAGATTTGGATAATATATCTGATGAAACACTAGGAATAGATGATAATGATATCAAATTGGACTTGGATGAAAATATATCACTTAATGAAACTTCTACAACTCCAGAAGATATTCAAGAAGTCCCAACTCCTACAGAGGATGATTTGAATTTGCAAGATGAAAATAAAACAACTATTTCTGATATTACGTCAACGGAAGATGATATAAATGTTGATTCTACTCCGAATACTGAGGATGACAATGTATCTCAAGAGAATGCAGAAAAAGCCGATTTGTTTACCGGTGAATTTGAAGACGCTGCTGCTCCTTCAGCTACAACTGAAGATGAGGTTGTGAATTTAGAAGATTTTGATTTTGGGGACAATGATGGCCCAGAGCTTGATGTTGACAGTGATGACACCTTGGATTTTGGTGATGCGGACGCTGTCCAAACAAGTGATGAAAATTCAATCAATGTTGAAGATTTAGAAATTCCTGAAAATGCTGATAATCAGAATGATGATATGTTTTCTTTTGAAGAATTAGATACAGAAGATGACAAGTCAGGTTTTGGAAAAGATTTGTTGAATTCTCTTTCTGAAAAAGAAGAAAAGGATGTCGATATTGAACCGTTGAGTTCAACTGATGATTCTGAATCTTCTGAAAATATTGATAATATGTCATCAGATGATGATATGTTAGACGAAATTGATCAGCTTTTGAGTTCAACGGACGAGATGACGCCTGCCGAACCGGAAATTTCCGATGAACAAACTCAAAATGCATTAGATGATTTACAAGATGAAGTTCCTCAAGAAGAAAATTCAGAGGATAATGTGATTGATGTTGAAGCTGAACAAAACGAATCTGTTTCTGATGTTCCATCGGATAATTCTCAAAACGATGATGATTCGTTTGGCTTTATTTCAGATGAATCTATTCCGACTATTGAAACTTCACCGACAGAAGCTACAGCAGCAACAATGGCTACAGCCGTTACCGCTGAAACTTCCGAAAATATTGAAATGTTGTTCAATGAAGATTTGACAGATGCAACAGATGATACAGCATCTTCAATTCCGCAAGAACCGTCAAATGAACAAATGGAGCAAGAATCTCAAATGTCAGAAATGACTCCTGGCATGAACCTTCATAGCGATTCAGGAAAATCAATGAAAAAAGCAACAATTATTGCAGTTGCAAGTTTGGTTTCTGTATTAGCCGTTGCCGGTATTGGTTATGGAATAAAAACAAAATCTCAAAAAGCGCCTGAACCTTCTGTACCGGCGCCTATTTCAAATGTACCGGTGACTCCGCCACAGGGCAATAATGCTATGAATCAAAACCTTCCTGATGTAAGTCAAGCACAAAGACCAGTTGAACCTCAAAGAATTGCAACTCCTGCTCCTCAACATGTTTCAAGACCTAAAATGCAGGTTACATCATCGGGTCAACCATATTTGAGTGTAAAAAATGTAGTATGGCAAGTTCCAGGTTATCTTTCATCTAACGGGCAAATGCGTTCTTATTTGAAATCTGCAGGTAAGAGTATAAAATTGTCATTATCGAGTGATTTGTTATTGGCAACTGATTATGCATATTCCAATCGTGTAAAACTCAATTTAAAAGTAAGTAGTTCTGGTGCGATTGAGAATACAACTGTTGTTGCAAGTAGTGGTTCAACCCAAATTGATAATATTGTGTTACAATCTGTAAAAAACACTCTAAACGTTGTCAAACCGCCTACTTCCGCCATAAAAACACCTGACTTTAACTTAACAATTACAATATATTTATAAAATATGTTATACTGTCTTAAGATAAGGGATATGTGTTGTGGAATTAGCTCAAGACAAGATAGACTTAATAGAGAGAATAATCAAGAGTGATCGTAAATATCAGAACAACGAAGATTTGTTCGACGACTTTTTGAATGAGGCATGCCAACGTTCATATGCGATTGTTAATGCTATTTCTTCTGATGCAACTTTAGAAGTTTATTTGAAAAAAGTTGCAACTACGTCTATTTTAAATGTATTGAAAAATTCCGGCAGATTAAGAAGAACACATACAGGTTATGTTTCAACAGGTGAAGTTCCTGTTGATTATTCAGCAACATCGTCAGCTGTTGATTATTCAAATATAAAAGTTGAATATACAGTGCCGTTTACGCAGGAGACACCGGAAGATGTTTCTATGAAAAATGAAATATTACAAAAGGTTGTTGATTATGTTTATGCCATCCATAATTCAGATAAAGATAAAAAATATCTTGAAATATATAAATTGAGATATGAAAACGGCATGACTCAAAAAGAAATTGCAAATGAGCTTGGTCTTTCTCAATCTGAAGTTTCAAAACGTTTATTTAAATTAATGGATAGAGTTAAAATGGCATTTAATTAGGGGTAAGACATTATGAAATGTCCTAAATGTAAAAAAGATGTCACTGAAGATGTTTTAAAGTGCCCTCATTGTGGTTCAAGAATTGGATTAACCTGTAAAAAGTGCGGAACTGTAAATTTTATTTTAAATAAAGTTTGTAAAAATTGTGGTAGTGAATTATTAAAAGTCTGCCCTTCTTGTAAAGCGGTAAATTTTCCGGAAGCAAAACAATGTCGTAAATGCGGTCATGTTTTTGAATCCAAAACAGAAGCTTCTGAAATACAAAAAGAAGCTCCTAAAAAAATTGAAGAAACTATCAATATAGAAAAATCCGGTGAAAATAAACTTTCACAAGGGTTGGCAAAAGATGTTATTTTAAAAGGTTTGTTTTCTGACAACAAAAGAATTGTTTCATTGAGTGGCGCTCGCGGAACAGGCAAGAGTGTTGTTTTAAAAACTATGATGTATGAAGCGAAAGATAAAAACTGGGTTTACGGCGAATGTACGCCATCTTCTCAGTTGACTCCGGGCGGTTTTATTCAAGGTGTATTTTTGAGTTTGTTTAATTTACCTGAAATTTGTTTGAGCAATCCACAGTTTGAAAAAACGGCATATAGCTTTGTAAAAAAGGCTTTTCCTCAAATGAATGACCGCGAAATTTTTGATATTATTAACTTTTTGTATCCACATCTTGAAGGAAAATTTGAAGATTTGTTGGAAAACAAAAACAAAACTTTTGCACTTTTAGAAAAAGTTTTTAATAAAGTTATTTCAATTGCAGATACTGTTTTTGTAATAGATAATTTTGAATACATTGACGGGTTTTCATACGAATTTATTATGCGATATATGGAAAATTCAGAAGTGTTTGAGAGGATGAGGCTTTTACTTACCTATAATGAGGCAAGACCTGCAAACGGATGGTTCTATTATCCTGAGCACCAAGCTGAAGATTGTTATTTGGATGTTGAACTTGCAGATTTTGAATACGATGGGATGAAAGAAGTTTTTGAAGCAAAGAAAAACGCTACAGAAAATTATCCTGAATTAAAAGAAGAAGAACTTTACGAAATATATAAGTTGAGCAAAGGTAACCCTGCATTTTTTGAACAGATTTTTGCTCTAAAATACGATTGTGGAAAAGCAAATCAACCGTTTGAAATGTCTGCAAATTTTGAGGGTGTAATAGGTCAGAGGTTGGCGCTTTTATCTTATTTGAATTCCGGAGCATACAAATTTTTGATTGGTGCTGCAATTTTGGGTAAAAGAATTAATATCGGGGTTTTGCAGGAAGTTTTTGAACTTTCGGTTGAAGACTTAAAATCAATTGTTGATTATTTGCTGAAGGCAGAATATATAATTCCTTATAGTGATATGTATTTTGAATTCAAAAATGCTTTTTTGTGGGAAGCTGTGACAGATAAAGCAAAGCTGGATGAAGGTTTTATTGCTGCGAACGAAAAAATTCTTGCATTTTTGGGCAATTTTACACTGAATTCAATTGCGATACTCGGTGCGATTGCACAAAATCTTCAACAACCACAACTTGCGTTCAATATTTGGTCTAAAAATGTTCGATATACTTCTTATATTGGTGATACTAGCCTATATGTTATTTCACAAAAGCAATGTCTTGCAATTTTGAATGAATTTGATGACAAAGAAACTCTGAAAATTCGTTATAACATAGCCGAAAGACTTGGCAAAATTTTAACCAAAACAAATCCGAAAGAGGCAATGGACTTTTTACCGGATGCTTTGAATAATGCCAAAATGGAAGGTAATGAGCCAAAAGAAACAGAATTGTTGGGTTATCTTGCTTTTTGTTGTCGCAAGGTTGGCAATTATAACGGTGAAATTGAATGTACGGATAACGTTATCGAAAAAGTAAAAGATAAAATGACACCTTTGAATATGGCACTTTTAAAATGTACAAAACTGAATGCGTTGTTGAATATCGGTGATAGCGGGCAGATTGTAAATATGGTTGATACGGAAATAATGCCTGTCTTTGACGAATTCTTTGACAAAAAACCTGATAATAAAAATCAAACGGTTGCTTTTGTATTTGAATCTTGGATAAAAACGTATTTAGTTTTGTCAAAAGCGTTGATTATGCAGGGAAATAGTCGAGCTTTTGAAGCGCTTGCTATTCTGTTTGAAATTATAGAAAAGAACAAAATTGAAGATGAGCTTTTTGTTTCAAAATGCAAAATTGCATTGGCAATGGCAAATACAATGAAGGGCAATTTCAAAATTTCAAAAAAATTGCTGGATGATACAATGCATGCCTATCAGGCAAATATTATGGATAATGAAGCCGTTATTCAGTGGAATTTGACTGATATTATAAACAGATTTATGCAAAAAAATTATAAAAATATTCAGGAAGATTTGTTTAATATCGTGACTTTTGCCGACAATAACGGGGACAATTTTACGAAAAATATTTTGAAAGTTATGTTAGGTAAATTTTTCAAAGATAGTGGCGATACAAAAAAAGCTATGGATATTTATAATGAGCAGATAGTTTATTTTGCAAAAGAAAAAATGGCATTCGGTGCGCTTTTGACATGGTATATGATTTCTGATGCAACTCTGATTTTGGAAGGTCCGAAAGCAGCTATTGAAATCGCGGAGCAAGCGCTTGACGTTGCTCAAAACCCGAAAATTGATAATTTTTATTTTAAAATATTGTTGAAAACAGTTCTTATCAAAGCGTATATGGCGCTTTCTGATTTTGAAACGGTAAAAATCAAACTGGAAGAAGCTGTTGAAATCGCAAAAACTTATGAAATGCAGGATTTGTTATCAAGATTATACTTGTTATATGGTCAATATTTTATGGAAATAGGGTTGGTAAAATCTCCTCAGCAACACAAATATATGACTGCTGCAAAAAAGATGTATTCGGCATCTGTTGCTATTGCTAAAGAAACTCATAACGCGGATGTTTATACAAATGTCAAAAAGGCAAATAATGACCTTGTTGAATTCTGTAAAAATAACAATATCGGATTGTAGTTTCTAAAAGATAAGTATATTTTAGATTAAAGTCTTTTTCTACTTTAACAAACTTTTTTTTTGTGTTAATTTATCATCAAGAGCAAAATAAGAAGGATTTTTAAAGATGGCAGAAACTAAAACAAAAATTGATGATTTACCCACAGTTTATGATGCAAAAGAAACTGAAGAAAGTATTTACAAGTTTTGGGAAGACGGCGAATATTTCAAGGCTGACAACAAAAGCAAAAAGCCTCCGTATTCTATCGTTATGCCACCTCCAAACGTTACAGGTGTTCTCCATATGGGACACGCACTTGATGGAACACTTCAAGATATTTTGACTCGTTACCACAGAATGAGTGGTTATGAAGCTCTTTGGTTACCGGGTACAGATCACGCCGGTATTGCAACTCAAGCTGTTGTTGAACGTGAACTCAGAAAAGAAGGTCGTTCTCGTTTTGATTTAGGCAGAGAAAAGTTTGTTGAAAAAACTTGGGAATGGGCAAACGAACATAAATCAGCTATCCTTAATCAATTCAAACGTTTAGGTGCGTCTTATGACCGCTCTCGTGAACGTTTTACCTTCGACAAAGGTTGTTCTGATGCCGTTAAAGAAGTTTTTGTTAAACTATACGAAAAAGGACTTATTTATAAAGGCGCATATATTGTAAACTGGTGCCCTCGTTGTCAATCAGCTATTTCTGATATTGAAACAGAATATGAAACGGAGCAAGGCCATTTGTGGGAAATTTCTTACCCGTTGAAAGGTGAATCCGGTGCAATAATTATTGCAACAACTCGTCCTGAAACTATGTTTGGTGATGTTGCAATCGCAGTTCATCCTGACGATCACAAATATTCGGAACTTGTAGGCAAAACGGTTATCGTTCCACTTTCCGGCAGAGAAATTCCGATTATTGCAGATGAATATGTTGACAAATCTTTTGGTACAGGTGCCGTAAAAATCACACCTGCACACGATCCGAATGATTACGAAGTAGGAAAACGTCACAATTTCAAGCCTATTTGGGTTATTGATGAAAAAGGTTGTATGAAAGCATGTGGCGAAGTTCCTCAAAAATATCACGGTCTTGACAGATATGAAGCCAGAAAACAAATTTTGGGCGATTTGTCTTACGAGAACTTTTTACTGAGAACTCGTGACCATGAACACAATGTCGGCAAATGCCAACGTTGTCATACAACGATTGAGCCGTTACTTTCTGAACAATGGTTTGTTAAAATGGAACCTTTGGCAAAAGAAGCTATTGCAGCTGTAAAAGATGGCAGAATAAAATTTATTCCTGAACGTTGGACAAAAAATTACTTAGGTTGGATGGAAAATATCAGAGATTGGTGTATTTCTCGTCAACTTTGGTGGGGACATCAAATTCCTGCATATTATCATAAAGTTACAGGCGAAATGGTTGTAGCTAAGGAAAATCCTGATCCTGAAAATTACGTTCAAGATACAGATTGTCTTGATACTTGGTTTTCATCAGGTTTGTGGCCTTTTTCAACTATGGGATTCCCTAATGCTGAAACTGACGACTTCAAAAAATTCTATCCGACAAGTGTTCTTGTTACAGGTTTTGATATAATTTTCTTCTGGGTTGCCAGAATGATTACAATGGGCTTGGAATTTACAGGAAAAGCTCCGTTCAGTACCGTTTATATCCATGGGCTTATCAGAGATGAAAAAGGTCAAAAAATGTCAAAATCTAAGGGCAACACAATTGATCCGGTTAAAATTATTGACAAATACGGCTGTGATGCTTTGAGATTTACTATGACATCCCTTTGCACTTATGGTGGTCAGGATATCAAGATTTCTGATGAGCGTTTTGAATACGGCAGAAATTTTGCAAACAAAATCTGGAACGCTTCAAGATTTGTATTGATGAATCTTGATGGAGTTGATGATAAAGGTATTGATTTTAATAATCTTACTATTGCTGACAAATGGATTCTTGATAAAGTTAATAACGTTGCAAAAACGATTAATGATGATATGGCAAACTACAGAATAGGCGAAACGGCACACACGCTTTATGATTTCTTCTGGAATTCATACTGCGATTGGTATGTAGAAATTGCTAAAATCCAATTGCAAGATGAAAAATTGAAAGCCAATACTCAAAGAGTATTGAGATATGTTCTTGACAAGTCATTGAGAATGTTACATCCTATAATGCCACATATAACAGAACGTGTATGGCAACTTGTTCCAAAAGAAGCTTCTGAAAAAGCTTCAGCTTTAATCGTTGCTGAATATCCGACATTCGACAAAAATCTTGTGTTTGAAAAAGAAGCAAAAGAAATGGAACTTGTATTTGAAACTATTACGTCTTTAAGAAATGTCAGACAAAGTTTCAATATCTCACCTGCTGTAAAATTTGATATTGAAATACGCGCTCAAAAGAGTGAAAAGCCAATATTTGAAGAAATTGAATCTTATATCAAACGTCTTGCACGTGTTGAAAATATTTC
>JALCDS010000019.1 GCA_022641775.1 Clostridiaceae bacterium
TAATCTCTATCAATAGCTTTTCTGTCTCTGCTGTAACGCATATTAACAGTATCGTTCATATAGCTTGTTCCAGCTTGATAATGCATTTCGGTTTGAACTTCATTCGGAACATCTAATGCGAAGCCCGCAGAAGCAGAAATACCAAAAAGACAAGAAGCTGACATTGCTACGACAACGCTCTTAATAATCCTTCTGTTTTTAATCATTTTCATCTTATTATTCACCTTTATTTTGTAATTTCAATTTCCATACGATATTCATAAAACATCTAAAAATATAATTTGTCATGGTACATTAAATTACTTTTACAAAATTTAACAATCATGCTCTCTTCTATTACACAATAACAATTATATTGTATTATTTAAATAGAGTAAAGAATTTAACATTTATTTAGTATTTTTGTAGTACAATATAAATGTAATATACATCAAATGGTGTAGAAGGAGAATTAATATGAACAACAAAATGAAATTAATGGTAGGCTTTACAGCAGTAGTACTAGGTTTTACAGGTGCAAACTTTGCAAACGCAGCAACAGATTCAGTTGCTGATATTGCTCCTGCTTCTTACAATGTAGCAGTAGTAGATGTACAAAGGGTTGTTGCATCATCTGCACAAGTTGCAGCACTAAAAAAAGATCAAGAAGCTAAAGCAAAAGATTTAATCGCTTTTGTTGAAAAAGCAAGAAAAGATGTAACAGCAACAACTGATGAAAAGAAAAAAGCCGCATTAGAAGACAAATATAACAAAGAATTAAACACTAAAAAAGCAGCAATCGACAAAACTTACGCTGAAAAACTTCAAGCTATCGATACATCAATTTCAAGTCAAATTGGAACAATAGCTAAAAACAACGGCTATAACGTAGTTCTAGCAAAAGGTGTTGTACTATTCGGCGGAACTGATATCACTGATACAGTAATTAAAGCTGTAAAATAGTTTACAAAAATTTAATATAATAAAAAAAGCTTCTTTGTTCCAACAAAGGGGCTTTTTTATTAACTAAAATATGAAAAAATGGCTGGAACAAAAATTAATAACCCGACACAAACTGCTACAACAGAAACCAGCATAACAGCACCTGCAGATACATCCTTTGCCATTCCAACAAGCGTTGAATACCTATTATGAAATATTGAATCAAGCGAAAATTCAATTGCAGTATTCAACATTTCAGATGATATAACCATAGCAATTGTTAAAAGTAAAATACAAAGCTTCGCAATACTTAAATTAAGGGAAATACCGAATGCAAATACTAAGACTCCGCTTAACACATGGATTCTTATATTTCGTTCAGATTTTAATGCCAAACGCATTCCTTTTCGAGCATTTTTAAATGCATTTTGAAAACCTTTTGCCTTATACTTAGTCATCATTACCTCGATTTATATTTGTATTTAAAGACTCAATTGCCCTATTTTGTAAATCAACAACAAAATTATACTCTTCCATAGTTTGATGGTCAAATCCCAACAAGTGCAAAATACCATGACTAATTAAAAAAACTAACTCGTCATCAAATGTTTTTTCGGCTTTCTCCGCTTCAGTCTTGACACCATCCAAAGATATAAGTATTTCACCCAAATTTATTTCACCATCAAAAATAATTCTATCCACAGGTTCAGTATCAGCAAAAATTGCAAAGGTTATAATATCTGCCGCATAGTCTTTACCTCTATAATCTCTATTTATCTCATGCGTTTTTTCATTGTCACAATACAAAAAATCAAACGAAATCACATCAAAATTCAGTTTATTCAAACATGATTTTGAATATATTTCAGGAATAGAGAGATAAAACTCCAATATTATTTTGGCAGATTTAATCAAAGCCTTTTCATCTAAAGTTTTTCCAGAGTAGATATTTTCACTAAAAATATTAATTTCCGGAGTCATTTTTACCCTCATCAGACTTTTTTACATTACCTGATTCAAGTTCATTAATTTTTTTCTCCAAATCTGCATCAAAAACTTTTTTAGGAATGTTTATTTTTTCTTTTTTAAGCTCTTCCATAACGTTTTCCTGATATTTTATTCTTTCATGACGCATACCTCTTAACATTTTGCTAAAAGTAGATGCAATTGTTTTAATATCTTTCAACGTCAACGGACTATCCGAAAGTTGAGTATCGTTCAATCTTTCAACAATAATTCTATCAATTACGGCATCAATTTCATCTGAAGTCGGGTTCTTCATTGAACGAACAGCGCTTTCAACAGCATCAGCTAACATTAAAATAGCAGTTTCCTTCATATTAGGTTTAGGCCCTGTGTATCTGAATTGTTCCTCATTTACATTTTCAGACCCTTCTTCTTGAACAGCTTTGTTATAAAAATAACTTGCCAAACCTTCTCCGTGGTGTTGAAGGATAAAATTATTTATAACAGGTGGAAGCCCATATTTCTTCGCCAATTCTACACCATCTTTGGTATGTGCAGTAATAACCATCTTGCTCAATCTAGGATTATCAAGATTTGTATGAGGATTACCTATTTGGAAATACGATTGGTTTTCAACAAAGAACATCGGCCTTCTCAATTTACCTATATCGTGATACAAAGCACCAACACGAGCCAATACAGGGTCTGCTCCGATTGCTTCCGCAGCGGCTTCACACAAACTCGATACCATCAAACTATGATTATATGTACCTTGCGCATCCTTAAACATTTTCTTTAACAACGGTTGATTAGGATCAGCAAGTTCAGCCAAACCATAAGGTGTAACAATTTTAAATGTATTTTCAAACATTGGCAATGTTCCAAGGGCAATAATAGAACTTATCATACCATTCAATGCAACATACACAATATTTTTTATTATAAAGAAACTACTTACATCAATCAAACATTTTTCGAGCAAATATATAGCACTGATAAGCATTATACCAACCAAAGATATATGAACACCGGCTTTCAAAAGGTCAACCCTTTTTGCGTACTGTATTCTAGACATTGAAATAACGCCGAATAAACTCATCATAATAAACGCAGCCATAAATTGAATATCATATTGGAATCCAATGGTCAAAAGCGCTAATAGCATAGTTGACATAACAAAAGCTACTCGCGGATTTGAAAATATAGAAACTATAATAATCAATGCCGGAATAGGCAGAACGTAAGGAGAAGTTCCAACCGGTAAAACTGCAGCAATGGCTGCCGTAGTAAGAGCTAAAACAGAAAATATCACTAGATGATTTTTTTCAAAAAGTGTCTTTTCAAAGAACTTCATATAAACCAAAAATAACAAGGTGCTTATAAATACCAAAATATAAACGCATGCAAGCCCTTGCGTATTTAATTCATAAATATTGTAACCTGCTTGACGAAGGGCATCTCTTTTCAATCTTGTAACAGGCTCTCCTTCAAACAAAATTTTATCACCTTTTTGAAAAACTGTTTCATAAGGTTTAACAGAATTTTGAACATTTTTTCTGGCAATTTCTGTTGCAAAATCATCCACTACCAAATTTGGAACAATAACTTGTTCTAACATAGCCTTTATAATGGAAACCTGACGACGAGAAACATTAGTCACCATATTGCCCATTATTATTTTATCAATATTATCTTTTTCGTAATCTTTTTCTGTAATACCTACCTGTAAAATATTATTTAATGTTACGGTAGCTTTATCAAAAACCTCATGTAAACTTGAATCATCGGCATTTAGCAAAAATTCTATAATAAAATCTTTTCTAGAATTGTCAGACAAATCAAAAAGAATACTTATTTCTTCCTTTTTAACCGTTGGCATTGCATTTTTTTTACGGATTTGAATAATCGAAGATTGCAATGTTTGTAAATTTGTTTTTATAAAATCGTCTTCTGCCGGAGCAAGTATCGGATCTACTTTTTGAGCAACCTCTTTCTTATGTTGTTCTGTTCTTTGGACATCAACTACCGTTAAAGTTTTTTGAGCAACAATATCACGTTTGCTTATTCCATTTTCAATAATATTTTGAAAAAAGAAATTTTGGGAAGATATTATAGCAGTAAGTAATAATGTAAACGCAAAAAATGCCAAAGTTTTTTTAAACTTTATAGACGCACAAAATTCTTTCAAAGAACTTATAAATTCAGTTTTTATCATATATAAAATTCCTACTCTATCTTATATATATTCTATACCTTATATAAAATTTTTCAAGTATTTCACTTAGTATAAAAAAGAAGGTGCAACTATTAAATAGCCACACCCTCTAAAATATTAAGTTATACCGTTATTTTTTTACAGGTATTCTCATTGCATAGAATGAACGAATTACGAATATAATCGCAATTACCAAGCAAACCAAGCCCACATAAGGAGCTATATTTCTGAATGATTCATTGATAGCAATTTCCATTGCCAACAAGCCAAACAAAGTTGTAAACTTGATAATCGGATTCATTGCAACTGAAGAAGTATCTTTAAACGGATCACCTACAGTATCACCGATAACTGTTGCATCGTGAAGAGGAGTTCCCTTTTCATCCAAATCAACTTCAACAATCTTCTTAGCATTATCCCAACATCCGCCGGCATTTGCCATAAATACGGCTTGGAACAAACCAAATGTTGCAATCGCAATCAAATAACTTACAAAGAATGAAACAGGCTTGTTATCAACACCGTGAGGAGCTGACAAGAAAGCTAGTGCCAATGCAAATGTAAACAATGCTGTAAAGATATTAATCATACCTTTTTGAGCATATTGAGTACAAATTTTAACAACATCTTTTGAATTTGCTAAATTTGCGCTCTTTGTAGAGTTATCATCAAGTTTGATGTTTTCTTTAATGTATTCTGTTGCTGAATAAGCACCGGTTGTAACAGCTTGCATAGATGCACCGCTGAACCAATAAATAACAGCACCACCTGTCAAGAATCCTAACAATGTGTAAGGATTTAACAAGTTCAATACAGTTTCAGGTTGAATACCCAATGTACCTTTGATTACCAAAATCAAAGAGAAAATCATTGTTGTAGCCCCAACAACAGCTGTACCAATCAATACAGGTTTTGAAGTTGCTTTAAATGTATTTCCTGCACCATCATTTTCTTCTAAGTAATGTTTTGCAACGTCAAAGTTTGCATCAAAATCGAAATCTTTTTTGATTTCTTCTTTAACGTTAGGTATTTCTTCAATCAATGACAATTCGTAAACTGATTGAGCGTTATCTGTTACAGGACCGTATGAGTCAACTGCAATAGTAACGGGTCCCATTCCCAAGAAGCCGAATGCTACTAAGCCGAATGCAAATACAGACGGATAAATCATTACGCCACCAGGAATATGTGTGCTTGCAAGATATGCAACACCCATCAATAAAACGATTACCATACCAATCCAGAAGCCTGAGAAGTTTCCTGAAACCAATCCTGAAAGAATTGTAAGAGAAGCTCCGCCTTCACGAGAAGCTGTAACAACTTCTTCTGTGTGTTTTGCTTTTGGAGATGTAAATATTTTTGTAAATTCAGGTATCAATGCAGCACCCAAAGTTCCGCAAGAAATAATTGCAGAAAGGATTAACCACAAATTGCCACCCAAACCTGACAATAACCATTTGCTTACTCCAAAAGTCATAACAATTGAGAATATTGAAGTAAACCAAACCAAATTAGTTAATGGTTGCTCAAAGTCAAATTTTTCAGCTTTAGCTGCGTAAGCTCTTGTAACAAGTTTATTAATAGCATAAGCCAAAACAGAAGTTACAATCATCATAAAACGCATTGTGAAAATCCAAGCCAATAAATGAACTTGGTTTATAGGACCTGTTACACCTAACAAAATGAATGAAACCAATGCAACACCTGTTACACCGTATGTTTCAAAACCATCAGCTGTAGGTCCGATTGAATCGCCGGCATTATCACCAGTACAATCTGCAATAACACCAGGGTTTCTAGGATCATCTTCTTTGATACCGAATACAATCTTCATCAAATCAGAACCGATATCTGCGATTTTGGTAAAAATACCACCGGCAACACGAAGTGCAGCAGCACCAAGTGATTCACCGATTGCAAAACCAATAAAACATGCACCGGCAAGATTGCCAGGTACAAATAATAAAATTGTTAACATCAAAATTAATTCAACTGATACTAACAACACACCGATACTCATACCAGCTTGCAAAGGTATATTTAAAATATCCAAAGGATTACCTTTCAAAGCTGCAAAAGCTGTTCTTGCATTAGCAAGAGTATTCATTCTGATACCAAACCAAGCAACACCGTATGAACCTAAAATACCGATAACAGACCATCCTAAAATGATTGCTACGCTAGACAACGGCATCTTTTGCAAGTATCCGAAATAAAATGCAATACATAAACCAATCAATACTTCCAAACAAAGTAAGAATTTACCTTGTTGAATAAGGTATGTTTTGCAAGTTTCAAAAATTGTGTTCCCAACATCACCCATTGATGAGTGAACTTTCAAATTTTTGATTTTTAAGAATTCCACAAATCCAAAAATAAATCCGATTACTGAAATAACCATGCCGATAAGCAAGATATTAAAGTTAAAAGGACTAATTGTGTGGATTGATGGAACAACCAAATCTGCTTCACTGGCAAATGCAGGCGAAGCACCTAAAAGCAATGCAGCAAAAAAGCCTAACAATGCTTTCGGAAAAACTGATTTTCCCATAATAAAAATCTCCCTTCACATAATAATACCCCCTTATTATAAACCACAAAAAAAAATATTACAAAAATTTTACAAAATATTATATATTACAACTTCCTGCTAAAATTATATATATGAAACTTAAGGATATATACATAAATTCAAATAAACCGGTAATTTCTTACGAAGTTTTTCCTCCAAAAGAAACCGATAAAATTGACAATTTACTTGAAGAACTGTCCATCCTAAACAAATTCAATCCGGCATTTGTATCTTTAACCTGTTCTGCAGGTGGAAGCGGAGAAAATAATACAGAAGCAACACTTGAAATATTAAATAAAAAGTGTTCGACACAAATTATGCCACATTTAACCTGTATTTGTAATACGAAAGAAAATATTTTAAATAAAATCAATACTTATAAAAATATGGGAATTGAAAATATTCTCGCATTAAGGGGCGACATACCTGAAAACATCTCGCTTTGTGCCCAAGATTTTAGATATGCAAATGATTTAACACAATTTTTGAAACAGCATACCGATTTTTCAATAGCTGTTGCAGGATATCCGGAAGGACATATTGAAAGCCCAGATATCGATACTGATATTGTGCACTTAAAACAAAAAGTACAATCCGGGGCTGATGCAATTTTTACACAATTGTTTTTTAGCAACGACAAATTATATTCTTATATTGATAAACTTAAAAACAAAGGTATTTCTATTCCAATAATTCCCGGAATAATGCCAATAATAAGCTATAAACAAATTCAAAGGATGACAAAACTTGCAAAAATTACAATTCCACAAAAATTGCAATCAGATATAGAAAAATACAAAGATGATTCTGTTTCAATGAAAGAAATGGGAATTGAATTTGCGACAAAGCAATGTATTGATTTGGTTAACAATGGAATAAAAGGGCTACACTTTTTTACATTAGACAAATCTTATTCAACAGCAAAAATTTTAAATAATATATAAAAGGAGATTAAAATGGAAGATTTAAATAAATATATTGAACATACACTTTTAAAACAAGATGCAACAAAAGACGATTTTATAAAACTTTTTGATGAAGCAAAAGAATATAAATTTTTAGGAGTTTGTATAAATCCACAATACGTAAAATTCGCAAAAGAATATCTTTCAAATACCAATGTAAAAATTGTAACAGTAATAGGCTTTCCGCTCGGAGCAAACAAAACAGAAGTTAAAGCCTTTGAAGCTCTATCCGCAATTAAAGACGGCGCCGATGAAGTTGATATGGTTATGAATGTAACTGCAATGAAAAACAAGGATTACAACTACATTATTAATGATATAAAAGAAGTTAAAAAATCTGCAGGCAAACATAATTTAAAAGTAATTTTAGAAACTGATTTGTTGACAAAAGATGAAATAAAAAAAGCTTGTGAATTAGCAATAGAAGCTGGAGCAGACCTTGTAAAAACATCAACAGGATTTGTCAAAAATGGTGTCGGGGCAAAAGCTGAAGATGTCAAATTGATGTATGAAACTGTTAAAGCAAATGGACTAAAAGTCAAAGCTTCAGGCGGGATAAGAAGTCGTGAAGCAGCAATTGAAATGATAAAAGCCGGAGCGACAAGACTCGGTACAAGTTCAGGCGTTAAAATCGTTACAAATTCTTAAAAATTTTACACATAATAGCAATTTATTTTTTGTTTTAATTTTATATTTTTGTCAAGGAGGAAATTATGCCTATTCAAAAGATTAATCAAACAAATGAAAATAATTACAGCAATTATGAAAAAGCTTTGTACAGCAAAAAAAACTATAACAGAACCGTTGACATTATGAGATTTATTGGCGGTTCCGCACTAACTTATGGCGTACTTGAAACCTGTGACAAATTTTCATTGACTAAAAAGACAATTGCCTCTACAAAAATGAAAAAGCTTGCACATAGCCATACAAAATATAATGCACTGATTGGAATAGCAGGCGGTATCGCAACAATATTATTCGGAAAATATCTTGACAAAACAATGAAACCTTTTTATGAAAAAATGTATGACAAAGCCGACCAACTAAATCGCGTTGATAAAAAAGCAAAAGAATTGGCAAAAGTATTAACCGAAAAAGAAGACAGAGAAAAACTTCAACAAAAAGATACAAACATAAAAGACGATGAGCCCGTTGACAAATCTGCAGAAATTTTAAAAGCAATGAAGAATTAATGAATTTTCTCTTTATGTTATTATATTGATATAGAGAGGAAAACTTTCAATGGGTGATGAAGATAAACAATTTGATGCCACACCGAGAAAGCTTGAGCAGGCGAGAAAAGAAGGTCAGGTTGTAAAATCAAAAGATTTTTCAACTGCAATATCACTTCTGGTTTTGTTTTCTGTAATAGTAGGGTTGGCTCCATTTATTTGGAATCAAATTGTTCAACTGTACACCCTTTTATATGAGCAAATTCCAAATGCACATTTGGGTACAATTGGGTACACCTATATATTTACAATAACAATAAAATGCTCTGCCTTAATTATCGGACCTATTTTATTTGTTGCTTGGCTTGTTGCGATATTGGCAGATTTTATTCAGGTTGGACCACTCGTTGCAATAGCTCCGTTAATGCCTAAACTTGATAAACTTAATCCTACAAAATATTTCAAGAATATAATGTCTATAAAAACATTATTTGAACTATTCAAAAACATTGTAAAAGTAGTATTATTGGGCTATATTGGCTGGGCAGTATATAAAGCTCACATAGAAAGTATCTTAATGCTCGCAGCAGTAGACAACAACTTTGCGGTAATGGTTGAATTCGGGAAACTTATAACTGAATTTATTTTCAAAGCATGTCTTGCATTTATCATAATTTCTGCAGCGGATTATGGCGTAACTAAATGGAAATTTTTAAAAGACCAGAAAATGTCGTTTAAAGAAATCAAAGATGAATATAAAAACACAGAAGGAGATCCTAATGTAAAAGCCGCATTACGTCAACGCCGTATGCAAATGTTACAACAAGGCATGATGGATAGCGTGCCTGAGGCTGATTTTATCGTTACAAATCCTGTTCACGTTGCATGCGCTCTAAAATATAAAGCTGAGGAAATGGCATCACCTACACTTATAGCAAAAGGTACTGAATTAATTGCCAAAAAAATCATCAAAATAGCAAAAGAACATCAAATTCCTGTTATTGAGAATCCGCCCGTTGCAAGAGCCCTTTTTAGAATGGTAGATTTGAACCAACAAATACCTCCGGAATTGTACAAAGCAATAGCAGAAATTTTACTATTTGTTTACAACTTGAAAAAAAATAACAAACAAGGTAATATATAGAAAAGTGGTATATTGTAAGTAAAGTTATGATTATAAAAGATAAGAACAAACTCAAAGAATACATAGATATAGTCCAAAAAGTGGCGAAGGTAGAGCAACATCGTATTCCAAATCATATGGTCGAATACGAAGAATTAGTTTCTATCGGCGTTATTGCGGTACAAGTTCTTATCAAGGACAAAACAGAAGAGCAACTCGAGAAATATAATGCTGCATATATTGCAACAGCAGTTCGCTGGGCAATCCGAAACGAACTTCGTATCCGATACAAATGGTATTCTTTAAAACATAAAGAAGAAGAAGCCACAGAAGATGGTGAAAACGGAGAAGAAAACCAAAAGGCACAAGTTCGTGAAAGTATTTACGAAACAATCCTATCTATTGACAGCTTGGCTGCAGCAGCTAGTGATAATGATTCACCGTTTGATTTTGTAAAAGATACACATGCCATGCCTGATGAAAATGCTGAAATTACAGAAATGAGCAAAATGATAAAAGAGGCTATTGCAAAGCTTCCAGCAAAAGAACGTACAGTTGTTGAATACAGGTTTTACAGAAATATGCAGGTAAAAGATATTGCAACACAAATAGGCCTTTCATCTTCTCGTGTTACACGTATTGTACAAGCCTCATTAAATACAGTAAAAGAATACTTAAATTCTAAAGGTTTACAAGGTTACTAATCTACAACTTTTATTCTGCCGTCATCTTTTATTTCGACAGGTTGTTTTAACCTTTTAATATAATCACATGCCAGTTTGTCTTTATCAAAGTCAAACTTCTTTTCAACAAATGTAGGATTATCATTTTTGGCAAAGTAATTATCTCCACCGGTTGCACAGAAATCATCCATTGCTGTTTTATAAATTTTATTAGGATTTGGATTATTTACATCAATTACATTTTCTTGTCCGTTTTTATCAACAAATCTAAGATTTTTAATTTCGCCATTCTTTGTAACATCATATTTTAAACCTGAAGCTAATAATAATCCCGGCTTATGACCGTCAGTTGCCATAGATTTTGCACCATTCTTAAGTGCATTTACTAATTCAACCTCATTTACATTAGCTATAACCATTTTATTTTTGAATGGAGTTATATCTGCCATAAGTCTTGTATCTACAGTTCCCTCAGAGAAATTGCCCCTTATATTTGCAGCATTCAATAACGAAATATCTGTACCCAACTGAACTCGCATAGCATCTGTTATAAAGTTTGCATGCGCACTTGGTTCTATAGTTCTATTTTTAGGAGCTGCTTCTGCCTTTGAAATTGTTCCTACAATTTCAGGCTTTCCTAATATTTGCTCAACAGCAGTCTTCATAGGAAGAGTCCTTGTAAAAGTTCCACGTACAGGAGTTACATCGTTTTGGACTTTAGTAATAACACCTTTTGAATCATCCCATTCTATATTTAATAATCCGGTATTTTCTCCGTCTTTTCCACTTTGAGTAATTACAACCGGTTCTCCTGTCTTTGAGGTAAACAGGTTTTTGCCTTGTTCTACACCCTTAAGCAAATCATGAGTATGCCCACCCAAAATAATATCAATACCGGAAGTCTCTTGGGCTATACGTTTATCATTTGATAATCCGCTATGAGATAACAAGATAATTTTGTTTATTCCTTGAGCTTTTAACTTGTCCACTTCAGATTGAACATCTTTAATTGTTGTATCAACGTCATCAACTGAAATTTCTTTTAAAGACTCATTCATCTTAACTCTATCTTTTACATCTGAAGGTGCAATACCAATAATTCCGTATTTGTTACCATTTTCTTCAAACACCGTTGATTTTTGAATTTTATCTTTCATCGGGCTATTTTGAACAACATTGACATTTGCTGCTAAAAGCTTATATTTTGCAGTATTCATTAATTCGGCAAGTTTACTTGGAACAACATCCATTTCGTGATTACCGAGAGCATTGGCAATAAATCCGGACCAATTTAAAAATTTATTTGCAACAACATTAGACTTAAAATCTTCACCTAAAATTATATCACCTGATGAAAGTTTTAACTTGTCAGTTTTTTCTGATGGTTCAAACGTATCAAAATCTCTAGATGCAGTATAAATACGTTCCATATTAGTCATCTTGCCATGGACATCATTTACATAGAAAATACTCGTTCTGGATTTTTTAGGAGTATTTTGAACATTTTGAGGATTTATAGCGTTTATCATAGTTATGCTGCCTGCTTTTTCATTTGTTTATACGAATTTAGACCTTCTACCCAGTTTTCAGTAATATTTACATCGTCTTTGACAACAGCCTGAGGTAATGCGGCATGGTGAATTTTTGGTAACAAATAATCTTCAGAGTATTCAATCGGTTTTGATACCCCGTCATCTGTATCATTACATACAAAAATCAATTTGCCGTTTTTATCTTTTTTGACATCTGTTATTGTAATTTCATGACCATTTACAATTACATTGTTATTATCAACTTGTGTATAGCCGATAATTACATTTTCACCCATATTTATTGCATCTGTAATTTGTTTTTTAATTGTATTGAAATCCGTTTCATATCCTATTAATTTAGAATTGTCATCAACTGTTTGATAAGTTACAGACAATTTATTTTTATCTTCAACTACAGATTCTGTAAATGTTTTTTCAAATTCAATCAAACCCTTATCATTTTGGTTAAATTTGCCTTTTCTTTTATCAGACAAGCTGTTATACGATTGTTCAGAACCAACATTCATAAATGCCGATTGCATCAATACATCAATCGGAGAACGTTCTTTGTCATCTCTATCGGTTGTTTGAATAACAGCACGAACAATAGCATCTTTATCAGGAGCAATTTTCAAATCTGCTGTTTCAAAATTTTTCATATCATGAGGAATTTCAAATGCATCAAGCAACCATACTGCATCAAGTGATTTGTCAGTAAGATTCTTCAAATGAATTTGCTTATTAACAGACATGTTTTTAGAACTTAAACCTTCAGCAAATCTTGCAAATTCTGCCGGATGTTTCTTTGCCAAATTAAATTCAATACTTGCTGCAACACAAGTTCCGGAATGATCAACATTAATTTCATCTTGCGCAGATTTTACAGAATTTGCATCAGCTTTTTGACCATTGAGATATGAACCTACTGCAATATTCTCGTATTTTTTAGGGATATCACCAAATTGTTGAGTGATAGTATATGGATTAGAAATAGATGTAACAGTATCTCTCACTAGTTCTTGCGGATTTAAACCTTTTGCTCTTTCTGTTGTAACAATCTTATATAAATTATCTAATACGGTCGATTTATCATTTGAATTAGCATCAAGCAATACTCCAGATTTCAACATATCTGCAAGAACTTTTCTGGTATCCTTGTCAGCAATTGAAACCACTTTATTATATCTGTCAACTTCTGTTTTACCGCTCAATGTTGTACGAACTTGACTTGGAGCCTGTGTATTACTGCCAAATGAAACATCCTCACTTCTATATGAACCACAACCAGAATGACTTGGATTTGTAGCAGTATTTTTACAATTAACATGGCATGCGTTAATTGTGTTATAATTTGGCTTGTTATAGTTTAAATTTACTGAATACACTGTTTTCTACTCCACTATAATTATTAAAACAGAAAGATTTTAAAATTTGCTATAATAAATTTAAATGATAACAAATGTAACAAAAGAGAAAATTTTGAATTCTGATAATGATATAAAATTCAAATACATGTCAAAAGAGGAAATAATAATTTCCATAGACAGACTTACCCGTTTTAAGTTCCCTGAAATTAAATATTTACGGGTTTTTAAAGATATACTTTCTACCCATCTGATATCACCTTCAATCAAAAAAAATGAGATTGAAAAGCTGGATTTTGAAAAATTAAAATCCATTGTTGAATTAATAATTAATTCCTCTCTTGAAAAACTCGGATTCACTCTTGATTCAGATTTTTCTATAAATCAAAAACTATATGACTACGAGAACAGTCTTTTTAACATAACTGATAATATAAACATCCTGCTCAAGAATAAGATACACTATAAATCCGTAATCAATTTGTTAGAGTATGACTTGCCATACAACCTTAAATGGCTAAAAACTTTAAATTCACAAAATTCTCCATCCGAATTAAGAGAAAAATACTCTCTCGTTAATCCGATAGAAAAAGTAATACTTGTAGAAGGAATAACTGAAGAGATACTTTTACCAAGATTTGCAAAAGTTCTGAATTGCGATTTTGATAAAAAAGGATTTTACATCATATCTGCAGGCGGGAAAAATCAAGTGGTAAAATACTTCTACAAATATGCAGAAGCTCTTAAAATTCCTATTTTTGTGCTTTTAGACAAAGATGCAAAAACAAACTATGAGGAAATCAAACCAAAATTGAGGGACTTTGACAAAGTTCACGTACTTGATGCCGGAGAGTTTGAAGACCTGTTTACTCTTGAATTAGTTGAAAAAGCACTTGATAAAGAACTAAAAAATATCTCAATAATGAATAACGAGGTCTTTAAACAAAATCTGCCTATGGCAAAGAAATTGGAAGAACTTTTTAAAACCAGAGGTATGCATGAATTTAAAAAATCAGAATTCGCACAAGAAATAAACAGCTTACCATTAAATGAAAATGATCTTTCTAAAGAAGTAAAAGCTGTTATTAATGAGATTTCAATTCAAACTTTAAATTCTAAAGGATAAATCCCGACGCACGTCTAATTCATTCATTTCCTTATGCTCGCTCTACTCGCTCGCACTAAACGGGTAAATAACCACGCACGTCTGCGTGTCTATTTTACTTTTGCTCACTCTACTCGCTCGCGCTAAACGGGTAAATTGCCACGCACGTCTGCGTGTCTATTTACCCTCTGCTCGCTCGTAAAAAAAACTCCTCATCTTTTGATAAGGAGTAAAACTTTTTAGAAATTAGGAATAATAGGAATAAGAATAGGAAATTTTTATGCTCTCTTTATTTAAACGTCTCTCTTAATATCTCTCGTGATATTTAATGCTCTCATATATATAAAGTATATACTCCAAGGTCAATTTCACAAACTGTTCTATTCGTTACAAAAGTTAACACTTGATTTTTTTTATAAAATGAATTATTATAGACGTACGGGTTATATATTTAGGAGCAAATAAATGTTAGTATCATCTATTGCAAGGCTTTCAGCCACAAAATCCATGGGCAATGTTCTTCAATGTTCAAAGCCTGAAGCCAGCACCTTTAATGGTGGAAACAAATTATTCAATAATAACGGGCTTTTACAGCATGATACAATCAGTAATTTTTTATCCAAACATAAAAAACAAAATGCATCCGCTATCAATTATTTAGCTTAAGCTTATTTTCTGCAAACAATTTATTTATTACAAATGGAGCTGCAACAGCAGGTATTAGTGATACGCATAATAGTACAGGAATAATTCCGTTTGCCTGTGCGATAAATCCTATGCCTGTCATAAATATTGCAACAATTCCCCAAGAAAATCCGTTTATAAACCCACCGATTATACTCTTATAATCAGGAATAACACTCTGCGCCATAACCATCGTTATAGGCATTGCCATCATTGTTGTTAAGCCCATCAATATATAAATACATAATGCAATTGTAGGTAATATTTTATAAGTATATGCAAATGCAATCATTAACGGTAATGTAGCCATCAAAGATACATAAAATACTTTAGGCGTACCAAATTTTTGTTCTATCTTTCCGCTGATTAAAGAACCTATCCCACCCGCAAATGTAAAGGCAAACAATGCAAACCCGATATAAAACGGATTTCTACCCAAATCTTTCCACAAGAACGGTAATAATATCGTACTTGAAGTTGTTACAAGCGTTTTTAATATTGAAATTACAATTAATAAATTTAGCTTTCTATTTTTTAATATTGAAGAAAAAGCAACTCCAAACTTTTTGGATTCAACTTTAATTCCGGTATTAGAAATTTTCGGGATACATATAAACATTACAAAGGCTAAAAGAACCCCAAAGATACATAAATAAGGCATGTGTGCCAAGCCTAAAAACTGTGTCACTCCTGCTGAAACAATAGGTCCTAAAGAAAACCCAACAGTACCAAGTCCAATAAACGCTCCCATATTTTTCGATGCATCAGAACGCGCAAACCTTACAGAGAATCCAAGCGCTTGAGGATGAAAGATACTTGAACCTAAACTTCCCAGTATTATAAAAATAATTAAATAATACAAACTATGAGCACATGGAGCCAATGATATAAAAACCGAAGACATCAATAATCCCCAGAATATAAAAGAACGTTTTATAATATTATCAGCAAAAAAGCCAAATATTGGCTGCAACAAAGATGCACATATATGTGAAAGGCTCAATACTATTGTTGCAACAGCCATTGAAATCCCGAGTTTTACAGCAATAAACGGCATAATAGGATTCAACATGCCTGTATAAATATCATTTACAAAATGTGCAGCATCCAACCACATTGGAGGTAAATTTTCTTTTTTAAAAGCAAACTTCATAATAGAAAAATTATAAAACAAAATAACTAATAAAACTACTTACTATGTTTTAATGTAAACGGCATACAAACAAAAGCAATAAAAATAAGAATAACCGACATAATTTGGGCTACGGGAATCCCATGAATATTCAACACACTATCGATTCTCAAACTCTCCGTATATATTCTTACCAACGAATACAAAATCAAATAAAGACAAGTTATAAATCCCGGATTTTTTGAGCATTTTTTAAACAACAAAATCAGCACTAAAAATACCACAAAATCTAAAACACTCTCATATAAAAATGTTGGATGGAAATAACTTACATTTGCAAACTCAGCAGGTCTGTTGGCTAACGGAATATACAATTTCAATAATCCATTATACGGTAATCCAAAAGCTTCAGAATTAAAGAAATTGCCCCATCTACCGATTGATTGAGCTAACGCAGTTCCACACATAAATGAATCAAATACATTCAATACATTCATCTTATAATAGCTTGCACTATACCATAATGCCAAAAGTCCGAATATCAGCATTCCATGAACTGACAGACCACCTTGGCGAAAATCAACAATCTGGAACGGTTCAAACATATAATAGTGAAAATTCACAAAACAATAGTATAATCTAGCCCCGATAATTCCCAAAATAATAACTAATGGAGAAAAATCAAAAAATCTAGGAGCTTTTTCTTTATCACAAAATGTTTTGTACAAATAGTATGCAGTATAAATGCCGGCCAATATTGCAATTGCTAACACAACGCCATAAAAATAAATTTTAAATCCCAAAATACTAAATGCAACATCTCCTGGTGATTTTAGTATCATAAGCCCTTATCTTCATACTGAGATGCCATATCTTTTAATTCGGAAATTTTAGATTTTGCATCTTCAACAGTTGTAGCATCCTTTGATTTGTCTATATAAATGCCGTAATCATCTTCGGCTTGAGTCAACAAGTCATAAACAGCCTTTTTAGAAACCTTAGATAATTTTGGTTTGGCACCATTCAGCTTATCAATTTGTTCCTGAGTTAGTTTTGTATAAGTCCCGTCAGGATTCATAGCAACATATCCGGTCGTAATATCTTCCGCCAAATTTTGTTCACAAACAGCTAATGAATAATATGCATCAGCAAAATCAGGATTCAATTTTATTGCACTGTTATATGCATCAACAGCACTTGAATAATCTTCGTCCTTTGTATATGCAACAGCCAAATTGTAATAGCTTTCAAATACGGAAGGATCTAAATCTATACTCGATTTCAAACGAGCAATAGCCCCTTGGTAATCACCTTTATCCATATAAAACTTTGCTTTTGTGTTCAATTCTTGAACTGCCAAATTGTTTATACATGCAGTTGAAAATATTGAAATAATAAGTACAACCAACAGCAACAACGCTTTTTTCATGGATTTTCTCTCCCAAAACTCTCATTAACAACTATTATTATAAATTAATCTAAATAATTTGGCAAATTTTATAAATTTAAGTTACAATAAGTGAGTACATGCTAATATTTTATTTTAAAAGGAGCAATTATGTCAAAAGATAAAGTGGTTAAACTAGGCGACGCAAAGAGAAGCAGAAAAGAACATATTGAGAAAGCCGAAGCTTCACATCATGATGAAACTGCTCAAGAGCCTGTATATTGCAGTTTTTGTCACAGACCTAATACTCAGGTATTAAAAATGGTCAAAGGTCCCGGAGTAAACATCTGCTCAGAATGCGCAATGATAGCTGTACAATACTTAATTTTAAACGATAGGATGCCATCGGCTGAAGCCCAACAAATTCTTGATGCATTCTGGGGGAAAGCCGAAAGATGATGGACAATTCAAAACAGCTCAATCCCTTTGAGATAAAAGCCGAATTAAATTCTCTTTATGCTAAATTAAAGGGAATTCAAGATTTTGAAAATTATCCTGTTCATTTTAGAATTTTAGACGCGCAAGAAGATAAAAATATTATCGTAAAGTTGCTTTTCAAAGAACTTGCCAATGCAAAAGAAAATGCGACTTTGATAAAATTTTTACTTTTAAGGTACGCCGATAAAAAAGAATTAATTTCAAAACTATGGGATTTAATTAAAAACCCGATGAGTGCAAATCTTGCCAAAATAATTGCACTTGATATATTGAGGGACATTGATACAGATTGGAGCTACGAAAACTGTGAGAGCTATCTGGACAATCCGGATGAACTCATTGATGAAGATACTAAAAGACTACTCACAACTGCAATAATAAACCCTGAAGTACAAATAGACTTTTTAGATTTTTTAAATTCACTTGGTGAAGATGATAAAATAACACTAGTAAATTCGCTTGCTGACGATTATTCCGGAGATGAACTTGCCAATATTCTAATACCGGTATTTTTATCACAACCTGAAACAAATGCCGGCAAAAAAGCATTGGAGTTATTGAGCAATTCTCGCTCACAATTAGCATATCATGCACTTCTTACGGCTAACTCAATTGTTCCATATTCCTCAAGTTTAAGAATTAAAAAAGCTATTTCTACTCTAAAACTTTCCGGCATACGAGAAGATAACTCAGATGAATTTTACAAAAAGCTGCTAAAGGATTCGACTCCTTATAAATTTTATGCAACAGATCCTGACGGCGGGGGAAATCAAGCCCTTATTTTTTCCAGAATAAAGCCTGAAGGCAAAGTTCAATTCGTTGCTATTGTAATAAATGATTATTGTGGAATTAGAGACTGTTTTGGGTTCAATGAGATATCAAAATTTGAATGCGACACAATTATAAGTCGATTTTACAAGGCGGAAAATGCAATTTCTATTGAGCCTACAGAGATGAAAAGGCTGCTAGAATATGGCGAAAAGATTGCTAAAGAATCTAATAATACACATATTCCATACGAATACGTTTGTTGGAGAAATTTGCTTGCTGATATAATGTATGACAATAAAACAATAAAAGAAACTCTTGATGAAAAATTTCAAGCAAAACCTATTAACAAAAACGAATTTGATAAAATTTCACAATTTGAATTTATGGATTATTGGTTTTTGGATGAAGGGTACAGTGATGAGTTTGAACTATTCTTACAAAATCTAAATACAAAATTAGCACTTAATGTCGATTTTGATATTGATAAGATGGTAAATGAAGAATTTAACAATATATTTTACGAAGAAGAACGCAAAATTTGGATAAACAGGATATTGATGTGTGCATATTTGGCCTTAATCAGCAACAATATTGTAGCTACAGAATTCTTATATAATTTATATTATTCTGATGAATACAAAAATGAATTACTAAAACTTATTTTAAAGAAAAGTATTTATGAATACTATGTAAATCTAAAAGAAACAGGAAATGGGCTTTTCTCAAAAAATGTAATTGAAGATATTGTAAATAATATTGAAAAAAAATGGGTTCAAAATGTATAAGGTAATGGCACTTGATATAGGTACAAAAAGAATTGGAATTGCACTCAGCGATTACCTTTTAATTTTGGCAAACGGACATTCATACATTCCACGGATGCCGGAAGATAGAGCACTTGAAGCAATTTATAAAATTGTGAAAGAAAATAACGTCCAAAAGATAGTTGTCGGAGTTCCTCTAAATATGGATGGTTCAAAA
This sequence comes from Clostridiaceae bacterium, assembly GCA_022641775.1. Classification (GTDB taxonomy): domain Bacteria; phylum Cyanobacteriota; class Vampirovibrionia; order Gastranaerophilales; family Gastranaerophilaceae; genus RUG14219. The sequence continues at coordinate 20,075 of JALCDS010000019.1, forward strand.
GGATTTCAGGCTGAAGATTGCATCAATTTTTCAAAAGCAATAAAAGGCTATGAAATAATCTATGAAGATGAAAGACTAACCTCCGATACTGCAGAAGAAAATTTGAGAAATAAAAAAATAGATTTTAGAAAAGATAAAGGACTAGTTGACATAGAAAGTGCATGCATTATTCTTGAACAGTATTTATCTAAAAAAATTTTATGATAGAATAATTGATGTATTAACCTGAAAGGAAAAAAATTATGGCAGATGAAAATCAAATTATTGAAACTACAGACGAACAGGGCAATGTATTTAAATTTGAATTGTACGATGTAATAGATTTTGAAGACAAAGAATATGCTCTTTTAGTTCCGATAGAAGCAGAAGAAGCTTCTGATGATGAGGAAATTGTAATAATGCGTCTTACTCAAGAAGGTGACGAATACTCATTTGAAACAATTGATAATGAAGATGAATTTAATAATGTTAAAAATTACATCGAAGCAATGGGTGATGAACTCGGCGAGGAAGAATAATTGTTTGAAAAGTTTACCGAAAAAGCAATAAATGTTGTAAGCACATCAAAACAAATTGCAAAAGAAATGGACTCTACATGCGTCGTTTCTGAGCATCTTTTGCTTGCTCTGGTTAGAGAAGCAAAAGGAATTTGCCTCAAGATTTTTCAATCTTATGATATTACATATGAAAAATTATTGGCATACGTAGCACAAAACAAAGACTTTGGTAAATATGAAACTACTGCAGAATTAGTTTTCAGCAATCACTATAAAGACATATTAAAAAACTGTCTTGATTTTGCTCACAAATCAGGAAATAGTACAGTTTTGTATGAGCATTTATTACTTGCCGTCCTTTATGATACAAAATCTGAAAATGTAAATATATTAACTCATTTCGGGTTTGATATGGAAAAATCATGCACGCTTTTAAAGAAACTTGTCCAAAGAAAAACGAGAGCAATGTATCATCCTGAATTTGAAGAAACAAAAGAGAATGAATATGAGAAAATTCAATCTCCGGAAACACTTTTTGATGTAGAAGAATCCTCAAAAGTATTTGAACGAGCAGTATCAAAATTATCAGCTTCAAATTACGAGATTTTGGGAACAGAACAAATAATTTCTTCAATTTTGGAAGATAAGGATTCTGAACTCTCAAAAATAATGGCTCAATACGGAATTACAGATGACAATTTTAACGCAGCTCTTTCTAACATTCAATCAAGACAATCAGAATATGAAGAAAGACAAATAATTTTCACGCCAAATGCTTTTTTAACAATGAACTTGGCTCTACAAACCGCAAAGGAACTTGGTTCCTCTGTAGTCCTTCCGGAACATATAGTTTTGGGACTATTGAAAGCAAAAAAAGGAATTGCATACGATATATTCAAACAAATGAGAATATCTGACAATGACTTGGCTCACAGTATTATAAAACCTATTGAAAAACAAATGCCTGAAACACTTACAATTCTAAGACTTGCGAAAGAAGAAACAAGAAGACTTGGCAAAAGCGTTGTAGGTACTGAAATGTTTCTACTTGGAATTATCGGAGAAGCAACAGGCATTGGCGCAAGAGTCCTTGAAAATCTTGAAATCACAATAAAAGATGCCCGAATCATTGTTGAAAGAATGATTGGATTTGGAAATGAATATTTTGATAAAGAAATAATTTTCACAAAACGTGCCAAAAAGGTTCTCGAATTAGCTTGGGAACTTGCCAAAAAAGAAAAGAAAAATAAAATAGAATCAGCTCATATGCTACTTGCTATAACACAAGTTCAGGATTGCCTGGCAATGAAAGCTCTAGAACAACTTGGAGTTGATGCCGTTGAAATCAAAGAAGGTATTAAAAAATATCAATAATGGTTGATTTAATTCAAAATGTTGAACTTTTTTTGAAAAAATACAAACTGGAACAACAGAAAAATATTTTAGTTGCTTTTTCAGGAGGTGTGGATTCAATGTGTTTGGCAGATATTTTAGCAAAACTCTCATCTAAATATAAGTTTAAGATAACATTAATTCATCTAAATCATAACTGGCGAGGGGTGGAAAGCAAACAAGAAGAAGAAAATGCAAAACACTTTGCCAAAAGTAAAAACATTGAATTTTATTCTGAAACACTACCGATTGATACACCACACACTGAAACTGCAGCAAGAGAACTTCGTTATGAATTCTTTGAAAATTGCGCAAATAAATTTGATTCAAGTATTGTTTTAACAGCACACAATGCGAATGATAATGCCGAAACTATTTTGTACAGAATTACAAAGGGAACAGGTATTATAGGACTTTGCGGGATACAGGAACATCGGGATATTTATTATAGACCGCTATTAAATGTAAAAAGGGCAGATATTGAGCAATATGCAATAGAAAACAATTTGAATCCAAATCATGATAGTTCAAACGAAAATACAAAATACAAAAGAAATTTGATAAGAAAAGATATCTTACCGGAAATGAAAAAGATAAATCCGGATATAATTGATACCGTAAATTCACTTATTACTAATGCTATCAATGATAACAAAATAATTGATGAATATTTATCCGGTATAAAATTAAAAATAAAAAAAGATAATAGCTATATTACAAAAGCATTTACGAACCTTTCATCGGAAATTCAAGACAGACTTGTTTATGACATTTTTCAAGACTACAAATTGGATTATGACCGTAAAACAATAGAAAAAATCCGTGATTTTATTAACACCAATCAAGATGCTAAAAACGGTAAAACTACATCACTCAATAACAATTTGTGGATTTTTGTAAATTCTGACAAAATAGAAGTCATAAAAAAAGAAATTCCATTATCAATAAATTTAAAAATAACAAAAACCGGTAAATATGAGCTACCAAACAAAATATTTGAAATTGCAGAATGTTCAGACATGCAAACGAAATTTCCGAAAGATTCTGATAACATAGCGTATGTTAATTTGTCAAACACAAAAATAAATTTTGAACTGCGTACACGCGAAGATGGAGATATTATCCGGCCGTTAGGTTGTCTTGGTATGCAAAAATTAAAAAAATATATAAATTCAAAAAAAATTCCAAAACATGAAAGGGACAATTTACTTTTGCTGGCAAACGGTAAAGAAATTTTATGGGTAATAGGACTTGGAATCAGCGAAAAAATAAAAGTTGAAAAGACTCCGACACATGTGCTAAAGTTATATGATAAATAGAGGTTGAATTATGAAAATAAAATTAGAAAATTTAAAAGTTTTGTTCAGTGAAGATCAAATTCAAACGAGAATAAAAGAACTTGCAACAGAATTGAATAAATTCTATAAAGGCGAAGAAGTTTATGCAATTTGCGTTTTAAAAGGTGCAGTATTATTTGCCATTGACCTTGTAAAGAGTCTTGATATGCCACTAAAAATGGAATTTATAAAACTATCAAGCTATGCCGGAGGAACAACTACCACCGGAAAAGTAAATGCGGTTGATATTTCATTACCGGATTTGAACGGTAAAAATGTACTTATTATTGAAGATATTGTTGATACAGGTTTAACTGCAAAGTTTTTACTTGAATTCATAAAAATAAATTTTAAAACAAAATCTACAAAATTCTGTTCACTATTGGATAAAAAAATAACAAGAAAAGTAGAAGTTGAACCAGATTATTATGGTTTTGAAATTGATAACAAGTTCGTAGTTGGCTATGGTCTTGATTATGAGGGCTATTTTAGAAATCTTAGATATATAGGTTATGCAGAAACAAAATAACCATAGGATTGATTTTTTTTTAAAAATATAGTACACTATAAAAGTATAGAAAAGAGGGGTTAAGTTATGGCATCAATAAAAGACGCAATTGAAGAATCTTTCATTGAGACTTCATCATTTCCAAAATACATTATATTAGGTAGTTTAGTTTATGTAAATTATCAACTATTTATGGCGGGCAATGGATTTGCAATACCTCTGGCTATTTTAAATTACATATTATTAACTGGTTTTATGCTAAGAGTTTCGCATAATGTTAGAAACTGTGCCAATCATATATTGCCATCTTTCAATCCTATACCAATTTTGATAAGTGGTTTAAAGGGATTGCTTGCTCTTGGTCCATCAATACTTTTAAATTCATTTTTAGGTAAAGTAATTGGAACCGTAGCTGTTGCGTTTATCCTTACTCACGCACAATTTTCAGTTTCAAACGCTGTAATGGCAATAATTGTTTATTGCATCATTGGCGCATTATTTATGTCTTTCATTTATACAAGCTACGTTTTATATATCAAAAACTTTAAAATTGCAGAAGCATACGATGTGCAAATAATCTGGAGATACAGTTCTGATGTACTGGTTGGCGTATTTGTATTCTACATACTTGGTACATTAGCAAACATAATCTTTATAGGTGGTGCAACATATTTATTCTGGATACTAGCTGGACTACCAAATCCATACTGCACATTTGTTTGGTGTATGGCAATTCCTTGGAATTGTGCTGTTGCAGGCAACTACCTTGCACAAATAGGTTATGAGTCAATTGAAGCAAAAAGCGATAGTGACCTTTAATTTACCATCTCTCTAAGTTTTTTCAATTTATCACGAATTTCAGCTGCACGTTCAAAATCAAGAATACGTGCAGCTTTTTTCATATCTTTTTCAAGCTTATCAATCAGTTTAGGTAAATCTTTTTTCTCAATATTCAAATCTACCATTTCTTCTGCAACAATATCTTCCAAATTTCTATAACTTGCAACAAGTGATAACAAATTATTTTCAATAGGTTTCTTAATAGTTTGAGGAATAATTCCGTATTTTTTGTTATATTCCATTTGAATTACACGACGACGTTCTGTTTCAGATATGGCTTTTTTCATAGAATCCGTCATATTATCTGCATACATAATAACTTCTCCGCAAGAATTACGAGCGGCACGACCTATTGTTTGAATCAAACTTGTTTCCGAGCGTAAAAATCCTTCTTTATCCGCATCCATAATAGCGACAAGAGAAACTTCAGGGATATCAAGTCCTTCTCTCAAGAGGTTAACACCTATCAAAACGTCAAACTCACCCAATCTCAAATCTCTTAATATCTCAACACGTTCCAGAGATTGAATTTCAGAATGCAAGTATCTGACCTTTATGCCCTCTTGTAAAAAGAAATCACATAAATCTTCTGCCATACGTTTTGTAAGTGTTGTGATAAGCACTCTTTCATTTTTCTGTGCTCGTTTATCTATTTCAATTTTTAAATCATTTATTTGTCCATCGATAGGTCTAACAGAAATTTTTGGATCAACAAGTCCTGTCGGTCTAATAATTTGTTCTACCAATTGAGATGACGTTTCTTTTTCAAAATCACCCGGAGTAGCAGAAATATAAATTTTTTGTCCGACTTTATTAAAAAACTCTTCATTTTTCAGGGGCCTATTATCTTTTGCGCAAGGCAACCTAAAACCATAATCAACAAGAACTTCTTTCCTTGATTGATCTCCAAAATACATTCCCTTTAACTGAGGTAATGTTACATGTGATTCATCAACAACAGTCAAAAAATCAGTTTGAAAATAGTCTAAAAGTGTTGCCGGAGCAGAACCAACAGCTCTACGTTCAATAATTCTTGAATAGTTTTCAATTCCTGAACAATAACCCATCTCTTTTATCATTTCTAAATCATACTTCACACGTTGCTCAAGTCTTTGCGCCTCTATCAACTTATTTTGGTTATTTAATTCAACAAGTCTGTTTTGTAATTCTTCTCGAATCAGTGCAATCGTTTCATCTACATTGTCATCATAAGATAGGTAATGAACTGCAGGATAAATAACAACCCTTTGAGGTGTTTCAATAACTTCTCCTGTTATATCATCAATTTTGACAATTTTTTCAATCTCATCACCAAAGAAATATATTCTTGTAACAATTTTTTCATAAGCCGGCATTATTTCTACAATATCGCCTCTAGCCCTAAAGCAAGACCTTTCTAAAACTAAATCATTGCGTTTATATTGAACGGTTATAAGGTGTCTGAGTAAATCATCTCTATCAATTTCATCTCCTACATTAAGTTCAACAGAACCTTTAAAATAATTTTCCGGCAATCCTAAACCATAAATACAGCTGACAGATGCAATAATTATGACGTCATTCCTCTCATACAGACTTCTTGTAGTATTGTGTCGCAATCTATCAATCTCTTCATTAATTGATGCGGATTTTTCAATATAAGTGTCCGTTCGAGGAATATATGCCTCCGGCTGATAATAATCATAATAACTTATGAAATATTCAACAGCATTATCCGGAAATAATTCTTTGAACTCGTTGTACAATTGTGCAGCAAGAGTTTTGTTATGGGCAATAATAAGAGTTGGTTTTTGAATTTTTTCTATTACATTTGCGATAGTAAAAGTTTTGCCGGAACCGGTTATTCCTAAAAGAGTTTGGGTATCATCGCCATTTTTCAATCCCTCAACCAATTTTTCAATAGCTTGAGGCTGATCCCCTGAGGGTTTGTACTTTGAACTTATAACAAATTTTTTATCCATAATTAAATAATATACCAATAAAAATTCATTTACGAATTTTTAAATCTTGATTTTATCGACGAAAAATCTTCATCTTGAGCTTCTTCTTTTTGAATTGATTTCGGCGAATAGTGATAAATCTCTTTTATTGAAGATGCAAAATTTTTGGTTATTTCCAATTGCAAAACATATTCAATACGACAAATTCCATTTTCATCCTTGAAAAACTGAACTAAATAGTTAAAATCATTTAAGATTTTTCGTTTCGCAAATTTTTCAGAATAATTTGAATTCAAAATAAGTGCATTTTCTAATTTTGCAATCGCACTATCACAATCAGATGCTGAAACAGTAATCACGGCTGAATCTTTGTATGTCAAAGTATCAATAAATTTTGATGTTAATTTAAGATTTTTGCTATCGAAAAATAAATATTCAGGCATAGTAGATGATATAACCGATAGTATATTTTCAAACTCATAAGATGTAGCAAGCTCTGACAATGATATTTTCATCAACTTTGGAGCGGAAGTAACCGTTTGCGATATATCTTCAAAAACAGCAACTCGTGATTGATAAAAGACAGAAGACAAAATACTATCAATAAATGTCGTTTTACCACTTGAGATATCTCCTGATAATATAATATTATCTCCCATTTTCAAAGCTGAAATTAAAAATTCGGCAATTTCCTTTGTCAATAAACCTTTTTCAATCAAGGTTTCTAAATTCCAGATATCCTTTATTTTTTTAATTAAAATAATCGGCTCTGTAACCGATACTGGCTTATTTATAATACTTACAAAACAGCCGTTCATATTGGCATAGACAACAGAACTATCTGAATTATTCATGTTTGCACTGTTTTTTATATTTCTGATTAAAAACTCTAATTCTATATGCGTCAAGGAATCTGAAGACTCCAAAATTTTTCCGCCGGATACGAACTGGATAGAACTTATGCCGTTCACAATAATCGAATCCACATTTTCTTTTTCCAAATATTTTTGTAAGACACCAAAGCCTGATACTTGATTGAATAAAGAATCTATAATAAGTATTTTTTCATCTTCAGAAATATTTTCTAAAGCATATTCTGCTACTAAACTCGTATCAAAGAAATTTTCAATCAATTCACGCTGTTTGTCTTTATCATACTCAAACCAAACAGGAATTTTTTGAACCTTTAGCATTACATCTGCACTCATTTTTTCAATGAGTTCATTTTCATCAAAAGTTTCTGATACATCAGAAGGTACATCTTCTATTTTTTCATCACTTACATATTTTTCGTAGGATTTCAACTTGCCCACTGTCTGTTTACTAAATCTGTCACTTATTGCCAATTTTAATATCCTTATTCTTTATTCAAACCATCATCAAGATTTTGTCTGTATATACTGTCTGCAACAATCATTGACAAATCTTTATAACTCTTTGCCACATTAGATGATACATTTATGTCTGCAACCGGTACACCCTTATTTATTGATGCCATCATTGTAAAATAATTGTTCGGAATCTTCCAGTAAATTTTCTTATGTAAAAGATTTTCTACATCCTCAGTTTTTACATCATCAGATTCCATATATCTGTTTATAACAATTTTTATTTTATCCTTATCAATGTGAACATCATCAAATAATTCCATACACTTTTGACAATTTCTGAGTGCCGGCAAATTGACTGTCGTCACAAAAAATATTAAATCTGACAACTCCAACACTTTCATAACCTTATTTCCAAATCCGGTCGAGGTATCTATTACAATATACGAAAATACTTTCTGCATAGCACTTATAAGTTTTTCAATATCACCTACAGACACATAATCAGCTGATTTGTAATAAGGCGGATTTGCCAAAATATATAAACTGTACTTTTTATATTTTTCAAATGTACTCAATATAAATTCTTCATTCAGTTTATCTGAATTTTTTAACATATAAGAAATATCAAAAGTCGGAGTTAAATCCCAAAAAGTTGTAACATCACCCAGTTGAAAATTCAAATCCAAAAGTGCAACATTTTCCTTTGTATTTTTAGCCAATTCAAGCGCTAAATTCATTGCAATAGAAGTTTTCCCGACACCACCCTTATTTGAAAACACACTCAATGTCTTACATTTTGAATTTGAAATTTTTACACCCAACTCATTATTTTTAATTTTCAAAACAGCAGATTCAAACTTTTCTTTTATTAACGGCAACTGCAAAAAGTCATTTACCCCAACTCGCATAGCCTTTATAACGATTTTGGAATCAGGCTTGTCGCAAAGCGCAATAACATCGATTTTTGGATTTGCAGACAATACCTTTACAACCATGTTTAAGACTTCTTCTTCATAATCAGATACATCCACAATAAATAAAGCTTTATCAAGTTCTCCAATGGCATTTAAAGCTTTGTCGCAATCATCGGTAGATGCTAAAAAATCAAAGCCTTCAATATTTTCTATGTACTTTTGCAAAAGATCTTTAGTATTTTTTTGTCTTGTAAAAACTAATGTTTTAATATTCATTGCCATAATCTCACCTTTACTAAATCTTATCATAGTATTTCAAATTTACCAAATATTTAAAATATTTTACATCTTGCACATATAAAAAATTTCAGGTAGAATTTCAATATAAGAGAGGTATGAAAAATGAGTTTTAAAATTAAATTATTAACGATATTGTCAATAATGTTTTTGGCTATGCAAAGTTCAATGGCAACACCATTCAACGCAAACGCAAAAACAAAAAGAATTCCGGCCGGAACACAATTCACATTACAAATGCTGAATTCTGTTTCAACACTTACAAACACGCAAGGTGCAGATTTTTCAGCAATATTACTTACTGATCAAAAGGCAGATAAAGATGTAATTTTGCCTATGGGGTCACTTGTAAGAGGATCAATCAAACGCATCAAACCTGCCAGAAGACTTTCAAGAGGCGCTATTCTGTACTTGGATTTTGACCACGTAGTTACTCCAAACGGCAGACAATTGCCAATGTCATTGACAGTAGTAGGTAGAACAGACGTATCATTTGATGGCGGACTTGTTAAAAATGAATATTACAAAGATGCTCTGAAAGAAAACTGGGGCACTACAAAAAGTATTACTAAAAATTCAACAAAATGGGGCAACGATGTAGCTGAAGATTTTGCAGGCGGATATTTTAGAATACTAACAGTTCCTATATGCGCCATAGGCGGAGCAATTGGTGGCGGAGCATATTACGTCGGTGATGGCGTTGCCGATATGGTTAAAAAAGGAAAAGATTTTACCTTGAATAAAGGTGATACATTGAATGTAATTTTATTACAACCAATTGATGTTCCGGTACTATAAATATAAAAATTTATACATAATAAAAAGCTCTGATACAAATCAGAGCTTTTTTATAACTTATTTACCAACTTTATTTCGTCCGCTATTTTTGGCCAGATATAATTTGCCATCAGCAAAAGCAATCAAGGATGATGGATTTTTACCATCCTGAGGATATGTCGATACCCCCAAACTTACCGTGACACCCAATTCTTCACCTGCAATTTTCAATTTTTGTTCAGATATCTTTTGACAAATTTTTTCTGCAGTCATCACAGCTTCTTCTTTGGTTGAATTTGGCAATATAATACTCATTTCTTCTCCGCCATACCTGCAAACGATATCAGTTGCACGGACATTGTGTTTCAATGTGCTAGCAACCAATCTCAATACTGCATCTCCAACCTGATGACCATATGTATCATTAAACTTTTTGAAGAAATCTATATCCAAAATTATTAAAGAAAAAGGTTGTTCATAACGTTCAGCTTGAGCAACATGAAACTTCATCTGATCTTGGAAATATCTGTGATTATATAAATCAGTCAAACCATCAGTAGTTGCAAGTTTATATTGAGTATCAAAATCTCTTGATTTTATAAGATACTTAACCATATAGGCACACGTAAATGCCACAATAGCAAATATGAGTGGATAAATCACCTCAAGCCACATATTGGTATATTTCATAAGATAATACGAAAATATCAAATACATTGAGTAAACCGAAGCTGAAATTAGAGACGCCATAAATACTGATGATATCTTCATAACTACAAATATTATTAAAGCCGCAAGCACTAATGAAATTGCAAGCGTATATTTTCTAGGAATTCTGTGGATAAAATCATTATGAATAAAATTATTTACATAAGTCGCCTGAACTTCCACTCCTGGATATATCCTACCAACAGGAACAGTTTTTATATCGAAAAGACTTGAAGCTGTTGTACCAAAATACACAACTTTGTTAGAAAAATCATAGTCTAAAGAACCTTCGCCATTTGCAGCCTTGATAAGCTTGTATATAGGAATATAATCGTAAGTACCCGAAGCTCCATACCAATTCAAGATAACATTGCCGTCTTTATCAAGATGAATATCTTTACCGTTAAAGTTTACCGTAGCATTTTTATTAATTACAAAAGTTTTTGTATTATCCCCAATATAATGCTGTGCAACTTTCAGGGCTAATTGAGGATAAAACTTGTCTTTATATTTTACAAACAACGGCATCCTTCTCAAGATTCCGTCATCTGCTCTTGATACATTAATTATCCCGATATTATTTGTTCCATCAATTATTGATTTCAAAATTGAACGACAATTAGTAAAAGTCAAATCAGAAAAATTAACTTTAGATTTATTTTGAACATCAACACTCAAATAATTAGGTAATTCAGGCGGAATTCTTAAATCTTCGGGTTGATTATCAAAATTGAGCGCTGTAAACACATTTGGATTGCTTATAATAGCATCCGTCAATTTGTTATCGGCATCATCGCTACTCTTCATTGAATTTACAAACATCAAATCAAATGCAATGGCTTTTGGATTTTGTTTTTCCAAATACTTTACGAGTTTTGCATAAATATCTCTAGGTAAAGGCCATTCTCCATAATTTGAGAGAATATATTCATAACTGGCATCATCAACAGCAACAATCGCAATATCTTTATCCGGTTTTCTACTTCCGGAATTTACAAGAATTGATTGTCTCAAATCAAATGTCCTGTTTTCAACCATATCAATAAAATTATTCAAATTAGCATTTTTAAATATTAAAAATGCAACAAATAAAAAAACAATAAAGCCCAATAAATATGATATTTTTTTCAAAACATAACCTTCAAATTATACTATCTGACATTATCAGTATAATTAAAGTTTGGATATTTGGCAACAAAATTCTTCAAAATAAATTGTTTTTCAAGGATACAGTTAGTCAATTTTAATATATCAGTAGAATACGAAAGCTCATCAGGCTTTTGCAAATATTTCAATAAACATTCTTCATGCAAATTCATTAATCTCTTACCTATAAACACGGATAACTTTTATATTATGTAATATTCTTATAATATATACATCACCTGTTTGCATGAAAATTGAGTTACAAAACTATTTCCTTCTCCCCTTTATAAATGACATACCCCAAATTTGAATGAGGAGGCTTTTTCAAATTTTTGGCAAAAGTATATATTACCCCTACCTTTGACGATTCAGCGGCAGAAGAATATTTTTTAGCCAAATGCGCACATTTCAAGATTGTTTCATCATCCGGATTTTTTGATTTTAACAAAACATGAGAGCCGGCACAATTGTGAACGTGAAACCACAAATCTTCATCTTTCGCTAACTTTGAAACTATAAAATCATTCTGTCGATTATTTTTTCCGATATAGACTTCACAATCATCAACTTTTATATTTAATGGTTCAAAAGAATGTTTTTCAAGCTTTTTTACGGCTTTTTCAGGCATAATTTCAAGCTTAACCACTTCAAGCTCTGCTATTGTCTCAGCTGAATTTATTGAATACATTACTTGTTCAAGATAGTCCTTTTCTTGTTGAACTTTTGAAAAATATTCTGTAGTGTTCTCTAAAGTCTTTTTGGCTTTGTTATACAATTTGTAAAAAGAATTTGCATTTTCTTTTAAAGTTTTTGTTTTATCCAAAAATATCTTTACAGGTTTATTATCCGAAAAATTCACAACATCAACGTCTTCAACATAATCTTTTAATTTGTATAGATTAGCCATTATCAAATCACCATATATTCTATATTTATTACCACCTTTAGCTTTGTCTAATCTGTAATGCAATTTTAATAATGTATTTTCTGCTTTTTTGAGTCTTGGCTTGACAATTGACAACAAGTCAGATTTTAAAATTACAAGATTATGTTGTTCAATCTGAAAAGAATAATAATCATCAATCATAGAATTAACGGATTCACATTTATTTCCTTTTACATCCCCAAATATTGAATATACTGCTTTATCCGACGAAATAACAGGTAAAATATTTTCAAGCTTAAACATACTTTTTATTTCATCTAAAGATTTTCCATAGGAGCGCTGTTGCATAGGCATTGAAAAGCCTAAAAAAGTATCAAATAATTTTGAATAATTAATATCACCTTCATATTTCAAGATATCTATTTTATCTTGTTTTGG
>JALCDS010000020.1 GCA_022641775.1 Clostridiaceae bacterium
GGAACGCTCACAATTAAAATTAAAACTCAAATCCGTTTTGATTTGTAATTGTTCGACTTTCACATCACTAACGTTCGTTCATCCCTTTGCTCCGGCTACGCCTTCGCAATAAACGGGAACGCTCACAATTAAAATTAAAACTCAAATCCGTTTTGATTTGTAATTGTTCGGCTTTCACATCACTAACGTTCGTTCATCCCTTTGCTCCGGCTACTCTTCTGCATCTTTGATAGTTGCAATCGTTTGTTCAATTTCTGTTTTCAAGTAACCTAATTGCTCATTAATGGTGTTTTCGCTATAAATTGCGCCGTTACCTGAATATGCCATATAAACTTTGTTCTTTTCTGCCTCTGTTCTCAAATTCATTACAGATTTACATTGGGTATTTGCTTCAGTAACTTTTTTGAAAGAAATATATTGACTTTCTGGCTTTCCATCATATTTATTTTCCAAATATTCTATACTTTTGTTCAAAAAGTAAACTTTGGCACTAAACTTTTGTACATCTTCTTCATTTTCTATAGATGTAAGAATATTTTCAAACATTGACAATACATCATTCATATCTGTCACGTATTCAGAAGTTTTGCCGGGTTTCAAAATTATATTTACAAATGCGGGATTGTCTCGAGGTACCGGTTTTATTTCATTTGCCGAGTTGAATTGTTTAGTTGTTTCAAATTGAGGGGTTGATTCTGCAGGTTCATTTGATTTGTACATTTTTGACAAATCAGGTAGGGTACCGGCATAGCCTTTACCTTCAAATGCAGCGCTATCAAGCTTTTTACCGCCAAAGGCAAAAGCAGATGGTGTTAATAAAAATATCAAAAGTAAAATTGATAAAATCTTCTTCATACATTTATTATAATGTCAGGCTTTTAAAAATCATCGTTTATTATTATTATTTTTTTCCATTGTTATATACTTTTGAAAATATGCTATAATCTTTTTATGAATGACGATTTGAAACAGACACTAAAACTTTTGCCATCACTTCCGGGATGTTATATTTATTATGATAAATCTGATGAGGTTATTTATGTTGGCAAAGCTAAAATTCTAAAACGTCGGGTTATGAGCTATTTTAACAGGAAACATCATGACAGTGTCAAAGTTGATATATTGGTTTCAAAAATAGTCCGTATGGAATACATTATTACAAATACGGAAGTTGAAGCACTTATATTAGAAAATCATCTGATAAAAAAATATAAACCAAAATATAATATTTTGTTGAAAGATGACAAAAAATATCCTTATTTTTTAATTACAAAAGAAGATTTTCCTCGGATTACTATTGTCCGTAAAAAAAACATGAATCCGGAAAAAGGTAGGTATTACGGTCCTTATACCGATGTCCGTGCGATGCATGCAACACTTGATTTTTTGAAGAAAATATTTCCTTTAAAACAATGTAAATCTCCAAAATTCAAAAACAGACCATGTCTTTATTATGATATCGGTAGATGTTTGGCACCTTGTCAGCATCTGGTTACAAGTGAAGAATATCAAAATGTTGTATCACAAGCTGAATTGTTTTTGTCAGGAAGACAATCAGAATTAATGAAACAACTTATGGAACAAATCCAAAAATATTCGGATTCCGAACAGTTTGAAAAAGCGGCACGTTTGCGTGATAGCTATCTCGACTTACAAAAAACTTTAGAAAAACAAAAAGTTGTTTATGAAAATACAAAACTGAACGAAGATATAATTTCTGTTATGACAGGTGACGGACTTATTGTAATTTTAATTTTGATGGTTCGTGAAGGTCGGCTTATTGATAAAAAAGACTTTGTTTATGAATGTGAAGATGAAGATAAAATCGAATTTTTTGCAACTTTCTTTAAAGAATATTATGCAACGTTAAATCTTGATTTCCCTGACAGAATTGTTTCAGATAGTTTGGAAGAAGTAGGAGAAAAAGCCCTCTATGAAGAGTGGCTTGAAATATTGGCTCAGAAAACAGTTAAAATCAGTTATGGAAAATCTGCACAAGGAAAAGAATTGCAGGCTCTTGCAGACAAAAATGCAACTAATACCTTGAATAATGCTAAAATCAAAAAAATGTCATCCATCCGAGATGATTTCAATGAAATAGGTTCTTATTTGACGCAAGAATTGAAGTTGACCAATTTCCCTTACAGAATGGAATGTTATGATATTTCTCACATACAAGGTACAAATACTGTTGCATCAATGGTTGTTTTTGTAAATGGAATTCCGAAAAAATCTGATTACAGAAAATTTAAGATAAAAACAACCGAAGGAAAGCCTGATGATTTTCTCTCTATGAAAGAAGTTTTGTCTCGGAGATTAAAAAGGTTAGGAGAAAAGGGTTGGGAAAAACCTGATTTGATAATAATTGATGGTGGAAAAGGTCAATTATCTTCTGTTATGGAAATTGTGAAAGAATTAAATGTATCGGGTATAGATTTTGTAAGTTTGGCAAAAAAGAATGAAGAAGTTTTTCTTCCTAATAAATCCAGACCGATTATAATACCGAGAAATTCCAGTGCATTATTTTTATTCCAGAGAATAAGGGATGAAGCGCACAGGTTTGCAATTACTTTCCATAAAAATTTACGCTCAAAATCAATGACTAAAAGCTAATCATTAGCGTTTGCTTTCCCTCTGTTTTTAACCTTTTCATCCCATATTGCTTGTAAATCTTCAATCACAGAGCTTTTATTTAGCCATTTTTGAACATATCTTTCGTCGGGACCGAGACTTCCATTTATTTTTTCACAACTTTTCAAGTTAAAAATCCCCTCTGACATCCCTACATTTATTATAATGTGCGGGTTCTTATCTTTAACAATGTCCATATCAAGTTTAAGATTGTTATATTTTGGATTATTGGAACTTCCGGATTTTTCGGACTGATTGTCAGTAATAAATTCTTTTAAGGAATCGGCCATTTCATTTAATGTTTTTGCCATTTAATTGCCCTCTTTTTTTTCTTAAGCGTTCAAAACGCTTGAAGCGACTTTTACCTGTCCCTAAGAGGCTTATAGTTTGACTATTTAGGTTGGCTATTCTGAGCTTTTCTTCTAAGGCTTCACTTTCTGCGCTCTTATTTAAAAAGCCGCCTGAATTTGATTTTGAAAGTAACACCCACATTTTTTTTAATTCTCCGTTGATATTTGGTTTTTCAGCCCATTTAATAACAAAACGTTCTATATAACCAAGGCTGCCGTTTATTTTTTTTAGATTTTCTATATCAAAACAAACTTCAGATAATCTGACAGAAACGTAAAAATGGGCTTCTGGAGTTTTTTTGGGGTCAATATAAACTTTCAAATTGTTAAATTGATAAGCCAAAGCTTGCGGTGTATTTGTTGCATCGGACATTTCATCAATTAAGAATTCTCTTAAACTGTTTTCAAATGCTTTTAATGAATCTGCCATTTTTAAATCCTAATTATTTAAACTGTGAATTGGAGCCGGAATTCTACCGCTACGACATACAAACCCTTCTGATGAAAGGTTGTTTACTGCCATAATTGGGGCTTTGCCAAGAAGTCCACCAAATACAACTTCATCTCCTACTGTTTTACCACAAACAGGAATAACACGAACAGCTGTTGTTTTTTTATTTATCATTCCAATTGCCGCTTCATCTGCTATCATCCCAGCAATAGTTGTTGCGGGAGTATCTCCGGGTATTGCTATCATATCTAATCCAACTGAACAAACAGAAGTCATTGCTTCAAGTTTATCAAATGTAAGATATTTTTTTGTTGCAGCTTCAATCATTCCTGCATCTTCAGAAACCGGAATGAATGCTCCAGATAATCCTCCAACATGTGAACTTGCCATTATACCACCTTTTTTGACGGCATCATTTAACATTGCAAGACAGGCCGTTGTTCCATGTGCACCGGCATGCTCTATTCCCATTGCCTGAAATATGCCTGCAACACTATCACCTTGTGCCGGTGTCGGTGCAAGTGACAAATCAATTACACCAAAAGGTATATTAAGTTTTTGTGCAAGTTTTCTACCTATAAGTTCACCGGTAGTTGTAATTTTGTAAGCTGTTTTTTTAATAGTACTTGCAAGTGTACTCAAATCAGCTTTTTTATCCAATTGTTCTACTGCTGCCTTGACAACTCCGGGTCCTGAAACTCCGACGTTGAGGGCACATTCAGGTTCTCCAATTCCACAAAATGCTCCTGCCATAAAAGGATTATCCTGAGCTGCATTACAGAAAACTACAAGTTTTGCTGCTCCTATGCAATCTTCGGATTTTGTTAGTTCTGCAGTTTCTTTGATTTTTTCAGCCATTTTAAGGATTGCATGCATATTTATTCCAGCTTTTGAAGTTCCGATGTTTACTGATGAACAAAGCCGTTCCGTTTGTGCAAGTGCTTGAGGGATACTTTCTATTAGAGCGATATCTCCCTTTGTGCAACCTTTTTCTACAAGAGCGGAATAACCGCCTATAAAATTTACCCCAACTTCTTTTGCTGCTTTATCAAGTGTTTTAGCTATTTTTACGTAATCGTTTGGTGAAACATTTTCTACAGATTCTCCAACAATTGATATCGGAGTTACGGAAATTCTTTTGTTGATAATCGGAATAGAATAATCATTAGCGAGTTCTTCAGCATATTCAACAAGATGCTCTGCATATTTTTTGATTTTTGTATAAATCTTGTCGCAAACTCTGTCAATATTTGAATCCATGCAATCTCTCAGACTGATTGCCATCGTAACGGTTCTTATATCAAGCTTATGAAGCTTAATCATTTCAATTGTTTCTAAAATATTATCTTCATTTATCATTTTTTATAGCATGTCCTAAAGCTTCCATAATATCCCATTTTTTGAGTTTTAGTCTTAGTTCAACACGTCTGCTTTTTGCAAAGTCTTCTTTTCCGTTTACTAAAATCGGATCGTTAAAACTTCTACCTTCGACGGTTAAGCTGGTCATCAATTTACTATCGTATTTTTTGTCAAATTTTGTGAGGAACATATAATTTGCTACTGCATTTGCACGGTTCAAACTTAGTTCCATATTTTTCATAAATTGTGCATCTTTAGATTTCAATCCAGCATACATTTGACTGTCTGTATAACCTTGAATAACTATATTTTGAATATTATCAGCTATTTCTTTTTTTGAATAAATGGTATTTATGTATATTGGAACCAGTTTGCCAAGATAAGCTTTACCTCTTGGAGAAAGTGTATAACTGTTAACTTCAAACAAATCCAAATCTGAAATTCTTACATCCCCTGTCATTTTATCAACATCAGCCTTGATATTGGATTCATTCAATTTTTTGACAAGTTCTTTGGACATTTCCATCTGTTTTTTTTGAACTTCCATATTTTGACGTGAAAATCCTGTTACCGCCAGAACGAACAAAGTAATAAATATGATACTCAATCCGAGCATCAAGTCAGACATTGTTGTCCAAAAGATATTATTTGAATCTATTTCATTTTTTTTAGGTTTTAATCTTATTGACATTGTACCCTTCTTCTAAAATAAACTGTCAACATCATCGCTATTGCCTCTGTTTTTGAAGTTTTCTTTGATGTTTTTATTAAGTTGATTTAACCCAAATATAAGATTTTCCAAATATGGAACAAGATTTGTTGTGATTCCTGAATTAAATGCAGTTTTTACGTTGTTAGGCATTGCTGTGATTAAATTTGAAATAGAGTTGTTTTGAAGTTTTGTTTCTTTCAACAACTCAAGTAAGAATTTTTCGGATGAAATGTTGTCGAAAAGTTTAGATAACGTAATTTCAACTCTTTCCAACGGAATTTTGCATAAGAAATTGAATGCAATTCTTTCAAAAATGATAAATATCAATGAAGATCCAACGGCGATAACTGATACCAAAGCGGCAATCTGCATACTTGCCATCAAACCTGACATTGAATTAATAGTGGCTTCTTGGCTGGTCAAATCAATTTTACCAAAAGCTATTGCGATGTTTAAGAATGTAAATAACGGACCACATCCTGTTAAAATTGTTGAAACTGATTGTAAAAATTTGTTATTAAATTTTGATGTTACAAGTGAATCTTCATTAAAAAAGTATGAAGGATCAACTGTTGTTTGTATATTTTGGACAGTGGTTGATACATCTTTGTATGTCAAATCGTTGTTTTGGCTTTTAAGAGCTATTGATTCTGAAAATACAAGTGTGTTTTTAAAATCGGACCAACATGTCATTACATATGGGTTACTGCTCATCCATTCATCAATTTCTTTGAATCTGAAATTTAGGTCATTTTTATTGAAGTTGGATAAAAATCCAAAAATAAAATTCAAATTTTTGGTAATTTTAGTGTATGTTTTGAAACAGTAAATCATTGAGCCTACGAAAAATAACATTACTATTACAATTGGTATATTTGTGAATATTTCTACTAAAATATGCATAATCTCTCCATTCTTGTATAATGAAAAGTTTATCATATTGCTTTCTTTAAGGCAAAATATTAAGAGTGGTAAAGAAAACCGTTTTTTTATTAAAAATAAAAGATTAAATGATATATTTGGAGTAAAATTTTAAGGTTAATTAAGGATGGTTTTATGAATATTGAAAAGATTATTGAATTTGGCAAAAAACATATAGAAAGTATTACTTTCATTGGTTTATGTATATTGTGCTATTTTACATTTTTCCATAATATAGGCAATTATGCGTTGATGGATGTTGATGAAACACGTTATGTCGATATGGCTCGCGGAATGTTTCATTCAAAAGATTTTTTAACTCTTTATTTGAATGGTGATTATTTCTTTGAAAAACCGCCTTTATATTTTTGGGGTGAATGTTTATCTTTTGCAATATTTGGTAAAGTCAGTGAGTTTACTGCGAGGTTTCCTGTTGCTCTTTATGGCTCATTATTAACATTTTTAACCTATTTTGTAGGCAAAAAGATTGTGAATAGAAAAATAGGTTTGATGTCAGCACTAATTCTTGCAACCAGTTTAGAATTTGTAATTCTTTCAAAATATGCAATTCTGGATATTGTACTTGCTTTTTGTACAGGGTTTTCAGCTCTTTTCGGGTTCTTGACTTTCTTTGTACAAGATAAAAATAAAAAATATTTTTGGTGGTTATTCTATATTTTTTCCGGATTAGCTGTTATGGCAAAAGGTATTCCCGGACTTGTTATTCCGTTTGGAACAATGCTTTTTGCTTCAATTGTTGCAAAAAAATTCAAAGAAATTTTTAAGCCACAATATTGGATTTTAGGAATTATCCTATTTTTATTAATAGTTTTACCTTGGCATATTATTATGCTAAAAATTCATGATCCATTATTCTTCAATGAATATATTATAAAGCACCACTTGGCAAGATTTATGGGTTCAAAAGAGTTGGGTCGTGAACAACCTTTCTATTTCTTTTTCCTTACTTTTTTGTGGGGATTTATTCCTTGGATTTTTTCAATGCTGGCAGTTGGAATTGCAAAACTGAAAAAATTCGGTGAAAAAACTTGGCTTGCTAATATAAAAGAATTCAACTTTGACAAAATGGATAACAAACACAAATTTTTGACACTTAATTGGGTTGGATTTTGGGTTACAATGTTATTTTTCTCTTCATCTGCAACAAAATTGATTACCTATATTTTGCCTATATATATTTTTTCAGCTGGGATTATGGGTGTCGTTTTATATGATTATATTCAGGATAAAATGCATGAAAAAGCAATTAATATATCAGTTTATATTGTAGGTACAATTTTTATGCTTGCAGGGATTGTGGCATGCTTTGCAAAATTGTTCTTGCCATCAGATATATATACGGCAATTTCTTCCGCACATATTTTGGTAATTGCATTAGTTTTATTTTTCGGTTTAGGTTCAGTACTGGCTGCAAAAAAGAAAAAATATGCTGTCGTATTTGGCGTTTATGTAATGTTTATGGTCATGCTTTCGGCTTTTGGAACAAAAGTATTTTATAACATTGATTACAGCTTTGGACAAAATGATTTAATAAAGTATGCAAGAGAATCTGTTCAGACACATCAACAAATTGTAACAGTAGGTTTTGGAAGAAGATATTCGTTGAATTATTATTCTACCGATCCTGTAGTCGAATATAATAGTATATTGGATTATAATATATTAAAAAAATATATGAAAAATCCACAAAATATGATTATTGTGAGAACAAAACATCTTGATGAAATATCTAAAAATGTAAAATTTAATATAGTCCAAAAAGGTATAAAATATACTATTATAAGATAACTAAAATGCCTGCTATTCCTTATTAGATAGCCTTTTCCAGATGTCAAAAATTTTGTAAACTTTATGTAAAGAAATATAAAGTTTATATACTCTTTACGCAATTTTTCAATACAAAAATACTTTATATAAGTATGGAAATCAAAGGATATGATTTTTAAGAGAAAGAGGAATAAGACATATAAGTTTCAAGAAGAAACAATATGTGAGTAAATGTAAGGAGATTGACAATGACAGACCCAATTAAAGGAAAAGTAAATGTACCAGCTTACCAACAGATTAATGTAAAAGGTGGTCGCACAGAAAAAGCAGAATCAGTAGCAGCTCCACAAGCTCCGAGTGTAGATTTTAAAGCTCAAAATGATGTTAAAGAAGGCGGAATGGAAGCTTTAGGATTGCAAAATCTTGGATTGCAATTGTCTCAAAAAGTTGATGTTGGAACAACTCAAGAATTGAATGATTTATACAAAATGGCAGGAATTTCATCTAAATATATTCCTACGCAAGCTGTATATTCAAGAATTGCAGACGGAACAAATGTATTTGCTGCAAATTTTGAAGCAATACAAACTGAAAACAATGCTCAACAATTGTTTAATTCAGATAAATTCCAACAATTAAATGACATAGCTTTAGGATAATAAGATTTTATAAACTATACATTTAACTCACAAATTTCATGGCTGGCAAGTTTTGTCAGCCTTTTTATTTTGCGTAAAAGGTTTATTAAGTATTGTAACAAATTTAGAAAAAATCACCAAAATCATTAAAGAAAAAAAAGAAAAAGTCGACATGCAGAATGTGAGTAAAATGTAAGGAGACCCTAGAAATGGATTTTGACGTAACTAGATTCGGATTTTACAATGCAGGCATTGCGAATCGTGCCAACAAATTAGACGGAAAACAGGAGAAAAAGGTAGAAAATACTGAAGAAGCCACTCAAGCTGCAGAAGCAAAGCAAGCTGAAGGTGACGGGCTTAGTGCATTAAGTTTTCAAAACATTGCAGGAATGAAATTAGCTAAGAAAGTTGATGACAATACTGCAAAAGATTTGAATGAAATGTTCAAGATGGCAGGTGTGTCTACAAAATTTATGCCAACACAGGAAGTATATGCGAGAATTGGTTCTTCAACTGTTGGTGTTGCAAAGGATTTTGAAGAAATCCAAACTGAAGGAAATGCAGAACAATTTTTTGCATCAAGTGAATTTCAACAATTGAAAGACAGCTTCGGTATTGAATAAAAGCTTATAATTATACATTTAACTCACGAAAATTTAACGGCTGACAAGATTGTCAGCCGTCTTTTTATATTTATAAAATTTAGATACTTGTAGAAAGTGATGGTGCAATTGAAATAAATTGTCTTACCAAATCTGTATCCCAGAATTTTCCAGAACCATCTTTTAATATTTTACAAGCTTTTTCAACAGGCATTCCTTTACGATAAGGTCTGTCACTAATCAATGCGTGGAAGGCATCGGCTATTGATACGATTCTTGCTGCAAGCGGAATTTGATCACCTTTCAATTTTTCAGGATAACCTGTTCCGTCAATTCTTTCATGGTGATATTTTACAATAGGAATCAAATCGCGTAGAGCTTCATTCGGAGCCAATACTTTTTCTGCACCGATTGTAGGGTGTTGTTTCATAATTTCCCATTCTTTATCATCAAGTTTGCCCGGTTTTTTCAAAACACTTTCCGGAATACCGATTTTGCCGACATCATGTAAAAGTGCACCAAGGCTGATTCTTTGAACCTCATCTTCAGGTAAATTTACTGCACGAGCCAAAGCCTCTGAATATCTTGATACTGAAGTCGAATGACCTTTTGTGTATGGATCTTTTGCATCAATTGCCCCTGCAAGTGATGTTACCATTTCAACAAGATGAGCTTGAGAAATAACTTGTTCATTGTTGAATTTGTGAACCAATTCTTCTTCAAAATTTACACCCAATTGAGAGTGACGTTTTGTTATGATTTCTGCAAACGAACGTAGTGCTGTATCATCCCAGAAATTGAAGTCACTTGAGCTTACAATAGCTGACATACCTTCTTTGTAGCCTTTTGCTTGAGAAATATACATAGCTTGTTCTGCTAAGACTAATAATTTTTCTTGATTTGTTGCACAATCAGGATATGTTGCAATTCCGACTGAAACTTTTACAGGTCCTACATCATCTACAAAACAGCATGAAAGACAATATGTAATATATTCTGCAATATATTTAGCATCGGAAGTATCTGTTTCCGGTAAAATTATTGCAATTTCATCTCCGCCATAACGACCTGCAACATCGTTGCTTCTCATATTTTGCTTTACTTTTTCTGCTAAAAGTTTGATAACTTCATCACCTTTTGCATGCCCCAATTCTCTATTAATTTTAGAGATATTGTTGACGTCAAACATCAAAATTGAAAGATTAGTTCCGTTAGATTTTGCTTTGTCTAATTCACTGGATAATCTTTCTTGGAAACCTCTATGGTTGTATAAAGATGTTAAATTATCCGTGTTTGCATATAAATTTGTTTGGTTTAATAATTCGGCATTATGAATAAATAATGCACAATAATTTGCTATATAAGAAAATAGTCCCAAATTTATGTCGGTATTTGTTCCTATAATCATTATGCCTAAACATTTGTTTAATGAAATCAAAGGCAAAATAATAACAGGTGATTTTCTCAGGTATGGAATATTTAAAAATTCATTATTTTCTCTTATTAGTGGGGATGATGTTTTAAAAGCTTCAATAATAGGGTTTTCACTATCAGATAGGAAAACTTTTGAAGAATATGTGTTTCCAACGCTACTAAATAATTTTAAATTTATACATTTTGATTTTTCATGTAAAAGTCCGAATGCAGTGAATGAACATCTTAGTTTGTCGGTGAAAACTCTTTGAACAGAGGTGAATAAATCTTGAATATTTGATTTTGATTTTAATTCTTCATTCAAATTTATTATTAAATCTTGGGCATCAACTACTCTTGAAGAGATTGTATTCCCGATATAGCCTGAATATAATCTGTTAGAAGTTTTGTTGTTATTAAAATTGTTTATTTTTTCAACGATGTCAGAGGCATGTTTGGCAAACGGTGCTGATGGACTATTAGTCCTTGTTCCGGAAGTTTTTGTTGCCGGTCTGGATATCATTTTAATTATTGTTTCGTGTTTTGATTTTTTAGGTTTTGAAGATGCAGAAGTATCTGATTTACTCTTATCTATTATAGGATTAGAGTACGTTTCAGCTTTGTTTGAGCTAATTTTTTTGTTTTTATCTACTTCACTTTTGTTCAAAATCTTCACACCTGTTCACTTTTACAAAACATGTAAACAATCAGAATTGCCATATCTGATTTCATATTTAACATTACTTAAACAATTCTATATTACATCCACCCATGAAGGCAATACATTATTTATACGTAATATTTAATAAAACTAATATACAGTAACTAAAAAATCCTTCTACAAAAATTGTACTACTTTTGTAGTATAACTCCAAAAGCATGATTTTTAAACCCTTTGTTCAAGAAAATTTACAAAAAGAAGTTTTTTTGTGTTACATTAGAATTGATACGAAAAAGAGGAAAATATATGATATCAACTTTTATACAAAATAATGCAATGATTATTTCAGGTTTAATATTGCTTTTGGCATACGTTTTTATTGCAACAGAAAAAATTCAAAAATCGGTAGTGGCACTTGTCGGGGCTTCAATAATAATGCTTTTAGGACTTTTACCGTTTCATGGAGAAGTAGTAAACGGAGTTTATGTAAAGTCTGTTTTTGATTACATTGCATTTGATGTAATTTTTCTTCTTATCGGTATGATGATAATTGTTAATATTGCAAGCAAAAGCGGTATTTTTAAATTTTTAGCTTTGAAACTTTTAAAAAAGACAA
The DNA here is from genome assembly GCA_022641775.1 of Clostridiaceae bacterium. Lineage (GTDB taxonomy): Bacteria > Cyanobacteriota > Vampirovibrionia > Gastranaerophilales > Gastranaerophilaceae > RUG14219. The sequence goes on from JALCDS010000020.1 coordinate 12,143, forward strand.
AAGGACATCCGAAAACAGTTTTGTTTGCACTTGCAGCATTTACAGCGATTGCCTCAGCATTTTTGGATAATGTAACAACTGTTGTAATTATGATGCCTATAACGTTTATTGTGGCAAAAGAACTTGATACTGATCCTATCCCTTTTTTGATTGCAGAAGTTTTTGCCTCAAATATTGGCGGAACTGCAACACTTATCGGAGATCCTCCGAATATAATTATCGGAACAAAAGCGGGTTTAAGCTTTTTAGACTTTTTAAGAGAGTTGACTGATATTGTGACAATGATATTTATTGTGAGTATCGGAACTTTGGTTTTCCTATTCAGAAAGACATTGAAAGCAACACCTGAAAAAATGTTGTTAGTTTCAAGACTCAAAACTGCAGGTATTATAAAAGATAAACCACTTATGTGGCGTTCAATTATTACTCTTGTCCTTGTAATTACAGGATTTATAACTCATGATATTACAGGAATTCCTGCATATGTTTTTGCTGTTGCAGGCGCTGCATTTTTACTTATATTTGAAAAACCTAAAGAAATTTATAAGGATGTTGAATGGCTTACAATATTTTTCTTTATAGGTTTGTTTATAATTATCGGCGGATTTGAAGCAAGTGGCGGAATAAGTTATCTCGCAAATTTGATGATAAAGTTTACCCATGGAAGTTTGACGTTTGCTACAATGTTGATTTTGTGGGGCTCTGGAATTTTGTCAGGTATAATTGATAATATTCCATATACTGCAACAATGACACCATTGATAGCACAAGTTCAACATATGTTGCCATATGCCGGACCGGGGCATAATCCTCTTTGGTGGGCATTATCTCTTGGCGCATGTTTGGGCGGAAACCTCACAATCATAGGTGCGGCAGCAAATGTAATTGTATCTGAAACGGCTCATTCTAAAGGATATAATATTTCATTTATGAGATTTTTGAAATATGGTGCACTTGTAACATTTATTTCGCTTTTTATGAGTTCATTTTATTTGTATTTTAAATATTTACATCCGTTTATTTAATTTCAGCGCTAATTGCAGAAGTTATATCTTCCCCGCCAAATAAAGTAACATTTTTTGGTAAAACTACGTCATAGCCCATTTGACTTGCTTTTTGTACAACTGCAGATTTAATTTCGTCATTGATTTGATTGAGTTTCGTGTTGTATTCTTCATCCATTGCAACCTTTTTATCGTTAATTTCTTGCCTGTATTTTTCTGATATTGCTTCGACTTTTGCTTTGTCTTTTTCTTTTGAAATTTCAAGTTGAGCTTTATTAATTGTGGATTGCATATCTTTTAATTTCAAATCTTGGTCTTTTTTGAGTTGTTGTACTTGAGTAGAGTTTTTTGCAAGTTCATTTATATCTACTACAGCTATTTTGCAACCGCCATCTGAATGTGCCGGACAGTTTATAAAATAACCGATACTAAATGCAACGATGACGCCTGCAGTGATTAAAAGTCCTTTTTTCATTTTTATAACCCTCATTTCTTTTTACAAATGAATTATAAAAACACAATAAAAGTTTAAAAATCCGACAAATGAATATAAATATGGCTAAATTTGAAAATTCATTTTGTGCTTTAAAATTTTCTATGTTTTTTGTAAGATAAAGTTAACGATTTAGATAAAAAGGAGATAAAACATGAAAAAATCAATTAAAGATTTAGGTGACATTAGAGGAAAACGTGCTCTAGTCAGAGTTGACGTAAATGTTCCATTGGATGAAAACAAAAACGTTACAGATGATACAAGAATTCAAGCTATTATGCCTACAGTAAAATTTTTGAAAGATAAGGGCGCAAAGATTATTCTTATGGCTCACTTGGGCAGACCAAAAGGAGAATGGAATCCTGAATTCAGTTTGGCACCTGTTGCAAAATATTTATCAAAAGTTATGGGTGAAAATGTTTTGTTTGTAACAACACCTGTAGGTGAAGGTGCAGACAAAGACTTGGCAAACTTAAAAGACGGTCAAGTTGCATTGTTAGAAAATATTCGTTATTACAAAGCTGAAGAAGCTAAAGATGATGATATGACATTTGCTAATGAACTTGCAAAACTTGGCGATTTCTATGTAAATGATGCATTTGGTGCCGCTCACAGAAACCACACTTCAACTGCAAAATTGGCTAAGGTTTTGAAACCGGCTGTTGCAGGTCTTTTGATGGAAAAAGAAATCAGATGTTTGTCACAAGCTCTTGATAATCCGACTCGTCCATTTACTGCTGTTGTTGGCGGTGCAAAAGTTTCTTCTAAAATCGGTGTTTTGGAAAACTTGTTGGATAAAGTTGATAATATGATTATCGGTGGTGGTATGGCTTATACATTTGTAAAAGCTAACGGTGGCAAAATCGGTAATTCAATTTGTGAAGATGATCAAATGGATGTTGCAAAAGCTATCGAAAAGAAAGCTGCTGATAAGAATGTAAAACTTGTTATGGCAACAGATGTTTTGGTTGCTGATGATTTTTCAGGCAACGGAACAAACAAGGTAGTTGATGTACGTGCTATACCTGATGGATTTGAAGGTGTTGATGCCGGTCCTGAAACTCAAAAAGCATTTGCTGAAGTTATTAAATCATCAAAGACAATTTTGATGAACGGTCCTGTAGGCGCTTTTGAAAATCCTAAATTTGAAAATGGTACAAAAGCTATTTTAGCTGATATAGTAGAAGCTACAAAAAATGGTGCAACTTCTGTTATCGGTGGTGGTGATTCTGTTTCAGCCGCTAAGAAATTCTTTAAGGCTGAGGATTTCACTCACGTATCAACAGGTGGCGGAGCTTCATTAGAATTTATTGAAGGTAAAACTTTGCCGGGTGTTGCAGCACTAGATGAAAAGGATTTAGTTTCTAGTCATAGCTAATTGAATTAATTCTGAAAATAAAAAAGCGGAAGTCATTATGGCTTCTGCTTTTTGTTATAAAAATTTAATTCAAAAAATAGATTGCATCATTTCGTTTTGTTTAAAATAGCAACGATTCCGCTAAAAATTTGAGCGGAAATATTTTTTCCTGATTTTTCTTGAGATTTTAGCCAAGGAATCATATCTTTAATATCAATCTTATGCAACTTTTGTATTACTCCGCCATCTGTAACAGGTTTTTGCAATTGTTTTGCATTTTTTATATCTGCAACGGCAACATCAAAGGTTTCTGATGTACAACCTGCTGAACTTGCAAGATTTTTGAAGGCAAATTCAACGGTGTCAGCTTGATATCCTGTTTCTTCTAAAAGTTCACGTTTTACGGCTTCAGCAGTTGTTTCTTTTGTAAATTCATCCCCAACCAATCCTGCAGGAAATTCAATTGAAGCTGTTCCTTTCTTTTCTGCAATCAACGGTGGTCTTTTTGTTTCAAGAAAAATTGTTTTTTCTTTTCCGTCTTCATGCAATATCGGTGCAATCATAACAACATTTTTTGCATTTGGTCTATGAGCATATGTCCATCCTGCCTGAGTTTGTTTCAGGTCAAGGAATTTTGTATGATATAAAGTATTTATTGTATCCATAATTTCTCCTTTGCTATTATATAATGCCTGTAATTATTATTTTTGTCAAAATCTAAATAATTAATTTTTTGTTTATTTTTTTAAGATTTTCAAAAAAGTGGGTTATAACAGTAGTATAGAAAAAGTGTATTAAAAAATAAAAATAAAAGAAAGGCAAAATTATGGCAAAGACAATTGGTATTGACTTAGGTACTACAAACTCAGTAGTTGCCGTTATGGAAGGTGGTAAACCGACCGTTATTGCCAACGCTGAAGGCTCTCGTACAACTCCTTCTGTTGTTGGTTTTTCTAAAACCGGAGAAAGATTGGTAGGACAACTTGCAAAACGTCAAGCTATCCTTAACCCTGATAAAACAATTGCTTCAATCAAACGTCATATGGGCGAAGATTATAAAGTAAATATTGATGGTAAAGATTATACTCCGCAAGAAATTTCTGCAATGATTTTAAGAAAATTGGCAGATGATGCAAGTGCATATATCGGAGAAAAAGTTACATCAGCTGTTATTACAGTTCCTGCATATTTTAACGATGCACAAAGACAGGCAACAAAAGATGCAGGTAAAATTGCAGGTTTGGATGTACTTCGTATCGTAAACGAACCTACTGCCGCAGCTTTGGCTTACGGATTAGAAAAAGATAAGTCTGAAAAAGTTTTGGTATTCGACTTAGGTGGTGGTACATTTGATGTTTCCATTTTGGAAATTGGTGATGGCGTTCACGAAGTTCTATCGACTTCAGGAGATACTCACTTAGGCGGCGATGATTTTGACCAAAAAGTTATGGATTGGATAACTGAAGAATTTAAAAATCAAGAAGGTATTGACCTTAAATCTGATAAAGGTGCTATGCAACGTATTAAAGAAGCTGCAGAAAAGGCTAAATGTGAATTGTCTTCTATTATGGAAACAAATATCAACTTGCCTTATATTACAGCTGATGCAAACGGACCTAGAAACCTTGATTTGAACTTAACAAGAGCTAAGTTTGAAGACTTGTGCAGCGATTTGTTGAACAGATGCAAAACTCCGGTTGAAAATGCTTTGAGAGATGCAAATGTTAGCAAAAACGATATTGATGAAGTTGTATTAGTTGGTGGTTCTTCTCGTATTCCGGCTGTTCAACGTTTGGTAAAAGAATACACAGGCAAAGATCCTAACCAATCAGTTAACCCTGATGAAGTTGTAGCAGTTGGTGCTGCTGTTCAAGCCGGTGTACTTGCAGGTGAAGTAAAAGACATCGTACTTCTTGATGTAACTCCATTGACTTTAGGTATTGAAACTTTGGGTGGTGTTTCTACTCCATTAGTTCCAAGAAATACAACAATCCCTGTTTCAAAATCTCAAGTATTTTCTACTGCTGAAAATAACCAAACTGCAGTTGATATTCACGTACTTCAAGGTGAAAGACCAATGGCTAAGGATAACAAGTCTTTAGGTATGTTCAGATTAGACGGTATCCCACCGGCTATGAGAGGGTTGCCTCAAATTGAAGTTACATTTGATATTGATGCAAACGGTATTGTTAATGTTTCAGCTAAAGATAAAGCAACTAATAAAGAACAAAAAATCACTATCACAAATTCTTCTAACTTGAATGAATCTGATATTGATAAAATGGTTAAGGAAGCTGAAGCAAATGCAGCTGAAGATAAACAGAAAAAAGAAGAAGCTGAAATCAAAAATAATGCTACAAGTTTGATTGGTTCTGCAGAAAGAATCGAAAAAGACTTTGAAGGTAAAATTGATTCTGCTGACAAGTCAAAACTTGAAGAACAAAGAGATGCCTTGAAAAAAGCACTTGATGAAAACAAACCGACAGAAGAATTGAAAAAATTGTCTGATGAATTGCAACAAACAATGTTCGGTATTTCTCAAAAGGCTTATGAAGCTGTTCAAAAAGAAGATGCTTCAAATCAAGGTAGCGCAAATACTGAAAATGCAGAAAACACATCTTCTGAATCTAAAAAAGATGATGATGTAATTGATGCAGAATATACTAAAGAATAGTAAGGTAAAACCGAAAATGTGTGTATAAACACACAGATAAACAAAAAGCGAGAAAGTTTAACTTTCTCGCTTTTTATATATTTAAAAAATTTTTAAGCCATATAGTTCAAACTTCTTGTGGCACTCATCAAATTTCTTTGAGCTGCCATAAGATTTGAATCAGCTTGATAACGTTCATGGATATTATTCAATCTTTCAGCCAAATTGGCCAAATGCGGTTCGCCATCTTTGTTGTTTTGTGCTTTTTGAGCATCTAAAGCTTTACCATAAGCATCAGCAATTTGTTTTTCTTCTTGCGCTCTATAGATAGCCATTTCAGTATCTTCCATCTGTTGAGGTGTCATTTGACCTCTGAAAGATAAATTGTTGAAATTATTAAAATTAAGTCCGCCTATTGTCATAAATAATTATTAGTCCTTTTTATTATTCAATGTAATATAACTGCCTAATGATACTAATGCAGTAGCTGCTACGCCAATTGCACCATATTTTAGAGCTGCTTTGTTACGAACGTCTTTCATTGCATTTTTGATATAATCAATTGCTGTTTGAGGAATTTCTTCAGTTGCCTTTTTGAAATCTTTTGCTTTTGAATCATAAACCAAATTGATATATTCTTTTGCACCTGCTTTATAGTCAGATTTACCAATTCTCAAATTTTCAATTGATTCATTAAGTGCTTTAGAAATATTTCCTTTTAAGTCATCAGTTCTTTTAAAGCTCAAAAATTTGTCAACAGCTTGTTCAACAGATTGGTTTTCTTTTGGTTTTATTCCTAATATTTCATTATTTTTGATTAAAAATTCTCTTAATTGAAATCTTACGGCTTTTTTATCATCTGCCAAAGCTTTATTAATTTCTTTTGTGTTTGGAGTTCCTGTTTCGCTGTATAACTCTTTAATAACGTCTTGATAAGTTTTAGTTTCTGGAAGTTCATTTACTTCATCCAGAACTTTTGATAATGTTGCAAAAGTCTTTTTGTCATTATTTTCCAATTTTGTTGCTACATTCTTTACAAAAACATCTTTTGGAAGACCCTTATCATCAAAAACCGGTCTGTTATAACCGATAACTGATGTTGTGGCTCCGGTTGCTGCTGTTGCAAGAATTGCCGTTGTTACAAATTTGCTATTATCTACTTTATCTACAGGCATACAATTTACCTCACTTTTTACACTTTACCTAAAACCATTAAAACTCATAAATATATTTTTTGCCATTATATTGTATCACTTTTACAAAAATTTACAAGATTATTTACCGGTAGAGCCAAAACCGCCACATCCTCGTTCTGTTTCTGTTAAGTCTGTTACAATTTCTATTTTTACATGTTCAACTTTGTTAATAACCATTTGAGCAATACGTTCATTTGGTTGAATTGTATAAGTTTCGTTCGAAATATTTACCATAGGAACACAAAGCTCTCCGCGGTAGTCTTCATCTACTGTTCCAATACCGTTTATCATTGTAATTCCGTGTTTGATTGATAGACCTGAACGGGCTCTGACTTGAGCTTCATATCCGTGTTCCAATTCTATTTTTATTCCTGTCGGAATAAGTTTGCGCTCCAACGGTTTGAGTTCAATCGGTACATCTATAGCTGCACACAAATCCATTCCTGCAGCTCCATTTGTTTGGTATTCGGGAATCATTTTATTATGCGGTAATCTTTGTATTTTTAAAATTGTCATGTAAAAAAATCTCCTTGTGCTAATTATAAAATACAAGGAGGTTTTTGTAAAATATTTATTGTTGTTTTGCTAAACTTTCTAACTCTTGTGCAAATTTTGCTATTTGTTTTGGAGCTTTTTCAAAGCGAATTAAACCTTGTTTTAAGACAAACCAACCTTTTTCTTTTAAACTGTTAAGATTGTTTGCGATATCTTCAGCTATGGCATATTGACTATTGGAAGTTCCATATCGAAGACTGTTTTGTTCTGACTCGGTTTTTCTTGGAATAACATATTCGCCTCGTTTTCCATTTACAGTTACGGCATGGACAGGGTACCCTTTTTCGTTAATTTTAGTGTATCCAGGGACATCAATATTCATATTCCCATTTATAATTTTGACATCATTTTCGCCAACAAAAATATCAGCTCTGGTGTTATATTTTTGGCGAACAATTAATTCTCTGGCTTTTTCCGGAATATCTTGAAAATCTCTTGCCATTTTTTTTGCACCACCGGCATTGAATTTTATCATGCCAAAAGATGGTTGAGCTTTTATAGATGAAATAGTGTTATTATACATACAATCAGTCCTTTCCTCGATTTTTGCATGTATTAATAAACCGTAAAGAAATTTTTTTGATAGTACAAAATTATTTTCTTAAATCTTCTTCAACTTTCGCTAATATTTCATCAAGTTTTGATTTATCTTTCAATCCGCCTTGTGCAAAGTTAGGACGTCCGCCACCATTTGCGCCTGTTGCACGAGCAATTTCGCCAACAAGTTTGCCGGCATTTACACCTTGTTTTACAAACCCATCTGAAACTTTTGCAAAAATGCAATTGCCACTTGCCAAAACAATGATGCTTTCACCGAGTTTTGCAGATAATAACTCTATTCCTGATTGAACAGCTTTAGGTTCAAAATCTTCAATTTTTGAGATGAACAATTTTCCGCCCGTGATATCTTTTGCTTTTGACATAAATGTTGCGAATTTGTTCCTTGCATTAGCTTCTTTCAATGACAAAACTTCTTTTTGAAGATCATGATTTTCTTCTTGCATTTTTTCAATACGTGGAACAACTTCATCAAAATGAAGTTTATACATTTTTTCTAATTTATCGAGTTCTTTTACTCTGTCGTTCATAAATTTAACGGCAGCTTTTCCGACAACGGCTTCAATACGACGAGTGCCGGCTGCGATTGCACTTTCTGATACTATTTTTACGACACGTAAATCTCTGATATTTCTTGCGTGAGTTCCTGCACAAAATTCTTTTGAAATACAATTTTCGTTATTTTCAATAGAAACAACTCTTACAAAATCACCGTATTTTTCGCCAAACAATGCTGTAGCACCTGTTCTTTGAGCTTCTTCTATCGGCATAACTTTTGTATTTACTTGGTATCCTTTTGATACCCATTCGTTCATAATAGTTTCAACTTTATTTATTTCATCAGGTGTCATCGCGCGAGAGAATGTAAAGTCAAATCTCATGCGGTTTTCTTCAACTTGAGAACCGGCCTGTTTAACTTCGTTTCCGACAACTTTTACTAATGCTGCTTGAAGCAAGTGAGCTGAAGTGTGGTGAATACGAATTTCTTCACGTTTTTCAACATCAATTTTAGCATTTACTGTGTCACCTATTGTAATTTCGCCGTTCACTAACTGACATCTGTGAACAAATAATGAATTAACTTTGAAAGTTGTTAAAACTTCCAATTTTAAATTATTATTTTCGATAATTCCACTGTCACCTATTTGTCCGCCACATTCGGCATAGAAAGGTGTCTTGTCTAAAACGACGTCAACGTAACCTTCCCCGTCAATGGTTGCTAAAATCTTAGCAGAACATTCATTTTCGTCATATCCTACAAAGTTTGTAGAACCGACTTCTTCTTCAACTTTAGCGTATTTCATATCGCCTGTAACGGATATTTTTTGGGTAGCTGCCTTGGCACGGTCTTTTTGCTCTTGCATTGCAACTTTAAATCCTGCTTCATCAACATTCAATCCTTGTTCTTGGGCAATTTCTTTTGTCAATTCAAACGGGAATCCGAATGTATCATAAAGACGGAATGCACTATTTCCATCAATATCTTTTTTGTTTGATATAAATTCATCAAGCAATTTGTACCCTCTATCAAGAGTTTTGCCGAATTTTTCTTCTTCTTTTCTGATAACATCAATAATTTTAGCTTTATTTTTAACTAAATCAGGATAAGCTTCACCGTAATTTTCGACAACAACGTCAACAAGCTTGTAAAGGAACGGTAATTCCATTCCCAAAATTTTTCCGTGGCGTAATGCACGTCGCAAAATCATTCTCAAAACGTAGCTTCTACCTTCATTCCCCGGAATTACACCATCAGAAATCAAGAAGGTAACGCAACGAGCGTGGTCTGTGATTATACGAAGTGAAACATCAGTTTTTTCTGATTTTTTGTAAGCAACTCCACTCATTTCACAAACTTTGTCCATAATAGGTTTAAGTAGGTCTGTTTCAAAAGTTGAAGCAACCCCTTGGCAAACCATTGTGATACGTTCCAAACCCATACCTGTATCAACGTTTTTGAATTCCAAAGGAGATTGATTTCCTTCTTCATCTTGATAAAGTTCTGTGAAAACAAGGTTCCAAATTTCAACCCAACGGTCACATTCGCAAGTATCAATTCCGCAACCTCTAGGGTCATCGCATTTGTATTGTTCACCTAAATCGTAATGAATTTCAGAACATGGTCCGCAAGAACCTGAAGCTCCCGGAGGTCCCCAAAAATTATCTTTTTTACCTTTACGTTTTATACGTTCAGCCGGAACTCCGACACTTCTCCAAATATCAAAGGCTTCATCATCAGTTTCAAAAATAGTAATCCAAAGTCTGTCTTTGTCTAATTTCAAAACTTCTGTTACAAATTCCCAAGCCCAAGGAATAATTTCTTTTTTGTAATAATCACCGAAAGAAAAATTACCGAGCATTTCAAAAAATGTATGATGGCGAGGAGTTCTGCCAACATTTTCAATATCAGAATCTTTTCCGCCTGCACGAGCACATTTTTGACAAGAAGTTGCGCGTTTAGGGTCATACGGACATTTTTGAATTCCCAAAAATATCGGCAAAAACTGTAACATACCTGCTGTGGTTAAAAGTACAGTCGGATTGTCAGGGACAAGCGAGGAACTTTCAACAATTGTATGTTGACGTTTATCTTTAAAATAATCTAAATATAATTTTCTGATTTGATTTCCGGTAAGCATAATTTTTCCTTTATAATATTTCAGCTAGAAAAATTATACTACAAACAAATTTCAACAAAAATATTGAAAATATTAACCGAGAGATTCAAAGTTAGAATTTGAAGTTCTCATAATATCAGAGATTGTATATTCAGATGGTTGTGGTTTCATGTCATAAACTTTGCCGCTAAATTGGTCAAAAACTTTTTGGAATCCTTTGTTGTCAGGTGTTGCTTTAATTGCGCAAGTTATGTAGCTATTTGTTCCATCAAGATTTGCTATACGTTTTTTTTCATAGGCATCAAAATTTTCGCCACGTTTAATTATGCTGTACTTAACATCTCCGTTTGGATTCTTTCTAACAAAACTTTCAAAAGAATCTCCATTTGGTGATGTTTTTGTTGTATGGGCGATTATAGTTCCATCAGTATATTCCATACGAGTTTGAGAAACATGTCTGCCGCCGGATAGAGCTTTTGTTGTCAATGTTTTTATAGTGTTATTGTTTGGGAATATTGTTTGAATTTCTGTAGTGCCGATTCTTTTGCCGGATTTGTCAAAAAATCTATATATTTTTTCCGGTGCATTAAGCGCTTTGCTTGTTATAGCTGAATATTTAGGAATCATACGAGGACCTTTCTTTTTAAGTAAATTTACAAAAAGATGAAAACATGAAAAAAAAATTTTTGCCAATAAATTAAGAAAAATAAAAAAGTATCTTGATAAAAAAAGTTTATGTGCTATGTTAGATAGAGTAAAAGACAACAGAAGTGCCCTGGTAGCTCAGCTGGATAGAGCGACCGCCTTCTAAGCGGTAGGTCAAGAGTTCGAATCTCTTCCAGGGTAAATATTTATATAGAGCAGGTTTCAACCTGCTTTTTTAGTGCCATAAAATCTATCATTTTTGTTTTCTGTGCCAATTCTGTGCCAATCTGTTTTTATCTGAACAATTTTATATAATCTTCAAAAATATAAAATCTATTGCGGTTAAAGCCTGTTTTTTCTTCTAATATTCCTATTTCTACAAAAGTTTTTAGTAAGCTATTTGCTGAAACAACAGAAATTTCAAGTTCTTGAGCTACAATTTTTGCATTAACTTTTGGTTTTGAATACAAAAGCTCAAGCAGTCGTTTCCCATTAATTGCTTTTTTGCCTATTTTAGATAATTTATTTTCAGCCAATTTTTTAAGCTCTATTATTCTATCAAATGTTTTTATACTATTTTTAGAAGTTTCTACAACACCTTTTAAGAAAAATTTTAACCATTGTGTCATGTTATCAGATTTTTTAACCATAGCTAAAGAGTCATAATAAGATAATCTATTTTTTTCAAAAAAATCAGAAATATATAAAACAGGTTTATTTAATAATCCTGTATCTATCAAATATAGTATAATTAATAACCTTCCACATCTGCCGTTTCCGTATAAAAACGGGTGAATAGTTTCAAATTGATAGTGCGCAATTCCCGCTCTTATAAGCTCAGGTACTTGAAGCCCATCATTGTGTAAAAATTTTTCTACATCTGTCAGTAAATCTGGCAGCATATTAGGTTCAGGTGGAATATAAAAAGCATCTTTAAGTGAAGAACCACCTATCCAGTTTTGAGTTTTTCGGACTTCTCCGGGTGTCTTATTTTTACCTCTTACTCCTTGTAAAAGTATTTTATGTGCATCTTTCAACAGTCTTAAAGAAACAGGTAATTTTTTCAATTCTTCAATTGCAAAGTTTATAGCTTCAATATAATTTTGAACTTCATGCCAATCATCACGTAATTCAATTTTAACTTGTTCAACAGGTGAAATGGCGTCATCGAAAGTGGTTCTGGTTCCCTCAATTCTATTTGAATTTGTTGCTTCTTTTGTTGCATACATTTTTATAAAGTAATCAATATCAGGTATCAAATCTGCATAAGAATTTAACTTGCCAAGCCAAAGGCTTGCTTCTTGTAATAGTGGTGCAAGTTCATCTAATTCCCAATCAATCTCATTATTAATAAATGACGGTAAAAATGGTTTATATCCGTTGTATAATGTGTATTTCCCTGCCTTATATGACTTCATTATAAAATCCTTATATTAAAGTTTAATCTACTAAACTTAATTATAACATATTTATATTAAAGTTTCAAGCGGTTAAAAATTATAAATTTACAAAGATGAAATACTAGGTACTAACAAGGAAAACCTTATTTAGAGCAGTTTGTGCTTGTCTGTTCATTCCCTCTGAAACATGAGTATATATTTCACTTGTGATTTTAAAATTGCTATGTCCTGCTTGGTGTTGAATATATGACGGATTAACATGTGCTTCTGCAAGTGCTGAAATACAAGTATGTCTTAGTTGGTGCCATGTTATTGGTGCTAAATTAGCTTCTTTTAAGAGTTTTGGTAATACTCTTTGTGTTAAATTTCTACCATCTTGATAATTACCTTCTGCATTTGGAAATACAAGATACATAGGGTTATTACTTTGTTTTTTTAAATACCTTTAAGTTTTCAATATTTTCAAAAAATTTTTGAGGATATTAATATAATAGAAAAAACTCGCATAAAAACATGCTCTATTGTGGGATACTTACATCTTGTGTTACTACTTTAATTCTATACTTTATAATTATATTTTAACTTGTTTTGTGGCTCTTCAAAGTAATATTGTTTTGGTAAGTCTTTTGAGTCCTTATATTTATGAATACTAATTTTAGTTAACTCTTTTGTAATAATATCTGTCAATTTTTATTTTTTGACTTGCCTCTGCAATAATTGTTTCTTTATTTTGCTTAACTTTTCAGGCATGAAATTGAGGTTTGATGTTGTATACAGATTATATTTTATGTTGTAGATAGGAACAGAATTGAATGTTAATAGGAGGCAAAATGAATATAGTAGAACCAATCAGAGATAAAAAAGATATTAAAAAAATTGAAAAAATACTAAAAAATAAGAGTTTAAGGGATCTTTTAATGTTTGTTATGGGTACGAATAGTGGATTAAGGATATCCGATATTTTAGCTTTAAATGTAGGTGACGTTAAAAACAAAACGCATATTAATATTATTGAGAAAAAAACAGGTAAAAGAAAAAAATTTCCGATAAACAGTAAACTAAAAGCGCTTTTAGATCCGTATATTGTAAACAAAGTAACTTCTGAACCTTTATTTAAATCTAGATTTGATAATCGACTTGATAGAGTTCAAGCATATAGAATTATTAATGATGCTTGCACACTTGCAGGCTTAAATTACAAAGTTGGAACACATACTTTGAGAAAAACATTTGGATATCATCATTATCAACAATATAAAGATGTTGCAATGCTACAGAAAATTTTTAATCATTCGTCACCCACAATAACCTTACGTTATATCGGAATTGAGCAAGACGAAATTGATGAAAGCTATAACAACTTCATTTTATAGGTCAATACAACATAAAATCAACTAAACACTATAACCATTATGTTGTGCTATATAGTTACCACATTTTAATTTTACTATAAACATAATATTTATACTTATAGATAGTACAATTTGCTTAATAATTTTAACTTTTTTATGTTGTATACAAATAAAAAACTGTAATAATTATAGTTAAGATGCTTTAAAATCAACCTTTTTTTAACTACAACATAATGGTTATTATGTTGTAGTAATGGAATGTAAAAAGAAGGATACTCTTTCGTTTATGTGGAGCTTTAAATTCAAAAATAATAAAACAGTTATAAACAAAATTAATATTATTATTCTGTCTTTAATATTTTTTGGGTATCAAGGTGGGATATAATGAATATATTTAAAAATAAAAAGGTTGGGAATATTCGTACAGTATCGTTTTTGGGTATACAATTATATAAAACAGAAGATTCAATAAATCAAAGAGTTCAGCATATCTTGGGGAACTTAATATATACAAAAAGATTAAGAACAGGAATAAAAGAAAAAAAGATTTTTAAAATATTAAACTTTCCAATATCAAAAAGAGTTTTAGAAAATGATACTTATCAATATTATTTTCTAAATAAATTGGTAAAAAGAGTTTTGCTTCCTGAACATTTTTATAATTGTTATTTAAAAAAAATAAAAATAAAATTTGATGATGTTTATATTTTACAATGTAATAGTGGTGAAATTTATTTATTTTTTGCATATATAGTAAAATCACTTTTACAAAAAAAATCTTCTAAAAATCCATTATTTATTGCAACTCAAGCCTATCATATTGATATTATGAAGATGTATTTTCCTAATGCTAAATATGTTTATTTAAAAGACTTAAGATTAAAAACTCAAAGTAATCAATGGTATTACAATGGTCATAAAATTTATATGATATTTTCAGGTATTCATTTAGAACATGTTGAACTTGATGTAAAAAATAAAGAAATTGGAACTGTACATTATTTAAAAAACATTATGAATACATTAGATTTAACACCGGATGATTTTACAGAACCAAATGCAATAATAAGTTTAAATACTAAAAATAGTCTATCAAATAAAATTAATAATATGCAACTTAAAATAAATAAATTTGTAATTCTTGCTCCAGAAGCAAAAACATGTATAGAATTACCTTTTGGATTTTGGAACAATATAGCCTTGGAATTAAGTAAAAAAGGATTTGATATATTTTTAAATATTACTGATAAAAAAAATCTTATTACTAACTGTAAAACAGATAAATTGGATTTTGCAGAGTTATATTGTCTTGCTCAAAAAGCAAAAGCAATAATTTCATTAAGAAGTGGTTTATCGGAATTTGTTTTACCTACGAATATTCCAAATATAGCAATATACACAAAATTTAGAGATAGGAATCCTGATGTTGCTTTTTCAGTGGAACGAGGAATTGCAGGGTTTTCAATGCTAAAAATGCCTTTTATAAATGAAGATAAAATTATTGAAATTAATGCAGATAAATACAAAACATTAGATGAATTAAAAGAAGTTACAATAAAGTCTTTTGAAAGCTTAACAAATATAGAGGAGAATTTATGAAAATAATAATACAAGCTGGTGGTAAAGGTACACGTCTTGAGCACTTAACTGACAATAAGCCGAAATGTTTAGTTTCGGTTAAAAACAAACCGATGATTTTTCATTTGTTCAATAAATACCCAAAAGCGGAATTTATTATAATTGGAGATTGCAAGTATGACGTACTCGAAAAATATTTAAGAAATTTTGCAAAACATGTTAACTATAAACTTATAAAAGCTAGTGGAACAGGAAATATATGTGGCATTAAAGAAGCTTTAAGATACATAAATAATGATGAAGAATTTTTACTTATATGGTCGGATTTAATATTGTCCGAGCAATTTAAACCTGAAAATTTAGAAAAAGGCGATTATGTAGGGATATTGGAAGGCTCTGAATGCTCTTGGAGTTTTCAAAATGGAGTTTTAGACAAAATTACTTCTAATAAATACGGAGTTGCAGGGTGTTTCTTTTTTAAAAACAAAACTGGTTTTGAAAATATTCCTGAATCAGGTTCTTTTACTTTATGGTTAAAAAATAGTGGACTAACTTTGAAATCAATGTCTATGTGTGGAAGTAAAGAAGTAGGAACTATTGAAGCTTTAAAACAATTTAAAGATACCGAAAACCGTTGCAGACCTTATAATAAAATGGAGTTTACAGGAGATAGGGTTATAAAAACAGGACTAACGGAAGATGGGAAAAAGCTTATAGATCGTGAAATAGTTTGGTACAAAAAGATGGTTGAGTATGGCTTTGCTTCAATCCCTAAAATTTATAATTTTGAACCTTTAACTATGGAAAAAATTGATGGAACAAATATTTTTCAAGCGGATTTAACTGAAAAGCAAAAAGAAATTGTTACAGATAATCTTATAAATTCTGTTAATAAAATGCACTCTTATGAAACAAAACCAAGTGATAAAGAAGATTTGGTGAAAGAATATTATACAAAGACAATCGATAGATTAGAAAGTATAAAAAATGTAATACCTTTTGCAAATCAGGATTATATAATGATAAACGATATTCTTTATAAAAATCCATTGCATTTTAAAAAACAATTTAAAGAAGCTGTTGAAGAAAAGCTTTTGGATACAGTATTCTGTCCAATTCATGGTGACTGTACGCTAACGAATACAATGATTGACAAAAGCAATAATATTTATTTTATTGACGCAAGAGGATATTTTGGAAAACAAAAAGTCTTTGGTGATATTCGTTATGACTGGGCTAAATTATATTATTCAATGAGTGGAAACTTTGATAGATTTAATATAAAAGATTTCAAACTAAAAATAACTGATTCTAAAATATATTTTGAAATAGCATCAAATAGTTGGGAAAATTTGACGCCAAAAGTCTTAGAAAATATGCAAAATTGCAAAGTAAGAGATATTAAATTTATTCACGCAATAATTTGGTTATCATTAGCAAGTCATTGTTGGGAAGATTATGACTCAATGTGTCTAGCTTTTTATAATGGAGTTTCATTGATAAGTGAGCATCTATAGGAGTAGATAATGATAAAAGAAATAAATAAACAATTAAATATATCACCGCTAGGACATACTTGGGTTTTGGATTTTGACGGGACTCTTGTAATACATAATGGCTATAAAACCGGAGATGATAAGTTTCTACCGGGGGCTAAAGAGTTTTTACAATCTATTCCACAAGAAGATTTTATTTTAATTATGACGGCAAGAGAAAAAGAAGCTAAAGATAAAACCGTAAAATTTTTAAAAGAAAACAATATAAGATTTAATGAAATTCTTTTTGAAATGCCTATGGGTGAAAGAATTTTAATAAATGATGATAAACCTTCAGGTTTAAGATGTGCGTATGCACTTTCACCAAAAAGAAATCAAGGTTTAAAAGATTTTGAAATAAAAATAGATAATAATTTATAAGGAGAAAAAATGCTGGTAATAAAGACAATGATTCATGAAACAATATGGGGTGGTAACAGGTTAACACCATATTCAGATTCTGATAATCAAAAAATAGGACATCTATATTCTTTGATTTCAAATAGAGAACTGGAAAGCGAAATTTTAAACGGAGAATACAAAGGTCAATTATTTA
>JALCDS010000021.1 GCA_022641775.1 Clostridiaceae bacterium
GACAAAGTTTCAATATCTCACCTGCTGTAAAATTTGATATTGAAATACGCGCTCAAAAGAGTGAAAAGCCAATATTTGAAGAAATTGAATCTTATATCAAACGTCTTGCACGTGTTGAAAATATTTCTTATGCCGATATGGATAAGGAAATCGGTAAAAAGACTGCAACAGCCGTTGTTTCAGCTTCAAAAATTGTAATCCCTTTGGAAAATCTGATTGATTTTAATGAAGAAATAGCTCGTCAACAAAAGAAATTGGATAAGCTTTTGGCTGAAAAACATTCAATGGAAGGCAGGATGAATAATCCTAAATTCGTTCAAAATGCGAAACCTGAACTTGTTCAACAGACAAAAGACAGAATTTCTGAAATTCAAGTTCAAGAAGATGCAATCAACGAATTAATTTCATCTTTAAAATCTTAATGTATTAAGTTATATTACGTAAATAGCTGTTATATTGGCAAAATTATTTATTTTGCGGCTTTTGTATGTGTACAGATGTTAAGTAAAGTTAAAAAACCTTTACAAATACTGAAACGTCTGTTAGAATGTAAACGTAAATACAGTGTAGTGTCTATGGACAGTGGAGTTATGTATGACAGCAAAAGAATTAGATTTTGAAGAATTACTAAAACAATATGATTACAACTTTCAAAAGGGTGATCTTATAAAAGGTATTGTTTGTGGCTATGATGGTCAAGGCGTAATGGTTGATATAGGAGCAAAAACAATTGCTGTTGTTCCGAACCGTGAGGCTGTTGAAAAAGACGAAAAAGTCGAAGAAAAATTGGAAAAAGGTAAAGAATATGAATTCCTTATCATAAGAGAAGAAGATGAAGACGGAAAATTCCTTCTTTCTCGTAAAAAAGTTAATCAAGCGTATGCTTGGCAAGAACTTGAAAAAGCTAAAGCTGCTGATGAAACAATTCTCGGTACTATTGCCGGAATCGTTAAAGGTGGTATTTTAGTTGAAGTTTCAGGTGTTAGAGGATTTGTTCCATCTTCTCAATTAAGAATTAAAGAAAACGAATTGGAAGTTGGCGGAAAACTTGAATTAAAAATATTAACTCTTGATGCTCAACAAAACAACTTCATTCTTTCAAACAAAAAGGTTTATGAAGATAGCGCTGTTGAAGCCAGAAAAAATGTATTCTCACAAATTGAACCTGGACAAATTGTTAAAGGTGATGTTGTAAGAATTACAGATTTTGGAGCATTTGTTGATCTTGGCGGAATCGACGGACTTTTGCCGTTGTCTCAATTATCTTGGAGATGGATTGACCATCCGACAGATATTTTGAATGTTGGTGACAAAATTGATGTTGAAGTTATTGCCGTAGATCATGAAAAACAACGTGTTTCATTGAGTTTGAAAAATCTTGAACCTGATCCATGGTTGGAAGCTGAAAAAAATATCAAAGAAGGCGACGAAGTTGAAGGTACAATTACAAGAATCAAACATTTTGGTGCATTTGTAGAAGTTTATCCTGGAGTTGAAGCATTGCTTCCTCATTCAGAAGTTACTGAAATGCAAAATCAAAATGATACTCTTATAAAAGTTGGTGACAAAATCAAAACTTATATATTGAAATTCAATCCTACAGATAAGAGAATTGCATTGACAGTTACAAAACCTGAAGTAAAACCTGAAGGTGAATAAACAAAATATATTTAAAATGAAAAGCGACGAAATTTATTTCGTCGCTTTTTCGTTTATATAGATGAAATCATATTTTAAAGCTAATACATACGATGTATTTTGCTCTTTTTATTCTGTATCTTTGACTGATAATGACGTATAATTCTCTTAGGTTATGTTGACTTTTAATGGATTGTCATTATAAACAACATGAGCAGGTAGATAATTGAACAGGAGAGTGTGCCTATGGGTATGGCAGCATCGCAGGCAAGATATTTAGGTCTTACCGCAAGAAAAACAAACGTTGAATATGAAGGTCAACAAATTAACCAACAGCGTACTGCGTTGGCAAACCAAAGTGCAAACACTTTCAATGAATTATTAGCATTGCAAGTTCCGACAGCACCAAGCACACAAGATTACACAACTGTTCAATATTCATATACAGATGGCGCAAATACTGAAACTATTACAAAGATGGATGCACTTACAGGTGATCCTGATTACAATTACATTGTAACTCACAACCATACAGCAGATGTTTACACAGGTGTAGAAACTAAAAAATCAAATCCTCAAGTTTCATTGAGCGGAACAACATATAAAGTTGGCGGAAATACCTTAAAAACATATGATGCTACGGATGATACTTTGAAAGCCGAATATGAGCAAATCGTTACGGATAATCCTAATTCACAATTTGCTAAAGAGAGTGCAGCTAATATTTATTATTGGACATCAGGTTCTGATACATATTTTACTTGTAAAACAGATATGGATACATGTATTGCAAGTTCCACTTCTACTGAAAATCAGTCTAAATTGAATGAATATGAAGCAAAAAGTATTTCTAAAAAAATAGAAAATACTTCAAAAGCTTTTGTCGAATTTGATAGTTCTGGTCGTGCAACATCTGTAAAATATGAAGATTCTTCAAGTTCATATTCGTTATCTACAAAAACAACAACTGATGAAAATGCCTATAATGATGCAATGAATCAGTACAATTATAATATGCAGGTTTATGAAAAAAGAATTGCAGATATCAATGCGAAAACTGAAAAGATTCAACAACAAGATAGAACTCTTGAATTGAGATTGAGACAGTTAGATACAGAACAAAATGCATTGCAAACAGAAATGGATGCAGTTAAAAAAGTTATCGAAAAGAACATCGAATCAACTTTCAAAACTTTTGGTTCATAAGTATAAGTTTATAAAAATGGTGAAGAGGTCCATATGTCGTACAAAAATGATAGTTATCTTGTAATAGCAAACAAATTCGGGTCTGCAGATTCAGATGCCAAAGCTCAGTTGTGGGAAACTTATGACAAGTTGAGAGATTTGACGGTTTCAGGCTCCGGCACAGGTTCTGGCTTTGGAGCTACGGGTGGGTTTTTATATAATTTGGCAAGTTTGCTTGCTCCATCTGAATTCGCTACAGTTTTTGGTGCAAATGATTCTATGAACGTAGCTGGGACATCTTATCATTCAAATTATTCCGGTGGAACCTCTTATGGTATAGATTCGCTATACAATTATTCTGGATTCCCTTCAGGTGCTGCACCTGTATCTTGGGGATTGGGCAGCGGTTCTGCAACAGGCGGCGCTTCTTCAATTGTTTCAGGATGGGGAACTTCTACGAGTGGAAGTTCAACCGGCTATGCATCTTCAATAGCAAGCGGGTTGGCTGATGTCGCAAGTGCAGCGGCTTATGGAACCGGTGCATCATCAGGACTCGGATTGGTTGCAAAAAATATAGTTTTGCCGGTAGCATCTGTAATTTCGGGTTGGGGCGGTATTATGCAAGCTGCAGCTCCATATTTAGGTGAATACGGACTTCCTGCAATTGTTATGGGCAACTTAATGCAAGGTACATCTTCGGCTGCTTTGGCTGCTTACCAAAATGTTACAGGTAATATTACAGCAAATGCCGACACCATTTTATCCAACAAGGTTCGTAATATTGAAACTGTTTGTAAGATGCTTGAAACTCAAGGTGATGTAGTTAAAAAGATGCTTAAAGAATCAATTGATTCTGATAGTAAAGCAATTCAAAACTTATAATTTTGAAATACTATCTTTCGCAAAAGTTGTTTGTTATGGAATAAATATATTCCAATATTTGTGCAAAATATTTTAAATCGCATGTTCCGTTAAGTATAAAGTCAGAAGTTTTTCTGAACGGCGAAACATATTTGTCTCCTGAGCTCATTAAGTAATCCCAATGTCTTAAAGCATTTTCTTCGCTTTGGTTTCTTTCTTCAACGGCTCGTTTCATAAATCGGTGTTTTCGGATTTCGTCAGGAGCTTCAATGTATATTCTTATATCAAAAACATCTTTTACATTCTCATACATTGTTGCAATTCCTTCAGCCACAACAATTTTTTCCGATTTTACATCAAGCGCATTCGGAACGGAAATCCCTGTCCCGTTTGGCATATACATTGGAGCTTTTATATCAATACCTTCAGACAAATCGGTTAAATCGGATTTTAATTGCTCTAACTGAAAACTTGATGGTGAATCGATGTCATAACCGTTATCTCTAACGTTATCAAAAGAACCGTATTTATTAATCAATGCAGAAATATCTTTGAAATAATTATCTGTACTAAGAACAGATACAGGCATTGCTAATTCTTCTATGACAGATTTTATTTCATGACAAATTGTCGATTTCCCGGAAGCTGATTCTCCTGTAATTCCTATTAAAAGTCGTTTTGAAGGATTGTTAATCAACCTTTTTGTAAACTTAGGAATAAATCTTTCATTGACTTCGACGAAAGCGGGGTTATTATGTTTTTTATCATTAGCAAGAATTTGTTTAAACTTTGTTTGTAGATAGAACGCGAGGAGTTCTCTGCCTGTCTTGGAATTGAAGTCGGGTTTCAAAATCTTGTCATTTGAATTTGTTTCTTTATCTATAAGCAATTGCATTCTTTTTCCATCAATCTGATTTCGTTTTAGAATAGAGTATTGTTGTTATAATACACGAGAAAAAATATTTTTGCCAGTTATTTATTAAAATTTTTAAGAAATTTATTATTCTTCTAAGTCATGTCGGATGTCATCTACTGTAACTCTTACGATTTCTGCATTTTCATCTTTTTTCAATACGACATTTTTAATTCCGGCTTGTACGATAAATCTCTTACATAGAATACAAATCATATTGTGTCCATAAATGTACATAGTTGCATCTTTGCATCTATCTTGTCCTGCTTGAATAATTGCATTTTGTTCTGCATGAATTGAACGGCAAGTTTCATAACGTGTCCCTGAAGGGATATTGTGTTTTATTCTGTAACATTCTCCGCGTTCTGCACAAGATTCCACCTTTGAAGGAGTTCCGTTGTATCCTGTTGCTTTGATTTTTTTATCTTCACCTACAATTACGGCTCCGACTTGTGCTCTTATACAATTTGATCTTGAAGCACATGTTTTTGCTAAATCTAAAAAATAATCTTCCCACGGCTTAATTTCCATAATTTTGTCCTTTTTTAATTTTTATCTTGCTCTCTCGCATTTAACGTGCCTTCGGTTGTCTTTACCAGCCAAGCCGTTGCACTCAGCTCGTTCGCGCTAGTGCGTGTAGTTCTTAATTCCTGTTGTTATCATCGAAATTCCGTACTTATCAGCCATTTCAATAATTTTTTGATCCTTAACCACGCCACCCGGTTGGATGATGAGACTTATTCTGTTTTGAATTGCTGCATATATACAATCTTCTGCAGGAATAGCACAATCTGAAATTAATACTGCATCTTTTGCCATATCTGCAGCGGTATTAAGAACACTTTCTATAGCAACAAGAGTATTTGTATATCCTTGACCTATTGCAACCGTTTTCAAATTTCTGACAACGATTGCAGCATTAGTTTTTGCATATTTTGCTACTTTCCATCCGAATATAGCATCTTCAATTTGTTCAGATGTTGGTTTTTCTCTTGTTACAACTTTAAACATATCTTTATCAAGTTCACTTGTATTTCTATCTTGAATTAATATTCCAAACGGAGTTACCGCAATATCTTCAAGTTGCATTTGTCTATATTCTTTTAACGGTGTCTTTAAATGAACAATTTTTAAGTCAGAATTTTCTTTCAAAAGTTCAAGAGCTTCTTCATCATAATCAGGTGCAATAATTACTTCTACAGCCATTGAATTCAAGTGTTTGGCAGTATCAATGTCAACTGTTTTTGAAAAGGCTACAGTTCCGTAATATGTACTCATAGGATCACAGTCAAAAGCTTTTGTATAAGCTTCATAAATTGATTTGCCGACAGCAACGCCACATGGCTTTGTGTGTCTGACGATTGCAACTGATGGAACATCATAAAATTCTGAAACAATATTTATTGCTTCAGTAATATTTAAAATAGCATTATAAGAAAGTTCTTTGTTATCTTCAATTTCATAGTCAACCATAATAGGTCCTTTGTAAATTGATGCTTTTTGACTATGGTTTTCACCGTGTGTCATATCTGCTATTTTTTCTAACGTGAAACTTTTGAATGGAGCTTCTCCGATTTCATTTAACATAGCCGAGCATATTGTCTTGTCGTAATCGGAAATGACTCTCAGTGCTTTTGCTGCAAGTTTCAATCTGCCGAAATCGTTAGCATTAAGTGCTAAATAATAGTCCATTTTATCTGTAATTACAGTTACATTTTTATAGTTTTTAGCGGCTGCGCGTAGCAATGTAACCCCAACAATATCAATTTCATTTACCATTTCATCAATATTTGATGTTTTATTTTCAATATCAGCAAAAGGTCTGAAATTAACGATAACCATATCAAAATTTTTGACAGCGAATTTTTCAAGTTCGTTTAATTCTTTTGCATCATCGCTATTGGCAAGAATTCCTGCTAAAATAGTTTCATTGAGCGCATTGTAATCTTTTGACAATATGTTTGGAACTCCGGCAAAACTTGTAACATCAGTTACATCGATATCAGAATTTGCTAACAATTTATAGGTTTCACCTGCTGCAACAATTTCATAGTTGAATTTTTCAACAAGGTTTTTTGCAAAATCTTCAATTCCTGTTTTGTCATATACACTTATAAATGCTCTTCTTCTCATAATTTAGCCCTTAATATTGCCTCTGCTATTTAACTATATCACAACTATAAGTTTTTGTGAAGGTTTAAGTATTATTATAAAATAGGTGTTTTTATTGTAAACTTATTGAAAAATTTTTATTATTATTATATTATAGGTTGTAATTGATAACAAATGAATTTAGAGGGAAAAATGGCTAATATTGGAATTACAGAAGGCATGGGTAAAAAAATTGTTGAAGCTTTAAAACAACAAACAAACGTTGGTGTTGGGCCTGTTGTTAATGAAGACGCTTCAATAAATATGAATATGGATGATAACAGCGCCGATGTTGAATTTGTCGAACCTGTTATTGAAGAAGCTCCGGCTCCTGAATTGAATAATCCTCAGCCTGATATTAATCAAGTGTTTAATAACCAAATAAATGCGGTAAATTCTCAGCCGGCATCCCCATTTCCAACTGATACAAAAAATGCATTTGCTAAAAATATGATGAATTTTGCGAGCAAAAATGATAACTTGAACGATATGGAAGGTATTGAAATGCCTACCAATGTTGCTGTTTTGAAACAACTTATTAATCAATTGCCATCAGGGGTTACAAAACAGACAGGCGCTCAGATTATTAAACAAACAATGGAAGCTCTTGGAATCTCAATGAAGAGCGTACTACAAGAAGCTCAACAGGTTCAAGAGGGTATTAATAATTCTGCTCGTGAATGTCAAGCGAATATCGTTGAATATAAAAGACAAATCAGTGTCTTGGAACAACAAACTCAAAAATATCAAAAGCAATATACTATCCTTAATGATATTATAAGTTTATTTATTCAAACAAATAATTATTAATAATTGAAAAGTTTATAATAAAAAGCTCTCGATTGTTTCGAGAGCTTTTTATTATTTATATTCACAAATCTAATATTTGAAGGCGTCTTTGACTTCGTTATCAAACATTCCTTGAGCAGATTGAATTTCTGTATCTATCATTTTTAATCTATCCTGATATTCTTCCATCTGTGCATCAAGCTTTTGTTCGAGAAGTTTCAGTTTCGCTTTTCTCTGTTCTAGAGTTTTTGCAATCGGACTGTCACCATCATATTCTGTTCCAACTTGAGTTAAATCATCAGTTGACTTACTCAGATTTCTTCTGGCAGTTGTTATTTGCTGGCACTTGTATTGTAAATCTAATTTTTCTTGCCTTAACTGATGTTTTGTTATCTGCGCTGTAAGTAGTCCCATAATTTTTCCCTTTATCTGGTTTGATTAAGATTATTACCTTTCAAGAACGCGTGTTGGTTATTTTCGGCAATCAGTTGCTCCATTTTTTGAAGTTGATGTCGGTGATAATTTAGTCTATACATCGCCATCTTGCGCTTTTTGTTCATTGTTAAAAAATCTTTTAAACCTTCTACAAATGAATTTGCCATCGCCTTGAGCGGGTTTTTTCTTATTAAGAAATTTTTTGAATATATCAGAAAATCTATTATTCTTTTTATATTCATCTCTAAAGTATCGCGAAGCATTATTCTCCTTTTACACTTTAGACCTACATTTATACTAAAACATTGTTAAGAAATTAATTGCCATGAGAATATAAAGTCTTGTAACATGTCTTAACATAAATATGGCCATAGTATAGCTATATTTTTTTAATCGGAACTTTTTCTAAAAACTTGAAACTTTTAATAAAAAGTCCTTAAAATATTGTAACATAAAAACTTACGTTGAATTGATTTAATGTCAAAGCCTTGGCTTAAGGGTAAACTAATATTAGAAAGTTGTATTTATAATTTTACGTTTTGTTAACACTTTTACTGTTTTTGCCCTCTCATGAAAAATATGATAAACTTTTATTATCGTGTATTTTGTAAAAAAATACATCGTTTAATAGATATTAATATAATGAATATTAAACTATAATGTTACCATAAGACAGGAAAAAGGTGTGAAGGTGAGAGGTAGTTTTGTTGATAGATTTATAGAGGAAGATAGGAATACATCTTTTTGGAGTATTAAAAAGAAGGTAGGCGTTTTCCTTGTTGTAATGTTTTTAGCGGTGGTAATGATTAATACTACCGGTTGTACTAAAAATGGTGCAGAAGTTCAACCTGAATCTCAGGCTACTCCTAGTGATAATGCTGCAGTAACACCTGCTTCTACTCCTTCCGGTATAGGAGAAAACCCCGGAATGGTTACAGTTGGTAATGATGGTGTAAGAGCTGGTCTTGCCGGTGAAAATACAACCGGTGTAGATAACAAAATGGTTAACGTAGCTGTTGCTGATTCTGGCAGAACAGATCCGTTCTTACCATATCCTGAATCCGGTCATCCACGACCAAAAGTCGTTAGATCATCTGCGCCTCATTTACCGTATTTGATGTTGCCTCCATTAGAAAATGTTAAAACTGATAGTAATGCCGAAAAGGTTCTAACAACCAAGGTTTCAGGTATTATGTATGATAATTACAGTCCTTCTGCAATATTGAATATTGAAGGTACCGATTATTTGGTACGTTCAGGAGATGTAATTAATAATTATAAAGTATTGTCAATAAGTAAAAAAGTTGTAACTGTTCAACTCGGTTCAAATGTTTATAGAGCAGGAGTAGGGCAGATATTAACCTCAGGCGGGGTTCAATATACTCATGTTGCAAATTTAAGACACAAGTTTGGCGGAGCCAGATAAGTTTAAAAATAATAAAATAAGCGGGAGCGGATATGAAAAATAAAATTAAAAGACGAATTATTGCAGGTTTAATGTTAGCTGTGTTTGGAATTTCAAATTCAGGTATGATGGCACTTGCAGCGAATGACTTTACAGACTACGGATATTTGAGAGGAATGGATTCTTCAAGATCAAATGGTCCGGTGATAAGGAATGACGGGACTTCTGATCATATTAAACTTACTGGAGATGTTACGATTACGACTAAAAAAGCTCCTGTTACATTAAGTTTAAGAGATTCAGATGTTACTCAAGTTTTGAGAATGTTTGCTGACAAAGCAGGCTATAACATTATATTCTTCTCAGATGATATTAAAGATAAAGTAACAATGGATTTGGTAAATGTTCCATTAAATTCTGCTTTTGAAATGGTTATGGAAAAAGCAAAATTGACATATGCAGTAAAAGATAGAACTTTGATTGTTGCAAAAGCAAGTGATGATTCATTCAATTTGACAAGACAAGAAATATCTTTAATCCCTGTAAAATATGTTTCAGCATCTCCTATTGCTGAATTTTTGAACAAAAATATATATGCTATGAGCAGACTTGGTTCATCAGGTAAAGATATAGCAATTACAAATCCGACTACAAACGAAATAATGATTTTTGGTACAAAACAAGATGTTCAAGTTGCCCAAAAAGTTATCTCAGAATTTGATAAAAAGCCTTTAACTACAACGTTTAAGGTAAATCACACAACTCCTGCTGAAATGGCTGGTATGATTTGTGATATGTTAGTTCCGGCAATTCAAGGTTCTAGCAGCAGCGATTCAGCTTCATCAGGTTCTGGTGCTTCAGCCGGTGCTTCAGATGCTTCTGCTTCTGGAGGTTCAGGTGCAGCAGCTTCTTCAGGTTCAGATAATGGAGCATCTTCAGGCTCTTCAGCAAAAGGCTCAGCTACAGGTGGTGCAGCCGGTATAGTTACTGGTTTTGCTTCATCATCTAGTTCTAGTAGCGGTTCATCTGGAAGCTCATCAAGCAGCTCTTCTAGCAGTTCGAGTGGTTCTTCAAGTTCTAATACTGAAAGCAGCGCATCATTAAAAGTTGGTGGTGGTACAATCGCTTGTACTATGAATTCAGCAACTTCTGCCGGAAATCTTTCTTCATTAGGTTTACAGAATTTGTCTATCGCTTACTTCTCTCAATTGGGAACAATAAGTGTTATAGGCGGATCTGCCAGTCAGGTTGAAACTATAAAAGATTTCGTTAGCCAGATGGATAAAAAGCAACCGCAAGCATACTTGGAAGTTTCAATTATTGAACTTAGTGAAGACGGTAGCAAAACATTAAACAACATGTGGCAGTTTAATTCAGGTTTCTTGTCAGCAACATTTAATGATGGTGCAACAGGTACATCAACTCAATACCCAATTTTCTTTAAAGGTAATCAAGGTTATTATTTGACTGATGGAACTTGGGATGATACGAAGAATGCATATACAACTACAGGTTATGTAGGACCATGGACAGGACCGAGAACTCTTACTTGGGCTATTAATTATGTGTTAGAGAACAAGAAGGGCAGAACTGTTGCAAATCCTAGAATATTGATTACAAATGGTCAAGAATCTGTTATTGACTTGACTTCGGATTATGTACAAAGTACAGATAGTGAAATGACAGCGTCAGGAACTGGTAACTTCGCAACAAGAACATATAATATTGCGAATGATAATGGTATAAAGGTTTCAATTACACCGTTTATAAGTCCTGATGGTTATGTTACTTTGAATATCAAACCAGAATATGCAACAATAAAATCTCAAGAAACGGCAGTCGATCAATATAAAAATACTTATATTGCTGCAACACTGTTACAGAGACGTAACTTAGATTTAAAAAATATTAGAATAAAAGATGGAGAAACTCTTGTAATAGGTGGTATGATTCAAGAAGTTGAAACCAAAACTGTAAAGAAAGTTCCAGGATTGGGTGATTTACCTGTAATAGGAACAGCTTTCAGATCAAGCGCAACTTCTAAGACTAAAGAAGAAATGTTGATTATGCTTACACCTAAAATTATTACAGATACAGAGGATGCGGCGAGTGTAAAAAATGCATTGTAGTCCATTCTTAAGGAATACAAATAATAACAGAACATGAATGAATTACTTAACAGATTAAAAAACAGTGTCAATCCTGATATATTAAATAAGATTGATATGCAACTATTGGAACAATATAATTTTGTTCCAATTAGTGTGAAGGATAGTTTTTTGTTTGTTGTAGTTTGTTCATCTTCAGACAAACCTGTTATTAATTTAAAATTAAAAGAATATTTTTCCGAGCAGGTAAAATTTATTCTTATTCCGGATAAAGATTTTAAAGATTTACAAGAAGAATTAAAAAAAGACAAAGATTCTGACAAGATTGATGACGGAACAAATAAGCAGGTAAAACTTGGTGAACTCCTTATTCAAAAAGGTTATATTTCTGATGTTCAGTTGTTGCAAGCTTTAGCTGAAAGCAAAAGACAAAAAGAACCTATAGGTTCAACTCTTTTTAAACTTGGCTTTATAACACTTGATCAATTGAAGGAAATTCTTCACTTGCAGACCGGGTATGAAATGGTTACGCCTGAACAACTTGCGCAACAAGACAAGTTTGTTAATATCTTACCTGAAGATTTTATCAAGGAACATAAAATTATTCCAATTTCTTCAGATGGAAAAACATTGATTTTAGGTGTTGTAAAGCCTGTAAAACCGGATGTTTTAAAAGAAATTATTTATATGACCGGGCAAAACCCTAAACAGTTGTTGATGACTCATTACGAGTTTGAAACTTCTTTAAATACTTTCTTTTCTGTCCAGAAAAAAGAAACTCAAAAGATTATTCAACAAATTGAATCTGAATCAGATGAATTTGAACAAGAAGAATCTTTGCAGCAGATGGTTGCGTCAGAACTGGAGGATGCAACAGGTTCGGTTGCAAAATTTGTAAACCAAATTATTACAAACGCAATTGATAACAAGGTTTCCGATATCCACATTGAACCGAGATTACAAGGATATATTGTAAGATACAGAAAAGATGGTATGTTACAAAAAGTATTGGATATTCCGGCTAAAGTTGAATCTTCTATTATTGCTCGTTTTAAAGTATTATCAAGTATGAATATCGCAGAACACCGTAGACCTCAGGATGGTACGTTTTCTATAAAATACAAAGACGGTTCCTATGATTTCCGTATTAACTCGCTTCCGGTATCAGGAAAAGAAAAGGTTTGTATTCGTGTACTTGCGCCTGCTGTCAGTTTGAATGCCGAAGATAAAAATATAAAACTTGTCGGTGGTACTCAAGAAGATATTCAAAAGATTGAAAATATGATTACTTGTCCGAACGGAATTATCCTAACTTCAGGTCCTACAGGTTCAGGTAAAACAACGACACTTTATTCTGTATTGAAGAGTTTAAATAGTGAAGATGTAAACATTACGACTATTGAAGATCCGGTCGAAATTAAGTTGGATGGTATTAACCAGTCCCAGATTAATGCGAAAGCAGGTATTACATTTGCTTCATGTATGAGAGCTATTTTAAGACAAGACCCGGATATCATTCTGGTTGGTGAAATTCGTGACTATGAAACATTGGAAATCGCAATTTCAGCAGCCTTGACCGGTCACTTGGTATTAAGTACCGTTCACACAAATTCAGCTGCAGCAACGGTTACACGTTTGATTGAAATGGGTGCAAAGGATTATTTGGTATCTTCAACATTGTCAGGTGTTATTGCACAACGTCTTGTAAGAAGACTTTGTGATGATTGTAAGGAAGAATATTATCCGACTTACGAAGAAGCTAAGAAAATTCTTGTAAATGAAGAAGAAATTCAAAACTTTATGAAAACACCTATTTACAGGGCAAAAGGTTGTAGCAAATGTAACTTTACAGGATATAAAGGCAGACTTGGTGTTTATGAAATCATGACTATAAACAAAGAAATAAAAAAACTTATAGCTTTAGGTGAGCATGATGTTGTAATCGAAGATGCTGCTATTAAAAATGGAATGAGAACTTTACATCAAGCATGTCTTTCTCATATAATTCAAGGGAAGACAACAGTTGATGAATTTGTCAGAGTTCTTGGTCTGGTTAACGAATAAGGGAGAACAATATGTCAATATATAATTATATAGCATTAAAGAATAATAAAGATATTGTCAAAGGTAGAATTGAGGCCGAGAGTTTTCGTGAAGCCAGAGCAAAAATTGTAGCATTAGGTTTTGAGCCTACAAAGGTCCATGAAGAAAATGCAAAATCTGCTGCTGATGATAAAAAGGCAGAAGAAAAAAATAAGCAAAAAGTCGGGAAAATGAGTGCCTTGGGCTTGCAAGACAGAATTGATTTTACATCAACCATGCAAATTCTTGCGCAATCAGGGATTCCTATTATTGAATCATTAATGTTTATTGAACAAGATGCGGCAAAATTGAAAGTAAGACTTGTTGCCAAAGAATTAAGGCGACAGATTATGGGAGGTTCTACTTTTGCAGATACAATTGCAAGATATCCTGAACAATTCGGACAGATTTATATAGGTCTTGTAAAAGCCGGTGAAGATTCAGGTGAATTGGAAAAAACTTTAGGCCGTCTTTTGGAACTGCAAAACAAAGAAGCTGCAATCAGAGGCAAAGTTATCGGGACATTGATGTATCCATGTTTCGTTATTGTTTTGGCTGTATTTATTGTACTTGTCATGTTGATTTTCGTATTCCCTGTATTTAAAGAAATGTTTGATGGTATGGGCAAACAATTACCTTGGATTACAGCAACATTGATGAGCGCAGGTATATTTTTAAAGACCTATTGGTATTTAATACCATTAATTTTGGGTTCATTGTACGGGACAATATATTTCTTGTTTAAATGGCCTACAAGTAAACATAAGATTGATGAAATTGTTTTAAAAATTCCGTTGTTGACTGATTTGGTTCAGTTCTCAAATTTTGCCAACTTTGTTGCAGTTATGCAGGTTGCATATGATGCAGGTGTTCCTATTATTGAATGTTTGTACCTTGCAAATTTGACATTAACAAATAATACATTGAAGACAAAAGTTGAACTTGCAACATCAAAGGTTCAACAAGGTCAGCATTTATCTATCGCGTTACGTTCAACCCGTGTTATGCCTAAAATGATTTTATTTATGATTGCAACAGGTGAGCAATCAGGTCGTTTAGGAGATATGCTTTTACAAGCAACAGCATATATTGATAAAAAGCTTGATAAAATTATTGATGTTATGACAAAGATGATTGAACCGATAATGCTTATTGTAATTGGTTCTATTGTATTAACATTAGCACTTGCATTGTATATGCCATTATTCGGTTCTTATATGTCAGATTAACAAGATGCCTGATTTATTTAATGGTTTTTCTATGTTAAACTCATTTTATGAAAGAATGAGGAAAATTTAATTATGAAAATTGCATTAATAAATCATGGATGTCCTAAAAATCTTGTAGATAGTGAGTTGATGTTAGGTTTGTTGGCTCAAAAGGGTCATGATATTACCTTGGAACCGGAATCTTCTGATATTGTCATAATTAATACTTGTTCTTTTATTCATGATGCAGAAAAAGAATCTGTACAGTCTATTTTGGAAATGGCTCAAGATGGGAAAAAAATTATAGTGACAGGTTGCTTGGCACAAAAGTATAAAGATGAATTGAAAGAAGCTATGCCTGAAATTAATGCAATGATTGGACCTTCTGATATTAATCAAATTGTAGATATTGTGGAAGCTATAGAAAATGAAAATGCCGAAAAGTATATTTCAAAAATTTCGGAAAAACCTGAATATATTTATCCGGAAACTGTTGAACGTCAACAGATTACAATGGGTGCAAGTTCATATATAAAAATAGCAGATGGTTGTAATTATCATTGCGGATATTGTATTATCCCTCAGCTCCGTGGGGAATACCATTCAAGACCTATTGAAAAAATTGTTGAAGAAGCTAAAAAAATGGCTGATAAAGGCGTTACTGAAATTATTCTTATCGCGCAAGATACTACGAGTTATGGAATAGATTTGTATGGAAAGCAAATGTTACCGAAACTTTTGTCTGAGCTCAATAAAATTGAAAATATTTCTTGGATAAGGTTTATGTATGCATATCCTTCTCAAGTTTCTGATGAATTGTTAGACACAATGGCAAAGCTGGATAAAGTCGTAAAATATATTGATTTGCCGTTACAACATTATGATAAGGATGTATTGAAATCTATGCGACGTCCGGATTTTGATTATGTAGATTTGATTAAAAATATTAGAGCGAAAGTTCCTAATGTCGCTATCAGAACAGCTTTCATTGTTGGTTATCCAGGTGAAACTGAAGAACAATTTAATAAACTTTATGATTTTGTTAAAAATATAAAATTTGATAGAATGGGTGTTTTTGAATATTCAAGAGAAAAAAATACTGTTTCTTATGATATGAAAGATCAAATTCCTGAAAAAGTTAAAAAAGCTAGATACAACAAACTTATGGCATTGCAGCAGGGGATTTCTACAGAAATTAACAAAAAATATATCGGTAAAACAATTCCTTGTATAGTAGAAGGGTTTACGGATGACGGGGTTGTTATTATGCGTTCAGAACATGATGCTCCTGAAATTGACGGATTGGTTTATGCTACTTGTGAAAATTCGGTAGTGCCTGGTGATATTGAAAATGTAAAAATTGAAAAATCTGATGAATACGATTTGTTCGGAAAAATTGTATAAATTTTTTTTTGATGTAATATTATTTTAGTTACTATTTTGAATTGAGATTAAAGATGGAATATATTGAAAACTTAGAAGAGGAACAGCGTCAGCTTAAGAATATTTTCACAGATATGTTTAAGTATGCGCCTTCTAAAATTATTGGGACAATTGGTAATGCTATTATTGTACCGATTTATACAAGTCTTTTATCTCCACAAGAATATGGGTTGTATTCACTTTCGATAGCTGTTCTATCGTTTTTGTGTATAATTTTTTCTGATTGGGTTGGACTATCAGGTTTAAGATTCTTTAGACAGCACCAGTTGACAAGACATGCCTAAATATTTAACAACATTATTTTTAATGTTAATTTCTAATTTGGTATTAATGTTTTTGTTGTGTTTTATCTTCAGAAATAATTTCTTTTCATTCTTCCATATACCGCTAAAGTATTTTCTTGCAATACTGATACTTATTATTCCGGTTGCAATCAGAGCAATACTTTGTCAGTTATTGAGAGCTCAATTAAAATCAATTGCATTCACTCTATCAACTATTATCAATCAGTTTTTAACAATACTTATTTCAATATTTATAATAAAATTCTTCCATTTAGGAGCAATTTCATTACTTTTAGGTATGGGAATCGGTATTTCATTAATCGATATTTTATTAATATATCAATCTGGTATTTTAAAATGGTTTAAATTACAAAAAGTCGAATGGGCATCTGTTGCACCTATTTATATGTATGGTGTTCCGATAGCTGCGACATCTTTGACAACTTGGATTATCAATCAGAGTAATAAATTCATTATGAATAGTATTCATGGTTTTTCTCAAGTTGGATTTGTTGGTGTTGCGTACGGTTTAACTTTACCGATTTTGATGACAATTTTTTCTATAATTACTGTTGCCGCAATTCCGCGTATAATAAATATGTATGAAGCTAAAATTGATGTAAGACCGATTATTTCAAGATTTGCAGGGTACTATATGTTGGTTGCATTGCCTGCTGTTATTGTTATGTCAGTTTATTGCGTTGATTTTGTAAGACTGTTTTCAGGAAGTAATAAATTCTATATCGCTTATCAGTTGATTCCATATTTTTCATTCGGAACATTTTTCTTGGCATTTACGGATTATACAACTTTGCAGTATCATCTTGCCAACAAAACTTATATAGATTTTGCGATACAGTTGGTTTCAGGAATTATAGGTATTGCATTGAACGTATTGCTAATTCCTCAATATGGATTGATTGGTGTTGGTATTGCGACATTAACCGCAAACTTCTGCTATTTCGCACTGAGTTTGGTTATTGTGTTACCTGATTTAAAATTGATTTTTCCTACTCAAATTTTAAGTAAAATGCTTGTTTCATTATTCCCTCTTGGATTATGCATTTTTGGGTGCGAAAGAATATTGGGCATGCCCGCATCAATAAAAATGATTTTATCGCTGTGTACTTTTTATGCTGTTTATATTTTGTTAGGCAAAATGTTCGATAAATACTATACTTAACAATAGCTTTACAATTATTAATATAATAGCAATAAAAAATATTTACGGTTGTTTTTATTTTACAATAGTGGAACTATAGTGTGTAAAAAATAACTATATATATAAATTTGAAAGGGATAACAAAATGAAACAAATCAAATCCGGTAGAATGTTTATCGCAGCTTCAGTTTTGACCTTGTGCCTTTTTGGGGTTCAGGCAAAAACAATGGCTACAGATATTACTGGTGTAAGTGTTGGACCTGATGGTCATACTTACAATATTGATCCTTCAGGATACAATTCAGGTGTTGGTTATAGAAAATACCAAAACTTCAACTTGAGTGAAGGTGATATCGCAAATTTAATATTCAAATATGGAAAAGAAAATGTAGAAAAATTTGTAAACCTTGTTGATAATACAATTAATATTAACGGTATTTTAAATACTATGAGAGATGGCAATTTCTATAACGGAAAAGCTATTTTTATCTCTCCAAACGGAATGGTAGTAGGTGCATCAGGAGTTTTGAACGTTGGTTCTTTATCAGTTATTACTCCAACACAAGATGTATTTAACAAATATAAAGGTGAATATTATTCAAACGGTAAACTTGCAACGTTGTTCCAATCACAGGACCCTGTTACAAATGAAGGTTCAGGAACTGTAACAATAAACGGTAAAATTATTGCAAGAAATGCAATTAATATACAGGCTGCCGATGTTAATGTAAATTCAGGTGCCGGTGTTTTAGCTGGTGTAAATGATTCAACAGCATTGACAACAGAAGCTCAAGCAAAAAATCTTTTTGATGCAATTGTTAACACAAGCAATATGAATGAAGCAAATTCATTTATAAGTGATAAAGGTAGTATCGCTATCAAAGCTTATGGCACTGATGGTGGTATTCGTATCGCTTCTGATATGACAAACTATGGTAGCGGAGATATTACACTTCAAAATAGTGGTTCAAAAGGTATTGATATAACTTCTAATTCAACTATTTCAAACAGAAGTGGTGATACAACAGTTACAAACTCTGGAGCAAAAGGTATTGTTGTTGATGGTATAATTGACAACCACGGAACTAATACAACATTATCAAATACAGGTGCTAATGGAATTGTTATAAACGGTGAAGTTAATGCAAATGCTCCTGCCCTTACTCCAATCCCTTCGTTACAAGATCCTGAAGTTGGCAATTTGATTATTAATAACAGCGGAGCTAAAGGAATTACTGTTAATGGTAAAACTTCAGCTTTGAATACAGATATTACAAATACTGCAGGTGGTGTTGTTGTTAGTAAAGATGGCAGCATTAATAATGAAGTAGGTCATTTGAATATAACAAACGAAGGTGCTGATGGCATTTTAGTTAATGGTAAAGTTTCAAATGCCGGAAGTTTTAATTATCAATCTTCCACAAAATTGAAAAATACAAACGGAGCTGTTACAGTTAATGGTTCTGTTTATACAGAAGGTAGATCTTTAACTATTGATAACACAGGTTCAGGCATCAAAGTTAGCAAGGATGCTTCTGTAGTATTAAAGAATGTAAATCCTGGTGCTATAGGTCTTGGAAACTTAACAATGAAAAATACAGGTGATGACGGAATTCTTATTGATGGAACAGTAAGTTCATCAGTAAATTCTAATATTTCAAATACCGGTAAAGCAGGTGTAACAGTTAACGGTAAAGTTACAGCCCAGAACAGTACAATTTCAAACTCTGGAATGGGTGGCGTTACAGTTAATGGTTTAGTTAAGACTTCCGGTGTTGGTATGGATGGATATGGCAACAATGAAATTTATAATACTAATGGTGCTGTAACCGTAAACGGAACAATGGAAAATTCAGGAAATCTTTTATATATCAAGAATACAGGTTCTGGAATTAAAATTTCATCAACCGGTAAACTTCAAAATAACGGATATACAAAGCTATACAACGAAGGTGCTGATGGTATCGTAGTTGATGGTATTGTATTGAATTCTAAAGGGTTCAACCAATCAAGTGAAAACGGAACAACTACTATTACAAATAAAGCAGGTCAAGTTCTTGTAAACGGTAACATAACAAATTCTAACAAGAAGATGACTATTACAAATACCGGTTCAGGTATTACAGTTTCAAAAACAGGTTCAATTAACAATGACGGTGAACTTGAAATTAGTAACACAGGTGATGACGGTATTAATGTAATTGGTAGTATTACTAATACAACAGGTAAAACAACAGTTACAAACTCAGGTGCAAAAGGCATCAATATTGCAAGCTCAGGTACCATTACAAACAAAGATGATAGATTAGCTATCATAAATACAGGTAAAGGTGGAGTTAACGTAAAGGGTAAGACATTATCAAAAGGTCTTGACGTTACAAGTACAAACGGTAACATTGTAATTGGTGATGATACTGATAACAATTACTATATGACTTCAACTGCAGATGCAAACTTGACTGCAAACAATGCAAGCATTTTAAACTACGGTGTAAATAAGACATTGTTGGTTGTTAATGATAACTTGAATATGAAGGCTAAAGACGGAACAATCGGTTTGGAAGTAGGACCTTGTGACGGTGGTATTTGTACAGGTATCGGACCTGATGAAAGAGATTTAACAAAATCTATAAATATCAATGTAAAAGGCAATGTTAATGCTGAAACATCTCAAGAAAACAGAACTGATGATTTGGTTATCAATATTGCAAGTTTAGATACAGATATGCATATTGACAGAATCGTTGCTGCTGGTAGAGTAATTCTTTTAGCAGATGATTCAAAGAACAAAGGTGCAACAGCTTACGACATTACAAATGCTGCATCTGATTCTACTAAAGCAAATGTTGAAGGTAAAGGTATTTCAATAATTTCTTCAGGGAATATCGGTACTTCTTCAAAAGCATTAACTTTCAAACAAGTTGGTGCAGATGTTGATATCGCTGATCATCATACAGATCCAAAATCAGTTCACACTTTGAACTATACAAATAATTCAAAATACGGTGTTGATATGTTAGCAATCAAAGATATCAATATCAAAGGACTTGACAATGCAGACGGTACAAAAAATGACACTAATGTTTGTACAATTGCTTCAAGAACAGGTTCTATAAATGCAGAATTTTCAGGTGATACTGCAATTAGAGATATTGCAGCTCCAAAAGAAATTAATGTAGTAAACAGAGGTCAGGATTTATATATTGAAAATCTTGGCGGTGCTCCTTCAAGATATGCAACAACAGGTGATTATTATGGAAAATATACAAATAATATGACTCCTGATAAAGTTACATTGAAGGCTTTGGATTTAGGAACAGTTGCAAATCCTAATTTAGTTCCTGATTCAACTATAATCGTTAAAAATGGTAAAGTGGACGGAAAAGGTTCATTGAGCCACCCTAATATGGACCAAGATGTTACGGTAACAGCTGATAATGCTTATATTGATGGTTATTACTTCAATATGGGTATTCACAGAATGCCTGGTCTATCATCTGTAACAAAAGATGACACAACAAATCCATTAACAAGTGACGATGGTACAACTCCATCAGTTAGAGGTAGAGCCGTTAGACCTGAAGATGTTACTGGTATTGGTGAAGATCCTATTGAACGTATCTACTATGTAGGTAAAGTTCCTGATGGTGATACAACTCATAAAACAGGTAGTGGACAAAGTGACAACCCTAATTATGATCCGGACAAAGAAAATGGTGATGATTTGATTGTTCCTGTACCTACATATGATACAAAACCAACTGGCCCAACCGGACCAACTGGCCCAACCGGACCTACTGGCCCAACCGGACCTACAGGACCAACCGGACCAACAGGACCTACTGGACCTACTGGACCAACAGGACCTACAGGACCTACTGGACCTACAGGACCTACTGGACCTACAGGACCTACTGGACCAACCGGCCCAACAGGACCAACAGGACCAACTGCTCCAACAACACCAGTAAATACTCTTGATAACGGAGCAAATTTGGAACAAGGAAAAGAATATAAACAACGTGTAGTATCAGAAAATATTCCTACAATTGATAAACGTCAATATATGAGATTCTCAACTGATGACAATCCTACAATAACATTTACACCAAGTGATAAAATCTCATCATTGGTAGATATATCAAGAGGTGGCGTAGCTGTTAGACATGACGGTGACCTAAAAGTAGGTGATATTGTTCCTGTAAACATAAGAGTCGCTGATATGGATATCAATGCAGATGTAAAAGTAATATCAGCATCTTCAACCAGAGCAGGTGCAGAGTTTGTAAACCTTGATGAAACAACTGCAGATAGACTTCTTTATATGAATATGTTGTTCCAAGGAAATCCAAATTCATTATCTATGAAATAATTAAGATAATATAGAATAATAAAAAAGAACCGGTGATTATTTATCGGTTCTTTTTTATGCTACTGATGATTGGTGCGCATGAGCTTGCCAGTATTCTTTTCTTCTATTTGCATCTGCGATAAATTTTGCAGCCTTTGAAGTCATATGATATTGTTTTTTTGCTTTACCGTTTGATGCTATGGTTCCGTTAGTTCCGTTAGTTCCATTAGCGGCTAGGTCATTGTTGTTGCCTGATAATGCTTTGAAACTTGCTGCAGTTTTCTTAAAGTCTGAGCCTAAGGTTGTTATAGTTTTAAGATCATTTTTGTCAATGTTATCATAGATTTGTTTACCTTCATTATAAAGTTTTTTACCACTATTGTAAACGCTCTTGCCTGCATTTGCGATGCTCTTAAAGAATCCACCCTTTTTAGTGGCTGCTTCAGCCCCTTTACCTACAGCATCAGTAGCTCCATTTGTTGCGGCATCGGTAGCTCCTTTGCTTGCAGCATCAGTGGCTCCTTTTGTTGCATCTTTAGTTCCTTTTGCTGCTACATCTTTAGATCCTTTAGTAGCTACATCACCAGCACCTTTTCCAGATGCGGCATCTGTACCTTTACTTGCAGCATTTTTACCGTTTTTAGCCGCTTCATCTGCAGCTTTCTTTGATTCTTTAGCTGCTTGAGCATTTGCTTTCATTTCTTTTGACATTTCTTTAGTTGACTTAACTGCAGCGGCACCTGATTGAATTGCTGTACAAGCCGATGATAATGCTTGACCTAATCTTCCGCTTGTTGCATAGCCTACTGTTTTTAAGCCTGAACCTGCGCATATACCATAATTGCCGACTGTAGTAGTTACTTTACCAACTTTTTCTGTTATTTTGCCTGCAGATTCAAGGATTCTTCCGGCAGCTGCAGTATAAACACAACATTGCATTGCTTTACCTGCTATTTGCATAACTTTGCCGGCATCTTGTAATGTGTCACCAATGTTTTTAACTGTTGTTCCGATTTTTTCAACTTTATCACCAAAATTAACCAGTTTGTTAGTTTCTTTTTGGTTGTTTTGAATTTGTTTTTGATTTTTTTGTTCAGCCTTAACATATTTTTGTTGAGTTTTTGTCATCCTATTGATATGTTTAGTTGATTTGCAGCTCAAAGTAATGATTTTTGCGCCATTTTTTCTTCCGATATCTGTTTTTTCTTGAATTTGGCTTTGTAAATCAGTTATTTTAGATGTATTATCATTACCTTGGTTATTAGTTTTTTTTGTATTGTTGCTTTCATCTCCGGCTAAAGATAATGAAAAAGCACTTGATTTACCAACCCCTGTATTATCTCCACCAGTAAGTGTTTCTAATTGAGATTGCAAACCTTTTAATTCCATACTGTTTTTAATGTTTTCTTTGCTTGCTGCTTTCAATTCTTTTTGGTCAGCTTGGAATTCTTTTTGGTCTTTTTTTAGTGCCTTTTTGAAGTTTTTGTCATCTTTTTTTAAACTTTTGTTTAATTGGTCTGTCTTTTTGCCTAAGTTATTCAAATGTTGTGTATCTTGTTTTGATTGGCTAGTTTTGGCTTCTAGTTGACTATTTTGAGAATCAGCATTGCTTTGTGCATCTTTTGCTTCATCTGCTGACATGCTGTTACTTTGTTGAGATACATTTTGTTTGTTGTTTGTAGAATCTGTGTTGTCCTTTGATGACAAATCTGATACAGACTTATTAACGTTTTGAGAAATTCCTTTAGCATTGAAGATAGAGCCATTTTTACTCATGACTTTATCATTGCTGTTGAATAAGTTAATCTTAGACTGACCGCCTGATACGGTGGTTTTGGTCTTCGCTAACTTATACAAGTCTGCTTTATTCGCGGTATTAAAACTAATTGCCAATTTAAAGCTCTCCTGGAATTTATACTCTCTAAATAAATAAAAAAATTCCGAGACGCCCGATTTCAGCATGTTTGAGTTTCGTTACATAAGTTAACAAAGGCTTTATGATAAACTTTGTTAAAAGTTAAGCATTTTTATTTTGTCCGAAAGGAATATGTTTTTTTAGCATATCAGAGGCTGTATTCCCAAGGTTTCCTCCTTGATTTCCGGCAAAAGGTGGTGTTGCATAATTATTTCCACCTTGAGAAATTCCATTGTTAATAATTGCTCCGGCGGCTGCGTTTGCTATATTCCCAGGATTTTGAAATCCTTTAATTTTTTCTTGAACTTTTTCTTTTGTTTTTTCTACTTCATTATTAATTTTGTCGGACATTTTTGTTGTTTCATTTGCAATTTTTGTAGTATTTTTCATTTCGGCATTAATTCCTTTTAAAGATTTTATTGCAGCGGCGCCTGATTGAATTGCGGTAGTTGCGCTTGCTATGGCACCTGTAAGATTCCCTGCTGCGGCTTGTCCTACTGATACTGTTGCTGTGCCTGCAGCTATACCAATTGTTCCGACTTTTGATGTTACATCACCGGCTGTTTTTACGGCTTTGCCTGCGGTAATTAAAGCTGCACCTGCCCCAGAACCGATACCTGTTGCCGATGCAGCTTCACCTGCAACAATCATTAATTCTCCGGCTTTTTGCATTGAATCTCCGGTATTTTTTACAGTTGTTCCCAACTGTTCAACCTTAGTTCCAAATTTTATGATACCGTTTGTTTTATTCAAGTTTGTTTGCAAACTTTTTTGGTTTGCTGTTTCATTTTTGACATGGGTTTGACTTGTTGTTTGCATTCGGTGAACTGTTCGTTTTGTTGCGAGTGTCAGTGTTTTTATTTGATTTCCGTAACCTTTACCAAGCGCAACTTTTTGATCTATCTGCCCTTGCAATTGAGTTAATTTTGCAGCAGTTTCTTGTCCTGCTTTTCCTGAATTTGAGGAAGATGAATTTGAAGAAGTACCTTTGGCACTCTTAGAATTTGTATCTTCTCCGGCAAGAGATAGTGAAAAGGCACTGGATTTGCCAACACCCGTATTGTCGCCTCCAACCAATTCATTAATTTGTGATTGGAATTGGTTTATTTCATTATTATTGGAGTTTGTTTGCTGCAAAATATTTGAAATTGATTTTTGGTCTTTAGCAAAAGATTTGGTATCTTGTTGAATGCTTTTTTGGAAATTTTTATTATCCTGTTGAATTGTTTTGTTTAATTTGACTGCATCTTGACTATATTTTGAGGCTGTTTGCTGGTTTTGATTTGCTTGGTTAGTTTGAGCTTGCATATTAGAATTTGTAGATTTAGATTGAGTAATTGCAGCATAACCTTGGCTGACAGACATATGTCCGCCATTGCCTTGGGTGAAAACCGATTGATTCATCTTGTTGGTCTGATTGGTTTGGTCCGTTTTGTTTGTTTGATTTGTTTTTTGAGCATTACCAGTTTGACCTGTCTTTTTGACATCGGCTTTTTTCGTGTATGTAGGTTGTTTTGCATTAAAATTAATTAATGACATGTTACGCTCTCTATTTTTGCTCTCTAAACATGTAAAGTATTTACAAAGGGGCTAATTTCAGCATGCTAAGCTAATTTTACAAAACTTAATAATCACTTTTGTTTCTTAAATTTGCTTTAAAAATATCTTTTTGATAAAATTGATTTGTTAAATTAATAAAATATAAGTTTAAATAAGGAGATATAATATGAAATTAATGGAAGGCAAAAAAGGGATTATTTTTGGTGTATCAAATCATAGAGGTATTGCATATGCTATTGCAAGACAATTGTATGAAGCCGGTGCAGATATAGCATTTACTTATGCCGGAGAACCTATGGAAAAAAGAGTAAGACCTTTAGCTGAAGAAATGAATTCAAAACTTATAATGAGTTGTGATGTAACAAAAGAAGATGAAGTTGCAGCTGTATTTAAAGAATGTGAAAGAGTTTATGGAAAATTGGACTTTGTAGTTCATGCTGTTGCATTTGCGGCAAAAGAAGATTTGTCAGGAAGATTTATTGACACATCTCGTGAAGGTTGGGATTTGGCAATGGGCGTAAGCGCTTATTCATTAATTTCAATTTGTAAACATGCTGAAAATGTTATGAATGAAGGCGGTTCAATATTTGCAATGACTTACTTGGGTTCACAATATGTTGTAGCAAATTACAACATTATGGGTGTAGCTAAAGCCGCATTAGAATCTTCAATGAGATATTTGGCAGCTGATTTAGGTAAAAAAGGTATCAGAGTTAATTGTATTTCTGCCGGTGCTGTTAAAACATTGGCCGCAAAAGGAATTTCAGGCTTTGATAA
Organism: Clostridiaceae bacterium; assembly: GCA_022641775.1. Classification (GTDB taxonomy): domain Bacteria; phylum Cyanobacteriota; class Vampirovibrionia; order Gastranaerophilales; family Gastranaerophilaceae; genus RUG14219. The sequence goes on from JALCDS010000021.1 coordinate 26,268, forward strand.
AATGCTTAAAGCTGCAATTGTTAAAGCTCCTCTACAACGTAACGTTGCATTGGAAGATGTTGGTAAAGCAGGTTTATTCTTGGCTTCAGATTTATCAACAGGTACAACCGGACATATTTTGTATGTAGATTGCGGTTGCAATTCTGTTTATGCTTCATTAGAAGAAATGCAAATTATTTCTGATTCTTTAGCTCAAAATCAGTAATAACAAAATTATATTAAAAAAGTATAGTGTCGTATTATTATCGGCACTATACTTTTAATTAAAATAAATAAATCTTTTTCTGTATTCAAAAATGTAACGAAAAATTTTATAATCTTTACATAAGCTTATGTTTATTATTAAAATATGTTATAGAAAAGTAGGTTAAAATATTGTTAAACAATTACGAAAGTTTTGATAACTCTGAAACATCTTCAAGAAAATCCTCTTTGATTCAAGAGAGGGTTGGATTAGTTTCTACTCATATGTATAAACAGTTTTTAGATTATCAACATGCAAATATCAACACTAATGACATATTTTACAGAATGTTAGATGATTTGCAAGCAGTTGTAGAAACTTTGAAAGAAGGATTTTCTTCTCGCGGAGTTACTACTCAAAACATTTATATAGATGTAGATGTTCAAAAAACTATTGCTGTTGTAAATATCCTTTGGCATAAAATGAGCTTTACAACCCGTTGCAATTATCAGCCTCAAGCATTGTATAGAGAAAATAATATGCACCTTTTTGCCGGCAGAATTATGGCAATAAAAGGAAATTACAACGATTTGATGAAAGATATCAAAACTCATGATGAAGAAATGGTAAGGCTTTTGGATAACGAAGTCGCATCACTTTTTGTCCCTGCAGAAACAAATCAAAATTCTATGATGAAGATAAGGCATTTATCTCCAAGAGAATTCTATTTGAATCAAGTGGATGCTCCTAGAGAATTTGTTCTCAAAGTTGTTGAAACAATATGTGGCGGTGGTTTGTACCACGAAGAAGGTTCCAGA
>JALCDS010000022.1 GCA_022641775.1 Clostridiaceae bacterium
AACAAGCAAGACCTCAACCACCGACAGCAAGACCGTCAATAAGACCTCAATTTACGCCTCGTGCCGTAAATGCGCCAACATCTAACTTTAGAGTTCCTGTTCCAAAAGGTGGTACAGGTGCAGGGCGTTATGTATCAGGTCCTATAAGTGGTTCCGGTCATTCTGCCAGAGGTGGCGGAAACGGTGGCTATGGTTCAGGCGGTCATGGTTTTGGACCATCATTAGCTCCAACAGGTGGACAAGGTGGTTCGGGTACTCGTTTGGCCAGAGGTGGCGGCGGTGGCTCAGGCTACGGCGGCGGTAATCCTGGTGGCGGTGGCGGAAGACCAGGTATTGATGCGCTTAGAGAACCTGATTTTGGACCTTACATGAGAGAATTACAAAGACGAATCAAGATGAATTGGGATCCACCAAAAGGTAACGAAAGCAAACGTGTTGTATTGCTGTTTAAAATAGCAAAAGACGGAAGATTGTTAGCTTGCAGTGTATTCAAATCATCCGGATTGCAGAGCGCAGATAGAGCGGCTTTACATGCGGTTCAATTAACAGCACCGTTTAGACCACTACCTGCAGAATACAGAGGCAAGAGTATTGATATTCAATTTACATTTGACTATAACGTATTCGGAGCGACAGGATATAACTAACAAATAGGGTGAATGCCCTGAAAATATAAAATAGGTATTACAAATTAAGAGGATAAAAAACTATGGATTTATTATTACAATCATTCAGAATGGACTGGCCGGTATTGATACCGATTATCTTTGCAGGGATATTGGTATTAGCAGTTGTTATTAACAGATTTTCTTTTTATAAGAAAAACAAAAGGGATATTGAAGAATTTATTAAAGCTCTTCAACCTGAATTAGCTTCAAATGATTTGCCTGGAGCTCAAAACATTGCAATAAGATGTGGCGGTGTTGTTGGTGAAGTTACAGAAGAAGCAGTTAGAATTTTTTCTGAACAAAAATCAGGATTCTCAAGATCTTTTGATATCGCAGCAGCATTAGGTATCAGAAAATTGGAAAAGAATTTAACTATTTTAGGTACAATCGGTGGTGTGGCACCATTCTTAGGCTTGTTTGGTACGGTTGTTAGAATTTTGTACACATTCCAAGATTTGGCAGTTCAAGGTAATCAATCTGCAGCAGTTGCAAATGGTATTGGTTCCGCTTTGATTTGTACAGCTTTTGGTTTGGGAGTTGCGATTGTTGCCGTAATTTTCTACAACTCATTCCAATCATTAGTAAAACATTATGAAGATGACTTCAATTTGATTAAATTGTTGTTCTTAAGCTTTGTTGATTCTGAAGGTCAGACTCTTAAGCCTCAAAAATCTTCAGTTAATCCTATGATGTAATAAGAAAAGTAATTAGAGGAAAGACAAAAAATGAGTTCAAAAAAAGGTAAACTTTTTACCGAAATTAATATAACACCTTTAACGGATATCTTTTTGGTATTGTTAATTATCATGATGGTTGTAGCACCTACATTCCAATCAATGGACAATGCAATAAATGTGCCTGAAATAAATTCCGGACTTTCGATTGGTGAAAAAAATGCAACAGTTTCTATTACCAAAGAAGGAACGATGTTTATAAACGGTCGTCAAATTGAATCCGGAGATTTGGTGAATGAGCTCACAAGTCTTAAACCAAAATTACAAAAGCCTGAAGTCGTTGTAAAAGCCGATGAAAAGGTTAAGAGTTCTGAAATTATGAAGGTTATGGATGCGGCACAAGCTGCAGAGTATAAAAAACTCGTTGTTGCAGGCGAACCTTTAAGCAAAAAAGAACAAAAAAACTTAGAAAATAATAATTCCACAGATAATGATAAAGCGAAAGAAGGAGTTTAATAATGTCTGATCGCAATGAATTTAATGAAATAAACATAACTCCTTTAACGGATATCTTTTTGGTATTGTTGATTATAATGATGGTAATCGCTCCGTTGTTGGATCAACAGGGCTTGAATTTAACTGTTCCTGAAAATGTTAAAGCTGAACAACAACAAAAAGATTTTAAAATTATGACAGTTATGGTTGATAGCAATAACAAATACTTTATGGATGGTGAAGAAGTTGCTCCTGACAAATTAGAATACAAAATCAAGTCAGAAGTTAAAAACTATCCGGATGGTTTGATGATAAAAACGGACGGAGATTCTACGCACGGTGCGGTTGTAAAAGTTATGGATACTGCAAGAAATTCCGGAGTTACAAGTATTTCTGTTGACGAGATGTAGTAATAAAAATATTTTGGAAATAAGAACAGGTAGAGTTAACTCCTGTTCTTATTTTTGTATTTATGCTATAATAACTATGCTAAATATATAATTGAGAGGGAAAGTAATGAATAAAAGTCAATCTGCAGGTATGTATATTGTTTTGGCAATTGTAGCGTTGGTATTTATATCTTCGGTATTTATGTCAGGTCCGGTTACTCAAACATCTGAAATTTCTTATACAAACTTTCTAACTAAGTTAGCAAATAAGGATTTTAAGACAGTTGTTCGTGCAGATGATTATGTTATTGCAATTCCTAAAGTTCAACCCAAAGCAAATGTAAAAACAAAGGCTCCGTCTAGTGATGATCCGTTCGGACTTGTAGAAAAAAAGGCTCCGACAGTTCAATATAAAGTTTTGACACCATCGGGAGATCCTGATTTAATCAGAAAAATTGAAGCATCAGGTGCTGAATTGGTTGTCAAAAAACCTGCTGAATCTTCACAAATGGCAAATATTTTAGGCTCATTAATTTTGCCGTTGTTGTTTATAATTTTCTTGTTTGTTATGGCAAAAAGCATTCAAGCAGGTGGAACTCAAGCAATGTCTTTTGGTAAAAGCAAAGCAAAAATGCTTTTGGATAGTAAAGTTAAGACAACATTTAAAGATGTTGCAGGCATAGATGAAGAGAAAAAAGAATTAGAGGAAATTGTTGATTTTCTTAAAAATGGTGATAAATACGTAAAACTTGGAGCAAGAATTCCAAAGGGCGTTTTACTTGTAGGCCCTCCGGGAACAGGTAAAACTTTGATGGCAAAAGCTGTAGCCGGTGAAGCCGGTGTTCCGTTCTTTTCAATTTCAGGTTCTGATTTTGTTGAGATGTTTGTTGGTGTCGGTGCAAGTCGTGTAAGAGATTTGTTTGAACAAGCTAAAAAACATCAACCTTGTATAATCTTTATTGATGAAATTGATGCTGTTGGCCGTCAGCGTGGTGCAGGTTTAGGCGGAGGTCATGATGAACGTGAACAAACATTGAACCAATTACTTGTTGAAATGGATGGATTTGATGAAAATACAAATATTATTGTAATTGCAGCAACCAACCGTCCTGACATTTTGGATAACGCGCTTTTGCGTCCGGGAAGATTTGACAGACAAATTTATATCAACTCTCCTGACGTTAGAGGCAGAGAAGAAATTTTGAAAGTTCATGCAAAAAATAAAAAATTAGATTCAGAAGTAGATTTGAAAGTTTTGGCTAAACGTACTCCGGGATTTACCGGCGCTGATTTACAGAACCTTTTGAATGAGTCTGCACTTTTGGCAGCTCGAAATAATGAAGAAAAAATTACAATGGAAGATATTGATAATTCGATTGATAGAGTTATTGCAGGTATTGAAAAGAAAAGTAAAATCTTAACTGATGAAGATAAAGAATTGACTGCATACCATGAAACAGGTCATGCGTTAATTGACAAACTTTTGCCTGATGCCAATGAGCTTCATAAAGTTTCAATAATTCCTCGTGGAATGGCATTGGGTGTTACTTGGACTCGTCCTAAAGATGAAAATGTCCATGTTACAAAAGCAAAATTGTTAGCTAAAATAGCTGTATCATTAGGCGGTAGAGCGGCTGAAGAAGTCGTTTACGGCGTTGATAAGGTTTCAACCGGAGCCTCTCAAGATTTGATAAATGTTACAAATATTGCACGTAAAATGGTTACAGCTTGGGGGATGAGCGAGAAACTCGGAAACCTTGCTTATGGAAAAAACCAAGAAAATGTGTTTATGGGTAGAGATTTCGGACATCAAAGAGATTATTCAGAACAAATTGCGTTTGAAATAGATAAGGAAATTAAGCGTATTGTAGATGAAAGATACGTAGCTGCAAAAAAACTACTGACAGAAAATAGAGATATGCTTGAAGCTATTTCAAAAGAACTTTTGGACAAAGAAACTATTGATGACAAAGAATTTGAAGAAATGATGAATAAAGTTAAGTCTGAACGAGGCTAAATTTAAGTAAAGGAGTTAATTTTGGTTTCGATAAATAAGGGCTTGCTTTTTGTTCAAAATATAAACGCATATAATTTTTCCGAAAGTTTTGATGTAGTAAAAAAATATTTTAAAACAGAAAATTTAAAAGACATTATTGACCATGTTGATAAATCAGCTTGTGATATAGTGTGTTTAACTTTTAATGTTGCAGATGCAATAGAAGTTTCAAAGGCTTGTAATATTTTGAAAAATACTTTGCCTCTTGTAACAAAACCTTTGATGATAAGGGGTTGCGGTAACGATGAAATTGATAAATTGTTGATACCGGAATTAATAAAACTTTTGGATAGACAGAGTATTGTTGCGACAGTAAATGAAAATAATTATAAAGAGATTGTTCCCTTAACTGCTAAAGCAGGTCATACGATTTCAATCAGGACGCCTATTGATATAAATTTGGCAAAAGAAATGAATATTTTAACCTCGGAACTCGGTCAAAGTTTGGATAAAATCCTTATCGATTCTGATATCGGAGGACTGGGCTATGGCTTGGATTATGGCTATAGCATGATTGAAAAGATTAAAATTGAAGCTCAAAATGACAAGTATTTGAATATGCCGATAATATCATTTGCCGGAGAAGAGAGTTTGAAAACAAAAGAAGCAAAATCTAATGAAATGTCTGGTTCTTGGGGAAATTTAGAAACTAGAGCAGAACTGTTTGAGATATCAGCTGTAACTTCAGCTATTGCAGCAGGAAGTGATATTGTTGTTGTTAATAACCCTAAGGTAATAAATGTTTTTGAAAGGGTTAGCAAATGAGTGATATTTCAGGATTACAAATTTTTAAATATTTACCTGCCGCAAAAAAAGAAGAACATTCAAATTGTAAAGAATGCGGATGTCCGACATGTATGGCATATGCCCTGAAACTTGCTAAAAAGCAACTCTCTATTGACCTTTGTCCTTATATGCCGGAATCATTAAAATCACAATTACTTGATGCAATTAAGGTCCCTCAAAAAACTGTTGAAATAAGCGGATTAAAAGTTGGTGGTGAAAACGTTATGTTTCGCCATGAAAAGACTTTTGTAAATCCAACCGCCCTGACTGTTATTCTTGATACCGATAAATCAGATTGGCAAGAACAATTGAGAAGATTGGAAAATTTTGAAATTAAACGCGTAAATGATATTTTCAAAATTGATTTAGTCATTATTAAAGGGAATACTTCTGTAAATTCAGGCAAATTGAATGTAATTAAATTTTCTGATTTTGAAAAGTTGCCGTTGACAAGAATTAAAGATAATAATTTCAACGAAACAAAAAGTATTTTGCTTAATTCGCGCACAAAAGCAATCAAAGAAAAAGATGAAAAATTTTCAGATCCTGTATGTGTTTATATGAAGTCTGCAATAAAAAAAGAGGAACTTTGTGCTAGAGCAAGTTATTATATATGCAAGTATGCAAATATGTTGGTGTTTGAAAATTTTGATGAAGCCTTGTTTTCGACATTGATGACATTGAGGCAAAATATTTTTACTGATCCTCAAAAACCTATGCAAGTTGAACCTAAAGTCTATAAATTTAATAATCCTGATGAAAATTCTTTGATTTTCATGACAACAAACTTTGCTTTGACATTTTTTGCTGTAGCAAATGAATTGGAAAGTTTGAAAGAGTCGTCTTATTTGATTGTTACGCCTGCTGATGGAATGAGTGTTTTGACGGCTTGGTCTGCCGAGAAATTTACGGCAAAGATGGCAGTAAAGACTATAAAAAAATATGAGCTTGATAGAAAAGTTAAAAATAGAAACATTATTATTCCCGGACTTTTGGAACATATGAAACCGGAACTGGAAGAAGAATTAAGGGCAAATAATTTGGATTTTAATATTGTAATAGGAACTGTTGATGCCTATAAAATTCAAGATTTTGTAAAAAATCTGAAATCTGCTAAATAATATTTGCAAATGATAAGAAATATTGATTTATGACGTTTACCAACATTGGCATTATCCAGACAAGTATTGCGGCGCCAAGTACCGGTTTGAATAAGAAGCTTAACTGGAATACGTTAACTTGAGGTGCTGTTTTTGAAATTACACCAAGGATAATATCTTGTCCTAGTGTTGCTAATAGAACGGGTGATGCTATTTGTAATCCCATATAAAGAACGTTTGATGTTATTTCTATCAAATAATCCAGGTTTACTATTTTTGCAAGTGGAATTGAAACAGCGCCAAGTGGGAATATGACGATGCTTCTTAAAAATGCATTAAACATCCAGTAAATTCCCCCAAGTTCTATAAAAATCAATAGTCCGAATACAGTGAAAACGTTTCCTAATATTGAAACCTGACTTGAGGTCGTCGGATCCAATACGGTTGCTGATGATAAGCCCATCTGCATATTAATCATATCCGCTCCGGCATCTATTGCAAGTAATAATACCCTTGCGATAAATCCAATCATAGCGCCTACTACAAAATTTAATAGTATTGAAAGTGCAAATGAACTTTGTATTATGTTAACATCAGGTTTTGTAAGTGGTGTCAACGCTACAGTTAAGATTAAGCCAAGTGCAAGTTTTACAATTCCGGGAATTTCTTTTCTGCTAAAGACAGGGGCAACTCTTAAAAAACCCATCATTCTTGCAAAAATAAAAATTCCTGCAGCTAAATATATGTTGAGCTTTGGGAATATTTTCATGAATTCAACAAGCATATTTTGTAAATCCATTAAACTCCCCCTTTCCTGCTCAGATTGGTGTCAAATCCTGAAAATGAAAAAAAAGTTAAGCCGTCAGCACAATTTTTTGTAGTGTCTTCAGGCTTAACGTTAATATCAAACTTCAGGGTTTTAGTTTGTTTGTTTGTAAAATTTTTATTGTCAGGCATAACAATCTGGTTCTTAAAAATATAATTTTTAGAACATGTGAAAAATGGTATAAAGGTCTTTAATAGTGATTTTTCCAAATTATTATCTTCCTAAAATTTGTTTTCTTTCGTTAAAATCCGGTTGTGGCATTGGTGTTGCTCTATTCGGTGTATATTGCATTTTTTGTTGATTATCTATAAACGGAACTTTGCCGGGATGTTTCATTATGTAATTTATGTCATCCACATTTTTGAATTTGTCTGTCATTTCGCCTTCAAAAGGTGATGTGTATTTGAAGTAGTCTGATGCAAGTGCAAAATCATCGACTTTTGTTATATGGTTGAACGCAATTGCCATTCCTTCATTGAAAAAGCCTTTTAACATATTGATAAAACCCATACCTCCGATTACGATAATCAGAAATACTCCTAATATTTTTGGTGCCGCAGCAATAGTCTGTTCCTGAACCTGTGTAACGGCTTGCAAAATACCGATTACAAGACCTATCCCTGCTGCAATCAGTACGCATGGCATAGATATTGCCAACATTATTAAAAATCCTCTTGCTAAATATTCTACTAAAGCTTCCATTATATTTTCCTTTGTTTTATTAGTTATAACTTGTTACAAGTCCCTGAACTATCAGTGCCCATCCGTCTACTGCTATGAATATCAATAGTTTAAACGGTAATGAAATGATTGTTGGTGACAACATGAACATACCAAGTGCGAGTAAGATGTTTGCAACAACAAGGTCTAACACGATAAATGGTACGAAAATGATAAAACCTATTTCAAAAGATGTTTTTAATTCACTAATAATGAATGCCGGTGCAACTTCCCAAATAGAAATTTCTTCAGGATTTTTAGGTGGTGTTTTGTGTGCTAAATCAATGAAAAATGCTAAATCACTTTCTCTTGTTTGCTTCATCATAAATTCTTTTAATGGCTTTGAGCCCTGATCAATTGCAAGTACAATATTTTGATTTCTTTGATAGGGGACTGATGCCATATCATACATTTTTGAAAAAGTCGGTCCCATTGTATAAAATGTTAAAATCATTGATAGCCCGATGATTACAATTGAAGGAGGTACTTGTTGAGTTCCCATTGCTGTTTTAAGCATAGAAAATACAATTACAAATCTCAAAAAACTCGTCATACAGCAAAATATTAATGGTATTAATGAAAATACCGTCATTAATATCAGCATTTGTAATATCGGGTTCATATCTTTAACTACTGCATCCATTTTATTTGTCCTTATTTTATTTACAAATCAAGTCTTTTTGCAAAATTTCGTATTGCAGACTTTTCATTTTTATTGTCTTGAAAGTGGTGAATTCTAGGAATTTCATCAACGATAGGTTCCGGAATTTTATGAACCTCAGCTTGTTTTGAATCCCCAAGTTTTGAAATCAATGTTGTGCGTTCGGCATCTGAAGCTACGAGGAATTTTTCATTGCCGGCACGAATAATAAACATTTGTTTTCGAGGTGCAAGATTGATTGAATCTTCAACTTTCAAAAATTTGTTTTTTGAGGAAATTTGAGCATCAATAGCACATTTTTTATAAACGAATAATGCTAGGAAAATTAATCCTATCATTGCAATCGTATAAACTATAAAATTTAATAAATATCCACCCATAATTTTTCCTTATATTTAAAAGATTATATATCTTCATCTTCCAGTTCAAAATCACTGTAGTCGAAGTCTTCATCATTTTCGCCGTTGGCTTCTCCCGAGTTTGTATTGTCTTCTTCAAGAGGAAGTTCACCTTCTTGTTCGCCGTTTTCATCTGTTTGACCTTCTGCTATTTCAGGTGTTCCTTCAATTTCAGGATTTTGTTGAACGGCTTGTGCATCTGTCGTATTACCGCCGGCAATTACTTCATCAATTTTGACGCCATATTTGTCATTTACGATTACCAGTTCACCTTTGGCGATTACTTTATCTTCAACGCTCAAGGTTACTTTGTTATCATATATTGAAGCTAAATCTACAACCAGACCTTCTTCTATATTTTTTAATTCCCCGAGTGTTATTTTTACGGAATCAAATTGGGCATTCATTTCAACTTCTATGCTATCCCACAAATTTGTTGTTCCATCTTTGCTCATTTTGCTTTCCTCCTCGTTATCTATAGGTAAAACTAATCCGAGATTAGGTTTTATATTTATAGTTCCCTCAAAATCTTTAAATTTCATATTCAGATGTTTTAAATCGCTGTTTTCAAATACAACTATGTCATCTGTATCAATATTTTTTAAATCAAATACAGAAAATTTTGTTGAACCGATTTTAATTGTTGCATCAATTGTACTTGATGCAAAATCTGTATTGGTAAATTTTTCCGCACTTGAAACTACACTTGCAGGATTTAAAAGAGTCTGTGGTATAGTTATAATGAATTTTGCGGAAATGTCCATTTCTGTATCTTTTATAATAAAAGTCAGGTTAATCACATCAAAATTTGCACGTTTTACTGTCGGTGGCGGCGGCAAGAGATTTCCTGCTGTCGCATTAAATAAATAATCATTGAAAGATGTTATAACCTTTGCTTCCAAATCGCTTATTTTGTTAAAGCTAAATTTTTTAGGGACTTTTCCGAGAGCTTTATCAAGGATTATACTAACGCAGTCTTCGGAAAGTCTGAAAAACACATCAAAAAGTTCATCAATTTTGACTTTTGTGACAAAATAAGATTCTTTTTCCATAAGAGGATTAACGTTTTTGCTTATGCCAAGCAGATATGTCTTAAATCCTTCTCCAAAAAACTCGTCGGTAGCTTTTTGAATGGCCGGCACAAAGCTGTTGTCAAACCAGTTGTAATTATGACATAAGTAACTATAGTCATCTTGATTGATGTTTTCCGGTTCCATATTTTTTAATCCCTGTTAAGTCTGATATGAGTTATCCCCATACTTACAATAGTTTATTAATTATAAAAGTTCATCAATCAATGGTTTGATTTTTTTATAAAAAAGCGTTTTATTCATTATGAATAAAACGCTTTTTAAATATTCAATCTTTGTATTTATGAAAGCAAATGGTAGTATTTCATATAATCAGACATTATGGTTGAACTTACACCGTTTGCCATATTAGCTTTCAACGCTTGTTCGTTATCTGATTTTGAATTGTTTTCAACTTGTTTTGTCTGTGATTGTGTTTGCTTTTGAGTTTGTTCTGATTTTTGTTGTTCCATAAATTTTTGAATGGTATCTTCAACTTCTTGCAATTTAGCTTTATCTCCGGAATATGACCCTGTGGATTCCACTCCGGCTTCTTGCAAACTTTGCATTGTATCATACCAATCTTGATAATTGGTTATTTGAGTCCCTTGTGATTGGGCTGCTGCTTGTGCTTTTTTTAATTCATCAAGTGATTTAATACTTTCAACATCTGACATATCTTCACTCTCTTTCTTAAAAATACTTATCTTAAATATATAAAGTTTTTTTTTAAATTTCAATTTCAATGGCTGATATTTTTGTAACATATCTTTACAACAAAAAAGATGAGCTATATACTCATCTTTTTTGGTTAATAAATTATTCCATAAATTAAGCAATTATTGGAGGATTAAAAACTCTGGTTGCAAGGTCTTTGTCTAATAATAAAAGTGCATTTGCATCGTTTTTAATTAGTCTCAATGTTGCAAGAACATTTCCTACATTTTTTTCTTCTTCAACTTGTTCTTTCAAGTACCAATCCAAGAAAGAAAGAGCTGCTCTATCATGGGAAGATTCAGCAACATCCATCAACTTGTTAATTAATGATGTTACAAGTTGTTCATGTTTTAGAACATGTTCAAAAACTTCCAATGGAGATTCCCAATCTGTTTCAGGCTTATCAATGGCAAGAAGTTCGATTTTTCCACCACGGCTGATAACATAATCAAACATTCCCATTGCATGGGCGTGTTCTTCTTGAACTTGTACGTCAAACCAATTAATAAATCCCGGTAAGTTCAATCTTGAAACATATGCCTTCATTGATAAATAAAGGTATTCCGAATAAAGTTCTGCATTAATTTGAGAATTAAATGCTTTTTCCATTTCTTGTGAAATCATAAATATTCCTTTCTTAATATCTTTGCATTAAAATTTTAGCACGAAAAGGTATAAAAATAGCAAAAATTATTTTGTTCAACATTAGAATATATATAATGCCGAAAGATAAAATATGCAAGTATATATAGCCCCAAAAATTAATATAAAAAATTGTAATACTCTTTTAAGATACAGTGCCAATATAGTAGAATCAAAAAGAAGTTTTGTGACAAATTCGGACGCTTTTATTTTGACTTCAAAAAAGAAACGTTCAACTCGTAAAATGACAAAGCTTTTGGAATGTTTGGTTGCCCGTGTATTGAAGAATGAAGAGATTATAGGTAGTGGTCAATCAGGTTCGGTTTATCGTATCAACAAAGCTTATGCATTAAAATTTCCACATAATTCTGAATTTGAAAAAGATAATGTGTTAATACTTCCCGATTTAGAGAAATATAATGATTTAAAAACTTATTACGGTTCAAAAGTCGCGATGTTAGGTGATGCTTCTATAATGCGAAATGCAGATCCAAACGGCAAGGCTGTTCCTGCAGGACTTGTAAATAAAATACCTGATACTGAGGAAAGGTTGACATTTTACAGGGACAAGGTTCTTAAAAGTTTTGCTAATCTTCCTCAGGGAGCCTATGATGATGTTGCCCATGATTTCAACAGGCTGAATAAAGTCGGAAAATATTGTTTTGATACTATAAATCCAAACAACTTTTTAGCTGATGAAAATAAAATAAAAATAGTAGATGATTTGATGAATATCCCTGAAAATGCAAGGAACCGAAACAATATGTCTGTTATGATAAGGGCTTTAATTTCTAAATACACACCCGATTCAGTTGCCGAATATGATGTTTTTGCAACTGGTTACAGGCGGAATATCTTGAAAAAGATTGTAAAAGCTTCAGAAAAATATGATTTGCCATATATGTCGGATATTCGAGATATGGATGATTTGGATGTTGCCTTGAAATTATGTGATATGTCTGAAACTTCTCAATCCTTTGTTCCTCATTTAGCTGCAATTAGAAGACGCTTTCCTGATGAAAAACTTCGTATGCAAGAGATTGATAAATATTTTGAAAATATGACAAATTCTTATTTTGATATGTATTAATTTTATTTGATTAATCCAGGTTCTAAATCGGAACCTGTTACCAGTTTCCTGAATTTATATTGCAATTTAGGTAAAACTACTGCAAGAAGGGTAGAACTTATCAAAACGTTAGAGATTATATTTACGGATTTTGCCAATTTGGCACGTTTTGCAAATTGTTGAATGTTATTTGAAGTAAGAGCTTTTTCGCTGTATTTTTCTATTTCTTTTTTGAATTGTGCAAGTTTTTTTGTGTCGACATAACAACGAGGGTCACGTACATTTTCATTTAACATTTTTATTTTATTGAATTTTGCTGCGAATTTTACAAATAATGATTTTGGATTGTTGTCAATAAATTCAACTATATCTTTTGCCAAGTTGGATTTTGGAAGTTCAAATTTATTTTCTTTTATTTGGGCTATAAATTCTTTGTCATTCAGCATCAAGGGGTCAAGGTTTACATTTATGTTGAAGGTTTTGTTCATCGTGTTATCAAGAACTTTTGAAATTTGTTTTGGAGCAATAAAATTTAAATATAACATTCCACCCATTTTGAAAGCATTATCAATGGCTTCATTTTTCTTTCTTGAAGTTGTAATACGTCCGACTGTCAGTCCTCCGTCAGTCATTGCCATTTTTTCAACCGTTGAAAAATTTGCGATTGTAGATGCCATATTACCTGTGAATGATGGTTTATTTGCCTTTGAATTTGTAGGTTTTTTATTGTTCATTAATTTTTTTGTCAGTGCAAAATTTAATTTTGGTAAAATGAATCCCATCAAGGCTACGGGAATTGCGATTGCGCTAAGAAATTTTGAAGATAAAAGCTTTTCGTAAATTCCTTTGTTATCGCGAACTTTAATCAAATCTTTTACGGCATCCGGAGCTATATCTTTAAATTTTTCAATGTTTTTGTTTATTCCTTGAACATCATCTTCTTTAAAAAGTTTTAGATTAACTTTAGGATTGAATCCGCGTTTTTGAATAAGTTTGTTTGCAATATATTCAACAAATGGAATTCCGCCAAGCCAGATAAGAGAAGTTCCGTATTCATCTATGATTCGTTCTCTAACGGCATTTTTTGCAATATATTTATCTGATTTATTTTGATTGTAAGCCATTGCGATTTTTGTAGGACCTTCAAGTCCGCAGTCACGAACTATAAGTGGGGCAATTGAGTTGTTGTTGCCAATGGCTGATATAATTTTTGTAATAGACATTTAATGATTTTCTCCAATTTTTCATAAAAAATAACCTTTTCACTGCTGTATCCTGAAAAGGTTGTTTATAAAGAATTGAAATAAGTTTTAAAATCGCAGCATCAAATCTTACAGCCTTTTCAGGTTGATATGATGGCTATGATGCAATTGTAAAACATTTATAATCATTAATTGTTCCTTTATGTGTTATCAGTGTAACAAGAACATATTTAAAAATCAAGTGTCTCTTTACATTAAACTTTCAAGCAATATAATTGAATTATATTGAATTTAATTAATTAAAGGTGAATTATGAGCGAAAAGAGCAAATATTTATTGGAAGTTGGTACAGAAGAATTGCCATACAAATTTATTCCGAGTGCTATAAAACAATTGAGAGCAGGATTTGAAACATTTTTCAAAAACAACAAAGTTGATTATGAGAATATAGAAGTTTATGCAACACCTCGTCGTCTTGCCGTAATAGTTTCTGGTCTTGAAAAGTTTGGAAAAGATGAAGAAAAAATTGTAAAAGGTCCGATAAAAAAAGTTGCTTATAAAGAAGATGGAACCCTTTCGCCTGCAGGTCAAGGCTTTTGCCGTAAGAATGGATTGGACGAAAAAGATTTATACATAGAAAATGATTATATTCACGCAAAAATTGTTATAAAAGGGAAATCTATTATAGACCTTTTGCAAAACGGAGTTCCGCAAATTGTTTTGAGCCTTCAAGGTTCACACTTTATGCGTTGGGCTGACAATGACGAAAAATTCTCTCGCCCTATCAGATGGATTGTTTCTATTTTGGATAGAGAAGAAGTTAAAATAAAAATTATTGACAAGGAAAGTTCAAATATTACCCGCGGTCATAGATTTGCGCAACAAGATGTGGTGGTTGGTTCGCCTGAAGATTATGTTGAATTGATGCGTAATTGTTGTGTCATTGTGGATCAAAATGAGCGTCGTCAACGTATTATAGAACTTGCTCAAAAAGAAGCCGAAAAACTGGGTGCAAAACCATATTATACAGATGATTTGTTGGATGAAGTTACATTTATTACAGAATATCCGGTTCCTGCGGTTTGTGAATTTTCAAGTGAATATTTGAGATTGCCGGAAGAACTTGTTGTTACTGTTATGGCTGTTCACCAGAGATATTTTGCTCTATACAAAGACGGCAAATTGATAAATAAATTTATTACAATGACAAATTATATCGGAGATGAATTTAAAAATATTAAAGCCGGTAATGTTCGTGTAATAAAGGCTCGTCTTGATGATGCAGTATTTTTCTTTAATGAAGATACTAAAAAATCATTATGCGATTATGTCGAGAGTTTAAAAGGTATGACCTTCCAAAAGGGTATGGGAACAATGTATGACAAGGCTCAAAGACTTGTAAAATTGTCAAAAATTCTGTCAGAAGAGTTAAGCAAAACATCCCCGACTATTGAAAGAACTGCTCTTTTAGCAAAAGCTGATTTGTCTACCCAATTGGTATTTGAATTTACTGAACTTCAAGGTTTTATCGGGGCAGATTATGCGAGAGTTTCTAATGAAGAAAAAGGTGTTGTAGAAGGAATTAAGGAACACTATTTCCCTCTTAATGCAGAAAGTGAAACCGCGAAATCTATTGAAGGTCAAATTGTAGGAATTGCAGATAAGATTGATACAATTGCCGCAGTGTTTGCAGAAGGTAAAAAACCTACAGGTTCTTCTGATCCGTTAGGAGTACGTCGTTGTGCGCTCGGAATTATAAGGACAATTTTTGATGCTGATTTAAAAATAAATTTGGAAAATTTAATTGACAAAGCACTTGAACTTTTACCTGTAAAATCTGATTGTGCAGCTGATATTCAAGAATTTATTATTCAAAGATTAATTATCTTTTTGAGTGATAAATATTCAAAGAATGTTTTGGATGCATGTTCAAAACGAGCACTTGTTGATATTGTTGACTATGTAAATAGGGTAAATGTTGTTTCTAAACTTGATAATGCTCCATTATTAGAGAGTGCAAACAGAGTAATCAGAATTTTGAAAGAAAATTCAACTAAAAATATTGATGAAACTCTTTTTGTTGAAAAAGCTGAAGGCATGCTATATAATGAAGTGAAGAAAATTGAGAAAACAACAAATTATGAAAACTATCTAAAGTCTTTGATTGCAGTAAATCCTGCGGTTGAAAATTTCTTTAAGGATGTTCTTGTCATGGATAAGGATGAAAAAGTTAAAGAAAACAGGTTAGCACTTCTTACTTTGTTGAAAGAAAAATACGAGTATCTTACTGATTTTAGCAAGCTATAGCTGGTATTTTGGGATTTGTAAATTTTTCGTAACAATCAATGTAAAAAAGTAAATTATTTTTTTCATACTACTTTAAAATGGTACAAGAAGGTTAAAATTAAATAAAAAAAGGCAGGTAGTCTATGCTTAACCGATTTAAAAATCTAAAAATCGTAAGAAAACTTAAAGAAGGAATCAGCCCAAAATTGAGATGGTTGATGTTTAGCCATGATGCTAACAAGAAATCAAATCCTGATTATATCAGAATGATATCAGGTGTTGATGAATTGAAAAGTAGTCCTGAAGAACGCAAATTGGAAGCAATGGTCCGTTCGCAATTGAAGGAAGAATTTCCGGGAATTGAAAATAAAAAATCTTACGAACTTCTTGTGGATGCAGTAATTTATAACTACAAAAAGAAAAAACTAAAAGCCGAAGATGCATAATTTATACAAGATTTTAAAAACACTCCATTTTATGGAGTGTTTTTATTTGTAGTTTGTACTATAATAAATTTTATAAATTAGGAGAGAACTATGAACAAGGAAGAATATTTAAGAGTAATGAATTATATGCCGACAGTTATTGAAGATTCAAGCCGCGGAGAGCGTTCTTTTGATGTCTTTTCAAGATTGTTGAGGGAAAGAATTATATTTTTGGGTACTGAAATTGATGATGATGTCGCAAACTCTGTTGTAGCACAATTATTGCTTTTAGATAGTGAAAATTCCGAAAAGGATATTATGTTGTACATAAATTCCCCAGGTGGTGTTATCACTGCAGGTTTGGCAATATATGATACAATGAAATTGATAAAATCTGATGTTTGTACAATTTGTATGGGCGAAGCTGCTTCAATGGGTGCATTTTTATTGTGTTCAGGCACAAAAGGAAAGAGAATGTCATTGCCCGGTTCAAGAATAATGATTCACCAACCTCTTGGTGGTGCTGAAGGTCAAGCAACGGATATTGAACTTGAAGCTAAAGAAATCTTGAGAATGAAGAAAATGCTTACTCAAATTATTGCAGATAATTGTTCAAAACCGTTTGATAAGGTTAAAGAAGATTGTGAACGTGACCATTACTTATCAGCACAGGAAGCTCTTGATTATGGTCTTATTGATAAAATTATTGAAAAAGTTCCTTCAAAGTAGCTTTGTAACAAAACTTAATAAAAGGTGAAAAAACATGCAATTCTAAGGAGTTGCATGTTTTTATATACATGTAGGTAAAGGTTATAATAGGTTATAGTAGATTACAGTAGGTTAAAATAGGTTATTAAAACCGATATTTACAAAAGGTTAAAAAGGTTAGTTACAAAATTTAGGTAGGAGAAACAGAAATGGCATTCTTAATGTATGCAGCTCTGAAACAAGACCTGATTCATCAACAGTATCAGTTGACGTCAAGGTTGACCCAGATAACAAGAAAGATGTTTAACTTGAACAAGTATGCAACAAACATCTCAGATGGTTCAATCTCGATGAATGATATGATGAACACTCCAGCGTCTTTGTTTGGCAGACAAAACATGTTCATGTCGTATTCAAATAATATGGCAATGGCAGGTGCCCAACAGCAAATGGCACAAATGGCTCCAATGATGCAGGCTCAATTGGCTCAAATGCCGCCTCAGTATCAGCAGGCTTATCAAAATATGATATTCCAGAATTTGTATAAGCAGCAACGTGATCAGATTAAGGATCAAGAAACACAGCTTCTTAATGAACAAGAAGAACAAATGACTGCGGAAAAAGAACAAATTCAATCGCAATTAGCGATGATAAAACAGGAGTTAGATTCTGTAAGAAAAGCAGAAGCAGAAGGCATTAAAGACTTCACTCCTAATTATACCGGTCAAGGTTAATAATTAACCCTATAAATCGGTAATGAATGTATTTTAATATCCTATCCTTTAACTAACCAAAACAAAAAAGGACACACAATCTTAGTGTGTCCTTTTTTGTTATTTAATCACTGATTACAAAATCAACTTGTTTATCAAATTCATCAATCGGCAATTCTTCAATAACCAATTCTTTCGGGATTAAAACTACTGTTTTGAGTTGAGGGTTTTGCGAAATAAATCTGTCATAGAAACCTTTTCCATATCCTAATCTATAATTATTTTTATCAACAACCAGTGCCGGAACTATTACCAAATCCAATTTTTCTGGTAAAATAGGTTCGCTTATCGGTTCAAGTGTGTGAAATGAGGATAATTCCATTTTATCATTTGTTTTGTAAGGGCATACAAGCAAATTTTCACCATCTGTTTTTGGTAAATAAAAGTTTTTAAAATCGTTAAAAAGGTCTCTGGTATCAATTTCATTTGTTAACGGATAAAAAGTCATAATATTGTTAGAGCTTTTATAAACTTCTGTTTCACGTAATTTTTTACACAATTCAATGCTTTTGGAATTTACATCAAGATTGTTTCTAATTTCTTTATATTTTTTTCTTAATGTTTGTTTATTCTCCATAGTTTTATTATATAATGAATTCAAGATTATGGAAGACGAAAACAAATTAATAAATCCCGATTGGGCAAAACATGGATACATTCAGGTTTATACAGGTAACGGCAAGGGTAAAACTACAGCGTCACTTGGTCTTGCAATGCGAGCTTTAGGCAGAAAATGGAAGGTCTTGATTGTGATGTTTACAAAAGGCGGAGATAATTATGGCGAATTAAAGTCTTTCCGTAACCTTTCTCCAAATATTAAAGATAATTTGAAGATTGTGCAAGCCGGATTGGATAGAATTGTATATTCTGATAATAAATCGGAAGACGATGCAAAAGAAATCCAAAATGGTTGGAATTTGGTTAAAAAAGCCATAAAAAATAATGAGTATAACCTTATCATTATGGATGAGGCAAATATAGCAATTGCATTAAAGTTCCTTGATGTAGATGAAGTTGTAGAAGTTTTGAAAAATAAGCCCCAAGAGATGGAAATAGTTTTGACCGGTCGTGATGCTGATCCGAAAATTATTGAAATAGCTCATTTAGTTTCAAGAATAGAACCTGTAAAACACTACTGGGATACAGGTGTTGTAGCTCGAAAAGGGATTGAATACTAAAGCAGATTGAATGAAAGTTTTTTTTGTGCTAATTTTGTCTTATAAACAGGAGAGAAGAAAAAGATGAAAGAAGCATATTTTCCGCAGGAAATAGAAAAAAAATGGCAAAAAATTTGGGAAGATACAGGTGCTTTTAAAACACCTGATGAATCTGACAAACCAAAATATTATGCTCTGTCAATGTTTCCATACCCGTCAGGCAAATTACATATGGGACATGTCAGAAATTATACAATAACAGATGTTATAGCAAGATTTAAAAAAGCCCAAGGGTTTAATGTTCTTCACCCGATAGGATGGGATAGTTTTGGGTTGCCGGCAGAAAACGCAGCAATGAAACATAATGCCGATCCTGCAAAATGGACTGATGAAAATATTGCTTACATGACAAAACAACTGAAAATGCTTGGGTTGTCTTACGATTGGGATAGAGAAGTTACAACTTGCAAGGAAGAGTATTACAAATGGACTCAGTGGTTGTTTTTGCAACTTTATAAAA
Organism: Clostridiaceae bacterium; assembly: GCA_022641775.1. Lineage (GTDB taxonomy): Bacteria > Cyanobacteriota > Vampirovibrionia > Gastranaerophilales > Gastranaerophilaceae > RUG14219. The sequence goes on from JALCDS010000022.1 coordinate 19,343, forward strand.
AAGGATTAGCTTATAAAAAAGAAGCTGCCGTAAATTGGTGTGACAAATGTGCAACAGTTTTGGCAAATGAGCAAGTAATTGATGGCAAGTGTTGGAGATGCGACAGTGTTGTTGAGAAAAAATATTTGTCACAGTGGTTCTTAAAAATTACTGATTATGCAGAAGTTTTATTGGAAGACTTAGATAAACTTCCAGGTTGGGGCGATAATGTAAAAACTATGCAAGCCAACTGGATTGGAAAATCTCAAGGCGCAATCTTTAATTTTGAAGTAGTTGATGCACCAAGCGGTGAAAAAATGACCGTTCCGGTTTATACAACTCGTCCTGATACAGTTCATGGGATTACATATCTTGTTGTAGCTCCTGAATATAAAGATATTGAAAAACTTACAACTTCTGAAAACAAAAAAGCTGTTGAAGATTATCGTGCGAATGCTCGCAAAATGACTGAGATTGAGCGACTTTCAAATGAAAGAGTAAAAACTGGCGTTCCTTTGGGTACTCATTGTAGAAATCCGTTTAATGGAGAAATATTCCCATTATGGACAGCAGATTATGCACTTGTTGAATACGGAACAGGTGCTGTTATGGCAGTTCCAACGCATGATACTCGTGATTTTGATTTTGCAAAAAAATATAATCTACCAATGAAGGTAGTTATACAAAATCCTGAAAATCCTAGTGATTGCAAGGCTGAAGCCTATACTGATGAAGGTGTTTTAATAAATTCAAATGAATTTAACGGAATGAAAAATACAGAAGCAAAAAAAGCTATCACTCAAAAAGCTGTTGATGGTGGTTTTGGTGAATTTAAAACTCAATACAGATTGCGTGATTGGTTAGTTTCTCGTCAACGTTATTGGGGAGCTCCGATACCAATAGTTTATTGCCCTAAATGCGGAATTCAACCTGTTCCGGAAGATCAATTACCTGTAAAACTTCCGACAGATGTAGACTTTTCTGTTGTTGGAAAATCTCCGATATTGACGTCTCCGACTTTCCAAGATACAACATGTCCTGTTTGCGGAGGCCCTGCAAAACGTGAAACAGATACTATGGATACATTTGTTTGTTCAAGCTGGTATTATTTGAGATATTCAGATGCCAGAAATGATAAAGAATGTTTTAATAAAGACAAAGTAAACAAATGGTTACCGGTTGATCAATACGTAGGTGGTATTGAACATGCAATTCTTCACCTTTTGTATTCAAGATTTTTTACAAAGGCGTTGAGAGATTTAGGTTTACTTGATTTTGATGAACCGTTTAAAAACTTGTTAACTCAAGGTATGGTATTAAAAGATGGCTCAAAAATGTCGAAATCTAAGGGAAATACGGTTGACCCTGATGAAATTTTTGAAAATTACGGAGCCGATACTGCAAGATTATTTATCTTGTCCGATTCTCCTCCGGGACGTGATTTTGACTGGTCTGATGCCGGTGTTGAAGGTTGTTACAAATTCTTGAACAGGGTTTGGAGATTGATGTCTACAAATTCTGACAAAATTGACCTTCATAATTCCACACCGAATATCGGGAAATTGTCAAAAGCTGATGATGATTTAGTTCGTATTATACATATGGCAATCAAGAGTATTACAAACGATATTTCAAATGATTTCCAATTTAATACAGTTATTTCAAAATACAGAGAACTTGTAAATGCTATTTATGATTGGACAAGCAAAACTTCTTGGAATGATGCTGACAAAGTCGTATTTTCATTTGCAATAAAATCGATGTTGAAATTGATGTCCCCTGTTGCAGTTCATTTGACTGAAGAAGCTTGGAACCAATTGGGTGGCGAGGGTTCAATCCATTCTCAACCTTGGTGTGAGTGGGATGAAAACTTGGCTAAAATGAGTTCAATTACTCTTGTTGTTCAAGTAAACGGAAAAGTTAAGGACAAAATTGAGGCAGATGAAGCTTCATCACAAGATGAATTGAAAGAATTGGCATTATCAAGTGAAAAAGTTAAAGCTTTGACAGATGGTAAAACAATTGTGAAAGTAATTGTTGTACCTAAAAAATTAGTCAACATTGTTGTGAAATAGTTTTTTGATTAATTTTTCAAATTTATATTTAATTCCGGATTTATTTTTACCAAATTCGGAATTTTTTTTCGCCATAGCAATTATTTTAGCCTTATCTTGTGGAAATCTTGTCATATAGGTATAATGCAATTCATTTAATTTGAAATCAGTATGATGTTTTATATGTTTGTCAATTAATGCATTAACTTTTTCATCAATTGATTTGAATCCGTTTTTTCTGTAAAAAATATGAGGAGGATTTGATGGAAAATAGCAATCACTGGAAACAAGGTGAATATTGCCGCCACAGCCAAATAATCGGCTTTCTTTTTCTGCGATATTGAGCATTTTAGTTCCGATTTTTTTACCATGTTGAGTTACAATTAAACTATCTATGTATAAAGATTGGTGAAATAAATCACTATCCAAATCAGTAAAGTGATTTAATTGCATTTCCGGATAAGCTGTCATTCGTGCAAGTGATTTCCCTTTAGTTGAAAAGGCTACATATTCAGCATTTTTAGGCCCTAAACTTTTATATACGAAAAAGCTTGTGTACTTTGCTGGTTTTAGTGGTGGAAATTTTAAGAATGAAGTTTGCATGTATGTATCAAATCTTCTAAAAATAAAAGTTGTTAAAATATAAAATTTTATTAAAAATTGCAAAGATTAGCGCTTTTAAAGAATTTATGTATTATAATAATTTAGTTAGTTACATTTAAGTTAGGGATAGAGATTTTGGAAAAGCAGAAATATTATTTTATAGCTATTGGTGGAGTTGGAATGAGTGGACTTGCAAAGTATTTGTTGCAATGCGGGTTTGAAGTTTCGGGCTCTGATATAGTAGATAGCAAATATATCACGGAATTAAGAGAATTAGGTGCAACAGTTTATATCGGACATTCAGCATCGCATGTACCTGAAAGCTGTAAGGTTATTGCAAGTTCGGCAATTCGTGAGACAAATGTAGAAATTGTAAGAGCAAAAGAATTGGGTTTGCCTATTTATCACAGATCTGATTTATTGGCAGAAATTTCAAGAATGGGTAAGTTTTTTATCGGATATGCCGGAACACACGGCAAAACCACAACGAGTGGTTTGACCTCTTATGTACTTGAAATGGCTGGTTTGAAACCTTCTTATGTTGTTGGTGGAATAATTCCGAAATTGCACACAAATGCAGAATGTACAGACGGTAAATTCTTGATTGCAGAGTTGGATGAAAGTGATGGTACCATCGTTAAATACTCACCTAACATAAGCGTTATAAACAACTTGGAAGCTGACCATTTAGATTTTTATAAAGAAGGTCTAAAATCAATTTTGGATACGTTTAATACTTTTTTATCAGGTTTGAAGCCTGATAGCAAGGTTTTGGCTTGTATAGATTCTGTCGGAGTTGAAAAACTTGTCGAAAATCATAAGCAAGCAATAACATATTCACTGACAAAAGATGCTGATTATGTTGCAAAAAATATTGATTTTCAACCGGAATATACGACATTTGATGTTTATCATAAAGGACAATTCCTTGTTGATTTAAAAATTATTTTGAGAGGACGTCATAACGTCAATAATGCTTTGGCTGTTATTGCAGCATTGAATGAAGCAGGGGTTGATGTTAATGTTGTAAAACCTTACTTTTCGACATTTTCCGGCATGGGCAGACGTTTTCAGATGGTTGGAGAATTTAATGGAATTTCTTTGTATGACGATTATGCTCACCATCCGACAGAAATCAAAGCAACATTATCTTCTACTGCAGGTATGACAGATAAAAGAGTTATTGCGGTATTTCAACCACACAGATATACAAGATTAAAAAATTTGTATAATGAATTTATGACGGCTTTCGGTGGAGTTGATAAATTGGTTGTAACTGATGTATTTGCGGCTTCTGAAGATCCGATTGAGGGCGTTAATTCAGAACAATTTGCAAAAGATTTAAAAACAAAATATCCTGATATTGATTGCGAATATATTCAAGGTACAATGTGTAATGTTGCAGAAAAACTTTACCCACAGTTGAAAGCAAATGATGTTGTAATAGGACTTGGTGCAGGCACAATAACAGAACTTGGTAGTGAGCTTTTAAAATTAAGTAAGAAGGTTGCAGAAGTTGGACGTTGAACTCCATAAAAATTTCGACATCAAAAATTTAACTGCTTTCAAGGTTGGCGGTGAGATATCTAATGCTTATTTTATCCATGATGTAAAAGATTTGGAACTTTTAAAAGATAATTTTAAAATATTAGGAAATATTTCAAATACGCTTGTTTCATCTGACGGTTACGATGGAACTGTTGTTTTGACAAGCAAAATGGATAAAATCGTAATTGACGGTAATATTGTTAAAGTTCAATCAGGTGTAAAAGGTCCAAAACTCGCTCAAATGGTTGCAGAACATAATTTGAGCGGATTAGAGTTTATGATTGGGTTCCCGGGTTCTGTTGGTGGCGAAGTATTTATGAATGCGTCAGCTCACGGACAAGCTATTTCTGATTGTATAAAATCCGTAACCATGTATTCGCCTGAAAAAGGTGTGTTTACGCTTTCAAAAGATAAAATGGGATTTGATTATAGAACATCAAACTGTCAAAAAAATGATTGGGTGGTTTTGGAAGTGGAATTTGAACTTATACCTAAAACTCATGATGAAATTGAATTAAAGATGAAAGAAAACCTTGAATTTAGAAAAAGTCATCAGCCGTCACTTGCTTTACCGAACTGTGGCAGCGTGTTTAAAAACCCTGAAGGAAATTCTGCAGGGAGGTTGCTTGATGAAGCCGGTGTAAAAGGTCTAAAAGTTGGTGGAGCTGAAGTTTGGGAAGGTCACGCAAATTTTATTGTAAACAAAAATAAATCAGCAACATCTGAGGATATTTTAAAATTGATGTGTTTGATGAAAAATAAAGTTAAGGAAAAATTTGGGATAAATTTATACCCCGAAATATTGTATCTGGGTAATAGAAATAAGAATGAGGAAGATTTATGCAAAATATTGAATCAAAAATAAGAAAAAATGCTAAAATTGCTGTATTGTGTGGCGGTATGTCATCAGAACGTGAAGTTTCTATCCGTTCCGGTAAGAATTGCTTCGGCGCGTTGAAAAGATTAGGATATGAAAATGCCGAACTTGTTATTGTTGATGAAAATATAGCGGATGTCTTGAAACGTGGAGATTACGATGTCGCATATAATGCCTTACACGGCAAATATGGTGAAGACGGTTGCATACAAGGTTTGTTAGAAATATTGAAAATACCTTATACAGGTTGTGGAGTTATGTCTTCAGCAGTTTGTATGAATAAAGAATATACAAAAAGAATTCTTTCAGCTTGTCCTGAAATCCCATTGATAAAATCTGTTTTTGTTAGAAAAGGTGAAGATGTCAAGGAAAAAACAAAAGATTTGCATTATCCTATAATTACAAAACCGGTTTGTGAAGGTTCAAGTTTTGGTATGACAAAGGTTAATAAACCGGAGGAACTTGAAGCTGCATATATAGAAGCTACAAAATTCAACGATGATGTTTTGATTGAAGAATTTATCAACGGATTTTTTATAACAGTCGGTGTGTTAGAAAATAATGGTAAGAATTTTGCAACAGAAATCTTAGAAATTATCCCAAAAACAGAATGGTATGATTTTGAAGCAAAATATACAAAGGGTATGTCGAAATTTATTTTACCGGCAGAATTAGATGACAAAACTACAAATGAAATAAAAGAAATTTCTATAAAAGCACATGAAGCTGCAGGTTGTAGTGGAGTTTCCAGAATAGACTTTATGGTTATGAATAACAAGCCATATTTCTTGGAAATTAATACAAGTCCCGGAATGACAGAAACAAGCGATTTACCGGCTCAAGCTGATGTAATGGGAATTAATTATGATAATCTGGTACAATTGATATTGAACAGTGCAGGATTGAATAAATAAATATGTCTGAAAAAGAGAACAAAAATAATAAACAAAAAAATAAAGAGAGTGCACAACTCGATGCACCTGATGAGATGAAACGCATAAAAACAATTCAAAGAGAAAGGGTTGTTTTGAAAGGCCGTTTGAAACAAGAACGTACTCGTGGGTTTATGCGTTTTCTTATTACTGTCGGTTTGTTGATGTTTATGTTCTTATTTTCAAGACTTCATGGGCTTTATTTCAGTGAAAATTCTTTCAAATATGTAGGCGGAACATCAGTTGAAATTATTAATAACAGAATTGTTCCATCATACAAAATTCTTGCTATTTTGCAATCGGTAGAAGCACCGAAGGGTTGTGTATTCTTTGCAAGAACTGATGATATAAGAAAAAAACTGATGCAATTAGAGCCTATTGATAAAATTTATATCAGGCGTTATGCTTTTCCTGCAAGAATTCAAATTATTGTAAGAGAAAGCCAACCGACAATTACGGTTATGAATGATTTGAAAACACGTCCTGTTGCATATTTTACTGTTAAGGGTAAAATAGTAGGGAAAGAATATTTACCTCTTAACAAAAATATAAAAACACTTGTAGTCATAGCTAAAGGTTCAAGTTACGGAAAGTGGGACAGAGGTACTCAACAAAAATTGTTAAAAATTTCTAAATTTGTTGAGACTTATGCCAAAGAGCCTGTGGAATATATAGATTACAGAAATCCGAATGATGTTTATGTAAAAGTTAAAGATTTGAATATAAGACTTGGCTTAGTTGATGATACAGTTTGGTCAAGAATTGAACGTTTACCTTCAATATTACCTCAGGTAAAACTGGTTCACTCCAAGATTAAATATTTAGATTTGAGTTGGGAAAAGGTAAATTATCTTAAATTAGATTAAGGAGAAAATTATGGAAGTATCAATAGCGCAAATAAAATTAAAAACAGGTGATTATGCCTTTAATTTGAAAAATATATTATCAAAAGTTGAGACAGTAGAAACTGAAGTTGTTGTTTTCCCGCAATGCGATATGACAGAGCTTGGCGGAAAGGATTTGTGTTACGATGAAAAATGTAATCTTGCACAAATGGAATTTTATAATGAGATTGCCGATAAAAAGATTGAAAAATCTATATTTATCGGAGATGTTTTAATTAAAAACGGTGAAATTATACAATCAGAAGACGGATTTTATGACATAGACGGTAAAATTTTCTATGTCGCTGATGTTTTCCGTGATGATATTGATTGTGATTTGTATATTTTGGCTAAAAATAGCTATTACGCAATGAATTCTATGAAGAATTTTGTTGAAAGTATTGATGCAAAAAGTAATTTCGTTTATGTAAATGCCCTTGGTATGGCAGATGAAAACATATATGCAGGTGGTAGTTTTGCAAAAAATAAAAACAATACACTTGTTTTACAGATGCCACTTTGTGAAGAAAAAGTTCAAAGAGTTGAATTTGCAAAATTTACTCAATATAGTGAAGCACCTTTAGCTGAACAAGTTTATAAAGTTACTACATTTGCATTGAAAGAGTATTGCGAAAATACCGGATTCGGTAAAGTGGTTTTGGGTTTGTCAGGTGGTATTGATAGTGCCTTAACTGCAGCTCTTGCTGTGGACGCATTGGGCAAAGAAAACGTTTTGGGTATATTGATGCCAAGTATGTTTTCTTCAACCGGAAGTGTGGATGATGCTCTAAAACTTGCTCAAAATCTGGGTATAAAAACTGAAAAACATTCAATTGTGCCTATGTTCGATACATTCTTGGAAAAAATTGCGCATGAGACTTTAGATACCTCAGGAAAAGAAAATTTGGC
>JALCDS010000023.1 GCA_022641775.1 Clostridiaceae bacterium
TCGACTTTCGGATTTGTTCCAATTTCATAAAAAGCTTTTGCCTGATTATAGAACATTTCAAATTTTTTGACATTATCTTTTGCAACTCTACGAGCCTCAAACGAGTACAACAACTTGTAATAAGAATCTTTGGTCTGATAAATTATATCATTAATTGTTCCGGCAAGTGTCGCCCTATAACCTTCGTATTCTATACGTTTGATTGTTGCCTGATTCTGAGTTACCCCAAAATCATAAAGCATCTGTTGCAAGGTTATTTGCCCCATAATATAATATTTAAACGTTAAATTTGTATTAAAAACATCTGACAATTGAAGTTGTTTGATTTTTGAATAACCTGTTTGCCAACTCAATTGAGGAAAATAATTTGACCAAACTTGTTTTATTCTTGTATCAGACGCCAAAATATCATGGAATGCGACGCTGATATCGGGATTGTTTCCAAGTGCAAGTTCAATACATTTGTCCAAAGTCAAATCAACACTTTTTTGAACTCCGCCTTTTACAATAAAATCAGGCTGTTTAGGCTTGTTCGGCAAAACAGATTTTGCTTGCGGAAACTCTTTTTCATTAACTTTGTTACCGATATTTCCTGCTGCAAAAGCGGAAGATAACGACAAACCTAATACCAAACTTACCAGAATCAATTTTTTATACATTTTTATTTATTATCCTTATTTTTATTTTTTATACTTCTTAGCAACATTTTCCTTCATTTCTTCAATTAAGACAAAGAATGCAGGAACTAAGAACGTTCCGACAAAAGCTACGGCAATCATACCGCCAAATACTGTTGTACCTACGGAATGTCTGCTTGCTGCGCCGGCTCCTGATGCAAATACCAATGGCAACAAACCTAAGATAAATGCCAAGTTTGTCATCATTACGGCTCTAAATCTCAGTGTGGCAGCTTGCATTGCAGCCTCACGTATTCCCATACCCTTTTCACGAGCATCTTTTGCAAATTCTATAATCAAAATTGCCTGTTTTGTACTTAAACCGATTAACATAACAAGCCCGATTTGAGCATACAAGTCAAGTGAATAGCCTGCAACATACTGGAACAATAATGCACCTGACAAGGCAACCGGAGAAATCAACATAACTGCAATCGGTAACATCCAACTTTCATACAATCCTACCAAGAACAAATATACGAAAATCAATGACATCGCCAATATTCCAAAGATTTGTCCGCCGGAATCTTCTTCCTGTAAAGAACTTCCTGACCAAGCAAATGTCATATCTTTCGGCAAAACTTTATTTGAAATTTTTTCAACAATACTCATAGCTTTACCTGTTGAAACGCCATCTCTTACAGAACCGTTAATCATAACAGACGGGTACATATTAAATCTCGTCAAACTATAAGGTCCGACAATACTTTTCATTGTAACTACAGATGACAACGGAACCATATCGCCTGTTTTATTTTTTACAAAGATTTTTTCCAAGTCTGCAGGCTTTTCTCTAAATTCCGAATCCGCTTGAGTATAAACCCTATAAACACGGCCGTATTTATTAAAGTCGTTTACATAAGATTTTCCAAAGTATGCAGCAAGCGCTGTATAAATACTTCCGACATCAACACCCTGAGCCATTGCTTTTGTTTCATCAACAGTTATTAACAATTGAGGAAGTGTTGCTGTGTAAGATGAATAAACCTGTGTAAATTCCGGTTGTTGAGATAAAACTTGATTTAATTTTTGATATTCATCATAAAGTTGTTCCGGAGATCTGTCACCTTTATCAAGTAACTGATATTCAAAACCGCCACCAAACATACCAAGACCTGATATTGCAGGTGGTGCAAATGAAGCTATAATTGCTGACGGATATTTAGAAAAATCCTTTTGCCATTGTTGTAAAATACTTTGCATCTGCAAGTCTTTTGCTTTTCTATCAGACCAAGGTTCAAGTTGTGCAACAACAAATGCCGTATTTTCTCCGCTGAATCCAACCATTACAAGCGTGTTTGCAACACCCGGAGTTTGAGCAATCTTTTTCTCTATTTGTCTGGTAACTTCATCCGTTCTGGATGCTGAAGACCCATCAGGCAACTGGATTTGTGTAAATATTGCACCTCTGTCTTCTGTCGGCAAAAAGCCTGTAGGCATTATTTTAAACATAACTAAAATAAATAAAATAATTATACCAAATACAGCTAAAGTAGCCTTTTCAGATTCTACAAAGAATTTTGCACCTTCGAGGTAAGCATTTTTAGCTTTATCAAACCAGTCATCAAATTTTTGAATAAATTTGAAATCCGGTTTTTCAGTTCCGCTTTTTAAAATTATAGAACATAGTGCAGGCGATAGAGTAACCGCAACAAGTGTTGACAAACCTATAGCAGATGCAATACACAATGCAAACTGTCTAAACATCTGACCTGTAACTCCACCCATAAATGATACCGGAACAAATACCGCCATCAAAACAAGTGAAGTTGCCAAAACTGCACCAAAAACTTCTTTCATTGTAATTTCAGTTGCTTCTTTCGGCTCTTTTCCTTGCTGAATATGCCGCTGAGTATTTTCTAAAACAACAATCGCATCATCTACAACCAGTCCGACCGCGAGTACCAACCCGAACAATATCAACAAATTTATAGAAAATCCGAACATCTTCATAAAGATAAATACACCGATTAAGGAAACCGGAATTGCACAAAACGGAATAAATGCAGCACGTCCCGTACCTAAAAACAGATACGTAACCGCACTAACCAATATAATTGCTAAGGCAATTGCACTTATAACTTCTGTAATTGATTCCTGTACGAAATCAGTATTATCGTATTCAACTTTGTATTGAATCCCCTGTGGAAAACTCTTACTCAATTGAGCCAGCCTTTTTCTGATAGCTTTTGATAATGCAATCGTATTGGCTTCAGGTAACTGGCTGACTGTAATAATAGCAGAATCCGTACCATGGTCACGAGAGAAGAATGAGTAACTTTCAGCACCCAATTCTACACGTGCAACATCTTTTAGTAAAATTCTTGAACCGTCAGGATTTGCTCTTACAACAATATTTTCAAATTCAGAAGCATCTTTCAATCTACCCTTTGTTCTGAGGGTAAGCTTTATCATCTGTTTGTTTTTCATAGGTTCAACACCCAAATCTCCGGCAGGAGTCTGCGTGTTTTGGTTCTGGATTGCATTTGTAACTTCTTCTGCTGAAACTCTTAAATTTGCCATTTTTGTAGCATTGAGCCAAACTCTCATTGAATAATCCGTTGAACCGAATACTGAAACTGTACCTACACCTTTGATACGTGCAATTTCATCTTTTATATATATTGATGCGTAGTTTGCAATATAAAGTGAATCATAAGTGTTGCTCGGAGAATTAATTGCAATCATCAGCAATCCTGGGCCGCCTAATGATTTTTGAACTTGCAGACCATATCTTTTAACCTCTTCCGGCAATCGTGGAGTAACCAATTGCAACCTGTTTTGAACGTTTACCAATGCCATATCAGGGTCAGTTCCGACATCAAAATATAAAGTCAATCTATATGAACCGTTTTGAGAAGTTGAAGTCATATATATCATATTTTCAACACCGTTCAATTGAGCTTCAACCGGTGCCGCAATTGTGGATTCGATAACGTCAGAACTTGCACCTGCATAAGTTGCAGAAACTACAACCTGAGGTGGTGTAATTGACGGATATTCTTCTAACGGCAATGTTGTCATCAATAACAACCCTGCCAATATTATGACTAACGATATTACAATAGCCAATTTTGGTCTTTTTATAAATAAATTTCCTTGATTATTATCCGCCATTTTTACCTCTCAATTTTATTTTCCGAAATGGAAAAGTCCTTTTTTCTTTGTAGGAACTGCCAAATCATGCTTTTTCAATTTTGCCATCTGTTCTTTTGTAACTGCGTTAATCGGTGAATTAGGAATTACTTTTTGAATACCATCAGTAATAATTTTGTCCCCAACATTCAAACCTGATTTTACAATCCAGTTATGACCGTCTTGTCCTGAAGTTTTGATATAAACTAATTGAGGCAAACCTTTTCCATCAAGTTTATAAACATATTTGCCTTCTTGATTTTCTTGAACAGCAGCTTGCGGAACTACAGGCATTACAACAGGATTGTTTGAATGAAGTCTCACTGTCACAAATTCACCATGAATAAGTTCTCCTTTTGGATTTTTAAAGGTTGCACGCATTGTAACAGTACCTGTTGCAGGATCAACTTTGTTATCATGGAAGTTTTGAACACCGGAAAATTCATATTTATTTCCGTCTTGATAAATAATTTCCGCTACTCTGTCGTCTTTGCTACCTTTGTCAGCAGCTTCTAATGCCATAAAGTCTTCAGAATTCAAAGGGAATGTAACATAAATAGGGTCGTTACTGTTAATTGTTGTCAAATTGCCCGATGATGGAGTTACATAGTTCCCAACGGTAACTGTAATCATACCGATACGTCCGTTTACAGGAGATTTTACAACTGTATAACCTAAATTTCTGTTTGCATCTGCAAGTTGAGCTTGCGCTGATGCTAGTTGCGCTCTAAGAGCATCACGATTTGCCAACACTTCATCATACTTGGCTTTTGCAATATAATCTTTTTTAACCAATTCTCTTGAACGAACGAGTTGTTTTTCTGCATAAACAAGTTGCGCTCTGATATTTCTAACGCTTGCACTTGCCATACTAGAAGAATTTCTGTACTCATTAGGTTCAATCAAAAATAGAGCTTCGCCTTTTCTGACACTATCGCCTTCTTGGAAATAACTTTTTTGCAAATATCCTGCAATACGAGCGACAACACCAACTTGGTATTTAGAAACAATTCGTCCGGGAGCTTCAAAACTCTGCTTTATTTTTGTTTGTTGAACTTGTTCAACAACAACACTCGGTGCTTTTTGGTGCATTCTTGATTTGAAACGCATCATATTTGAATAGTTTGTAACAACCATTCGTATAACAACTGCTATAAGCACAATTGCAATAATAATTATTATATTTTTTTTCATTGACTCTCCCCTATTTTTTAATCCGGTAATTTAATCTTATTAAATAGAATACTAAAAGTCAATCAACAAAATATGAATTCAACCATATAAACGATAGGAAACATCAACTCAAAATGCCACATTGTTGTAAACGAAACACAAAAACTATTCAACCACTAGTTTTTTAAACTATTTAAAATTTCTCTGAGTGCATTTCCTCTATGCGAAATTTTATTTTTTTCATCTTCAGACATTTCTGCCATAGTCAAATTTGTACCTTTGACTAAGAAAATCGGGTCGTAGCCAAAGCCGTTTATTCCTGAACGATGTTCGACAATTGAGCCAAAACATTTGCCATTCACAACTTTTTTAATTTCGCCTTTTTCATTTAAAAGTGTCATACAACAAATAAAATAAGCATTTCTGTTTTTCACATTTGATAATTCATTTAAAAGTTTGGAGATTTTTTCATCTTGCGTACCGGCATAGCGATTTGAATAAAGTCCAGGCGCTCCGTTCAAGGCTTCTACACATAAGCCAGAATCATCGGCAAGAACCATTTTGCTATTTTGGACACTATAAGCTTCTTTTGCTTTTATCAAAGAATTCTCTTCAAACGTCGAACCATTTTCAATAGGATTGAAATCACCTTGTGGCAAAACGAATTTCACATCATAATCTTTTGAAATTTCGTTAATTTCTTTTAATTTGTTTTTATTCCCCGTTGCAAAAACAATCTCTAACATTTATTTTCCAAATCTTCTTTGGCGGTGATAAAACTCTTGCAAAGCGTCTGAAAGCGACTTTTTATCAAACTCAGGCCAAAATTGTTTTGTCACAATAAATTCTGCATAAGCTATTTGCCACAACAAATAGTTTGAAACACGCATCTCCCCGCCGGTTCTTATCAAAATATCAGGGTCGGGAATATTTTTTGTATAAATATAATTTGAAATCGTATCTTCTGTAATTTTTTCAGGGTCCAATTCACCGGATTTAACCTTTTCGGCAATAGCTTTTGTTGCATGAACCAATTCATCACGTGAGCCATAATTGAATGCTATTTGCAAATGTACACCTTTATTATTTTTTGTATATTCAGTTGAATGAGCCAAAATTTCTTGTAATTTCGGACTCAATTTTGAAATATCTCCGATAAAGCTAATTACAACACCGTTTTCATGCATTTCTTCAAGCTCATTTTTCAAAGTATTTGCAAGCAAATTCATTAGAAAATCTACTTCTTCAGGTTTTCTATTCCAATTTTCTGTTGAAAACGCATAAACAGTCAAATATTTTATCCCAAAATCATCACAAGCACGTAATGTAGCTTTGAGCGCATCAACACCCTTTTTATGACCGAAAGCAGATGGCAAATTGTGTTCTTTTGCCCAACGTCTGTTCCCATCCATAATTATTGCAATATGTTTTATCTGCGTTTCTTTTACTATATTTTCAGCAGTAATCATTTCCATTGTTGAATTCATAAATCTCTTTTCCTATCAATATACAATATTATATTTCAAAAATGTAAAAATTGTTAAAATTGTAAACATTTATAATCTTAAACGCAATTTGGATTTATAAAAATACTTTATATAAGTGTAGTGTAGTGTTATAGGTAGAAAAATTAATGAGCAATCCAATTTCATCATTAATATTTACGTATAGAAGCGCAAAGAAAGCTGAAAACGGCGAAATCGGCAGAGCACCGGTTTGTGTCGGTCAAGCTGCTAACGTGTTCAACGAAGTTTCAAAATTCGACAACATGATTGGCAGTTCAACAAAAGCTGCCGCTTCTATTTTCAAAAACCTATCTGAAAACAAGGCACTCAAAGACACTGGCAAGCCTTATGAATATACACAAAAAGCTTTACATTATACAGGTAGAGCCGTAAAATTTGCAAGTGAAAATGTTAACCCGTTGATTTGCATTTCATCCGGAATAAAAGTTGCAACTTCAGATGATAAAGTCGGTACAGGCATCACAGAAGGTGGAGCTTTATGCGGAATGTTTATGGGTGAAGGCTTGATGAAAAAATATCAAGACAGCATCTTTACAGGCAAAAACGTAGAAAAAGTTATCGAAAAAGCTTCAAAAAATGGAATTTTAAAATCAGTAGGCGAAAAAATCATTAAATCAAACTCATCTAACAAAGTTGCACTTCTTGCAAAAGGAATAGCTTTCGTCTGCGCTTCAATGAGTTCTTACGCAATCGGGGAAGCAGCAGGTAAAAATTTCTCAGGAGAAATCAAATCTGCTTTTGGTATTAAAAAAATCAATCAAAAAGCCTAATGATTATTTTTATATAAAGTGCTAAAATAATAATATGAAAAAGATATTATTATTAAATTTATTTATATTTGCACTTTTAAGTTTTCAAAATCCCTGTTACGCCATTAAAATAGGGCTAAAAACAGGCGCTCAATCTTTGGTAACGGGAACTTCCGTAAAAAGTAGCATAATTGATGCAAATACAAACCACAAAATTTGCGATATTGATAAAATGACAGCCTATGAACTTAGACCATATCATAGTATTATGGCAATCAAAATCAAAGGAAATTACTACAAAATAAATTCTGACAATATTGCAATTAGATTTTTCAATGGTGCAACAGGTTATACCAGTATTAAAAATAAATGGTACAGAGGAGTCATAAAAGTTCAAAACAAGGGTGGCTCACTAACTGCCATAAACGATATCCCGCTTGAAGATTACATCAAAGGCGTTGTACCTTCAGAAATGCCGAGTTCTTGGAACTCAGAAGCTTTAAAAGCACAAGCAATAGCTGCAAGAAGTTATGCAATGGCAAATTTGGGCAAACATGGTTCTCAAGGATTTGATTTGGTAGACACACCTGCAGACCAGGCATACGGCGGAGCATCTGCCGAACGTTACAGTTCTAATCAAGCAGTAAATGATACCAAGGGTATTGTAATAACTTACGGAATGAAAATAATTTGTGCATATTATTCTGCATCAGCAGGCGGACAAAGCGTTTCTGCAGCCGATGCTTGGGGCAGCAATCTGCCTTACATACGTTCAGTTCCTTCATATGACGGCGAATTCAAAAAGAACGGGCATGGTGTAGGAATGAGCCAACACGGGGCTAATAACCTTGCAAATCAAGGCTATAACGCTTTTCAAATTTTACAATATTTTTATAAAGACGTACAGTTTGCAAGACTAAAAGATTACGTTTAAGCAAAATGCAATACATGGGATATCCGCAGTATATCAAGTTTTACAGATTTTTTTTTGTGAAACCCCTTGCCAAATCTAAATAAAATGCTATAATAACTTTGTCGATACAGAAAAGCATGCCGGTCTGGGGTAGTCTCTTAGTCCCGCATATAAAGGAAAAGGAGGTTCTTAAATGAACAAAGAAGAATTGGTAAAAGAAGTATCAAAAAAAGCAAAAGTTTCACAAAAAGCAACTGGTGATATCATCGCTGCTACATTAGAAACTATTGAAAAAACAGTTTCAAAAGGAAAGAAAGTAACTTTGGTTGGTTTCGGAACATTTGAACCACGCAAAAGAGCAGCTAGAACTGGTAGAAACCCTCAAACTGGCGCAACTTTGAAAATTTCTGCAAAAACAGTTCCTGCATTTTCAGCTGGTAAAAAATTCAAAGAAATCGTTAAATAGCGCAAGCATTCAAACGATTATTGAAAATTTTGAGCGTAGTATAAGTTTTATACTGCGCTTTTATTTTAGTTTCCAAAAGATACTATAATAAAATCCCCAGACTTTCATCTGAGGAAAAATACAATTTGACTGATTTTATAAGCATACTAACTTGATTGGATTTTCTATGTTCTTTGCACAACTTGTAAATTTTATAGAAATATTATTCCCTATATAAGATAAAAACTAACTCTTAAGAATTAGTTTTTAAGTATAATGTTACAATTTTTAATATGTCTGTTTTAAACACTTACGGACAGAGGTTTTCCCAATCGGGTTCATCATCTTCTTCTCCAGGCTCGACAATCTTGTCGCCGGATTCTAACATAACCATCAATGTCAGTTTTAATTGAGTTTTATAATTTTCGCGAGCTTTTTCTGCAGTTTTTGCACCAAAAGTAAAACTCGGAATTTCTTTTATTTCCAAGTAATGATAAAGATTTCCGTCAAAATCATAGTCTTCACCCTCAATTAGAGTCCACGGCAAATTCATATAGTAATCTAAGTCTTTCTTTACCTCTGCCATTTAAACTTTTAACCACCCAATGAGTTTTCATTCAACGGTTGATTTAGCATCAAACCTTCTCCGCCCAAAACATCTGCCTTTTGTCCATCAAGATACAAATAAACAGGTTTGGTTGTATTATGTTTTGCAGTTTTTATTAACTGATAAACACGTTTATATAAAGAATCAGCACCACCGTTTGCAAAGTCAGATGTTAAATTGATAATTACTCTGTCAGGTAAATCTTTTATGTAAATAACCTGAGTTCCTGACGGGATTTCAGAATATACGCCATATCTGCGTTCTCTTGATTGAGGGCCGTTTATCAGTGCATTAACTGCAAATTTAACTTTACTACCGTCAATATCTTTGTCGTATTGGCGTCTTACAGCTCTATATATTTCTTCTCTGGAAGAATTATGACCAATAAAGAATACATCAACATATACTTTTTTAACAGGGACAGCCTTTTGAGCTTGTTCCTCTTCAGATGGCTGAGTTTCTTCTTGTTTCGGTTGTAAAGGACCATTCAAGCCCTCTTCATCAGAACCGGAATAAAACATTTTGTATGCTGCAACAACACATATTGCAACCATTAAAAAAGCCATAAAAGCTAAAAAATTTCTTTGATCTTTACGCATAACCTTACCTTCATTAAAATTTAATTTACAGTATCTTTCGGAACTACTGCAGTTCCTTCTATAACCACTTGATTATCTTTTATTGAGACATTTTGGATTTGCACATTCGCAGTTTTATTGTCTACTATATTAAATGAATAGTCAAGCGGGTTCAAGTAATTTAACATATAATTTAACTTTGTTATATCCATACTAAAATTATTATTTATCAATTTTGTATCAGCCAAGGCAATTTTTCCGTCTTTTACTGTCAAGTCAGAAGATATAGTAACATCTTGAGTTCCTTTCATAAACGGAATACCTATTTTCATAGTATATAAAAACTTATTGTCCTTGATTGAAAAACTTGTTGTTGAAACTTTGAACAAATTAAAAGCGCCACCTAAATTGTTTAATTCATTAATACGCTTTTGGTAATTTGTAGCTTTAACCATTGCATTAATATTATCGGCACTCATCTTAGCGGTAAAAGCCATAGGCAAAGCTTCTTTGAATAAAACTGTATTATTTTTTTCATCAGGAACAACATAATTAAAATCACACGTTGTTTTTGCTTCCAAAGATGACAAATAAACATCTCCAAAATTCAAGTCTTCTCCTGAAACTTCCATAGATTTAAATCTGCCTGCTTTTAAGTCGCTAACACTAAATGATTTAATTTTTACATCAAGATCAGTCTTTGCACTCTTTTTAATTTCTTTTTTTATAATAGATTGTGCAATCTTTTGTGAAATAAAATTTGTGCCTGTAACTGTTGAGAAAAATCTTGAAACGCCACCTGACAAATCATATGGTGCAACACATGTTGTAGTTGCACATTCACTAGCCATAACAGGCATACTCATTGTTGCTAACAATCCTAAAACTAATACTATCTTTTTCATCTTATAAATACCTTCTTAACTAAAATTTTATCCTCAGAAATTTGCGCTATTGCACATAAAATTTCAACATCCTTATTATAAACCAAAATAATAAAATCGTTACATTTTATAGTTTCAAAATGTGAAGACAAATCTTCCAAACCCAAAGGTTGACCGAACTTTATTTTTTGTAATCCTTTTTCATTAACTTCAAATTTTTGCAAATTCAAATAATTCAAAGGATTTAACAATATTTTTTCAACATCAGAGGGAGTTGTTATTTCATCAAGTTTTGTTGAATTTTCTTTCAAAAACTTCCCTGCCTGAACCCTGTCTAATGCAATCAAATATCCGCCACAATCCAAATCATTACCTATATCATAAGCAATTGAGCGAATATAAGTCCCTTTGGAACATTGTACATAAATTTCTGCAGATTGTGCTACTTCATCAAAAGATTTTAATTCTATCTTTTCAATAGTAACCTTACGCGGCTTTATTTCAACATCTTTACCCTCTCTGGCATATTCATAAAGTTTTTTCCCGTTAATTTTTATCGCAGAATAAATAGGCGGAATCTGTTCTATTTCACCTTCAAAATTTTTCAATTCTTTTTCTAAATCATCTTTTGTTATTTTTTTATCAAAAGTTTGAGTAATTTTGCCATCAATATCATAAGTATCTGTTGTAGCTCCAAACTTTACCGTTGCAAGATACGCCTTTTCACCCTCCAAATATTCAATCAGACGGGTAGCACTTCCGACACAAATAGGTAAAACACCGACAGCAAAAGGATCAAGAGTTCCTGTATGTCCTATTTGTTTAATTTTTAAGACACGACGCAACCGAGCAACAACATCATGAGATGTTATTCCTTTCGGTTTATCAATATTTAAAAAGCCAAACACTTTAAATTACAATTCCCCACGAGAAATTTTATCAATAATTTCACTAACTCGTGAACCCTGTTCAAGAGAATCAGTGTAAACAAACTTTAATTCCGGAGTTAAACGTAAACGAATACGTTTGCCAACTTCGTAACGAATTTTTGGAGTGCTTTTTTCAATAACTTCTTTTGTTTTTTCCACCTGTTCAGGTGAACCTAAAACGCTATAAATAACCTTTGCATAGGTATTATCATGAGCCACTTCAACATCCAAAACAGAAACCACACCACAAAGTCCTGAGATTTCTCTACGCAAAATCTCTGATATATCACGCATTAATTCTTTTCTTACTCGTTCATTTCTTAATGTCATAAATTTTACCCTTACAAACTTTGTCTTTCTATTTCTTCTACAGTTGAAACTTGGATAATATCACCAACTTCAATATCATTCCATTTGTCAAATGAAATACCACATTCAAAACCTTGAGCAACTTCTTTTACATCATCTTTGAAACGTTTCAATTGGTCAATTGCTCCCTTGTACAGTTCTTTTCCATCACGAAGCAACATAGCATCTTTTGCTCTGATAATTTTACCTTCAGTTACATAACAACCTGCAATTTTATTAGTCTTGCC
This sequence comes from Clostridiaceae bacterium, assembly GCA_022641775.1. Classification (GTDB taxonomy): domain Bacteria; phylum Cyanobacteriota; class Vampirovibrionia; order Gastranaerophilales; family Gastranaerophilaceae; genus RUG14219. The sequence goes on from JALCDS010000023.1 coordinate 12,213, forward strand.
GATTGTAAATACTTGACGAACTTCTGCAATACCCAATTGAACTTCTTTTGTTTCCGGTTCAAGAAGTGAAAGCATTTTCTTTTCAATATCTTCCAAAATCTGATAAATAATATCATATTTTTTGATTAAAACACCTTCTTTTTCAGCCGCAGCAAGCGCATTGTTGTCTTCTTTTACACCAAAGCCCAAAATAATCGCGCCTGATGCAGATGCCAACATTACATCAGCTTCTGAAATATCACCAACGCCAACGTGAATAAGTTTTGTTATAATTTCTTTTGATTCAAGTCCTGCTATACTTTGTGAAACAGCTTCTGCAGCACCGTTTGTATTGGCTTTGATAATCAAGTTCAATTGAGGAATGTCACCTTCTCCGGCAACAGCTTCACGACGAATACGTGCAGGAAGCATATTTTCTAATCTTCTGTCACGTTCTTTTTCACGACGTTTCTCAATAATTGATTTCATTTCTTTTTCATTTTTAACAACTTCAAATCTGTCACCTGCTTGAGGAACATCTGTCAAACCTAAAATTTCAACCGGAGTTGAAGGTTCAGCCTTTTGAATTCTTTCTCCGCTATCTGATAACAAAGCTCTGACACGGCCGCAAGAAGTACCGACTACAACGCAGTTACCGGCACGAAGAGTTCCGTTTTGAACAAGAAGTGTTGCCACAGGACCTTTTCCCTTATCCAAATTAGCTTCAATGACAACACCTGTTGCCTCTGCCTTTGGATTAGCTTTCAAATCTTGAATATCTGCCACAAGTAAAATATATTCCAAAAGTTCATCAATACCTGTACCTTGCAATGCCGAAACATTTACGGTAATAGTATCTCCGCCCCATGCTTCAGGAACAAGTCCGTGTTCTGTAAGCTGTTGCAAAACTTTTTCAGGGTTAGCACCAGGCTTATCAACTTTGTTTACAGCAACAATAATAGGAACTTCTGCAGCTTTTGCGTGATTTATAGCTTCAATTGTTTGAGGCATTATACCATCATCTGCTGCAACTACAAGAATTGCGATATCAGTTGCCTTCGCACCACGAGCTCTCATCTCTGTAAAAGCTTCGTGACCCGGAGTATCAACGAATACGATTTTCTTTTCGTGTTTTTTATCCAAAAATACTGTATAAGCACCAATTGACTGAGTAATACCACCAACTTCGGTTGCAACAATCTTGTGTTTTGAGGCTCTGATACTATCCAATAATGTTGTTTTACCGTGGTCAACGTGACCCATAATACTAACAACCGGAGCACGTTTTTTCAATAATTTTTTATCGGTTTGAGAAATAATTTTTGCTTGCTCTTCTTTTTCAAGTTCTTCTTCCATAAATGCATCAACATCTTCTGCAAGAACTTCTATCTCATATTCCTCACAAATTTTCTTTATAACATCAACATCAATAAGTTGATTAACTGTTGCCATAACCCCTTGGAACATCAAGAATTTAACAATTTCTGCAGGTGTCTTTTGAATTTTGTCAGAAAGTTCACTTATTGTCATAGGCTGATTTACAACCAATTGTTTGATTTCTTTAATTTCTTCTTCTTTTTGAATCTTTTTCTTATGCTTTTGTGCCGCAGCTTTTTCTAGTGAAATTCTTTCTTGTTCTTCTTTTCTGTTTTTAGCAAAATCTTTGTCACGTTTTTTTGCATCAGGACGCTTTCTGGTTCCGGCTTTACCTTCATAAATATCTTGAGAAATTATATGACGTTGAATAGGTTTTCTATCACCATCCCCTGAAGATGAATGTGGCCTTTCGCTACCGTTTCTTGCAGGTCTTTCACCGGGTTTGAACGGTCTATCACCAGGCTTAAACGGTCTATCCCCGCGTCTTTGGAATCCGGGTCTGTCTGAGTTGTTATCTGAATGTGGTCTTGAAAATCTTCCACCCTCTGAATTTTGATGTCTGTATGGTCTATGTTCCCCATCACCACCGTTAGATGGTCTGTAAGGTCTGCGTTCAGAATTTTCGCCTTGAGGTCTTTGAGGAGCTCTACGGACAATTTCCAGTCTGTTTTTAGGCTTAATCACTTCAACCTTTGGAACATCAACTGTTTTAGATTCTTTTTCAGGTGCAATCTTCTTAGGTTCTTCTTTTTCTTTTGTTTGAATAACTTCAGGTTTGTCAGTTAATTTTGATTTTTTTACGACAAAAACCTTTGGTTTTTTAACTTCTTTAACGGAACCGTTTTTGATAAATTCTTTTAATCTATTGACCTGATCAATAGTAACTGTACTTGAATGAGTTTTACCTGTAACAGAAATCTGGGCAAACTTATCAAGAACTTCCTTATTCGAAAGTCCCAATTCTTTCGCCAGTTCATTTATTCTTATTGTTTCAAAACTCATCTAGTAATATTCCTTTCAGTTCCTTTTGTATAGGACTTTTTAGCGCTTTTTGCACCTTATTTTTTTTAAAAGCCTCTTCTACACAAGTTTTATTATAGCAAAGATATACGGATCTGCCAAATTGTTTAGAATTCTTATTAAGAAAAACTTCTCCTGTCGAAAAATCTTTTGTGATTTTTATCATTTCATCACGATTTTGAAGTTTTCCACAGGCAACGCATTTTCTATCAACCACTATTACGACCTCAATTTACTTGGGCAAGTTTTTCAAGCTTTAGCTTTTGGTCGTATTCAATCAACAAGTTTATCAACTCATCCATATCGCCATCAATAACAGTATTAACGTTCAAGTTTTGACCTATTCTGTGGTCTGTCAATCTGCCTTGAGGGAAATTGTAAGTTCTGATACGTTCAGACCTGTCACCGGTTCCTACTTGAGAGCGACGAAGGTCAGTTATTTCTTTAGTTTGTTTTTGAACTTCTAAGTCATACAATTTTGCCTTCAAAATTTCCATTGCACGTTCTTTGTTTTGTAATTGAGAACGTTCTTCCGTACAGAAAATCATAATACCTGTCGGTTTGTGGAATAATCTTGCAGCTGTTTCAACTTTGTTTACGTTCTGACCGCCGGCACCACCCGAACGCGCAGTTGACATTTCAATATCTTCCGGCTTAATTTCAATTTCTACATCTCCAACTTCAGGCATAACTGCAACAGTTGCTGTTGATGTATGAACTCTGCCTTGAGATTCTGTTACGGGAACTCTCTGAACTCGGTGTACTCCGGATTCATATTTCAATCTTGAATAAATACTGTCACCCTTGATAGAAATAATGATTTCAGAAAAACCACCGGCTTCACATTCTGTTTTACTCAAAATTTGAGTTTTCCAACCTTGTTTATCTGCATATCTCATATACATTCTTGCCAAATCACCGGCAAAAATATTGGCTTCATCACCACCGGCACCACCACGGATTTCAAGCATAATATCTTTATCATCCATAGGGTCTCGAGGAAGAAGTAAAATTTTCATTTTTTCTTCAATAACCGGAATTTTTGCTTCATTTTCTTCCATTTCGGTTTTAAGAAATTCTTTCATCTCTTCATCAGATTCAGCCTTAATCATTTCTTTTGCATCTTCAATGGATTTTGTAACAGTTTGCCATTCATGATAAAGAGCAACAGTTTCTTCCATTGATTTGTGCTGCTTTGAAAGATCTTTGAACTTGTTATAATCCTGAATTATTGCAGGATCAGAAAGTTTTTCACCAAGTTCTATATACTTTTGTTCTATTTGTTTTATTTGTTCTACTATATCGTTCATAACTTAATTGTATCAAGAAAATAAAATTACGCAATGCGGGGACTGTCGGAATAATAAAATTTATTTTTCCTGTTTATAGCCAAAGTTTTTCAAAGCTTTTTCTTTTTTTCTCCAGTCCTTTTCAACCTTAACTTCCAAAGACAAAAACACTTTTTTCTCGGTTATTTTTTCGAGTTCTAGTCTTGCTTCTGTTCCGATTTTTTTCAAAAGGCTTCCACCTTTACCTATCAAAATTCCTTTTTGACTTTTATGTTCGCAAAAAATTGTGGCATAAATTTTGTCAATATTTTCTTCTTCTGAATATTTATCAATCATAACTGCAACAGAATGAGGAATTTCATCTGACGTATTTGTTAATATTTTTTCTCTTATAATTTCTTCTGTAACATCCCGCATAGTTTCTTCAGTTACGACATCTTCAGGGTACAAAAGTTCTCCTTCGGGAAGTAATTTGAATATATTTTTCAATAACGTATCTGTATTCCTACCGGTTTTGGCTGAAATTTTTACAACCGGCAAATTTTTATTGAATAAAAGTTTATATGTCATTAAATTTTCATCAATTTTTTGAAGTTTTTTAATTTTATCAACTTTATTCATAACAATAATAATCGGGATTTCAGTTTTTAAAATATTTTCAGCAATCCACTTGTCACCCTTGCCTGCAGGATCACTGCCATCTACCAAAAACAAAATCAAATCTCCGTCGGGTACAGCGATTTTTGCTTCATCAAGTAAAAATTCTCCAAGCTTATTTAAAGGTTTGTGTACTCCGGGGGTATCCACAAAAACAATCTGACCTTCTTTAGTTGTATAAATACCCTTTATACGCTTTCTGGTAGTTTGAGCCTTATCAGTTGCAATAACTATCTTTTGCCCCAATATTTGATTTAAAAGGGTTGATTTACCAACATTTGGTCGCCCTATTATTGTTACAAATCCGCTTTTCATAAAATAAATTGTAACATAAACTATATTTTTTTTAACAAACTAGCAATTTTTTTTTACTCAGGGTATTATATTAATATATTAGTGTAGAAAATTTAACGGTAGAAATGAATAAAAAGCAAAAAATACTTACAGCAGCACTGGCATTATCTCTTGCCGGCATCGGTGTAGCTTATGCATCATCAAACAGCATAACCCAAATCGATGTTAGAAAGTCATCTAATGATACCGTTAATTTGACATTATACTCCTCAAACCCATCAGGAAGTAATGTCATGGTTAGAAAAAAATCAGATAACAAATATGTTATCTTGATACCTAATTCTTCGGCAAATATTACTACACCCGATTTTCATGCCGCAAAAGATTTAATAAATAATGTAAATGTAAAATCTGTTAGCGATACAAGTGATGGTTATACAAAAGTAACTGTCATCACAAAAAAGCCTGTAAACATAAAGGCTAAGACCGTTAAAAGCAAACCTGTAACCGCAGAACAAATTGCATACAGATCTTTGTTAAAAGATGCAAATACTACAAAAGCTAACAGTATTAAAACAACAGCTTCAAGACCTATCATGAATTCTAAAACGAAAATGATAGCGCCTCCAACATCTGCAACAAAAGCTAAAAAACCTGTTGTTAGCAAATCAACAACTAAAGTTGCAGCTAAAACACCTGTTACGAAACCTATTACAGCGCAAACAAAACCTGTACAAAAACAGACAAAAATTGCTATGGTTCCGGCAATTACAAAAGTAATAAAAGAACAGCCGAAACAGGTTACTAAAACACAACCAATAACAACAAATAAAGTTGAAACAAAGACACCTGTTACAAAACCTGTTACAGCACAAACAAAACCTGTACAAAATACAAAAGTTGTACAGACTATACCACCAGTTACCGAACAGCCAAAGAATATCAAGCGTACTCCAATATTTGCAACGCTTGGCCATTCAATAAAGAATGTAGTATCCGATGTAGCTAAGATTCCTGAAAGAATTCCTATGTCTGCTTTTTATGGACTTGCAGCATTTGCGTTATTGTTAATAATGGGCAAATTATTTAAGTCAAATAATAAAGAAAAAGATATTCCAGCAAACTTTGTAGGAAAAGTTAAAACAAGCCCTGTTGGAACCGTTACTAAAAAATTCTCAGATATTACAAGTGACAACAATTTGAATTGGCGAGATAAATACAAAAAGTTCAATGATGCCGTAAGTGATCCGACAAAATATGAACAAGAAAAATTTGAAAAAATTAAAAAGGTAAAATATGCCTTTATTAATAATGATCTTACAAACAAAAGAAACAGTCTCGAAAATATGATTAATGCACCTCAACATAAATTTAAAGGGGTTCATTCAGAAGGGGATGCAATCAATTCAAGTCTTAAAGACCTAAAATTAAAAGGATTTGCAGATACTCCAATTATGAAGGAAACAAGCCGAGACCGACTCAATGGAAGATTCAAAAAGTATGAACATAGTGACAGATATGAAGAACAAGACAATTTAAAACTCGGCAATTCTAAACTTCACAAGAACTTAAGAAAATTCAAAAATGCAGCATTGAATGTTTTTGATGTAAAACCAAAAACTAAGAGTATCAAAGAATTAAAAAGAATTGAAGAATTGAAAAAGCAAGATTACGTTATGTCATCATTGGATGAGTTCTTCTCAGTTGCAAATGATGAAGTTAAAAGAGTTGTCAAACCTGAAGTTGTAAATTCAAAAGATGAAATCATAAGCAATTTGATTAATGTAAAACCTACAATTCATATGCCGAGAAAAGAAACTCCGGTTGCAGATTTATCAAAAGCTTTTGCCACAAATCCATTAAATTCAAAACCTGTATTTGATAACGGTCAACTAACAGTTGATGCTCATTACGAAATAGATGCAAGACACGGATTTTACATAGTAAATATGGATAACAAATCTGCACTTATCGCAAAAGCAAATGACGAAGTTTTCGTTCTGAAACAATTTGACAGAATTGTAAGAAAGCCTTTACAGGTAAGACGTGATAAAGACAATGTTTATATGGTAAAAACAGAAGGCTTTAAATCTCTTGTTGAAGTAAATGACAACAAGGTCGGAGTTTTAATAGAACTGTAACAGAAAGAGTGAGAAGTGAGATTAGCTGACTGCGTAAAATTATGCATGAAAAAATTGTTATGCATCTTTGCATTGACCAGCTTAATTATACTTGCAGGCTGCACTTCAAAATCGACTAAAACCGTTGTAACTTTTGCAAGCTGGGGTTCAAAATCGGAAGTAGATATTTTAAAGCCTATTCTATCAGATTTTGAAAAACAAAATCCTACTATAAAAGTTGAATTTATGCACATTCCACAAAATTATTTTCAAAAAATTCATCTTTTATATGCTTCAAACACAGCCCCGGACGTAATCTTTATAAACAATTTAAACTTGCCTGTTTTTGCGAATGCAAACTGTCTTGATAAAATATCTGCAGACAAAAATATATATTATCCGCAAGCACTTTCAGCATTGAGTTATAGAGGTAATCTTTATGCAATTCCTCGTGATGTTTCAAACTTGGTAGTTTTCTACAACAAAGATTTATTTGATAAAAAGGGTATTCCATATCCGAACAAAAATTGGACATTCAACGATTTTTTAAAAACAGCGCAATTACTAACAGACAAAAATACATTTGGAGTTAGTTTTGAAGAAAACAGTTACTTTTTCCTTCCATATTTGATGAGTGAAGGAGGAGGAATTTTATCTGACAATTTGACTTCTCAAATTATTAATTCTCCTCAAAGCCAAAAAGGGTTGAATTTTTATACGGATTTGAGAAAAAAATACCATGTTGCGCCAAGAAACGATGAAAGCGCATCCGCAACAATGGCTCAAATGTTTTTACAACAACAATTGGGGATGCAAGTATCAGGCAGATGGCTTGTCCCAAAATATAGAACAGATGCAAAATTCAGATGGGATGTTATAAACTTTCCAAAAGGTGATAAGGGTTCAATCGTTCAAATGGATGCGTCAGGTTGGGCAATATCCAAGTCATCAAAACATAAACTCGAAGCCAAAAAACTCATTGATTTTCTCGCCTCAAAAGATTCAAGCGAAAAGTTTGCAAAAAGCGGGTTGATTGTACCTGCAAGAATTGATTCCTCAAATTCAAAAGCTTTTTTGGACGGAAAAGCTCCTGAAAATGCTAAAGTATTTTTAGACGTGATTAAAACATCAAAACCAACACCCGTATCGGTCGATTACAACGAAATAACAGATAAACTTGCAAAAATATTTGAAATAAAATTCAATTAAAACTTTTATTTACTAAAAATTTTGTAATACTCATTATAAAAATCTTCAAAAGTACCATCAAGAATATGTTCACGACACTTTTGCGAAAATTCAACCATAAATTGAATATTATGGATTGATAAAAGTGTCATAGCTGTACCTTCCTGACACTTGAAAAGATGTCTTATATAAGCTCTTGTATGGTTCTTACAAGAATAACAATTACAACGTTCATCAAGTGGTCTGTCATCATCATAGAATTGTTTATTTTTAATATTTTTCTTACCTTCCCAAGTAAAGAATGAACCATGCCGTGCATTTCTGGTTGGCAAAACGCAATCGAACATATCAATCCCGTTTTTTATTCCATCCAACAAGTCCTCCGGAGTTCCGACACCCATCAAATAACGTGGCTTATTTTCCGGCAACAGTGGGGCAGTAAGTTCTACAAAATGATTTTTAATATCATCAGGTTCACCGACAGAAACTCCACCAATAGCATAACCTGTTGCATCATAACCCGATATAACCCTTGCACTCTCTTTTCTTAAATCATCGAAAAATGCACCTTGAACAATTGGAAAAAGCGCTTGCTTAGGATTTTTTTTAGCCTTCACACATCTATCCAACCACCTATGAGTACGTTCCATTGCAGCTTTTGCCGTATCATACTCACAAGGATACGGAGCACATTCATCAAAAGCCATAACTATATCTGCGCCGATATCTTCCTGTATTTCCATTGATTTTTCAGGAGAAATAAAATGTTTTTTACCATCTTTAGGATCTTGAAATTCAACACCATCTTCTGTGATTTTTCTCAAGTTTGCAAGCGAAAACACTTGAAACCCGCCGGAATCTGTCAGTACAGGTTTATCCCAATTCATCCATTTATGAATCCCGCCAAATTGTTTTATCAATTTAGTACCGGCTCTCAAATATAAATGATATGAATTTGAAAGTATAATTTGAGCACCTGTTGCTCTGATTTGGTCAGATGTCAACGTCTTGACCGAAGAATTAGTTCCGACAGGCATAAAAATAGGTGTTTTTATTTCTCCATGCGGAGTTTTGAAAAGTCCGGCTCTTGCATTTGTTTTATCAGACTTTTTCAACAACTCAAATGAAAAATAATCCTTCTCGGTTTCTTCTGTCATCTTTTATCCTAAAAATTAGTCATTGTCCAAATTTATGGTAACAATTTCTGACATATTCTCATAATCATCACACATTTCCTCAGGTGTGAAGTAAATATTAATTTCACGTTCAGCACTTGCAGGACTGTCTGAGCCATGAACAATATTGTATTCTTTTACTTGTGCATAATCAGCACGAATAGTACCAACTTGAGCTTCATTAGGATTTGTTGAACCCATCAAAACTCTAGCACCTTTAATTACATCAAAACCTTTCCAAACCATTGCTACAATAGGTCCGCTTTGCAAATATTCAATCAATCTCGGATAGAACACTTTGCCTTTATGCTCTGCATAGTGTGCTTCTGCCATTTCTTTTGTAACATTAAGCATCTTCATTGCAATTAATTTGAAACCTTTGTGTTCAAATCTTTTTATAACTTCGCCAACCAAACCTCTTTTTACACCGTCTGGTTTCACCGCTATAAACGTTTTCTCTTCCATAATTTTTCTCCTCTTATACTCATATTAATCTAATCTTATCATAAAAATAGCTAACCCGTTAATCGGCTGCAAATTTCTTTTTTACATCTTTTATTTGGAAGAACAAAATTGAACCCATCATTATACATAGAATTATTACAGCACATAAAAGACCTACCCAAAATCCTATCAATTTCATTCCATGATGGAAGGATAAATAATAACCTAATGGTAATGAGACAAGCCAATATGCAGTGAAATTAGTCAATAAAACATATTCTGTTTTTTTGATTCCTTTAAAAATACCGGCAAGTGATATTTGTAACCCATCAAATAATTGGAAGATTGAAAGCAAATACATAATAGGAACACATATCTTTATCAATTCGGCATCTTTTGTAAAAAAGCCTACTAGAGTTTGAGGGAAGTTTGCAAATATTAAGGAACTACATGCCATAAACGCAACTCCCATACAAGTTCCTATAACTGAATATCGTTTTAAATCGGTAAAATTCTTTTCTCCGTTGGCAAAACCAACTTTTACGCCGATAGCATTTGATATTGCGAACGGAACCATAAACGATATCGTAGTTAAAGTACAAATTAAATTTTGCGCTCCGGCATAAACACCGGAAATTCTGCCCATAAGAATAGCAATACTGTTAAATGCAATAAATTCTACCAATACTGCAAAAGATATCGGCAATCCGACTTTCAAAAGTGTTCCATAATATAGTTTATTTCCATGATGTTCTCTAAATTTCATCGTATTATAGCAATAAATCAGCAAAACTATACCCATAAAGTATCTTACAAGTAAACTTGCAATAGCCAAACCTTTTACTCCTAAAGAAGGAATAGGACCATAACCGAATACAAATAATATACATAAAAGAACATTTAAAATTACTGAAAATATAGTTACTAAATTGGGAACAAATACAATTTCAAAAGCCTGTAAAAACTCTTTCATAGCCATATGCAAAACTGCACCGAAAGTTGAAAATGCAGTTATAAAAATGTATTGTTTAATTAACGGAGTCAAATCCGGAGAGAAATGCAAATAATCAATCATTGGTATTGAAATAAACATCAATATTGTTGTTATCAAAGCCAATCCCATTGCAAATCTAATCGTCGGATAAAAATATTTTTTAGCAGATTGATGCTGCCCTCTAAGATTTGATAACACCGGAGAAACACTCCCCATCAATCCTATTCCGAGAGTAAATATACAATTTACAATAGCTGTAGCAATACTAATTGCTGCAAGAGTTTGAGTTGAATGCTTTGCTGCAACCCAAACATCCCCCGCACTAATCAAGATAAATCCGAGATTTCCCATGATTATCGGTAGGGCAATTGTTAATAATTCTTTTGCATAAGTTTTAAATTCTCCAAAGCGCATGGCTCCATTGTAACATGAAAATAAAATAAAGGATATTAACTCCTGAATAAGCCTACAACTCAAGTTTACGCAACTGCGCACTACCAAAAATCCACCTCTGCTCGGGGGTAAAAAAAAGGACACTCCCCAGTTTGGATTGTCCGGTATTTCATTTTCTGAAACAAAAAGGATTTACATTAAATTTCCCTTACTTGCCAATATTAAGGCAAGCTCTCTTTTCCCATTGAACCTAATATTCTATACCTTGACGAGCCATTACGCCAATATCAAAGTAATGTTTAATAGGTTTCATTTCCGTAACGAGATGCGCCATAGCTTTTAATTCAGGATGTGCATAACGTCCGGTTAATACAACTTCTAGATTTTCAGGTTTATGCAAAAGTACATCTTTTACATCTGAAACTTTTATCATATTCATTGCTGTACAAATATTAATTTCATCTAAAATTACTAATTGGTATTCGCCTGAATTGATAGCCTTCTTAGCATATTCCCAACCCTTTTTAGCTTCCTTGTAATCTTCCATACAAACATTGTGAGAATAGCAAACTCTATCCATACCAAATTGAACTACGTCTAAATTCGGTAAAAATTTGGAAGAAGATATAATTTCACCATAAGATGTTGCACTATCACCTTTTGTAAATTGTATAATCAAAACTTTCCAACCATGACCTAATGCTCTTAGTGCCAAACCTAATGCTGCGGTAGTCTTTCCCTTGCCGTCGCCTGTATAGATTTGTATGTACCCATGTTCTAACACTTTTCTTCTTCCTCCAAAATAAACTGATGTTTTCCTCTATCCATATTTTAACGTATTTCGATGTGTCTTTAATCCGTCTATAGATGGATAAGGTATAGTGCAAAAGATGTATAAAACGCAAAGTTTTACAAACTTCCCCACTCCCAAGATTTGTTGTACTCACTATTGTAGTTCAAATCATAAAAAAATAAATCAATTTGTACCCGTACATGCCAATCTTTTTACAATTATTTTTGTAAAAATTACACAAATTCAGTATTAGTGTGCTTTTCACATTTATTAAAATCTATAGAAAAAATTTACATAATTTTTGTTAAGAAATAGTTAAAAATGCTTGCAAATTTTCAAAGAACTTTTCATCAAAGATTTTTCAGGATTTTGGCATGGTTAAAAAAAGTTAATAATTAAGTATTTACACTATGTAAACTACAAAGTCCCCATATAGTCATGTTTTATTTTGTAAACAAATGTAACAAATTCCCAAACATGAGAAATTATGCATGTTTCGAGGGTTTTATATATGTATAAGAGAGTAAAAAATAAGAGAGAATTATGAGTATCCCAGGATTAGCAAAAAGCAGCACGTATAGCCAAAAGGTCATATTAAAACCATCATCTGATTCGTCAGTTGGGGTTCGTGTTAGCAGTAATGCTTTGAAAACCAAATCTACAGTTTTCACATCCAGCGGTCAAACCGTAACGATGTCACCTGGTAATGCACTTCGTTCTACAAGATATACCGGAACATCTGCTTCTCATTCTGCATTAAGAAATCAACTCAACGGTAATAATTATGATCAAGGTTGGAATAACCAACAAGATTGGAATGATTATTACTCAAATTCAAAATATAGTAATTCGACAAGCTCAATGAATCAAATGCAAATGCTTCAACAAATGCAGCAAATGATGGGCATGCAACAAATGCAACAAGCTCAAAATTTGAACAGTTTGTCTGCAATTGGAACCGGAATGAACAATTTGTTTAGTGCTATAGGTTCCGCAAAAGAAATGTTGGGAGCAGATTCAGGTAAAGGTGCAGGTCAAGCAGCTTCTCCGTCAATTGCAGGAATGGAAAATGCAACAGATGAATCAACTCTTTCTACTGCAATTAATAAAGCTGACGCAAGAGCAAAAGCATTACCTACCGAAATAAGCAGTAAAGAAGCTTCGGTTAATACATTGAAAGGTCAAACTGATGGATTAAAAACTAAATCCGATCAGGCAGCTAAAGATTTACAACAAAATACCGATGATATAAAAACTACAACAGAAAGTGTTAACCAACTACAAACAACTGTAGACACTTATACACAAAGTTACAAGTCTTTGAGTGATTTAGCAGCCAAAGAAACTGATACAACTAAAAAAGCAAGTTTACAAAGTCAAGCAAATACTGTTAAAGCAAAATTAGATGAGGCAACAAAAAAACTTAATGATCAAAAAGCAAAACTTGCAGAACTACAAGCTAAAACTCCTGAATTAAAAACGAATGCAGCAAATACAAAAGATGCATACGATACAAATGTTAAGGATATCAAAACGGGTGAAGAAGATCTTAAAAAGATGCAGACTGAACAACAAGATCTAAAAACCGCAATTCCAAAACAACAAGAACGTCTTAAAAAAATGCAAGATAAAGATGATAAAGCATTAGTAAAATCAGGAAATGAAATTACTAATTTGAATAATGAAATAAGCAAACTTAAACAAAGCGGCAAAACAGAGAAAGCCAATAAAAAGCAAGCTGAATTAAAAGAAGAACAAACTAAAAAAGACCAGCTTCAAAAACAAAAAGATATCCGAGGTATGAAAGGTACAATGATTGGTGGTACAGAATTCAAGAGTGATACTATCAAAAACTTGTACGTTGTTGATGGTAAAGAAGTTACAAAAGCTGAATTTGAAGCAAAGAAAAAAGAAGCTGAAAAGCAAACAACTTAACCTTATTTAACAAAGCACTTTACATTTAAGTATGGTTAATTTATAATATATAGCAAGCAGTATTGCTAAAGAAAAAAGAACGGGAATCCTCGTTCTTTTTTTCTTCAATAAAGGGGAAAACTTGAAACAGGATATTAACAGATACGAAGTGTTGGAAAAAATCACACCGCTTGTCGAAAATACAGCGATGAGGTTTGGCTATGTTCCAATCGAAATAGAATTCATAAAAGAAAATCACCGTTGGTTTTTGAGAATTTATCTTTATTCCAGAGACAAAGACGTAACCCTTGATGACTGCGAAAAAGTTACAAGAAGTTTAGAAGGATTTTTAGATGAGCTTATTCCCGTAAAATACTTTTTGGAAGTATCATCTCCGGGGTTGGAAAGAAAATTCAAATCTGATAAAGAATTTTTGATTTTCAAAGGCAGAAGAATAAGTTTGAAACTTAAAAATCCGCTTGAAGGTGAAACCGAAAAAATATTCAAAGGTGAAATCCTTGATTGGGACGAAAATGAAGGTTTAACATTCTTCAGATTTGATGACGGAATTGAATTACAAATCCCAAAATCAAATATCCAATCAGCAAAATTATATATAGACTAATTAAAAAGGAAAGGACAAATAAATGATTAAGATAGGAACAGCCTTATTTGAGGCTTGTGAAGAACTTGAAAGAGATAGAGGAATCCCTAAAGAAGTTGTTATAGCATCATTAAGAGATGCTATGGTTGCAGCTTACAAAAAGCATATGCACATCAAAGAAGCTGACAATATCAGTGCAATCTTAGATGAACAAGCAGGAGAAATCGGCGTTTTCAGAACAAAACAAGTTGTTGAATCTGTTGAAGATGAAGATAATGAAATTTCAATCGGTCAAGCTTCTGAAATTGCAGATGGCGTTGAAGTCGGTGATGAACTTCAAGTTGAAGTTACACCTGAACAATTCGGCAGAATAGCTGCCCAAGCTGCAAAACAAGTAATTACTCAAAGAATCAGAGAAGCTGAAAGAAACATGGTTTTAAATGAATTCTTAGAAAAGAAAGGTACATTGACAACCGGTATAATCCAACGTGTTGAAAACAGAAATGTTATCGTTAATATCGGTAAAACTGATGCGATTATGCATTTCTAAGAACAATTTCCGGGCGAATA
>JALCDS010000024.1 GCA_022641775.1 Clostridiaceae bacterium
CCCTGAAGTTCACAAAATAATGGAAAAAGTAAGAACAGAATTCGTTATTACAGTAAAGGGGAAAATCACAAAACGTCCTCCTGAAACTTACAACGAAAAATACGCAACAGGTCAAGTTGAAATGTATCCTGAACATTTGGAAATTCTTTCTGATTGTAAGGTTTTACCTTTTGTTTTGGAAGACGAAAATGTATCGGAAGATGTTCGTTTAAAATACAGATACTTGGACTTGAGACGTGAAAAGATGTTACACAATCTTCAAACTCGTCACAATATTTGCCAAGCTGCAAGAAAATATTTAAATGATTTGGATTTCTTGGAAGTTGAAACACCGGTATTAATTAAAACAACTCCGGAAGGTGCAAGAGATTACTTGGTTCCTTCACGTGTTCAGGAAGGCAAATTCTACGCGCTACCACAAAGCCCGCAAATTTATAAACAATTATTGATGGTTGGTGGTATTGAAAGATATTATCAAATAGCAAAATGCTTCCGTGATGAAGATTTAAGAGCTGACAGACAGCCTGAATTCACTCAAATTGATATGGAAATGTCATTTGTTGAACAACAAGATGTAATCAGAGTTGTTGAAGGTTTAATCAAAGAAACATTCAAAGCTGCAGGCGTTGAGGTTCAAACACCATTTATTCAAATGCCTTGGCAAGAAGCAATGGATAAATACGGTTCAGATAAACCTGATACAAGATTCGGACTTGAATTGTTTGACATCGGTGATATCATTTTGCAATCAGAATTTCATATTGTTAGAGATACCCTTGAAAAAGGTGGCATCGTTCGTGGTATAAGAATCCCAGGCGGAGCTAAATATTCAAGAAAAGATATTGATGATATTACAAAATTAGCTGTTTCATATGGCGCAAAAGCATTGGCTAACATCATTTACAATGAAGATGGTACTGCAAAATCACCTGTATTAAAATTTGTAACTGAAGAACAAGCAAAACAAATTAAAGAAAGAGCTCAAGCTCAAAATGGCGATATAATCTTCTTTGTTGCTGATAAACCAAAAGCAGTTTACGACATTATGGGCAGATTGAGATTACACTTCGGTAAATCATTGAACCTTATTGATGAAAATAAACATAATCTTTTATGGGTTGTTGACTTCCCTATGTTTGAATGGTCTGATGAAGAAAATAGATTTATGGCTATGCACCACCCATTCACATCTCCAAACTTGAACGACTTAGACAAATTAGATTCAGGAGATTTAGGAAATGTTAAATCAATAGCTTATGATATCGTTTATAACGGTACAGAATTGGGTGGTGGAAGTGTAAGAATCCACTCATCTGTAGTTCAACAAAAGATATTCAAAGCATTAGGTTTGACAGAAGAAGAAGCTCAAGAAAAATTCGGATTTATGGTTAATGCACTTCAATATGGTACACCACCTCATGCTGGACTTGCAATAGGATTGGATAGAATGGTTGCTTTATTATGCCACACAGAATCTATCCGTGACGTTATTGCCTTCCCTAAAAATTCAGGAGCAAAAGACTTAATGAGTGATGCACCGGGAGAAGCTTCAATCAAACAATTAAGAGAATTGCATATCAAAAGTACATTACAACCACAACATCAACATTAATAGTTGATAATAGAATACAAAAAAAGAAGGCTATAATTAGCCTTCTTTTTTATTCTTTCAATTTTGTATTAGTATTCCATTACCCAGTTGTCATTCTGTAATGTAACAAAGCAACCATCTGGAGCACCGGCAGCAGCACAATTTGCAGCCACACCGGCATCTTCGATATCGCCATTATATTTATAGTGAAGTCTAAAGATATCTCTGCCTTTAATATTAGGTTCTTTTGTAGAATTTGTATCAATCAAGATTTCGCCAAAGCCATCAGTTAAAGTTGTTGCATTAGGCTGAAATAGGCTCATACATATTGCAACTCCAGCAGTATTAACAATACAACTTGCATTTGCTTCTGTAATGTATGAAGACATATTTGTTGCTCCGGCACCTGAAATATAATTAATTGCTGTTGGCAAACATTTTGTATCACCTATAGAATCCTGTTGACAATTTTTAGCAACTTTAAAAGTATTTACTAAAAATTCATTTAATTTGTCCGTAGAATTAAATATTGTAGTAACCGATTTAACATCTTTTTGAGATATTTCCATATCGATTGCTTCAGTCAACTCAACATAAGTTTTTCTTAACAATGCAGTTTGAGATTTTTTAGAGGCATTACCAACCAAGTTTGGAACAGTAATGGCTGAAATTACACCTACAATAGTCAATGTAATCAAAACTTCTGCCAAAGTAAAACCTTTTTTCTTATACATCATCTCAATATATCCTTTCAGTTTAGTAATATGTAATTATAAATTTATTATCTAATACACTTGTAAAGCAACCGGTAGCATCAGCAGAAGAAACACAACTACTTGCATTTGCATTGTCTTCATAAATTTCGCCATCAGAATGATCTAAATGCATCTTCATTTTAAAGAAATCGAAACCGGCAATATTTGGGTCATCAATTCCATTCGTATCAACATAAATAGGAACAGTTCCATCTGCAGCATTCATAAGTTCTGTACAAAGGACTGCACCATTATCCAATAAAAAGCTTATGCCTTGTTGACAGAATTCTGAATGCGAGATTGTATCAGAGCCATCAACACTTCTATATGAATCAGCAAAGCCGTTATTATCTTCATCATCAGTACCGGCTACAGCGCCATTTCCCAATTCTTGAGTTACTCTCAAAAATCTTTTAACCCACCAGCCTTTATATTGCGCTGATGAAAAATATGCTGATTGAGTCAAATCATTATGACCTGTAGTTGTTTGAGCTAAAGGTCCGACTTCCTCTAAATCTGAATACATTTTTGAAATAGAAAGTTCATACCCACGCTTTGCATTGTTTCTAACAAGCGTTGGAACCGTGAGTGCCGCTACAACCCCTATGATAGTCAATGCTATCAATAATTCGGTCAATGTAAAACCTTTTTTATTAATAAAATTAGTAATCATGCTCTATTATCCTTTTCCCTGATACAGTACTTTTCCACATACAATAAAAAATCTAACAAATAATAACAATTATTTACACTTCAATAAATAATCTTTGACCTACAATATTTTGTTTCCCATTATAATATCCGGCAAAGTAACCGCCTTTTACAGGTTTATTTTTGCCGTATGATGCCAAAGTATTTCCGTTATAACTTACAAACGGATTGTTATTATAAGGATTGCGACTAACAGCAGGAGTAGCAGTTACCGGTGCTGAAACTTGAGGAGTTTGCGGTGTCGCAAACATTCCTGAAAACAAACTTATTAAATCACTTGCCATCTACTTACCTCTCTTAACCAATTATTTAATAAAATTTTTTCTTTCGTCTAAATTATAACATAATATTAATAAAAATCTTAAAAAAACTTAATAAAATCATCCTTTTTATGTAGTATAATACTTCTATGGAAAAAATAGCTAAAAAAATACTAATAGTAGGTGATACCGCAAAAGATTATGCTTTGGCTCAAAGACTGATGCACACACCCGATTATGAGGTAAAGATTTTTATAACATCAGCAAATAAATATTTCTTACCTTTTGCGACCTGTATTGATATTCGCAAAAACAAGCCAAATGAGCTTTTAAAATTTGCAATAGAAAATAAAATTGATATGACAATCGTAACTGATGAACTCGCAATCAAATCTGATATAACAAGTGTCTTTTCTGCGAATAATCAGCATATATTTGCGCCGACAATATCTGCTTGTGAAACACTTATAAATAAAGCTGATTGTAAAAAATTTCTATATAAAATGCATATAAAAACCCCGAAATTTGCAATATTTGAAAAAGAATCGCTTGCCATAGATTATTTGAATAAAACGCAATATCCTATAATAATTTCATGCGAAGGAAACAATGACAACAGATATGCTGTGCCAACAGTTTCAATTGCAAAAACATATATTGAAGACCTATTTTTCAGAGGTGAACAAAAAGTAATAATCGAAGATTTTATATATGGACATGAATGTAGTTTTTACTATGTAACCGACGGATACAAAGTTCTGCCGATAGGAACCTGCGGCAATTATAAATTTATGTCAGATAATGACGGCGGAACACTTACAGAAGGTATAGGCTGTTATGCACCGGACTTCAAAATAACCAAAGATATTGAATCTATAGTAACCGAACAAACTTCCAGAATACTTATGAATCTGGAAGCTGAAGGCACACCTTACTGCGGGATTATTGGAGTAGATTGTGTTCTGACGCGAACAAATGAAATTATGACACTGGGATTTTCAACATTTTTAAAAGATCACAATACGAATGCTATTATAAATCTGATAGACGAAGACTTGTTCAAGCTATTTGAAGCATGTATAAACGGATATTTTGCAGATGATTATGAAACAATAGCCACAAATGATATGTCCTCTGTTTCATGTATATTAGAAGCAAAGTTGGATAATAAAGAAATTTCAGGACTAGACACGCTTGAAAATAATGAACTTGCTATATCCGGAGTGAAATTGTCAGAAGATACCAAATACTTGACGACAAAAAATCAAAAAATTGTTATAACAAAAACTGCCAAGACTCTGGCTCAAGCACGCAAAAGCTTGAATGAAGATATAGATTTCATAAAATTCGATGGGAAAAACTATCGCAAAGATATCTGTAAAATAAATTAAAAAATTTAGATACAAGAGCGTTGATTTTTCTAAAACTATTATTATAAATAATAGTATCATGATTAAAAATTACTATGATATACTTGGAGTTTCGATTGATTGCGGTTATGCAGATATAAAATCAGCATACCGAAAACTGGCGCGTAAATATCATCCGGATTTAAACAAAGATAATATTGAAAGTGCGCTCAAACATTTTAAAGAAATATCTCAAGCGTATGAAACTTTGTCAGATCCAAAGAGAAGAACTCAATATGACATCCTAAATGGCATATTCAAAACAGGATTTGGGACAAATTTTTCTGAATTTGAACAGGATGTAAAAACATATTCGTCTCCTTATAAAAAAACTGAACATACAAAAAAAGAAACTACTTCTGATTTAAAAGACAAAATAAATGATATGTTTGAAGAATTTAAACGCGAAAAATCTAAAAAATACAAACAAGAAAAACTTGAGCCTAAAAAAGGTTCCGACATAAATGTTGATGTAACAATATCATTAAATGAAGTAGCTTCCGGCTGCAAAAAGTCTGTAAATATCGTCCACACCGAAAATTGTCCAAATTGTCATGGCAGAAAATTCATAAATGGAAGTAAATGCAAAATTTGTGACGGTAAAGGTGAAACTTCCGAACATAAAAAAATAACAGTAACAATTCCTCAGGGAGTAAAAAACCACACAAAATTAAGAGTAAAAGAAGAAGGTAATGCAGGTTTTAACGGAGGCAAAAGCGGAGATTTATACATAAATGTAACAATTGCACCAAATTCTAATATCAATTTTGATGG
The DNA here is from genome assembly GCA_022641775.1 of Clostridiaceae bacterium. Lineage (GTDB taxonomy): Bacteria > Cyanobacteriota > Vampirovibrionia > Gastranaerophilales > Gastranaerophilaceae > RUG14219. The sequence goes on from JALCDS010000024.1 coordinate 5,501, forward strand.
AGCAAATATAATTTATCATGTACCGATTAGTCCGTTTGAAGCTGTATTGGGCGGGGATATTCTTGTTCCTACTTACGATGGAAACGTTCTTGTAAAAGTTCCACCAAAAACCAACTCCGGTCAAAAATTCAGACTATCAGGACTTGGAGCAGGCAAAAATGGAGATATGATAATTATTGTAGATATTGAAATTTCAAAATCTTTGTCGGATGATGAAATAAAGCTTTACGAGAAGCTTAAGAAATTAAACAAAGATAATTTGAGAGAAAATATACTTAATGACTAAAACAAAAATCAAAGAACTGTTCGCATCAATTCAGGGTGAAGGACCATATATAGGTTACAATCAGCTTTTCATAAGATTTTGCGGTTGCAATTTAAACTGCCAATATTGCGATACAGATTTTGATACACAAAACAATTATACAGAATACGCCCCCTCTGAATTAATTCAGAAAATAAAAGCCGATTATGACCTCACAAAAATACATTCAATATCTTTAACCGGAGGAGAGCCTCTTTTATCTGCAGATTTTTTAAAAGAATTTTTACCTTTAATTGGTAAAAAAATATATTTAGAGACAAATGCAACTCTACCGGAACAATTAATAAAGGTTAAAGACTTAATATCAATAATTGCTGCCGATATAAAACTGGAAAGCAGTACAGGAATAAAAGGTACCTATAAGATGCATGATGAGTTTTTTAAACAATGCACCGGAGTTGAAACATTTGCAAAAATAGTTTTTAACGAAAACTTTTCTAACAGCGAAATAGTTGAAGTTACAAAATTGGCCCGAAAATACAATATACCTCTTGTTTTACAACCTGAAATGAATAAAGACAAAATACAAGTCAGCTCAAACATTATACAAACAATACTTGATAAATGTCTAAATGAATACAAAAATGTAAGAGTTATACCTCAATCACACAAATTTATGGGGATTGAATAAACACAGTGTGATTGTTAAGTTACGGATTTCATGGTACTATTAATGTATCAAGAGAGGTAATTATGGCAGTAAAAAAAGTTTTCAAATATGGCGAGGCAGTCTTAAGAGAACCTGCAAAAGAAGTTCATAAGGTCTCAAAAAAAATTCATGAACTGGTACAAGACTTGTTAGATACAATGTACGCACAAAATGGTGTTGGATTAGCAGCTCCGCAAATAGGAGTTTCATATAGAGTATTTGTAATTGATACATCGGCAAATGATGAGCCATTACATCCTATAGTTTTCATCAACCCTAAAATTATCAAAAAATCAGGAGCAATGACAACTCAAGAAGGATGTTTGAGTTTTCCTGAGGCTTTTATAGATGTAAAACGCTACAAAAATGTTACAGTAAGAGCGCTTGATATCAACGGAAGACCGTTTGTCATTGAAGCTAAAGACGGAACATTACAAGCAAAAGCAATACAGCACGAAAATGACCATTTGGACGGGATTTTGTTTATTGACCATTGTGTAAACAGATTTGATGCTGATAACATTTTAGAAAAATACAATCTTCCCCCTGTTGAAGTTAACAAGTTGATAAGTGAACCTGAATTGGAGAATGAATTAAAAAATGATTAATGTAGTTTTTTTCGGAACCCCAAGGATTGCCTTAAAATCTTTGGAATACCTTTATAATTCAAAAAATATTAATATTGTAGGAATAGTAACACAACCGGACAAACCTGTTGGCAGAGGGCACAAAATGACATTCCCGCCGTTAAAAGAATTCGGATTGACTAATAATATTCCTGTATTTCAGCCAAAATCAATCAGAAAAGAACCGGAAGTAATAAGCGCATTAAAGAATTTAGCTCCTGATTTCTTTGTAACATTTGCATTTGGCCAAATTTTATCTCAAGAAGTATTAGATATTCCAAAATATGAAACGATAAATTTGCACGCATCTTTATTGCCAAAATATAGAGGTGCAAATCCTATACAACGCGCAATTATAAACGGAGATACAAAAACAGGAATATGCACGATGATAACAGAACTTGGGTTAGATTCAGGAGATATCTGTTTAAAACTTCCGATAAAAATATCAGAAGATATGACCTGCATTGATTTGTTTGAAGAAATTTCAGAAAAATCTCCGGAGCTATTAGAGCAGACTATCCTGGGACTTGTTGATGGAAGTATAAAACCTGTTGCACAAGCCCTTGATGGCATTACTCAGGCTCCAAAAATGACAAAAGAAGAAGCTAAAATTGACTGGAAACAATCCGCCGGTGATATTCATAATTTAGTAAGAGGCATTTACAATATGCCATCGGCATATTTCTACCACAACGATAAATTGATAAAAGTTTCCAAAACAAAAGTTATAGAACATGATAAAAGACACCAGAATTACGGAACAGTTGACAAATGCACAAAAGAAGGTGTTGAAGTAAACTGCGGACGCGGAACCCTCATCCTTGTAACAGTAAAACCAGAAGGTAAAGGTGAAATGAGCGCCAGAGATTGGTTTAACGGATTAAAATAAAAGGAGACATTATGTATTCTAAAGGTATTAGAGGTGCAATAACTGTTGACAATAACACAGTAGATTCAATAAAAGCTGCCACATTAGAACTTTTAGGCAATATGCTATTAGAAAATGACATTTCTGATACATCAGCAATATCACATATAATTTTCACATTAACACCTGATTTAAATGCCGCATTTCCTGCAAAATTTGTAAGAGAAGACTTGAATCTGAATGAAACTGCAATGATGTGTTATCACGAACTTGATGTCCCAAATTCAATAGAAAGTTGCCTTAGAATTCTTGTCGTGTTGAATTGTTCAAAAGAATTCAAACCAAAGTTTGTATATTTAAAAGGCGCTAAAAAATTAAGAACGTTTCTTTAGTGAAGAGATAACCGGATCTAAAAGTCTACGATTTTTATTTTCAAACATAACTGAACATAATTTTTTATTTCCGTAATTTATCAACTTTTCAACTGTACCTTTGCCGTACGTAGGATGAATAACTTTATCACCTTCGTTAAATTCTACAGGTTGTTTCACATTAATTTCATCTGCTGCATAAACCGGAATGACAGGAGGAGTTTCTTCAGATTCTATCAACTCCAAGTCATCATTACTTTCACCTGAGAGTTCATCTAATACACTATCATCATCTTGTCCATCAGAAGCTAAATCATCCAACACGCTGTCATCTAAAGGTTCTTCTGTAAAATCATCAGATTGTTCTGTCGAAATATCGTCAAGAGTAGCCTCATTAACATCATTATCCACTTCATCTTCTAAACCCAAATCAATTTCAGGTTCTTCAATACTGTCTTCAGAAATAGGTTCCTCGATTGGCTCAACATTGACATCTTCAGTTTCTTGTTGACTATCTTCTTGCGGCAATTCTTCTTCAGGTTCCAGCGGTTCAGCATTTATTGCATCAACATCTTCATCAATTATAACATCTGATGGATCAACTTCCTCATACTCAGTATCGTCAGAAGTTTCAGGAGCTGCTGCATTATCAATTTCGTCATCTTCTAAAGGTTCATTATCTATTTCTTCAGCATCAAAATCTTCCGGTGAAATCTCATCCGAGAATTCAGCTTCTTCAGATGCTTCACTCTCTTCAGTTTCTTCATCAAGGTTTAATGTTTCCAGTTGTAAAACAAACGGAATTTGTTGTGTCAAATCACCAATAATAATAAATTCATCTGCATTCAATTTATTTAAAATCGTATTATATGCTGCAAAATCATGCTGCAATGTTAATGGTGCAAAAAACACAATATTTCTTGAAATAGATTTTAATTCTTTAATATACTTGAATTCATGTGGACAAATAATCGTAGTATAAGCATTACCATTTGTAGTCAACAATTTTAATAACGGTTTATGCGCATATTCATCATCCAGCTCTACAAAAACATACGTTGGAACATCCATATTATTCAATATTGAATACGCCATATCTAAAATTTGTTCTTTCAATTCAATTCTACTAGTTGAAGACAAATCTACAATTACATTTGTACCCAGTTCCAAAACTTTATTAAAGCTGTTAGCTTCTTGAGGAGTTTGTGCAAAAACACCGGCTTCCTTGTATTTTAAAAGCTTATTTTTCAACAATATCAATTGTGGAATTTGTGTTTCTCTATACTGTCCGTCAACAACCGATAAAAAAGTATCAAAAGGAATAAATCCGCCTTCAATTGTCTTTGTATATTCTTGAACTTCTATAAATATATCCTGAATAATAGCTTTGCTCGTCGGATCAATATCATTCAAATCATTTTCATAAACAAAGTTTATAGTATCGTAATTCAATGGAAGCTTAAAATCTCTCAAAAATACGGCTTTATTTTCAGATTGAAAATGACCATCTAAATCAAAAATAACACTTCTCGTTGAAGTTCTTTCAAATTGTCTTAAAATATTATCGAAAAATATTTCAATATTTTCTTGGTTATTAGCACAAATCAAAAAATTATTTTCAAAAACAGACTTATCAATAGACATAATAGTATTTTGTTGAGCAACTTCACCCAACTTTATAGGGTCATCAACCGGCAATATATCTAACAATTCTTTTGTGCCAAGAATTGTAACCTCTGCTGATAATGCAGGTATTGTACCATTGTAATTTTTTAAAACACCCTCTTCGTCAAATGTAAATAACAATTTTGAAACTGCAGACGTTTGTTCTGCGTCTTCTCTTATATTTAAAACCTGAGCGACATAAGGTGTTTTGACATCTTCTATTACAAGAAAACAACCTAAAGAAATCGGATCTTCGGGTGAAAACTCTACCTTTACCAAGTTGTTTTTTACTTCCAATACTTTCATTAAAAACCCTCTTCAAATTTTCATAATTATTTTAGCATAAACATGCCCATTTTCAAAATCCATCATTTAATTGACAAGTTCCTGAAGTCTATTATAAATATCTATTGTCAAAGGGCAAATTTTTAAATTACGCTTTACCAAACTTTTTATAGTCTCCTTATAGCATTTCAATAAGGCTTTATTTAAGCCGTTGTCCTCATTTAGCAACCCTGATATTTTTTCTGTATATTCTTTTTCTCTAGTATTTGGTTCAATTTTATCTGCCAAAAATATTATTTTTTCAAAATCTGTCATCTCAATTTTACCCAACGTATGCCATCTAATTGCAGATAATATTTCATTATCTTCTACCCCAAATTGAGTTTGTGCAATATAAGCACTGACAGGAGCGTGTAAAGTTTTGTAATTCATCATTTCACACTCCTCAATATTCAAATTTTTCTTTATTATTTCTAATAACTTTTCATTTGAAAAGCATTTTGCACAATCATGCAAAAGTCCTGCAATATACGCTTTTTGAGAATCGAGAGAATACTTATTTGCCAACTCCTCAGCTTTTTTTGCTGTTCCTAATGTGTGCGAAAACCTTTCAGGAGATAAATTTTCTTTTAACCAATTCAAAATTTCTTTTTCACTAACTTTTGTATAACTCATTTTGCTTTATATATTCCTCTACTTTAAACGGAACCAATCCTGAAATCGAACTGCCGTCCTTCACTCTTTTTCTTATTTCAGTTGATGAAATATCAATAAAATCCATTTTTGCGAATTTATAATTATATCCATCATCCGACAAATAATTTAATTTATTTTTATCAAAATTATCATCTCTCATAAATATTATAAAATCAACGAGATTTTTTAAATCCTCAGTTTTATACCAGGTTTTTATTTTTTCAAAAGCATCCGTCCCTATAATAAAGTTGATTTTACCGGTTATATCATATTTTTTGTATAACTCTTGTATCGTCAAATAGGTATAGGATTTAGAATTCCTTTTATATTCAATATCCGAAACATCAAAATGTTCATTTCCTTCCACTGCAATTTTCACCATATTTAATCTATGAATAGAAAAGTTTTCATCATAAGTTTTATGCGGAGGCTTCGCTGCCGGAATAAAAAGTATTTTATCGAATCCAAAATTATCGATAACATACTGCGCCATATTGAGATGCGCATTATGAATCGGATTAAAAGTACCTTGAAAAACACATAATTTCATATCCCTATTATATTATAAAAACTGATAATAAAAAAAACCTGATATCTGGGGATATCAGGTACAAAATTTGTAGGGGAAAAATTAATTGGAGTTAAAAACTTATACTAAATGCAATGCTTGTCTATTTGCCATTGCAATAAAATTCATTTGGGCAAACAATACTTCAGATCTGTCAACGAATGGTTCAGCTGGAGCTGCTGGAGTTGTTACTTGATTTTCATAAATCTTTTTCAAATTTTTATCGATTTTTTTCAAATTTGCAACTGCCATATTATTTACCTCTCATCTTATTTATTTCGTTCTTGTATATATATAAAGTATATACTCAAAGTTCAATTTCATTTTTTATTTATTTCGTTACATAACTTTACATTTAAATATATAAATTTTAGCAATTTCTATATAACTTATGTTTTTATAACTATATAGGGGAAATACTATTCAATGGAAAACTATGCACAATACAAACCCAATTTGACGGGAATAACACCCCAACAGGCGCTACAAAACGCACAAGGGCAAACTTCTGCTATGCCAATGCAGGGTATTGATGCTGCAACATTACAAGCTCCAATTCAAGATAGTTATGTAGCAAACCGAGCAAGTCAACTTGCTGAAATCAATCCGTTAGTACAAGCAGGAGTAGCAATTCCTGTATGGTATGGATTAAGTAAAGCTATGGAACAATTTAATAAACGTTGCCGTGGCGATTATGATAAGACAATCGAATACAAAATAACACATGCCGGCGATGCAATCACTGACAGGTTCAACAATAGCAATTTGGGTAAATCTGATTTTATAAAAAAATTAAATGAAAAGCTTAATAAATGGCACATTTCATTAAACAAAAAAATAGATAGTCGTTCAGCAATTCTACGCGCAATGAGAGATACCCCTTCCATTCCTGAAATGGAAATGGTAAGAGGTCAAGCAAATGGGATGAAAGGTTTGCAACTATTTGACTATCCTCAATTGCAAAAGAAATTTTTGGAAACAGTAAAACATCCTGAAGATTTGGATTGTTACGGTGCAGATAAAGACTTTATTAACAAAGTTAAAAACCTTATATCTTCAACTTCAAGCAAAGAATCAAAACTAAAATATATTCAAGATGCCGAATTTGAACTATTAAGCAAAAAGCCAGAATATATAGATGATGCAGCTAAAACACTTGATGAATTCAAGATGATGGGTGGCACCGACAGAATTAAAGTTTTGCAAAACATGAAAGCTAAAGCTTCCGGTTACACAAGCTTTGCAGAATGGGAAAGTCTTGAAAAAAATATTCAAGAAAGAATTCCACGAGTAATTGAAGCTCTACATAATTCCGATAAAAATATGTTTACAAGAATGTGGACACATGACCACAATATTATAGGCAAAGCTCAAGGTGAATTTTTCGGAAGAAAAGTTTATACATCAGAAACCTTGAACAAATTAATTTCAGAACTCGGCAGTATAAAACATGATACACAATTGCAAGATGTTCTACAAAGAACAGGCCTAATAAAACAGGTACCAAAATCAGCACTCGGCAGATTCTTTGGTAAATATATGAATTTGTTACTTGAAGGTTCTACAAACAGAGTTGCCGGCGGCAAACTTGTAGGAATGATGCAAGCTTACTTCTTGGCTGAAGCAATTATAAGGACTGTTCAAGCCGATAAGGGTGATAAAGTTTCTACATTTATGGAACGGTTAACAGAATTGGTAGCCTTCTTTGCGGCTATGCCTCTTGCAATACAGGTAATGCATAAAGTTGGCGGCTTACAATATATCGGGATGAATAAAGAAAAGGTTGCCGAATATAGAAAAGCATTAGCACTGTTCAATGAAAACGTTAAAAACGGAAAATTAACTGACAAAGCAGCATACAAAGTTGCAAAAGATGATTTACAAAAAATAATGAAAGATAGCTATAAAGGTACTAAGAAAAATATCTTCACAAGACTTGCACATAAAACAGGTCAAATATTAACGACAGGTTTGGAACAAATCAGACCTTATACAAAACATGCCGTAGAAGACGGATTAAAAGGCAAATTAAAAGATATCTTCCGTAATCCTAAATATTGGAGCAAAGAACTTGGTGGTTCAGGTCTGAGATTACTGGCAGTTTTAGGAATGATTATGCCATTCTTTAGCAAAACATTGGTAAAAGGAACACATCTTATCTTTGGAAAGCCAAAACACTCTGTTCTTGATGAAGGAAAAGAAGATAAAAAGCAAGACTCGACAAAACAACTTACTCCAGAACAACAGGCGCAATTAGCACAATTACAAGAAGCAATTCGCCAACAGCAACAACAAAATGTCAAAAATAATCCTCAACCGGTACAACCTGTACAAGGTCAACAACAAACAAACGGAAGTTTATTAGATAAATACAAAAATAATACGCAAACCAATTCTATAGAACCGGAAAGACATTATATGCCATCACCTACACCGGCCATACCGGCAGAAGGAACACGTGCATATATGCCATCACCAAACCCTGTAAATGCAGGACCGGAAACTCAAGATAGAACAAAAGCAGATCAAGCGCTTGCAAATGCTGATAATGCCGAAAGAATGGTTATGCAGACATTAAACATGAAGTAGTTGAAACTTTCTAAAAATATGTTATAATTAGTATTAGTCCTGTATAGAGGCTCATTTTGTTCCTACATTGACTATAAAGGGAGATTCGACTCTTAAAGGATGTGAAGTATACCCGCCGATATTTATATCGCCAGCGGGAAACGGATAATCCAAGGCAATCACCCACCTGCGAGAACCCGCAGGTAACAAAATCACTTCTATATAGGGCTAAAAAAGAGGGATACCAATAGTGTGTCCCTCTTTTTTATTAAAATTTTATCAAGAATGATAATCTTAATTTTATTCTGTGCTAAAATTGTGGTTATGGAAGAAATTAATAACATCGTATTTTGCGGAATTGGAGCCATTGGAAGCATTTACGCAGAAAAAATACAAAATTATGAAAATTGTGATTTAAAAGTATTGGTAGATAAAGATAGACTTGAACGTTACACTAAAAATCCTATCTGCTTCAACGGAAAAGAACTAAAATTCAATTACATTCTACCCGATGCAAAAGATTTTAAAGCTGATTTAATTATTATTGCAACAAAGTTTGATGGATTAGAGGATGCAATACATAACATCAAAAACTTTGTAAAAGAAAACACTATAATAATGTCACTACTCAATGGCGTAACAAGCGAAGATATCATTGCAAAAGTTTACGGGAAAGAAAAGCTTTTATATTCTTACGTAATAGGTCATAGTGCAATGCGAAACGGCAGAAATATAATACATGACGGAGTAAATAAAATCGTATTTGGTTCAAAAACTCCTGATAATTCAAAAGTAAAACTCGTTTCTGAATTTTTTGATAAAACTAATATAAATTATGAAATACCTAAAGATATCATACATTCACTTTGGTTGAAATACCTATTAAATGTTTCTTCAAACCAAACTTCAGCAATTTTAAGAATGAACTTTGGGCAAATGCAAAATAATAAAAAATGTATAGATTTTATTAGTGAAGTTGCAAAAGAAGTCTCAAAAATTGCAAAAGCTGAAGGGGTACAAGGAACAGAAAGTTTTAAACAAGAATTTTTTGAAACATTCAATTCAATGACACCTGAAGGTAAAACTTCAATGTTACAGGATGTTGAAGCAAAAAGAAAAACTGAAGTTGATATGTTTGCATCAACAGTAATAGAGTTTGGACAAAAGCATAACATTGAAACACCATATAACAAAATTTTAAAAGAACTAATTGAAATTACAGAGGCCGGATACTAATGGAATACAAAAATTTAGAAGAACTTATTGACGTCGTAAGAAGATTAAGAGCACCAAATGGGTGTGAATGGGATAGAGAACAAACCCATTATTCATTGCGACCAAATATGTTAGAAGAAGCTTATGAGGCAGTAGATGCCATTGATGACAATGATATGAAACACTTACAAGAAGAACTCGGAGATGTTCTTTTACAAGTATTGTTACACTCACAAATCGCAGATGACGAAGGCTCTTTTACAATAGAAGATGTCGCAAAAGAGCTGAAAGACAAGCTTATTCATAGACATCCGCATGTATTTGGCAATGTAAAAGTAAATTCAACAAGTGAAATTCTAGCAAACTGGGATAAACTTAAACAAGAAGAAAAATCACACAGAAAATCCGCAATGGATGGAATTTCAAAATCGCAAGCAGCACTTATCAGCGCACAAAAGATAAGTAAACATGCTGTTAAAACAGGTTTTGAATGGACTGATGAAGAATCTTTATATGATTGTATAAAGTCAGAATATGAAGAATTTAAAGAAGCTAAGAACAACAATAATAAAGCCGAAATGGAAGAAGAATTCGGAGATATACTTTTTGCAACGGTAAACCTTGCACGTTGGAACAAAATAGATGCAGAACAAGCTTTGTTAAAAGCTAACAAAAAATTTATGAAAAGATTCCGTAAAATGGAAGAATTAGCAACAAAACCGCTCAATGAATATACATTTAACGAATTTGACGACTTGTGGAAACAAGCAAAGGCTCAAACAAAATAACTATTTTATAGTCCAATTCTCTTTTTTAAGTTTTGCAAAACATCCTGATACAAAATCATTACCGGCACAAGATGCTGCATCATCATTTCCGATATCACCATTGACATCAATATTCATAATCCAAAAATCTTTACCCAAAGTATTCGGACCTTTTTTTCCGTTTAAATCTACAATAATAGAATTCCCATTAGCTATTAAAGGCGATGCAACAGATTCTCCACTCACTAAAACAAAAGCGTAATAAGAATTATTATTTGGCATTCCACTTATAATACTTGATACTTTTGTTCCAGGTTGTGCATTATTACCAGTCTTATAACCGGTCGAAGCAAAACAGTTATCGTAATTTTGTTCGCAATTTTCAATTAAATGAAAATACTTTGGCCAAAATCCGTCTTGAGAATTCACGGCAATTCTGGCAGTTCTTGATTCATTAATATTAAGCGCCATATCGTCTTTTATCATTGTTTCTATAGCTTGATTATACAAACTATAAAATCTGCGTGCCATAGTTGAATATGCTTTATTTTGCCATCCACTCATCAACGATGGCATCGTTATTGCAGCTACAACACCGATAATCCCGACTGTTAGCAATACTTCTGCAAGTGTAAAACCTTTTTTATTAACTAATTTCATAACTTTCCCTCATGCTGTATATAACCCCATTATAACATTTTTTTTTATTGTTTCAAGTCAAATACTAATAACTTGTATAAATAGTTCTTAATATATATTCTTCCGTTAACTTTTTATCTGAAGATTTTGTTTTAGGGTCATTAATTATAATATCAAAGGCATAAGTTTTCCCCTTTTGAGTAGTTATATACCCTGTTATTGAACTTACATCAGAAAGTGTACCGGTTTTAGCTCTCAAGTTATCTTTAAAATACAACATTCTATCTTTCAAAGTTCCTTCACCTGCAGTAGGTAGAGACTTTTTGAATGTATCAAATGTATTCAATTTTGATTGTGCATATAAAAAATCGGTCATAAAATTAGCAGTCACCAAATTGTTTTTTGAAACACCACTACCATCAACAATTCTCACATTTGAAGTATTAATTTTCAAACCAGAAAGATAATCATTCAACATTTTCAAAGAATTTTTTGCAGAGCCTTGAGATTTTGTATAAACAGAACCAGCCGACTTGAATACAGTTTCTACAACATAGTTATTGCTTTCTTTCAATACTTTTTCACTTGTCATTGTTATAGGATGAGTAATTTCACCTACCAAATATATTCCGGAAGTCGGAGTTTTTTTAGATGCCACAGTTTTATAATAGTCCATCTTTTGGGCTCTTATAGCATCCTCAACTCTTAATTTAAAGTATCTTCTAGGATTTGGGCAAGGTATCGGAATAATCTTTTGCTGAGCGATAGTTCCCTCTACATTAATCATTTCAGGGAAAATTGTATTACCTTTCGTCATTGTAATATCATTTGTTGTTCCGGTTGTTACCAAATTCATAAACCCTATAGGATAAAATACTTCAGTATAAATATTTGCAGGAGAACCTTCTGTCGTCGGGAAAATGACAACATTAATCAAATTGTTATCCAAATTATATATACTGAACTTTGGCATTAAAACATTCAAATCATCATCCCATTGCCAACCTTCGCCCCATTCGATTTTATCAAATAAGGAATCATCAATATAAACATTTTTAGGTGCTAAAATTTTCTTTTGGTTTTTTGCGAGACTAAAAAGATTTTTTAAATCTTTAGTCGTAAAAAATGGATCACCACTCAACTTCAAAAACAAATCATTGTTAGAAGTCTTATACAACTGCGTTTTGTATTGAAAATCATTACCCAACGTATTCATCGAAGCTGTATATGTAACTATTTTCAGCGTAGATGCAGGAGAAACCGGTCTATCTGAATTTAGAGAATAAACAGTTTTGCCGTTAGATATATCTTTTATTGATATTGAAACTGCAGCTTTATTTTGATTAAGTTTACTCAGAGTTCTTGAAATAGATTCTGCCTTGACACTTATATCAGATAACAATATTGCAAAAATCACAAAAAAAGTTAAACAAATTTTTTTATACACATTCCACCTCATACGATTTTCTAATGTCATTCAGTATAGTACACTTATCTCTAAATTCATACATTTCATTTAGATTTATTACAGCCGTCATTGCCCCTTCTTTTTGGTCTTTTATCTCAGATAAGGTTTCGCCTTTGTAATCCAAAATTCTGGAATGACCGATATTATAATCTTCATCCTTAATCAGTCCTGACTGAGTTAAAGCAACCATATAGGTTTGTTCTTCTACTGCTCTTGATCGTGTCATTGCTTCCCATGGAATAGGCTTTTTCAAACCCCAAGCAGCACAATTAACAAACAAATCCGCACCGCATTTTCTATAAGCACGATAAATTTCGGGAAATCTTATATCAAAACAAACAGTTAAACCGACTTTAACTCTATCCATATCAACAAGAACAGGGTTATCACCAACTTCAACATAAGAGCCTTCATTGTCTCCATAGTATGAAAACAAATGCATTTTGGAATATTTCGCAATCAGATTTCCACTTCTATCAAAAACAGGCGAAGTATTCAAAAATCTTCCATCATCAGTTTTTTCGATAATGCTGCCACCAACAACAAATGAATTATATTTTTTTGCGATATCTGACAAAAAATTTATAACTTTGCTCTTTTTAAAATTTTCTGCAGAGGCTCTAAAATCAGGACAAGACCATCCGACAGTCCAAACCTCAGGCAACACTATCAAATCAACGTCATCATCCACATCACGGGTAATAAGTTGTTTTACCTTTTCACAATTTGCATTTTTATCACCAATTTTTGAATTCATTTGAATTGCTGATATTTTAAAAGTTCTTATATCGGGGTTGAATGAGTTTTCCATAATTTTTTCTCTTTTATTTTTTTATATTCTTCAGGTGCTCTTTTATCCAAATCATCTAATGCGTTTTTAAGTTTTTCTTTGTAAGTTCCAAATTCACTATCCGGCAAATCAGAAGGTACATAAATAGGCTCACCGTACAAATTTATCAAATTAGTATCCCAAATAGGCAAAGTCATTTTATCCCAAGATGGTAATGTTAAAAAACACCATTTAGGAGAATACCAAGTCAATGGAATAATAGGACAACCGGAGAGTTTTGCTATTTTAATAACTCCGTTTTTAACTCTATGATACGGACCCGAAGGACCATCAATAGTAAGCGCAGCATCTTCTCCCGCTTTTAATCTTTCAATAAGTTGCATTGTAGCTTCAACACTACCTTGGCGATTACTTGACCCTCTGACAACTTTTATGCCTAAACTTTCAACTCCTGCCGTAATAATTTCCCCATCCATAGAGCGGCTAATCATTATACTTGTATTGTGTTTATTTTTAATACCAAATATACAACATTGATTTGCATGCCATAAAGCATAAATACATGGAGTAGAATTTTGATTATTAACTTCAACAATATGAGTATGATGTTTTTGGAAACCCATCCATTTTACTATCGCAGATTTCAATACCCACAAATTTTTTTCATTAATTAATCTTACCATATTCTTATTATACCAAAAAAATACAATACATTAAAAATGTAAACTTCAATTCAATATATCTATTGTATATAACCAAAATTATAATAAATAATTAAACACTTGAAAATATATAAAAATATGTTATAATAGTAATAATATATTTATTGATTTGATTATTGATTTAAATTGGAGTTTATTATATGCGGAAAGTAATTGCCTTCACACTTGCAGAGACACTTATAACTATGACGATTATAGGTGTAATTGCAGCGCTTACAATTCCCTCATTGGTTAATAGGTATCAACAAAAGTCTTTTGATACTGCAAAAGCTAAATTTGTAAGTGAACTGTCACAAGGTTTCACCAGATATCTCGCAGACAAAAATACAAATGATTTGAAATATACTCCATTTGCAACAGCAAATGGCAAAAGAAGTTTTTTTGACAATTATTTTAAAAGTGCTACAAAATGCGGTAACACTTTAGATGATTGTTTCGCCGCTGATTATATAGATACAAACGGAACTGCTTTGGCTCAAATGAATACATTATGTAATGATGCATACACACTAAAAGATGGCGCAAGTGTATGTATAATGGCAAAGGATGGTTGGGACGGAAAATATTATGATGCCAGAACAAAAAAGAACGAAAACTATTTAAAAGTTTATTATGATATCAATGGCAAAAACAAACCGAATATATTCGGAAGAGATTATTACGTCTCAAATATTGTAACCGACGGTAGCCTCATAGATAATCCTGCAGCTCCGCATTCTACAACACCTAGTGATACAACGCCATCTGATACAACGCCTAGTGATACGACACCGACGGATACTACGCCTAGTGATACGACTCCTGCATACACTGTTCCAAAATACAAATTAACGGTAACAACTGCAGCAACTTGCGGAACAGTCGATGGCTCTGGTACGTATGCAGAAGGTGAAAAGATAGAAGTAGGAACATATCCTTCAACCGGTCATGAATTCAGCTCGCTATCTCCAAGCGGTTGCTCCGCTTCCGGCAATGTTGTAACCATGGGCGCTAGTGATTGTAATGTTGTGGCTAATTGTAAAAGCACATTATGTAGCAATGGTTTGCCAAGGATAAACGGGAAATGTTTTAGTAAAGCTTTTTATCCTACAGGTTTATCTACCAGTGAATGTAATCAAGCTTCAAATAATGGCGAATTAGGAGTTTCCTATACCTGTCGTTTTACTACTGACAGATGGGCCGGAGCAGCAAAAACATGTGGCGGAATTGATAAAATGCCAACTCCATCAGACTTAACAGCTTTGGCTGAATATGTTTATGATTCATCAATAAGTTCAAGTGGTTCAACTTCGGGATTAACATTAAATAACAGCCATGTTAATGACTTTGGACTTAAATTTGTCTCAGACAGTGGTTACTATTATGTGTACTTGTTAACTGGTGAATTTAATTCTTCCGATCAATATCATATAAAAAACAGAGGATTTTTCAAAAATGATACGTCACCACATTCTTACGAAGGATCATGCAATGGAGGAAATTTCCAAGCAATGTGTGTTCTAAATAATTAAAAAATACTTAAGTAGCTTTCTTAACATAAAGTGACAAATATTTATTATTTAATGACATTGATTTATTAAATATCTTATTCCAATTGCCAACAGCCAAACAATTTGATATAATCAAAGAATGGATTACAAACTTATTTACAAATATTTCAAACAAACGGCTACATACAAAATTGCAACTGGAATACTGGCAGATTTGTATGTGTTTATAGAAACTATAGGAAATATTGCATATAATGGGTTTCATACCTGCAAATTTATAATAAAAGGTGACATAAATTTTAAGGAAGTAATAGAACAATGTTACAGATTTGGTATAACTTCACTCCCGATAACGTTATCTATTGTTGGTATGACTTCTGTAATTGTAGCATCACAAGTTGCCTCAGAAATGGTTAAACAAGGCGGAAGTAACTTTGTAGGACTTTTAATGACTATGTTGATTGTAAGAGAAGTTTCTGCGGTTATGTCAGGTTTTGCAATTATTTCAATGATTGGTTCCTCGCTGGCATCAGAAATTGCAACGATGAAAGTAACTTCTCAAATTGATGCTATGAAAGTTTTAAATATTGATCCGATAAGATATCTATTTGTGCCAAGGATTTTGGCAGGAACAATGATGATGCCAATCATCGTTGTTATCGCAGGAATTGTCGGAGTTTTGGCAGGAGCTGTTACAGCACATCTGTCTGCAGATTTAGGATATCGGGCATTTTTTGATTCTGCATGGCTTGGTGTATATATGAAGGATTTAGGCGTATCATTACTCAAGGCATTAGCATTCGGTGCTACAATTGCCCTCGTTAGTTGTTCAACAGGTTATGAAGCGACAGGCGGGGCAAAAGGCGTAGGTATCGCAACAACAAAAGCCGTTGTTTGGTCTTTTGTGGCTATTGTAATATGGGATATGGTATTTGCAATGGTATTTTTCTTTTAAAGGTGGAATAAATTATGAGTATAGAAGTTAAAAATTTAGTAAAACAATTTAATGACAAAACAGTAATTAATGATGTATCGTTCAAAGTTAATGACGGAGAAGTTCTCGCAATTGTAGGATTTTCAGGCTCAGGGAAAAGTACAATTTTAAAACTCATATGCGAACTTATAAAAAAAGATAGTGGGGAAATAATAACTCCTGAAGGCGAAGATATTGCAATGGTATTTCAGTATTCAGCGTTATTTGATTCTCTGAATGTTGCAGATAATATTGCGTTTGCACTTCATGAAAGAAAAGATTTAAGAAATAAATACTCAGAAAAAGATATAAAACACATAGTCGCGGAAAAGTTGGAACTTGTAGGATTGAAGGGAATCGAGAGAAAATTTCCGGCAGAACTTTCAGGCGGTATGCAAAAACGTGTAAGTTTTGCACGAGCGATAGTGACCGAGCCAAAGACTATTCTCTATGATGAACCGACAGCCGGGTTAGACCCGATATCATCTACATTGATTGAAGATTATATCGTACGGTTGAAAGAAGAAACAAATGCAGCTTCAATCGTTGTAACTCACCAAATGTCAACCATCACACGAACCGCAGACAAAATTATTATGTTGTATGACGGAAAAATTGTTTTCACAGGAACTCCTGCGGAACTATTAAAACAAGATACACCATACACAAAACAATTTGTTACTGCATCTTTGGAAGGTCCAATGAAAATCGCAGCGTAGTATTTTATAAAAAGAGGAAATAAAAATGGAATTTTTAAAAGATAATTTATTTAATGAACAGGTAATGAATTTAGATACATACATAATGTTTAAGTTAAAAGAACAAACTGCAAAACTTACACCTGAATTGACAAAAAAGAATAGAGCACCAATTTCACTTGCAATGGGAGCACCTACAGCAAAACCACCTAAAAAGGTTATAGAAGACCTAAAAAATGCACTTGAAATTGACGGAATCCACACATATTCATCCCCAAAAGGAGAACAATATTTCAGAGAAGCAATCGCAAAAAGAATGAAATCTCGTTTTGGCGTGGAATTAAATCCGAATACTGAAATATTTTCACTTATCGGCTCAAAAGAGGGTATAGCAAATATTATAAGGGCTATTACAACTCCTCAAAAAAACGATAAGGATAAAGATATAATTTTAACTCCTGACCCTTGCTATGCATCATATTGGCAATTTATCAATACTTGCGGGGCTTTAGGCTATCATGTACCTCTAACAAAAGACAATAACTACATGCCGGATATGGAACAGGTTATGAAAAAGTTTGTTCAAGAAGGATACAATCCTGAAAAAATCAAGGCTTTAATAATAAATTATCCTAGCAATCCGTTGGGAGCAACAGCAACTAAAGAATATGTAAAATCTGTAGTAGATTTTTGCAAAAAGCATAAAATTCTTTTGATTTCAGATGCTGCATATTCTGATTTGTATTTTGATGAAAAAGAAAAACCGTTCTCTGTATTTGAAATTGGCGGAGCAAAAGATATTGCAGTTGAATTCTTTTCATTTTCAAAACCATACGCACTTACAGGCTGGCGTCTGGGCTGGGTTTGCGGAAACAGTGAAGTTGTTCAACGTTTCGGAAAATTAAAATCAACTCTTGATAACGGTATATTTAAAGCCTTGCAAGTAGCTTGTTCTAATATTATAAATTCTGAAGAAGGCGATAATTACATAAAACAGGCAAATGAAGGATTCAAAAGAAAACAAGAAATAATGGTAAACGGTTTTAAAGAACTCGGATGGGATATTGATAATGATAAGGTCCCTCACGCGACATTCTATTTATGGTTACCTATTCCAAAAAGATATGATTCCGCTTTCAAATTCTGTGAAGATGTTCTAAAAACTTCAGGAGTTGTAATCGTTCCGGGAAATGCCTTTGGTGAATATGGTGAAGGTTATTTCAGACTGTCTTATGTATGTTCTGACGACCAACTGAAAGAAGTAATTCAAAGATTGAAAGAAGATAATTTTTACTTTAACAAATAATAAGGAGATAAAATGGAAGAACCTATAGTATCAATAATAACACCTGTACATAATTTGATAGAAGGAGAAAAACTGGATGCATTCAACCTACTAATCTCCCTACTTGATTTACAAACATATCCAAATATTGAACATATCATAATTGATAAAGCTTCACAAGACGGCACAATTGAAATGCTCAAGGATTATAAGAATAAGAATTTCTTAACTTTTTATTCAGGAAACGATACAGGAAAATTTAATGCACTAAACCAAGGGATTATGCGTGCGCAAGGGAAATATGTAACTTTTTTAAGTTGCGATGATTTTATCCATGATATTACAGCGGTTGCAGATATTGTAAACCTTATGGAAGCGAATAACGGAGATTTCACTTTTGCTCCGGCATATTGCAGACATCCGCAAGGATTTACCTTCCTATTTATGCCTTCAATGCATAATGCCTTTCAAGTTATGCCATGCGCCAGACAAGCGATGTTTTTCAAAAAATCTGTTCTTGAACAAGAGGGATATTTTGATGAAAAATTCAAATATCTTGCAGACTTCGACTTAATAATGAAACTAATTTTACATAGAAAAAACGGATTGTATTTTGATACAAACTATGTAACATACAAGTTTTCAGAAAGTGCAATGAATAACGACCAGCGTGCAATAGGTGAAAGCAAAGCTATTTTCTACAAAAATTTCAGAAACTTGTACCCGTTAAACGAGGATTTATTAACCAAAATGGCAACATATTCAGAATATCCGAAAGGTCTTTTGGACAAGCTTGTAGGATACTTTCCTGAAGCCGATAAAGATTTATTCTATGAAAGATGTGAAGAAATGCATCAACTTAGAGTAAAAGCTATTAGAGATGCTCAAAGCAAACAACAAGAGAATCCTCAATAATTATATTAATAGTTCTTTAAATATTTGCAAAATAAACTGGGCAATGTATGATTAATATATAGGAATAGATAAAATTAAGGTAAAAAACATGAAAGAACAAAAAATAGCGGTTATAGGAGTAGGATGTTGGGGACGTAACATTGTCCGTAACTTTTATAATTTAAACGTTTTAGATACCGTTTGCGATATGGATGAAGAAAACTTAAAAAAAGTAAAAGAACAATATCCAAACGTAAATGTGACAAAAGATTTTACTGACGTAATTAATAACAAAGAAATTACATCAGTAGCTGTTGTAACACCAAGCCATACCCACTACAAGATAGTAAAAGCTATGCTTGAAGCAGGAAAAAATGTCTATGTTGAAAAACCTATTTCAACTGTAGCTCAAGAAGCAAAAGATTTGATGGAACTTGCAAATGCAAAAAATCTTGTTTTAATGGTTGGACATTTACTTTTGTATCATCCGGCAGTAAACAGATTAAAAATGATGATAGAAGAAGGTGCGCTTGGAGATGTTGTTTATGCTCAAAGTGACAGACTGAATGTAAACTTTTTCAAAAATGATAGAAGTGTTATGTGGGATTTAGCACCGCATGATGTTTCAATGATAAGCTATGTGACAGGTAAAGATCCTGTTAGAGTAATATCTGCTGTCGGATGTTCTTCTGATAGAAACGATATTATGGATATTACACATATAACTATTGAATTTGAAGATGGAATGATTGGTCAAATTGCAGACAGTTGGATTACACCGAAAAAGCATGTTCAACTTTTGGTTCGCGGAACAAAAGCAACTGCAATTTTAGATGATACAGTTCAAGAAAATAAACTTGTAATCTACGACAATTTTGTAAAAGATGCAACACAAAATATCAAACTTGATTATCTTGAAATTGAACCATTGAAACTTGAATGTCAGCACTTTATTTCATGTTGTGAAAGTGGAAGAAAAGCTCGTTCTGATGGCGATAACGGTTTGATGGTAACTTCAACTCTTGAAGCTGCCGAAAAAATGATGTTGGGAGATAGAGTAAAAAAACTTGATAAGGTTGATTTTGCACTATCAAGATTAAAAAAATAACGGAGAAAATATGGCTAATTTTATATCAATTTTCAGAATTATAGTTATGTTTTGCGCAATCTTTTTGATTGTAGCATGTCCCGGAATTTATGAAGCATATATTGCCGCATTGATATTTACAATTTTGGCATTTGCTCTTGATGGTGTTGACGGATATGTGGCTCGCAAGTTCCATGAAGAATCCAAATTGGGCGCATTACTTGATATTATGGGTGATAGAATAGTTGAAAATTCCTATTGGATATTATTTGCCGTAATGGGTTGGTTATCAATCATATTTCCTCTTATCGCAATAACAAGAGGATTTATCACAGATACCATTAGAAGTGCTGCAATGGAAAAAGGGTTTACCGCATTTGGTAAAGACACAATGCAAAAATCAAATATCGCAAAATTCATTTGTGGTTCAAAATTTATGAGAATCAGCTATGCAGTCAGCAAAGTTTTAGCATTTGTTTTGATTATAACAGCACGTATTCCAAACCTTCCTAATGCAGAATTGATAACAAAACTCGGATTCTGGTTCGCTGTAATTGCTATTGTATTTTGTGTAATCAGAGGGTTGCCTGTAGTTTTTGAAGCAGGAACACTATTTGAGGACGAAAATAAAAATGCCGAAGCTTAATATAGTTTTGTATGAACCTGAAATTCCGCAGAATACAGGAAATATTGCAAGACTATGTGCCTGTTGCGGTGCCAAATTATATCTGGTTGGTAAACTCGGATTTT
>JALCDS010000025.1 GCA_022641775.1 Clostridiaceae bacterium
GAATATTGAACGTTCATTCAAAACTTTGACGTCATAACAAAGCCCGAGCAGAGGGCGAGCAGGAGCAGCAGAAGTGCGGCTACTGCAAGACCCGTTTAGCGCGAGGGCTTTGGGATAGCGAGCAGAATGATGTCGGCTTTATTCATATTTCATAATAATTTTTGTTATTGGAATTATTTCATGATAAAATTTTGCTATGAATTGGAAAGATTTAAGTAAAAAGAAACGAATATATATTTCTATGTTTGCTGTAGTTGTGGGCATTTTACTTTGGGCGTTTATTTCTGCCGGGGTTATAACTCATAACTTTAGTAGAAGCCAATTGTCGGGTGAACAAGACAGGCAAGAAGCGCAAATTAACGGTATTATTCTTACTGAAACCAAAAATGAAAAAAAATATTGGGAAATATATGGTGAAACCGGTAGTTATGATAGCAAAACCGGAGTTGCCATGCTAAATAATGTTGTCGGCAATTTTTATGGCGAAAATAATGATGTTGCAATGAGTTTTGAATCGACAAAAGGAACTTATAATGCGAATAAAAAACAAATTATTTTGTATCAAGATACAAGAATTGCGATAAAAGACGGAACAATGTTAAGAGCGGACAGACTCGTTTGGTCAGGAAATGACAAACCTGTTGTAGCATCCGGAAATATACGTATTACCAGAGGTCATCAATTGATGGCTACTGCAAGTAAAGCTGTTATAAATCCGGGATATAAAGATTTTAAAATTACTGGGAAAACTGTATCAAGAATATATGATATCAAGGAGCAAAAATGAAAAAAGTTTTAATTTCACTATTTGTTTTATTATTAACCGGAGGAATTTTAGTTGGAGCCTCTGATTTGGTTATAGAATCAAAATCTCAGACATATAATGAGTCTGATAATAAGATAAAATTTGATGGAAATGTAAAAGTTCAAGTTGATGATATGAAGGTTGTTGGAGATTCTGCTGATGTTAGCATGGATGGAGAGCAAAAGCCGGATACTGCAACATTCTATGACAAACCTTATGCTTACGAAGTAAAAAAGAATAAAAAACGTGAAGTTAAAGCCAATATTTTAAAGGTATCATTGATTACAAAGATTATACGTGCCGAAGGTGATACTCAATCTACAGTTTTTGACGGGAAAGTGCCAATAATTGTAATTAATGCTGACGTTCAGGAATATGATACGCAATCCGGTGTTATGACTGCAACCGGTGGTGTTACTATTAACTATAAAGAGCTTGAAACATTCTCTAACAAAGCTAAAATTAAGACAAATAAAGATGGTGACTTAAAAGATATTGAATTAATCGGTAATGCAAAAATCAAAGATAAGAGTAACACATCTATTGCCGACAGATTCGTATATAATGCTGTTACAAAAATCTTAAATGCTTATGGAAATACCACAACAACTACGACAAATGATGAAGGTAAAAAATTAGTGTTGAAATCTTCATTACAGGAATATAATCAGGCAAAAGGATTGTACAATGCAAGCGGAAATGTTCGAGTTTGGTATGATGATTATTATGCAGTTGGTCCAAAAATTTCTGTTTTCCCTGATAGAAAGACTGGAAAACCAAGTTTGATATTCTTTACCGGACGTTCAAGTATAACTCAAGGTGTAAGAACAATTTATGCTGACAAAATCAGAATGACAATTAAACCAAAATCATTTACCGCTGTCGGTAATACAAGAACTGTTATTAAAAATATAGGTTCCGGTGACAATGATAGTGGAATGGGGTTAGGTTTATAATATGAGTGATAAAGCTGATAAGGCTATTGAATATTATCAAAAAGGCGAATGGAAAAAGGCTATTGATACTTTTTCATCAGTTTTGGAAACGAATGGTGATAGTGCTGAAGTATATAACAATATTGCGCAATGTTATGCACAATTGGGCGACAATGATAATGCCGAGCACAATTTTTTGAAAGCTCAAAAATTAAATCCAAAATTGCCGCAAGTATATATAAATTTGGCGGATATTTATTATAAACAAAAAAATTATGATAGTGGAATTCAACTTTTGGCACAAGGCGTGTATGAAATGCCTGACAATTTGGTTTTGAGACATTATCTTGCAAGATTTTATATGGAAGATTCAAGATTAGACTTAGCTATTGATGAATTGGAACATATATTGGAAGAACAACCCAAAAATTATGATGCATATTATGATTTAGGTCGGGTACATTTTGAACTCGGCAATTATTCCTCTGCTATCAGTGCATTTGAAAATGTTTTAGAATACAAAAAAGATAATGAGTGGATTTATTACTATTTGGCAGAGAGTTATGAAGCTAATGATGAACTTGATAAAGCAATAACAAACTACATAAAATCAACATCAATTAATTTTCATTTTCCGTTGCCTTTTAAAAAACTCGGGATATTATTTATGGCAAAAGGTGATTATGAAGGTGCTATAGAATATTTTGAAGATTATTTGAAAAAAGATTTGGCGGACGAAGAAAAACATAATGTCGAAAAGATTGTGGAACGTTTGAAGAACAGACAAAACAAAAATTAGGAGTTTTTTGTATGTTTGAAAAATATTGGATAGGGTTTTCTTCAATTGAGAGTATAGATAGTGCTTTTGTTCTGCGTTTGTACAATTATACCGGTGACATTGAAAAAGCCTTTAATATTTCCAGAGATGAAATTACCAATATTGACGGGTTAAGTGTAAAAAAGGCTGAAAACTTTTTAAGAGCAAGAGATAAAGTTGATTTAGAAAAATCTTTTGACTTGGTTAAAAATCGCGGGATAAAATTTTTAACGTTTGAAGATGAAAAATATCCAAAACTTTTGAAAAATATTATTGATCCTCCGGCAGTATTGTATTATAAAGGCGATTTATCGCTTTGCAATTTCGATAGAACTCTTGCTGTTGTAGGTTCAAGAAAAGCCACTTATAACGGCAAAGAAGCTTTAAAATATGTTATATCTCAATTGCAAAATACAGATATATGTATAGTTTCAGGTTTGGCATCAGGGATTGATTCTTGTGCGCATACGTCAGCTATAGAAAATAATTTAAAAACAATAGGTGTTATTGCAAGCGGGTTTGATTTTGTATATCCGTCTGGCAATAAAGGACTTTATGAAAAAATTGAAAACGGGTTTGGTGCGATTTTTACAGAATACTATCCGACATTTGAACCGTTAAAATTTAGATTCCCTCAAAGAAACAGAATTGTAACCGGATTGTCTTATGGTACATTAGTTGTTGAGGCATCTTTGAAAAGCGGAGCCTTGATAAGTGCAAATTTGACGCTGGAACAAGGCAGAGAATTGATGTGTATTCCGGGTTTGATTACAAATCCTAATACTCAAGGAATTTATAAATTAATAAAAAACGGTGCAACAATCGTCACAACGTCTGATGATATTTTGGAAGCTTTGAATTGGGAAATACAAAGGGGACAAGCGGTTCAATTGAAGTTAGATGATTTGGATGACAATGAATTAAAAATTTTCGAGACAATTTCACTGGAAGATAAAAATGTAGATGAAATTTCAAATAATACAGGGCTTGACGTTTCTGATATCCTTTCGTACTTGACAATAATGGAGCTTAAAGGGATAATAGAGAAGGTTGAGGGAGACAGGTATAAGAAGGTTAATATTTAAGGATAATGGCAGAAGAAGATAAAAAGAGTAAGGGTACAGCGTTAGTAATAGTCGAATCTCCGGCAAAAACCAAAACTATTAAAAAAATTCTTGGTAATGGATATAGAATTGAAGCGAGTTTTGGGCATATAAGAGATTTGCCTAGCAAAGATTTGGGTTTTGATGTCGAACATGATTTCAAGCCGACATTTGTTGTTATTCCTGAAAAGAAAAAAGTAGTAACGAAATTGAATGACCTTGCAAAAACTTGTGATAAAGTTTATCTGGCATCCGACCCCGACCGTGAAGGAGAGGCAATAGCTTGGCATGTCAGACAAGTTTTGAAAGTACCGGATGAAAAAGTATTTAGAATTGAGTTTAACGAAATCACACCAAAGGCTGTAAAATATGCAGTTGATCATTCAAGACAAATTGATATGGATAAAGTTAAGGCTCAGCAAACAAGACAGATTTTGGACAAACTTGTAGGTTACAAATTGTCCCCTGTATTGTGGAAAAAACTCGGCAATTATAAACTTTCGGCAGGACGTGTTCAATCTGTTGCCCTTCGTATGATTTGTGAAAGGGAAGATGAGATTGAAGCTTTTGTACCTGTAGAATATTGGTCTATTCATACAATCATGGCAAAAGATGATGGAACATTTGAAGCTGAACTATCTAAATATAAAAATAAAAAAATTGAAATAAAAAACCAAGAAGAAGCTCAGAAAATTGTCGATTTCCTTCTTGACAAATCTACAAATTATGAAGTTACCAATATAACAAACAGAACAACAAAACGTAAGCCGACAGCTCCTTTTATAACGTCAACTCTTCAAAGGGAAGCAAGTTCTAAATTAGGATACGGTGTTCAAAAGACGATGCAAATAGCCCAGAAACTCTATGAAGGTATTGAAATTGATGGTGGTGCCGCAGGTTTGATTACATATATGAGAACTGATAGTGTCAGAGTTTCAGATGATGCACAGGTTATGGCAAAAGATTTTATTTTGAAAAATTTTGGAGAAGAATATTATCCTAAAACTCCAAATGTTTATGCAAAAGGCAAACAAAACGTTCAAGATGCGCACGAAGCTATTCGTCCTGCATATCCTGACAGAACTCCTGACAGTATAAAAAAATATTTAACGCCTGAGCAATATAAACTTTACAAGTTAATATGGAACAAATTTATGTCATCTCAAATGGAAGCAGCTTCTGTTGCAAACAAAGCTGTAGAAATCTCTGCAGGAGATTATACTCTCAGAGCTTCTACAAGCAAGGTTACATTTGAAGGATTCTTGAAACTTTATGTAGATACTTCTGACGATGAAGATGGTGAAAAACCTGAAGAAAAAATCCCCGATTTGAATAAAGGTGATAAGTTAACTTGCCGTAAAGTAGAACCAAAACAGCATTTTACGCAACCGCCACCAAGATTTTCTGAAGCTAGTCTAGTAAAAGCTTTAGAAGAATATGGAATCGGTCGACCATCTACTTATGCATCAATTATTACAAAAATCCAAACTCGTAAGTATGTTGATAAAAAGGACAGGACACTTTTCCCGACATTGTTAGGCAGAACTGTTTCAAAACAGTTGTGTAAACAGTTTACAGAAATTATGGATTATAAATTTACTGCCGGCATGGAAGGCAAATTGGATAAAATTGCCGATAAAAAAGCGGTTTGGACAAAAGTATTAAAAGACTTTTATGACCCGTTTATTGTAACGGTTGACAAAGCTATGCAAGAAGGTGGAAAAGTTCTTGTAGACAGTGGTATCAAATGCCCGAACTGTGGCAAACCTATGGTTCTAAGAACAAGCAAATACGGTACACAATTTTTGGGGTGTTCAGGATATCCTGAATGTAAAACATTGATGTCTATGGATGTTTTGAGTGAAAATATCGGAGAGTCCGGGGATGAAGATGAACATAAAGAACCTGAACAATGCAATGAAAAGTGCGAAAAATGCGGTTCTCCTATGATTTTCAAAATGGGTCCTTATGGAAAATATATGGAATGTACAAATGCTGATTGCAGACATAGAAAACCATATAGACGTTCAACCGGTGTAAAATGTCCAAAATGCGGTAAAGGCGAAATCGTCGAAAGAAAATCAAAACGCGGAACTGTATTTTACGGATGTAGCAGTTATCCTGATTGTGATTTTACTTTATGGAATGAACCAACAGGAGAGGTTTGTCCGACATGTGGTGCTCTTTTAGTTAAAAAGATTTTGAAAAACGGAGAACAAATTGTTTGTTCAAACAGAAGTTGTCAGTATAAAAAAGAACAAGTAGAAGGTGGAAATGATGCATAAATTTGCGCTTATTGGTTATCCTTTAGCTCATTCTTTATCCGATGTTATTCATCAGGCCGGATTTAAAAGTCTTGGAATAGATGGAAAATATAGCATTTTGGAAACGCCTCCAGAAACTCTTGTGAGCAGAATAAAGTTTTTGAAATTGGAAGGTTATGAAGGATTTAACGTTACAATCCCATTAAAAATACCTATATCTCTTTTTGTTGATGAATTTGATGCTTATGCTGATTTGGCAGGCGCAATTAATACTGTAACAATTATGCCGGACAAGTCTTTGAAGGCATATAATACAGATGTATTAGGCTTTAGACGTGCAATTCCTGCTGATTTTGAAATGCAAGGTGCAAAAGCCGCAATATTAGGTACGGGTGGGGCTTCCCATGCTGCTGTCGTTGCATTGGCAGATATGAAGGTTGCAGCAATTTCGTTATTTACAAGGAATATTCCTAATTCAATCGAGGTTGTAAATTATTTCAGACGTAAATTTCCATCTATCGTATTTGAAATTTTCCAAATAGAAAACATAAGAGATTTATCAGAGTATAAAATGGTTGTTAATGCCACTCCGATAGGGATGTTGGGACATTCTGCCGATATGATGCCTTTAAGTATTGAAGCTCTTCGTACAATTCAAAGAAATGCAATATTATATGATATCGTTTACAATCCTATCAAAACTCGTATGATAAAATGTGCAGAAGATATGGAAATAAGAACAATTTCAGGTCTTGATATGTTGTTATATCAAGCTGTATGTGCTCAAGAAATTTGGTTTGGCCGTACTCCTGATTTTGATAAAATGAAAATTGCAGCTTTAGAAAATTTATAATTTATACTGCAAATCTGAAATGAACCAAGTCTCCATCTTGAATTACGTAGTCTTTACCTTCAATACGTGTTACGCCTTTGTCTTTGCAAGCCGCATAAGAACCGTATTTTACAAATTCGCTATATGGAGTTATTTCTCCTCTGATAAATCCGCGTTCAAAATCGGTGTGAATAACACCTGCTGCTTGAGGAGCTTTTGTACCGGATGGAATTGTCCAAGCTCGAACTTCTTTTTCTCCTGCAGTTATGAAGGTTAATAAGTCCAAAAGGTGATAAACAGATTTTATCATTCTGTTTATTCCGCTATCTTCAACGCCCAAATCGTTTAAGTATTCTTTTGCTTCATCAGGTGACAATTCAATTAATTCTTCTTCAATTTTAGCAGAAATAATTACCATTTCAGCTCCGTGAGCTTTTGCGTAATCATCAACTTTCTTTGTATAATCGTTTCCGTCTTTTAAATCTGTTTCAGATACGTTTGCAACGTATATTACAGGCTTTGTAGACATCAAATTCAAACCTTTTGCAATAGGAAGTTCATCTTCGTCAAAATGATCTTTTATGTTGATGAATGAAGCATCCGACAACAGTTTTGACATTTTTTCCAAAACGGATAAAGTTAAAGTTGCTTCTTTGTCTCCGGATTTTGCAATTTTAGAAATTTTTGAGATTTGTTTTTCCACAGATGCCATATCAGCCAGTGCCAATTCTGTGTTAATAATTTCTATATCATCAAGCGGATCAATTTTTCCCGAAACGTGAATAGTATTTTCATCGTCAAAACATCTTACAACTTGGATTATTGCATCAACTTCTCTTATGTTGTGCAAAAACTGGTTTCCCAAACCTTCGCCTTTGCTTGCACCTTTTACCAAACCTGCGATATCAACAAATTCAATTGCTGTTGGAATAATTACATCTGTTTTGCATAGCTTTGCAAGTATTTCAAGTCTTTCATCCGGTACATTTACAACACCTACATTTGGTTCTATTGTACAAAACGGATAATTGGCGCTTTGTGCATTCATCGCATTTGTCAATGCGTTAAACAATGTTGATTTTCCAACATTGGGTAATCCTACTATTCCGGTTCTTAACATTTATATCTTCCTTTTTTTATTCTTCTATGCCATATTTTCTGATGGCCCACCGATTATCTGAACTCCGAATTTCGTTCTGAACAGATAAGTTACGGTTTCTGATTGGATATCAAACATCATCTTATTAAACAAATCATAAGCTTCACGTTTATATTCAATTAACGGATCTTTCTGACCATATGCACGCAAACCTATGCTGTCACGCAACATATCAATATTGTGCAAGTGATCAATCCATTTGCTATCAACAACCCTCAACAAGATATCTTTTTCGAGATTTCTTACGACATTGTTGTCAGAGAACGGATCTTGTTTTGTAAATTCAGGTCCGCTATATTTTTCAAGTACATTATTGTAAAAATCGATAGTTTCTACTTCGTGTTTCTTATATGCATCAACTGCCAAGTTATACAATTTTTTATGAATAGCATCGTATCTCAAACCTTGGATATCTGTTACGTCAATTCCTGAAAGTTGAGGAATTTTGGAATGAACTTCTCTGACAAGAGATTTTAAGTCATCAATAATATATTCTTCGGGTTGTTGAGCTTCTGAAATATAGCTACCGATAAGTCTGTCAAATTCTTTGTCAATCATATACATAATATCGTCAGTCATATTTTTGCCGGAAAGAACTTTTCTACGTTGAGCATAGAACTTTTCACGTTGAATGTTCATAACATCGTCATATTCTAATACGTTCTTTCTTATATCAAAGTGGTATGTTTCAACCTTCTTTTGTGCAGATTGGATTTGTTTTGTAATTAGTGGAGATTCAATAGCCATTGATTCATCGACATTAAGCATTTCCATCAATGATGTTATTTTTTCACCGCCGAATATTCTCATCAAATTATCTTCCAATGATAAGAAGAATCTTGTAGAACCCGGATCGCCCTGACGAGCTGCACGACCTCTCAACTGGTTATCAATACGACGTGATTCGTGACGTTCTGTTCCTATTACGTGCAATCCGCCTGCTTCTACTACTCTTGCATGTTCTGACTCTGTTATTTTTCTTGCATTTTCTAAATATTGATTTTTAAGACTTTCGTAATTTGGATTTTCAGGAGTTATCCCTTCACGTTCAAGTTTTTCTTTCGCTAAGAATTCTGCGTTACCACCTAATAGAATATCGGTTCCACGACCTGCCATGTTCGTTGCAATTGTAACTGCTCCGACTCTGCCTGCCTGTGCGATAATATAAGCTTCTTTTTCGTGGTGTTTCGCATTTAATACATTGTGTTTTACACCTTTTTGGGTCAGAAGATGTGATACATATTCTGATTTTTCAATACTGATTGTTCCGACTAATACCGGTCTGCCAATTTTATTCATTTCAATAATATCGTCAACAACGGAAATAAATTTTTGACGTTCTGTTTTGTATATAACGTCAGGATAATTTATTCTGATATCAGGTTTGTTTGTCGGAATTGTTGTAACTTCCAAATTATAAATTTTACCAAATTCTGCTTCTTCAGTCATTGCTGTACCGGTCATACCTGATAATTTCGGATACAATCTGAACAAATTCTGGAATGTAATGCTTGCCAATGTCTGAGTTTCATCTTGAATAGGTACATTTTCTTTTGCTTCAATTGCTTGGTGTAAACCATCGGACCAACGACGACCTTCCATTATACGACCTGTAAATTCATCAACAATCATTACTTCATTATTTTTTACAACGTAATCTGTGTCACGAGTGAATAATTCTTTTGCCTTTAAAGCTTGTAATAAGTGGTGTGAATTCTGAGTTGATATATCAAACAAATCTTTTACATTTAAAAGTTCTTGAGCTCTGTCGATGCCCTCTTCTGTTAAAATTATATTTTTATTCTTTTCATCAACTTCATAATCTATATCTTTTTTCAATTGAGGGGCGATTTTTGCCATCATATTGTATAAATCAGCAGATTTTTCAACACGTCCGCTTATGATTAATGGAGTTCTGGCTTCATCAATCAGGATACTGTCGACTTCATCGATGATTGCATAGTTGAAAGGTCTTTGTACAATAGCATCAAGACTTGAAGCCATATTATCTCTCAAGTAGTCAAACCCGAATTCGTTATTTGTACCATAGGTGATATCGCAATCGTAGGCTGCTTTTTTCTTGTCAAAATCATCTGCGCTACGTCCGCCTGATAAAATTACGCCAACAGACAAACCTAAAAACTTGTAAATTTTCCCCATCCATTCGCTATCACGTTTTGCCAAGTAATCGTTTACTGTGATTACGTGAACGCCTTTGCCTGTAAGAGCATTTAAGTATGCAGGAAGGGTTGCAACTAAAGTTTTACCTTCACCTGTTCTCATCTCTGCGATGTGCCCGTTATGTAGAAAATATCCGCCGATTAGTT
This sequence comes from Clostridiaceae bacterium, assembly GCA_022641775.1. GTDB lineage: Bacteria > Cyanobacteriota > Vampirovibrionia > Gastranaerophilales > Gastranaerophilaceae > RUG14219. Next base: position 10,243 of record JALCDS010000025.1, read on the forward strand.
GAACATCAAAATGTCGCATATTCAAAACACGTTTGCCGGCTTCACGAACAGTCGCAAATGCTTCCGGTAAAATTTTATCCAAGGCTTCTTTTTCTAATTTTAAATCTGTTTTAAAATCTGATGAAGTTTCTCTGTTTGCCAAAATTTCTTTAAATTCTGCAGTTTTACCTTTCAGTTCATCATCTGAAAGTGCAGCAAATTGTGGCTCCAGAGCGTTGATATGATCGACAATGCCCATCATATTTTTTATTTTCTTTTCGTTTGGATCTCCCAGTAGTTTCAATAAGAAGCTTAGCATAAATTTCCCCTTGTCCTTTTAAAGTCTGTTTCCTTGATTTTATCATGGACAAGGGGAAATTGTAAGTTCTCTTAATAAAAAAATAATATTCTGTTATACGTCTTCCGGTAGACAAAAATCGGCTTTTGCCAATAGTTCGCGTGTATGCGAGTAATTTTGTGCAAATCTGGAAATGAATTGGTACTGTCTGATTACAGCCATAACATCATTTACTGTCATTCTGATTACTCTTCTTTTCCCTTCGATAATTCTTGCCATAAATTTTTCCTCCTCTTTTTAGTACAAAAAGTTAGTCGAAATTTTAAAAATTAAATTTAAAATTTTGAGGAAATATCGGGTAAAGTGTTTATAAGCAGAGCTTAAAATTATATTTAAAATTTTTCTTATTTGTATTAAAATTTATCTAAAAGGTATTTTTATGTCAGAAAAAACAATTCTTTCGGGACTTTCGCAAAATGAAATAGAAAAAATTACAGACGAACTTAAGATGTCAAAATTTAGAGCTCGTCAAATTCATAATTGGATTTATTTAAAATCTGTATCATCTATTGATGAAATGACTGATTTGGCGCTTTCTGCAAGGGAAGAATTAAAAAAAGTTGCTGATATTACTAATATAAAAATTCATACAAAGCAAACAAGTTCTGACGGGACAATAAAGTATTTGCTTGAATTTGAAGATGGCGAACGCGTTGAAACGGTTTTGATGAGGTTTGACAATCGTGCAAATTTGACGGCGTGCGTGAGTTCACAAGTCGGTTGTGCTGTGAATTGTTCATTTTGCGCTACGGGCAAACGCGGTTTTATAAGAAATTTGACTTATAAAGAAATTGTTGAACAAGTTCTTGCAATACAACGGGATACAGGTTTAAAGGTTACTAATGTTGTGTTTATGGGACAAGGTGAGCCGTTGCTGAATTTAGAAAATGTATTAAAAGCGATGGAAATTTTAAATAATGATTTTCAAATCGGACAACGCAGATTAACTGTTTCGACCAGTGGAATTATTCCATCTATTTACGAACTTGCAGATTTGGATATGCAATCTACTCTTGCAATTTCCCTTCATGCTTCAAATCATGCAACAAGATTAAAGTTAATGAAAATTGAAGACAAATATGATATGACAGAATTGCATAAGGCATTGAAACATTATATTGCAAAGACAAATCGTAGAATTACAATTGAATATTTATTAATAAAAGATTTGAATGATACATTGGAAAGTGCAAAAGAACTGGTTCATTATTTATCTGATATAAAATGCAATATTAATTTGATTCCTTATAATCCTACAGAAAAAAATGATTATGAAAAACCTTCAAGAAATTCTGTAATGAGGTTTAAATCGCTTTTGGAACAATCAGGGAAAAAGGTTACAGTGAGATTGGAACGCGGAAGTGATATCGATGCTGCATGTGGTCAATTGAAAGGCCGAGTTGAGGGAGACTAGCAAAAAAAAAATTGTTGGGAGTTTATTTATAAACGGGGTATTGTTTCATGCCGATAGGTTCTATAACATCATTTGATACAAGATATATGTTACAGCGTACTGATAACGTTGCAACACTTGATAATGATAATAAAACTGCAGAAAAATCTGAAAACCAAAAATCTGTTGAAATTCCTAAAACTCCTGTCGCTCAGGAAACACAGGTAAAGAAAGCGTCGGCAACAAATGCTATTTGGGCATATGCTACTGCAGCTCTTGGGCTTGCCGGTTGTGGAATATATTATTATAAAAAACATAAAACTCCAAAGAAAACCACACCAAAATATACAGATAAAGTTTATTATAAAAATGATGTAAAAGAAATTACAAAATGGACAAAAGATAAATCAGGGAAATTGGTTCAAAAGGTTCTTGAAAGGTTTGTGTATGAATCTAATCGTACGGTGCATACAAATTACAGAACCGGTAATTTGATTATAGAAACAGTAACTCCAAAGACAGATAAGAAATTTTATATCATAGAACGTAGTTATAAAACTCTTGACGGCAAACTAAAACGTAAAGAATTTATTGCCCCTGATGGAGGTTTGATACATTATGGAATCTTTGATAAGTCCGGAAATGAAATAAAGCATTATTACCTGACAATGAATAATGCAATTTTGTATGAAAAAAATGCGAAAAATTTTGTTCCGGATGAATTAAAAAGTAAGGTGAAATTAGAGGGAACAGAGTTTCCATATACAGTTATCGGGGAAAGAAAATATTATAATATCGGAAAAGATGATTGCTATTATATTTTGAAATACAAAGATATGACCAATACTGATGGTACTGATAAATATATATATGAAAAGCATTTGACTAAAGACAATACACTGTTAGGTCATGTCGTTTTTGATGAAAAAACCGGCAAAAATATAATGAAACCGGAAAAGTAAGATTTTGATATTTGAAGTATAATAAGTTTATGAAAGCATTGATTCAAAGAGTAAAAAGAGCAAGTGTTACGATAAATGAAAATATATATTCTTCTATCGGACAAGGTTTATTAATTTTTTTAGGTGTTGAAAAACAAGATGAAAAATCAAATGCCGAGGCTTTAGCTGAGAAAATATTGAAATTGCGTATTTTTGAAGATGAAAATGAGAAAATGAATAAATCAGTAAAAGATGTTTCCGCTGAAATCTTGGTAGTTTCTCAATTTACTTTATGCGGTGATACTAAAAAAGGAACACGCCCAAGTTTTGATAAAGCAGCATCTCCTGAGATTGCAAATGAATTGTATGAGTATTTCGTAAAATGCATAAAACAATCGAATTTAAAAACAGAAACCGGCAAATTTAGAGCAATGATGGATATAGAGCTTATAAATGACGGACCTGTAACCTTTTGGGTGGAAAAGTGAGGTAAATCTTGAATAAATATGAAGATGCGGTCAAACTTTTAACTTCACAAGGAAAATTTTATATAAATTTAGGACTTGAAAGAATTTCACAAATATTAGAACTTTTGGGAAACCCTCAAGATGATTTGAAATGTATTCATGTTGCCGGTACAAACGGAAAAGGTTCTACTTGCGCAATTATTGCATCAGTATTGAAAGAATCAAATCGTTGCGTGGGGCTTTATACAAGTCCGCACATATTTGATTATACAGAAAGAATTAAAATAAACGGTGTGGATATTTCAAAAGAAAAATTTGCAGAATTAGTTTTTTATATTGTAGATTTGGCAGACAAAAATGATATTCATCTTACCGAATTTGAAATTTTGACAACGGTTATGTTCAAATACTTTGCAGATAACAATGTTGATGTTGTTGTGTTAGAAACGGGTTTAGGTGGAAGATATGATGCCACAAATGTTATCAAATCAAATCTTTGCGCTATTATAACCCATATAGATTATGATCATATGGAACGTTTGGGAAATACCTTAGAAAAAATCGCTTTTGAAAAGGCAGGAATAATAAAACCGAATTGTCCTGTTATTACAAGTGAGGGGTATGAAGTTATTCGAGATAAGGCTGACGAAACAAATTCAATGTTTATTATGACAGCACCTTATGCCGATACAACTCATCTTGCGCTTAAAGGTTTGATTCAGCAGGAAAATTTGGCGCTAGCGCTTACCGCTATTCAATATCTTTTTAAAGATATAACGCAAGATATTATAGACAGGGGGTTGGAAAATGTTCATCATCCTTGTCGTTTTCAAGTTATTGAAGATAAAAACCTTGTAATTGATGCATCTCACAATCCAAACGGTATTCAGGCGCTTCGTGAAAGCCTTGATTTTTATTATCCAACATCAAGATTGAGATTTGTTTTTGGATGTTTAAAAAATAAAGAATATGCAAAAATGATAAAAATTTTATTCAGAAAAGGTGATGAAATCTATTTTAATCACTTTTCTTACCCGAATTCTTGTACAATTCAAGAGTTGCAACAGGTTTGCGAACTTCCGTCAAAAGAATTCAATTCTCTTGATGATTTTGACTTAAATGACGGAAAAATAACTGTTGTTTGCGGGTCATTTTATATGATGCACGAAGTTTTTAAACCACATGTTCTTCTTTAGCTAACTGTTCAATTTCAGGATTAACTTCGACAGGTTTGAATTCAGAACATGTATTCCAAACAAGAGTTGGTTTATCACCTGTTACATCAATACTTGGAAATTGATTGTCACATGTTCCTTTTAATACATTTGTAGACCCGTCAATGCAAGAGTGGAAGTGTTTGCAAGATGAACATATTCTTATGATAAATTTGTACTCTTTAAGTTTATCTTCCAATTCTTTTAATGCATCAATCATTCTTATATGACTGTTTGTTGTGAATTTTCTGTTTTTATAGATGAATTTTATTTTAGCAAGTCCGTATTCTGAAATGAATTCCAACTTACAAGGTATTTGTTGTTTTTCTCCAACATTTACCAATACATCGAGTCCCATTTTTTCTATATCGGATTCTTTGTTTTCCGGATTCATAATCTTAGCCTTGACAATTCTTACAGGAGGCAGATTTTTGATTATGTGACATATTGAATAAATAGGATATAAACATAATTGAACTATTTCTTTTGCTGAAAGTTTTGAATTAACAAGACTTATGATAAAACCTATCGACAACATCATAAATGCAAATACAACGATTTTGAAATCAACCATAAATCTGTATGCATAAGAGTGTTTCAAAACTGCGGCATAAATCAACATTACAAGCCATATATTAGGATATAAAAGTGACATTGTATGTTCAGCGTAAACAGGATTGCTTGAAAATATTTGTGTAAAGCAATTTTTAAATAAATTTAATCTGTATGATAATCTTGGTTTTCTAAACTCATAATTTGTTGTATCAACATAAGTTTGAATATTTGAATTGTATGAGCATGGGAATTTTATTTTTGATAACAACAAACTGTATTTTAATTCTTCATTAACGTTTTTGAAATCAACGGCACCGACTCTATCAACTATATCTTTTTTGATAATAAATACTCCTGAATCGGCTGATGCAGCAAGCCCAAAAAGTGTACGAGCCTGACGAATAAAATTCATATGATATTTCTGATAAGCAGCTTTGATTTGATCAATTGGTCCAAGTGCTTGTGTTGTCATTAATGTTTCACCTGACAAAACTGAATGTTGGCTGAGTGCGGCATTAACTGTTGATAAAAAGTCTGTAGGAACGCTTCTGTCGCCATCAATGAACAAATAAGAATCTATTGTTTGATCGGCTTTTAATTTTTCCAATAACATTGAAATAGCTTGATCTTTTCCGATTGTTCCAACATCTCTGATATTTACAACCTTGATGTATGGTTCATGTTCGAAAAGTGTTTCAGAACCGTCTATGCAGTTGTCCAAAAGGACGAACATTTTGAATGAATCAAACGGATAATCTTGAGATTTGAGTTCTTTTATAAGATTTGCCAGTGTTACTTTATTGTTGTGTGCATAAATTACAACTGCGATGCTGTCTTTTTCATCATATTGTGCATAGCGTTTGCTTATTCTGAACGGATTGTCGTTCAAGTTTCTTATAGCAAGTGCTACAAAGTATATTGTATAAATCAAGACGTATAAAAATAATATGTCTAAAATGATTTCCATCTCAAATCCCTTCTATTTATATCTCAAATAAACTATTTACTATGATTATTTTATTTAAAACAGTATTTATTTTCTATGTTTTATTAACAATTATGAATAACAATAAAAAATAAAAAAGGCGAAGCCTTATGGCTTCGCCTTTTTTATATAATATTTAAGAACTAAACAAGTTCAACAACTTTAACAGTATGTCTGTTAGCAATTTCAACAAGATTTGCAACAGTTGCAATCATAGAAATTGTTGAATCCATTTTGTTTATGCAAGAACCGCAACCGATAGCAGAAGCACCTGCAGCAAATGCAAACGGTGCAGTTGTAGGATTGATTCCTGTAGCTGTCATAATAGGCAAGTCAATATTTCTTTCTAATTCAACTGTGTTTGACAAAGTCAATTCAGCTCTTTCCATCAAACCTTTAACGCCGTCTGATTGATGATTAGAAGAGAAGTGACCTTCAGTTTGAATTAAATCAACACCCATCATTTCTAATTTTCTTGCTAATTCGATTTGGTCATTAATTGAAATTTCACCCGGAACTGTAACGCAAAAATATGTTGTTGTATCACCAAGCAAGCTGATTGTTTCTTTAGCCAATCTCAATACATCTTCAGCATTAAATGAAGTTCCTGATTTGTAAAGAACATCAAAGTTTCCAAGTTCAATTGCATCAGCACCGAGTTCAACAGCGTGAACCAATTCAGATGGAACAACTGAAGATACGAAAATAGGCATATCAGTCATTTCTCTAACAGCTTTTACAATGTTTTCATCAGCACAAATATCAACGGCACTAGCTCCGCCTTGTTCTGCTGCAGAAACTACTTTTTTTACGCTTTCAATATCAAAATTATCAATACCTGATATTACTTTTACAGCTCTTTTTTCTGTTAAATGTTGTTTGAATAAATCAATTCTTGTCATAAATTTCTCCTTTTTATGTTGAATGTTCTCTTTTTCCTGAATTATACATTAAAATTATAATAATTTCAATAATCAACCGTTCTTTAATTATAAATGATGATGAAAACCTTTGCATTAACAGATAACTTATATGTAAAGAGGGTGAAATTATGCTTAAAAATATTTTATTTGTATTGATATCAGTAATGTTGTGTTTCCCTGTGTTTGCTTATGAACCTGAAGAAATTGTGAATATGTCAATATATGAAAAAATAAATCCGTCAATTGTGTCTATTGATGCGCAAATTCCTGACGGATTTTCTACAGGAACGGGGTGCGTCGTGCGTTCAGACGGGCTTATTTTGACCGGCTCTCATGTTATTGAAAATAGCAAAGGTATTGAGGTAACAACGTCTGACGGAAAAACTTATAAAGCTGAAGTTATCGCGCAGATGGGGAAAAATAACGACTTAGCACTGTTGAAAATTTCACCCAAAAATTCATTAAAGACAATTTCTTTCGGAAGTTCTTCAAGTGTCAAAGTCGGCCAAAAGGTTTTGTCTATCGGTAATCCATTTGGCTTTTCCGGGACACTTACGCAAGGTATAGTTTCAAGAATTGATTATACAAGACATAGAATTCAAACAGATGCGGCGATAAATCCCGGATGTTCCGGCGGGCCCTTATTAAATTCGGATGGAGAAGTTATAGGTATCAGCCAGTCAATTTATAATCCTGACAATAATATTTCTAATATCGGTATAGGGTTTGCAATCCCGATAGATGATGCCAAAAAATTTATATCTTCTGTTGCTTATAAAAAGTAAAGTTATTTTAAAATTCTTCCAAAGCGTTTTATTAAGTGTTATATTTTAATGTATAAAATACTTTGGAGAATAAAATTGATAAATTTTTTCGGATTATGTATCCAAAATTTGATAAAATCGTTAAAGTACCTTTTTTCAGGGCAGTTGAGATGGTCTTCTGTTGTGGATAAGGCTGCGGAAATAAGTTATGATTCATTACCTATTTCATTGATTATTGCATTTATTGCAGCTGTTGTAATTACAATTCAGGTCGCAAAACAATTTTTGATGTCAGGCGCAGATACATATATTGGCGGAACAATAGCAATCATAATGATAAGAGAAATCGCACCGGGCTTTGTTGCTTTAGCGATAGGCGCAAGGGCTGGAACGGCAATATCAGCAGAAATAGCTAATATGCAGGTTACATCTCAAGTTGATGCTATAAAAACATCAAAAGTCGATCCTGTCGGATATTACTTTACACCGAGGATTGTCGCCTCAGCAATTACAATTCCTCTAGTTGTATTGTTAGCTGAGTTTATCGGTATTGTCGGCGGGATGCTTGTATCTCAAGGTACAATTCACCTTCATCCTGCAAGATACATGAATTCTGTTTGGTTATGGTTAAGAACAAAAGATATTTATATAAGCTTGTTTAAGGCATCTGTATTTGGAGTGTTGATATCGTTGGTTTGTGCAACACAAGGGTATGAAACACATGGCGGAGCCAAAGAAGTCGGAAATTCTACAACTCAAGCAGCTATACTCTCAACAGTTTATATGTTGATTGCAGACTTTGTAATTAATTTGATTTTCTATATTAATTAACCTTTTTTAAAGACTATTGCATCATTTTCAACATCAACAATTACGTTGTCGCCTTTTGTGAATTTGAGTGCCAAAAGTTCTTTTGCTAATGGGTTTTCAACCATTTGCATCAAAATTCTCTTTAATGGTCTTGCGCCATATACAGGATTGAACCCGCGAGTTGCTAAGAATTCTTTTGCATCATCAGTAAAGGTAATATTAATTTCTTTATCTGCAAGGAGTTTTCTTATGTAATTTGCTTGAATATCTACAATTTTTGACAATTGTTCCAGATTAAGAGCTTTAAAGAATATTGTTTCATCAATTCTATTAAGGAATTCTGGTTTGAATTTACTTCTCAAAACATTCATAACTTCATCTTTTGTCGTATCAAAACTCTTTTCTCCCAATGAGGCATCAAGAGAATTTTCAAGAATGATGTCACTTCCTATGTTTGAAGTCATAATTATTAGTGTATTTTTAAAATCTACAGTTCTTCCTTTTGCATCCGTTAATCTGCCATCATCAAAAATTTGAAGCATAATATTGAATACGTCAGGATGTGCTTTTTCAATTTCATCAAAAAGTATGACTGAATATGGTTTTCTTCTAACAGCTTCTGTAAGTTGACCGCCTTCTTCATATCCTACATATCCCGGAGGAGCACCAACCAAACGTGCAACATTGAATTTTTCCATATATTCACTCATATCAATTCTGATAAGTGCATCTTCATCATTGAACATAAATTCAGCAAGTGCTTTGGCAAGTTCGGTTTTCCCAACGCCTGTCGGACCTAAAAATAAGAAGGTCCCTATTGGGCGTTTAGGATCTTTTAAGCCTGAACGAGCACGACGAATTGCATCAGAAACAGTTGTTACGGCTTCATCTTGACCGATAAGTCGTTTGTGCAAAATATCTTCCATTGTAATAAGTTTTTGCATTTCAGATTCTACGAGTTTATTTACAGGGATTCCTGTCCATTTGCTTACAATATTTGCAATATCTTCATCATCAATTTCTTCTTTTAAAAATTTGTTTGCTTTAGAATCTTTGCCTTGAACTAATTTTAATTGTTTTTGGAGTTCAAGAAGTTTCCCATATTTCAATTCGGCAGCAGTTTGAAGGTCAATATTTCTTTCGGCTTCTTCTATTTTTTGTTTTACTTTTTGAATTTCATCTTTCAATCCCGCTTCACCTGTAATTGAAGCTTTTTCTTGTTCCCATTGAACTTTCATTGTATCAATTTTTTGAGCCAATTCTTCTATTTCTTTTGATAAATTTTCGACTTTTTTGATACTTTCTTCACTTGTTTCTTTTTTCAAAGCTTCACGTTCGATTTCTAATTGAACTTTCTGACGTTGAAGAATATCGATTTCTTCCGGCATTGAATCAATTTCAATACGAAGGGATGACGCGGCTTCATCAATCAAGTCAATTGCTTTATCAGGAAGAAATCTGTCTGTAATATATCTGTCCGATAATTTTGCAGCTTGAATCAACGCGCTATCTAATATACGGATTCCGTGGTGAACTTCATATTTACCTTTTAATCCACGCAAAATACTTATTGTATCTTCAACAGATGGTTCATTTACCATAACTTGTTGAAAACGTCTTTCAAAAGCTGGATCTTTTTCTATATATTTTCTGTATTCTGTAATTGTTGTAGCGCCAATAGTTCTAAGGACACCACGAGCAAGCATAGGTTTTAAAATATTGCCTGCATCCATAGCGCCTTCCCCGCCTCCTGCTCCAACGACAGTATGAATTTCATCTATGAACATTACAATTTCGCCATTTGATTGTTCAACTTCTTTCAAAACAGCTTTTAATCGTTCTTCAAATTCGCCTTTATATTTTGCACCTGCAATCAATGCACCCATATCAAGAGATACTAGTTTAGATTTTTTAAGACTTTCAGGAACATCTCCTCTTACGATACGTTGAGCTAATCCTTCAACGATTGCGGTTTTGCCGACCCCGGGTTCACCTATTAAAACCGGATTGTTTTTTGTTCTACGGTTCAAAACCTGAATTATACGACGAACTTCTTCATCACGTCCGATTACAGGGTCAAGTTTGCCTTTACGTGCCAATTCTGTCAAGTCTGTTGAATATTTTTCTAAAGCTTTCATATTTTCTTCTGCGTTTTTATTGTCCACTTTTTTATTCCCTCTTATTTTTTTCATAGCGTTAAAAACAGTATTTGAATTTACTCTGAATTCATTTAATAACTTTTGAATATTGCTGTTATCAAGTTTTGTCATTGCAAGCAAAATGTTTTCAATACTTACATATTCATCTTTCAAACTTTGAGCTTGTTCTATTGCCAAGTCAAACAGTCTGTAGGTTTCACTTGATAGAAACAACTGTTGCGGATTTTGAGGAGTTGAAATTGTCGGATAATTTTTGATTTCTCCAACAAGTCTTGTAACAAAATTCTGATTCAAAAGGTTCAATTCTGTCAGATAATCTTTTGAAATTCCCATATCTTTTACCATTGCCAGCATAATATGTTCCGGTTGCATTTCGGAATTTTTATATTCGCTCATAAGCGCATTAGCACTGGATATAATTTCTTTAGAATAATTGGTAAATTTTTCAAAATCTAACATAAACATCACTCCATTTTTAAAAACATCTTATATTATTATTTTAATGTAGTTTTTAAAAAAGTCATTCTAAATTAATCTAAATTTAATTATTTAAGAAACTTCTTGAAGCATTTCAACTGTTTTGAATTTCTTCGAAGAGTGGAGATTGATATAGTCTTTCAGCATATTAAAGCAAACGAGGGCAACTTTTTCTGTTGCTTTAGTTTCGTAATTGGACTTTTTGTCAAAATCAGTAAATTGTAGGGCATTCAAAAAATCTCTTATTCTAAAATCCAGGTGTGTTTTCATACCGATATTGTCGGAACATTTTTCACAAACCACACCACCTTTTTGAGCTGAAAAATACATATTTTCATGTTCTATTGGCTTTCCACAAACCAAACAATGTGAAAGCTCTATTCCAAACCCTGATATTTGCATCATTTTTAATTGAAATTTTAATGCTGTAATAATTATTTCAGTTTTATTGATTGATTTTGAAATTGTATCAAGCCCTTTGTATAAAAGGTCAAATGTTTCATTAGCGCACGGATCATCTTCAATTCCGAAATTATTTACAATTTCGGAAATATACATTGAATAAAAAATCTTGTCCATGTCATAGCGGGTTTTGTTGAACATGTTTAAAGCTTCTGCTTGACAAATTGTATCAAGATTCTTGCCTTTGTATAGCATAAGCTTGTTTGCAACAAGTAAATCCATTCTTGCACCAAGCTTACTTTTAGGTTTTTTTACGCCTTTTGCAACACCTCTTATAATTCCCTTGTCTTTAGAATACATGACAATAATTTTGTCAGAATCACTAAGGTTATATGATTTTAAATTTATGGCATCAGTTACAAAATTTTTCATTAAGAGCTCCTAATACAAAGTATTTTGAGTTCCGTGGTAAACTCCTCTGAACATTTGCTGTAATTCTGATTTATTTTCAGAAGTTGCAATTGCAATTTCTTCTGTTATCAGACCATCTTGAGCCATTTGATAAAGTGAAGAATTCAAAGTAATCATGTTGTTGAATGAACCTTTTCTTACCAAATCATAAACTTCTTCAAGGTTATCCTTTTTAATAAAGTCTTTTACAGTCGGAGTTACAACCAAAACTTCACAAGCCGGACGTCTGCCTGAGCCGTCATTCAACGGAAGCAATCTTTGTGAAATAGTTCCTCTTAAAATTGTTGATAACTGTTCACGTACAAAATCTCTATCAGATGGTTCAAACATGTTTACAATTCTGTTAACTGTTTGGATAGCGCTGTTTGTGTGAATCGTAGAAAATACAAGGTGACCTGTTTCTGCAGCTTTTAGGGCACTAATGATAGTTTCCCTATCCCTTATTTCTCCAATGAATATAACGTCGGGGTCTTGTCTTAGGGCATATTTTACACCATCAGGAAACGATGCTGTATCAATTGTTACTTGTCTTTGAGAAACAATACATTTTCTGTTCGTAAAAATAAATTCAACCGGATCTTCTACTGTAATAATATGTTTTGCATAATTTTTATTTATATAATCGATTAAAGATGCAATGGTGGTTGATTTGCCTGAACCTGTAGGACCTGTAATCAGAACTAATCCGTTAT
>JALCDS010000026.1 GCA_022641775.1 Clostridiaceae bacterium
AAAACTATTGAAAAATTTCAATCAAAATTAACAAAACATGCAAATGCTTCAGATGAAGAAAAAATCAGTATGCTCATGACTTATGTTGATGACATATTTTCGGTGAATAAAGACGATGAAGCTTTATTAGCTTTGACAAAAAAATTTCCAATTGGCAAAAACGTAAGGCTTGGAGAAATAATAGATTCCGGTGCAGGTGTTTGTCGTCATAGGTCGTTATTAACAAAAATTCTTGGAGATCATACAGGATTAAATGTATCACTAGTTAAAGGAAGTTATGATGATGGAGCTCATGCATGGAATAAATTTATTGCATCTGACGGAAAAAAATATTTAGTTGACACAATGCACCGAAATCTTGTTAATTTGAGTAATGATGGAATTAGAGATATGCGGGTATTAGCGTATTCACAAGGTCGTTCAAGCAGTTATCTGTATGCTTCTGAATATCAATCAACAAAAAAAATCTTTGACTATGTCTTGAATAATCAACCAATATCTTTATCAGGAAAAGCAACTTTATATAATACAAATGGCAAATTTACCCTTTATCCGATTGAAAATCAAAAAGTTACATTAAATGGGAAAGCTCTTCAAACAGCGAGTTTTATAAGGAATGGGGATAGGATAAAATATGAAGGATTGGATGGAAAACAAGTAAGTATTATTTGGAAAACACCTAATTTATAATTAAAATTTTATAGATATTATCAAAAATATTACAAATACAAAATTTACCAAAATCTCAAATTGAATGTCGCTTGATACTCATACGTTTGGGTTTATAATTGTTCGTCTCTAGCTAGCGCTCGTGCCGCTGATCGCGCATAAAAAAATGGTGCCGCGACTCACTCTGCCGAGTAAAACGATTGATTATCGTTTTACGAGAGGGAACCAAGGACTTGCGCGAATAATTTAGTGCATAAAAAAATGGTGCCGCGACTCGGAATTGAACCAAGGACACAGGGATTTTCAGTCCCTTGCTCTACCAACTGAGCTATCGCGGCATCATTATTTAATTTTCAAACTTTGGAGTTGGTAGAGCGTTGCTCTACATAATTTTAACTCCGTTCCGTTTCACTCCACTTTGGGAGCTATCGCGGCATCATTATTTAATTTTCAAACTTTGGAGTTGGTAGAGCGTTGCTCTACATAATTTAACTCCGTTCCGTTTCACTCCACTTGGGGAGCTATCGCGGCATCATTATAAATTTGTCAAATAAAATTTGTTTTAAGAGATTTCTCTCTCAGGCTAAATGTAACATCTATCTACATTTGCCACGTTTTCTATCATACCCGCTAAAAGTTTCAAGTCAAGTAATTAATTATTGCTTGAACCTGTCAAAAACATTGTAACGTTTCTGCCCTCTAGCATTGGTCTTTTTTCAACAGTTACATTTGAATTTTCTAAATCTGCCAAAAATCTGTTTGCCAAGTCAAATGCTAAATTTACATGCTGCATTTCACGGCCTCTTAACATTACAACAAGTTTAACTTTATTCCCTTGTGAGATAAATTTTTCAATACTTTTGATTCTTACCTGATAATCATGGACATCTATTTTATATCTTACTTTTACTTCTTTTAGTTCAACAACTTTTTGTTTTTTCTTGGCTTCTTTTGCCTTTTTAGCAAGTTCATATTTATATTTTCCATAATCTAAAATCTTCGCAACCGGAGGATTTTGATTAGGGCTAATCAAAACTAAATCTAATTCTGCATCATATGCCATTTGCAAAGCTTTTGATGTCGGCACAACTCCATGGTTTTCACTCTTTTCGTCAATTAATCTGACTTCTTTTGAACGAATATGCTCATTCATTATAATCTGCACTTTCGTGCTTTTTGAATCGTTTACTATTGTCTTATCTCCTATAATTTTTGTACTCAATTACCTTTGTATAATAGCACAAGTTATAAAATTTGGCTATATCTTTATTATTATAATATTGTAACAAAATGTTAAAATGACTTTTTCAATCATAGCAAGCTTCTTGGTTACTTTATTAAAAATATTTTAAAATATCCTAAAGTTTAAATAAACAAAAGCCGAATATATTATTACAAGCAATAATCAAAAATTAAGAGGAGTATATTATTATGGAAGAAAAAAATGCAACTGCTACAGAAGAAGCTCAAGAGGTATTTTTTGAACTTGAAAATGGCGAATTTGCCAAAATTGATATGACACTTCCACTGCAAGTATTGTTCGATGATGTTATGTCGTTCGTATCACAAGAAGATTTTTAAGACATAAAAAAAATATTTTAAGCAAAGACTAGCCAAAAGGTTAGTCTTTTTTATTGTTTTTAAATTTATAATTATTACAAAATATTGAAAAATAATCTTATTTAGTAGCACATTTTATATATTTATGCAAAAATAAATATAGGGAATTCAATGTGTGTGATAGAGGGTAAACAATGAAAAAAGCAATTTTGGTTATATGTAGCATACTTGTTTTAGCACAACCTGTATTTGCAGATTTTAAAGAACACTATGATTTAGGACAACAGTACCTATCAAATTATCAATATTCAGGAGCAATTACAGAATTCAAAAGCGCATTAAGAATAAATTATCTTGATAACTCTGCAAGAATTGGCCTTGTTAATTCATATTTAGCCAGAGGTACAAATTACGCCAATAATGAAAAGAATTGGGCGAAAGCAGCAAATGATTATAGATCCGCACTTTTCTATTTAATCTATTACCCAAATTCAACTGCAGTATCAAATTCCAGTCAGGCAATAGTTCAGGTAACATCAAATCTGAACAGATGTCTAGCAAATATGCATTTTGATACTACTCCGACAAACAGGTTTAAAGTTGCAAAAGAATTAAGAGCCGAAGGTGATTTTGCAGCAGCAGCTTACGAATTTAATCAATCATTAGCCGAAAGAACAAATATAAAAAATAGTTTTCAAGAAACCGGTGACATAATGAAGTTGTTAGGAAATGACCAAAAGGCAGCCGAATTTTACAAAAAGGCTGTTGCAATTGATCCAAATGATATAGATTTAAGATTATCTTACGCAAAAATTCTTGATAAAATAGGTAATGAAGATGATGCCGTAACCGAATACAACTTTATATTGTCAAAAACTTCCGACAACAAAGATATACTTTATGCACTTGAAAGAATTTACAAAAATAAATTGGAAGAAAATCCTTCTGATGCCACAATAACTTCAAATTTGGGCGCAATTATGCAAAAAGAAGGCAATTATGATGAAGCTTTAAAATATTACTCTAAAGCTGAATACTTAAACCCATCTGACGTTAATACAAGAATTAATGTAGGAACCTTATATCAACAAAAAGGTGATTACAAAACAGCAATCACAGCTTATGATTCTGTTTTGATAATGTTTCCTGATAATGTAAATGCCAATTTATATAAAGCTCAAGCATACGAAGCTATGGGAGACACAACAAAGGCACTTGATCAATACAAAAAAGTTACTGCCCTCGAACCAGATAATCTTGATGCAAAAAACGGAATGTTAGCTATTACTCAAAAAACAATGACGCCTCAAGAATTTTTGACTTATGTAAAAGCTAATTCAGGAGATAATGCTGGGAATTCAATTTACGAATATGCGGTTCAATTACACAAAGATAACAAACTTGACGATGCAATTTCAATGTATAAAGAAGCATTGACACTATTACCAAACAATCCGGAAGTTTATGCAAACTTGGCTATTGCTCAAAGCCAAAAGAAAGAATACACAACTGCACTTGCTACTTTAAAAACAGCATCTGCAAAATTTCCTGATAACAAACAGATAAAAGATACTCTGAGCTCAATATCTTCTGAAGCCAATGACATCGTATTGGATAGTGCAGCAGATTTATACAATAAAGGCGAATATGAAAATGCCATTAAAAAATATTTAGAAGCAATTCCTCAAACTGCAGATACAAATCTTGCAATAGCATCGGCTTACCAAAATTTAAAGAATAATGATAAGGCTATTGAATATTATAAAAAGGCTCTTGCCTTAAAGCCGGATACAAATACTGCTTACTATATAGCAGCGCTTTATGCCGATAAAAATGATTTACAAAATGCACAGTACTACACCACAAAAGCATTAGGTTTAAACAAAAATAATGCTGATGCTATAGCTTTACAAAAAGAATTAAAAGAAAATATATCATCAACGCAACTTCAAGATGCAATCAACCTTTTTGATAAAGGTAGCTATGAGCAAAGTTTGGCGCTTCTTAATAAAGTTATTGTAGCCGATCCATCAAATGCTTACGCTTTTTATTACAGAGGCATGATTTATGATGCACAAAAGAAATATTCACCTGCAATAGTCGATTACAAAAAGGCTTTATCATTAAATAACAGCCCTGATTTAAGCGTAATTTACTATTTGATTGCAGTTGACTATGATACATTGAAACAATACGTCAATGCAAGATCAAACTATCAATTGTTTATCTCAAAATATAAAACAGAAGATGATTACAGAAAATATGCAGTTTCCAGAATAGCTGAGCTTAAAAACGTCAAATAATGGATGAAAGAATAAAAAAAATTATAAAAAGTAAAGTTGCTCTTGCCCCAATGGCGGGAATTACTGATTATGTTTTGAGAAGTTTAATCAGAAAATATTCCACTAATTGCCTTTTGACAACAGAAATGATAAGCTCTGAGTTTTTAAAACAAGTTCCGGATAGTGTAATTTCTAAAATTGATGACAACCATCATCCAATAGCATTCCAAATTTCAGGACACAAACCTGACTTGATGAATAATGCAGCAAGGCTTTTATCTGAAAAAGCTGACATTATAGACATAAACATGGGATGTCCTGTAAATAAAGTTGTAAAAGGTCAAGATGGGGCTTCCCTAATGCGGAATATTCCGCTTGCTTCAGATATCGTAAAAGCTGTCAGAGAAGGCACTACGTGCCCCGTTAGCGTCAAATTCAGACTCGGATATACATCTGATGAAATGAACTATGTTAAATACGGCCAAGCGATGCAGGAAGCCGGAGCAGAATTTATAACGCTCCATGCTCGAACTCGTTCCCAACTATATTCCGGTCATGCTGATTGGGCTAAAATAGCAGAGCTAAAGAAAAATGTTAACATTCCTGTATTTGCAAACGGAGATATCAAATCAATTGAGGATGCAATAAAATGTATGGAACTCTCTCAAGCTGATGGTATCACAATAGGCAGAGGATGTCTTGGTGACCCCACACTTTTAAATAGAATCGAACAATACTTTGAAACAGGGAAAATGCTTCCGACACCGACACTTCCGGAAAAAATTAAAATGTTAAAATGGCATCTGAATGAAGAAATAAAACTTCGAGGAGAACAAGTAGGAATAAAATTTATGCGGAAATTCTATCCTTATTATCTTGCTGGTTTTGAACATGCTAAACAACTAAGAATGAAAATTATTACAGAAGAAAATTATTCTAAAATTGTCAGTGCACTCAATCAATGCATGTAAAATTTGCATAAAAAAAACCACTCATAAACTGAGTGGGTCGTTTTCTGCATCCTAATGGTCTCTTTTAGTGTTTATTATTTAGGAGTTTATATGTTTTGGGGTTAATGAATTCTATTTATATTTAGTGTTTCGACTACACTTAAATCTTATGTAACTATTATGCACCACAATGAATTAAATGTCAACTAAATGTTTTAAATATTTTTCAGAAATTTCCAAAACGCAATAATAGTGTACTTTTTACACTTTACAAAACTTAATACTTTGTTATTATTTTGTAAAACGTAGGTATATATTGATTGAAAGGGATATATATTTTAAAATTTATTAATATTTAAACTCATAAAAGGCAATTTTTTAAAGAGTATATACTTTATATATATAAGAGAGAAAAAAAGGAACAATTATGTACTCAAATGGACAACAAGACAAAATTGGCGCAATCGGCGGAATAAAATTAACGCCATCATATCTGAGTAATTTTGCAACAACAGGATATGCAGCTACTCAAAAGTGTTCAACAGCATCCGGAGTTGAAGATTTGACTTCAGAAGATAAAAATATTGCAATTAGAGGGTTGCGTTTTACACAACCTGATACAATACCAGATGGGTTGAACAAACTGTCCGGAGGTTCATGCGGTGGAATATTGAACCTACTGGGTTTTTATAACGATGATGGAATAGCTCCACAAACGAGTTGGACTTGTATAGCATAAAGGTAATAAAATGAGTCAAGATCAAAGAGCATTAACAGCAATACAACAAACAATAGGCACCCAAGCAATGGACGCCTCAGCTCTTGGCGGAACAACTATACCAAACCACAACTTTTTAGACATTACTCGTGTAGGTAAAAATGCAGAAAGCCAAAATACTCAAAGATATAATCCTCAAGAGTTGGCAGCAAAATTTAATGTACAGTATGGCGACAGAGCAGGTTTATTCGGAAACTTCCAACTTCCAAAAACTGCAACTAACCAATGGATTTCTTAACTTACATTCTTTCAGGGGCATCAACAGCAAGCAACCCTTCTAAGGCATTATACAAAACTGTTTTAACAGCCCAAACAAGTGCTATTCTTGCACTCATCATCTGTTTGTCATCAGAAATAACTCTGTTTGCATTGTAGAATGAATGAAATTCACTTGCTAATTCTTGAACATATCTACAAATCGTATAAACTTGACGATTTTCAGCAGATGTTTTAATCATTGATTTGTATTCTTCTAACTTCAAAACCAATTTCTTTGCAGTCTCTAAAGTTGGTAAAACTACATCCGGAGTAAATCCATCAATCAAAGCTTTCAACTCATTTTCTGACATAGGAGCCTTTGTCTTTTCCCCTGTTTCTGCATTAACTTGTTCTGAGACAACATGTCGCAAAATTGAACAACATCTGGCATGCGCATATTGAACATAAAATACAGGATTTTCATCAGAATTTGTTTTAGCAAGTTCAATATCAAAATCAAGTGTTGTATCAATATTTCTCATTGTCATCCAAAAACGAGTTGCATCAACACCAACCTCTTCAATCAAGTCATCAAGGGTAACCATATTCTTACGTTTACCCATTCTAACCTCATTACCATTAATTACAAGATTAACGAGCTGTCCCAAAAGCACTTCTAACTTTGTTGAGTCATATCCTAAAGCTTCAAGAGAGGCTTTTACACGAGGTATATAACCATGGTGATCTGCACCCCAAATATTAATCAATCTATCAAAACCTCTGTCAAACTTGTCAGCATGATATGCAATATCAGCCGTCAAATAGGTATTAGAACCATCAGCTTTTTTGATTACTCTATCTTGATCGTCATCATAATCAGAGGAACGGAACCATTCAGCGCCGTCTTTTTCATAAATTTTTCCACTTTTACGTAGTAAATCAACACATTTTTCAACTTTTCCGGATTTATGTAAATCCAATTCCGAATAAAATCTGTCAAAATGAACCCTAAAATTATCTAATAATGCTCTTTGTAACTTTTCCATTTCAAGTTTTGCGTAATCAGACAACGTTTTAACATCAATATTATCTATATTTTTTAATTGTGGATTTTCAGATAAATATTTTTTCGCAACCGGAACCAAATAATCTCCCGGATAATAATTTTTACGTTCAACTTCATCAGTAGGGAAATCTACCTTCTCACCTAATTCTTGACGAATTCTGATTGCAAGTGAATTACCTAATTTTTTAATTTGCGAACCGGCATCATTAATATAAAATTCTTGATAAACATCGTGTCCGTAAAACTTTAAAAGATTGGCAAGCACGCTACCCATAGCTGCCCAACGACCATGTCCTATATGGAAAGGACCTGTAGGATTTGCCGAAATATATTCTAACAAAATCTTTTCTGAATTTATATTTTCAGGTTTACCAAAATTTTCACGTTTTTTAAAAACCTCACCAACAAGATTACTTAATAACTTTTTACCTGCTTTAAAATTTATAAAACCACCTACAACAGAATATGCATTCTCAGTATCAGAAATTTCTGCAACAATTGCATTGGCTATCATCGGAGGTGCAATATGCGCAACGCGAGCCAATGAAGAAACATTTATTGCAAAATCACCAAAATCCGGATTTTTTGGTTTTTCAACAACAAGAGTTCCTTTTTCGTATTCACTCATTTGACCGACCTTGTTGCTTTTTATAGCTTCTTGCAAAGCTTGTTCTACTGTATTTATAAAGTAATCTTTAATCATCTTCTTATCCTTTTTTGTGTCATTAATTTAATTATAATACAAACATCCGAAATTAAGGAGTAATTCAAAGCAATATTAATATTATATAAAGATGCCCAAATCTATGGTAAACTAGATATGTGGGTTATTTAATAAAAGGAGAAAAAGCATGATTCCTATTTTTGATTCAAAACGTCAATACAGCCAAATTGGCAGTGAAGTAGAAACTGCAGTATGCGATGTTTTACGTTCAGGTTGCTATATTTTAGGACCAAATACAAAGGCATTAGAACAAGAATTGGCTGATTTTATCGGCTGCAAATATACAGTAGGTTTAAATTCAGGTACTGATGCATTGCATTTAGCATTGAGAGCATTGGATATCGGTAAAGGTGATGAAGTTATCACTGTTGCATTTACATTTGTAGCAACAGCTGAAGCCATCGGCATTGTTGGAGCTACACCTGTATTTTGTGAAATTAATTCTGACACATTTGATATGGATGCTTCATCAATTGAAAAATTGATTACCCCTAGAACAAAAGCTATTATTCCGGTTCATTTGTACGGTCAACCTTGCGATATGGATACAATTATGTCAATTGCTAAGAAACATAATTTACACGTAATTGAAGATTGCGCACAAGCAATCGGTGCAAAATACAAAGGCAAAATGGTTGGTACTTTCGGTGACTTCGGTTGCTTGAGCTTCTACCCTACAAAGAACTTAGGCGGAATGGGCGACGGCGGTTTGATTATGACAAGCAATGAACAATTGAAAGACAGAGTAATTGCTTTGAGAAACCACGGTGGTGCTGTTCGTTATCACCATGACGAAATTGGTGTTAACAGCCGTCTTGATGAAATTCAAGCTGCAATATTGAGAATAAAACTAAAACACATCAACGAATGGAATGAACAAAGACGTGCACACGCATACAGATACAACGAATTATTTGCAAGCTGTTCTGATGTTCAAACTCCGGTTGAAGCTCCTGATACATATTGTGTTTATCACCAATATACAATCAAGGTTCCTAACCGTGATGAAGTATTTGACCTTTTACATGAACGTGGAATCGGTGCAATGTTATATTATCCGATACCTTTACACCTTCAAAAAGTTCATGAATATTTGCATATGAGTAAGGGTTCATTACCTGTAACTGAACATAATACTGACGTTGTAATGTCATTACCGATGTTCCCTGAACTTACAGATGAAGAACAACAAACTATAGCAAAAACTGTTATTGAATGTGTTGAACTTTCAAAATCTAAAGCAGCAGTTTAATATAAACAAATAAATATATAATAAAAAATCCTTTTCTTAATTAAGAAGAGGATTTTTTATTTGTCTTTATAACCTAATTCTTTTAAAAACCTTTCATTAAATGAAAGCTCTGTCAATTTTTTATCATCCAACGGATCAACAATACCATTATCAAAAAGTTCTTTTACTAATGTATCAGCCGAGTTATCCTCCGCATTTGACATTGCAAGAGAGGTAAATTTCTTTACATCTTGTTCTTTTTCATATAATTTCACTGCGCTTTCAGATAATTTATTTAAAAAAGCCTGACGTCTGTCATCAAAATTTATATCAATAGGATTTATCACTGCACCAACAGCAGCTTCTCTTTTACGTTCAGTATTAAGTTTTTGCGCAAGCTTTTTGAACATCATAAGAATAAAATATCTCCTAAACATATTATACACATAATTTTTTTTATTTCTGCATAGTATTAAGTTTTATTATGAGCACAATATACACTTGATTATAAGTTTTATTTAAAATATTATTATAACTGTGTTTACCGATATATAAATATTAGAACTAAGTGGAGGCTTTAAAATGCTTGATATTAAACAAATTCGTGAAAACCCCGAAAAAATTAACGAACTTTTAAAAAGACGTAACCCTAATTTGTCAATTGATGAAGTTATTAAAATTGATGAAGATAGAAGAAAAATTCAAACATCAGCTGATGAATTGAGAGCAAAGCGTAAAAAAGAATCCACAAATATCGGAGAACTAAAGAAAAAAGGTGAAAATACTGATGCTATTCAAGCCGATGTTAAAAAACTCGGTGATGAAATAAAAGAATTGGAAGAAAAACAACTAAAACTTGATGAAAAACAGAGAGATTTATTGTTACATATTCCGAATATTCCTGATGAAACCACACCAATAGGAGCTTCAGACGCAGATAATGTAGAAGTTTCAAGATGGGGTGAGCCTACAAAATTTGATTTTAAATTTAAAGCACACTGGGACTTGTGCGAAGAAAAAAATCTTGTGGATTTTGAACGAGGAGTTAAACTTTCACAATCAAGATTTACTTTGTACAGAGGAAAAGGTGCAAAATTGGAACGTGCCGTTATAAATTTCTTCCTAGACGAACATGAAAAACAAGGTTATGAAGAAATTTTACCTCCGTTTATGGCAAATTCAGCTACAATGACAGGAACAGGACAACTTCCAAAATTTAAAGAAGATATGTATAAGTGTGAGAATGAAGATTTATACCTTATTCCGACAGCAGAAGTCCCTGTTACAAACATATATTCAGGTGAAATACTATCGGAAGAGGATTTACCAAAATATTTCAACGCTTATACGCCTTGTTTTAGACGTGAGGCAGGCTCAGCTGGTAAAGACACAAGAGGACTGATAAGAGTACACCAGTTTAATAAAGTAGAAATGGTAAAACTTTGCACTCCTCAATCAAGTAAAGCTGAACATGAAAAATTAACTGAAGACGCTGAAGAAATGTTGAAAAAATTAAATCTTCCATTCCGTCGGGTTGCACTATCAACAGGAGATATCGGATTCTCTGCTAACAAATGCTGGGATTTAGAAGTTTGGTTGCCTTCATATAACACGTATAAAGAAATTTCAAGCTGTTCAAATTACGGAGATTACCAAGCTCGTCGTGCTAATATCAGATACCGTGACAAAGAAACAGGTAAACTTCAATTTGTACACACAATAAATGGTTCAGGATTGGCTGTAGGACGTACAGTTGCTGCAATAATCGAGAACTATCAACAAGCCGATGGTTCAATAATTGTCCCTGAAGTTTTAAGAAAATACACAGGTTTTGACAAAATCTAACAAATAGTTCATAATTAAAGGATTATGCCATATAATTTTGAAGAAAGCCACACAAAATTAAACGAAGAAATTGTTGAAGAAAAAGAACAACAGACAGAAGAAAATATTCTGAAAGTTGATGAACCTTTTACCTATTTGAGTAATAGAGTGCCTTTTGTCTTGAGCATAATTTTTAGTGTCTTGTGTTTCGTCTTCACTTTTAATTTTCCAAACCTTGCAAATAATTATGTTCGGGTCGGGTTAGGCATATATCTTGCGTACCCTACATTTTGTATAATTGCACAAATCCTTTTTACCAAAAAAATTAAATATAAACTCTACAACGGAGATTTTTATGTTGGTCATACCCTTTTAAAGGCTGATGATATCAAAAATATCGCAATAACTGAATACACTCCGTACTATTTTAAAAATGACTTGTTTAAGGTGCCTGCAATGAATCTGGTTGGATATAAAGAGTTCATGATAACAATTACACCAAGACGCAAAAAAGCAAGCCCAATTTACCTATTTTTATGCACAAAAAAATCAGTACAACAACTTATATTATTTTTACAACAAAACAATATCCCATTTGGGCATGTAGAAAAAGAACCGCGACGTTTATTCTTCTACTATTGATTATCTTGGATATCTTTTAATGAAATATTAAATTTTACAAAATAATAGCAGCCAAGCACAGTTAAAATAAGCATAAATATAGCTTGCTGAACTGTAGAAACAGCTAAAGCAGAAGATTTTGACACATCGAATAAGCCTAATGCTATTATATATGCATATTGATATGGCCCTAAAAATACGGAAGCCGAAGGTATAACTGTTGAAAATGACGTCAAACACATTACAAACAGTCCGGCCGAAATACCTAATCCAAAATTAAAACTGTTTACAATTAGATATGAAATATAAGCCTCCAAAAGCCATATGGCAAAACTGGAAGTAATTGCAATTACAACACATTTTAAATCGTTCAATGCTTCAAATCCATCTAAAAAAGAATTCAAAAATTGTGCTGATTTTGTAATAAAAACACTTAAATTACTTGAAATCTTTTCTGGAATATTTTTCAAAAGAGAAATTATATTTTGAGCAATACTATCAATTTTATTAAATTTGAATACAAGATAAAATACAACTAATGTACCAACAAATATAGCTCCTGTAAAATAGGTAAATTTAATTATCCAAGTTTTTTTACAAAATAGCAATACTGTAGCTAACAAGATAAAAAATACAGCAACTCCATCCATCAATCGTTCCAATATAACAGAGCCCAAAACTTTTACTTTATTTTCGCCCTTAATAGAACCTAAATAATAAGCTCTATACAAATCCCCAGCTCTTGCAGGCAAAAATGAGTTTAACATGCTGCCAACAGTAAAAACTTCGGCAAGATGAATCGGTGAATACTTGTTATCATTTACCAATAAAGCTTTCCATCTTATTCCTCTTATAAACAGCGTTAGAATATATAAAAATACAATAAGCGGAATGTGGTTAAAATTAAAATGTTTGAAGGTTAAAATTAACTGGGCAAAATTTATTTTATAGAATATAAGCCCTAAAATAAAAACCGTAATTAATAATATAAATATGCTCTTCTTTTTCATAAGAATTATTTTAGCATAAAATTAGTGTCTGTCTTTGATATGGGCATGCAAAACTTTTGCAATTGGTCCGGCATCTTTTTCAGACAATGGGTTTACCTGTCCACAAAGTGTTGAATATTGAGATTCTGAAGCAATTTTTTGCCAAGTTTTACTTTTTAACTGTTTTTCTAGCATTTCATCTGTCATAACCGATAAATGTAAATGCCACAATGTGGTTTCTCCGGTATGCCCAATATAACCGATAGCATCTCCAGCATTCAGATAATCTCCTAATTTAGGTAGTTTTATAGATTCATTATAATCACTTGCTTTTGCTAAATGTTCAAACGCATAACGTCTGCCATCACGTCCCATAATAATTATTGAATTTCCAATTAGATTATCAACTTGTCTGGCATGTTTTTCCATAATAACAACTCCACCAATTGGAGCAACGACTTTGACAGGTTTCTTTGGCTTTAGTGCATACGGAGTTACAAAAATATCCAACCCTAAGTGCGGTCTCCCAAGTGGTCTTTTTGCAAAAAAATGCCCGAAATTTTCTGTATAAGCACATCTACAATCTGCAAGCGGTGAACAATAAACTACCATCATATTCCGTTTGGTTAGTCTTTCTTTTAAAACCTTTAGAGATGATTTGTCATATTCTTTTATAATGCCACCTCTAAAATTTTTCTTTGTTATTGAAACAAGTCCGGATGTCAAATGACGACTCAATACTTCAACAGGTTCGTTTTGAAAAACATCGTGTGCTAATCTTTCAGAATACTGAGGAGCTTTTATAGGGGTTAACAAAGCTAATGACAAAGTCAAGGGCTTCAATATATTTTGAATTCGCCTAATCATACTTACATTATATACACAAACTAAAAAACTTTGCTTAAATATTTTTTACGCATATAATGAAGGAAAAAGGAGAAAGTATGTATATATTAAATATTGATACACCAACGGCATTTGCACCTGAAAAAGTAGGCGAATATTTTGATTTGGAAAAAGCTCAAGCAAAAGCAAAAGAACTAAAATCTAAAAATCCTGATTTAACTTATACAATTGAAGAAACATCAGGCGGATTCAATAATTACGGAGATTTATTGACTGAAGTAATAGAAGAAGGCTAGTTATACTCTGCTCTCTCACGCTCGAACGACATTACAAAGCTTTCGCTTTGTCGCGTTCTCATCGCAACTTACACTTATTTCAATATTTAAATGGCCCCGGCGCGATTTTCTTGTTCGTTCGCATTAAACGTGACTTCGTTTAACTTTTCATAAATTTTATTTATTTCAAAGTTAAAACTCCGCACTCTGCTCTCTCACGCTCGAACGACATTACAAAGCTTTCGCTTTGTCGCGTTCTCATCGCAATTTACACTTATTTCAATATTTAAATGGCCCCGGCGCGATTCGAACGCGCGATCTTTGGTTTAGGAAACCACTGCTCTATCCTACTGAGCTACGAAGCCCTATCTTATTTTTAATTTTATCACGAAAAAAGCGGAATTATAAAATTCCGCTTTCGGTTTTTCAACCGGCTGTCAACCACTTTTATATATCTACAAATATGCCCGGCGGGATTTAAACCCGCGGCCTTCGCCTTCGGAGGGCGACGCTCTATTCGGCTGAGCTACGGACACATTTTTCTATTTTGATGTAAAAAATTGACCTGCTGAAACTGCTTCTCTTTCTTCCACTTTTGCTTCAAACATTGGCAATTCAGATCTTATACCCAAGCCTTGTGCAATCTGTGAACTTGGCCATATTTCAACAGCATTATTCAAATCGTTTATTGCCGCATTATAGAATCTTCTTGCTGCTGCAATATGTTCTTCAACTTCATTATAAGTCTGCATTGCTTGCAACATTGTTTGGTCAGATTTCAATGTTGGGTAATTTTCAACATTAACCATCAATTGTCCCATTTTTGCTTGCAACTGGCTATCCAAATCAATTTTCTTTCCGATAGTATCAAAATCAGATCTTAATGATGCAGCCTGAGTTCTCAAACTCGTGATACTAGACATCAATTCGGTTTCATGTTCCATAAATTTGTTTGCAATAGTCAAAATATTAGGAATTAAATCATAACGTTTTTTTAACTGAACATCTATATCAGCAAATGCTTCTTTAACTTTATTCTTTTTCTGTATCAATGCTACATAAACGGAATACCACCACATAACAAACAATAATATAGCACCACCAACAATCAATGCAGGCAATGTCAACATTCCAAACATCACAATCAGACCTCACTTTCTATAAAAAATACCTCTATAACGTTAAGTTATAAAGGTATTTTATCATTTTTTTATATATTTGTAAATCAATTGTTTATATTACTTGGTTCCTGTCAAAACAATTGTAAAATCAGTTCCGGGACAATAATAATCCAATGGATCATATACAAATTGTAATCTATCAGTTGATGGAACTTTCTTTCTTAACCAATTATAATATTGATTAGTAACTTTATCAGAATGTGCCATAAATTGAGAATGAATTCTATTTATATGCCCAGTACATTTTACACTTATACCTGCAGTTCTTAATTGTGAAATCATAGCTTGTGCATCACTGCTTCTGGATTGAGAATACATAACACTTCCGGTATAAGGCGTATTCGGGTCAATCTGAGGTTGTTGTCTGTATATTAAACGATTAATTGTTTGTTGCGTTTTTTCAGGGTCTAAAATCCAATAACTTATATGGCCTCTACTACTTGGACCACCCGGCAATGTTGCAATCTCAATCTTATCCATATCAATATGACGAGCAAGAGCTGCATATTGAGACAATTCATACAAAGACATATCCGTTTTTATATATTTTTTTGAAATTGATATAATATCAGGAATTTTGGTAATAGTTTTAGGACTTTGCAATGAAGTTAATAACCCTCTCATAAACCACTGTTGACGTTGAGTTCTACCGATATCGCCCAACGCATCATGTCTGAATCTCAAATATTCAACAGCTTGCAATCCTGACAAATGATGATTTCCTCTGTCAAAATTGATATGCAAATTTCCAGAGTAATCATTATAATGCATAGGTTTTTCAACATAAATATCAATACCGTTCATAGCATCAACAATTTTCTCAACTGCCAAATCATGAACCATAATGTATCTATCTACTTTTACCCCAAAAGTATCCTCTATCGTCTCGATAGTCATATCAACACCGCCTATTGCATGGGCTGCATTAATTTTATTAACTCCGTTATCATGAGGAAGATATACTTTGCTGTCTCTCGGGATTGAAATGGCATTTATAGATTTTGTTCTAGGGTCGACATTCATCAAAAGGATTGTATCAGTTCTCGTCCCTGTCCATGGATCTTTCAAATTTTTACTATCATCTACACCCAAAAACAATATATTTTGACGTCTTGGACCAAATGGCAAATTAAAATCCGCATCGGATTTGTTCGCATTACCTCTTGACAATTTTTGAAATAGCTTTGTAATAATTGAATTTTTACCGAAATGAGATTCCAAAAAATGCTCATTATCTGCAAATATAAATAATGAAAGAAGAACTCCCAAAAATACGATAGTCATCAATGTTAAAATTCTATAAAACTTATTTTGTTCTGCACGTTCCTTTTGAACCTTTCGCATGTAAGATGTCATGTCCATCTGTTTGCTATATGGGTTTCTTCCAGTTTGTCTATTAACCATTTTATTCATACCTTATTTAGTTTTCCTTTTTTAAAAATACTATAAATATTTTGATAATCCATACAATATTATGATGATTTATTTACATTGTTTTAACCAAAAAAGTCGAAACTAATGTGAAATAAATTGTCAAACCTATTACATCAATTGCTGTAGCAATTAATGGACCACAAGCAACAGCCGGGTCAATTTTGATAGCCTTTAGTCCAAACGGAGCAAGTGTACCTATCATTGTCGCAAGAGTCATGTTTGTAACCATTGCCAATCCAACTACAATTCCTAAATCTATGTTATGCTGCCAACCGAATGTAACAAGCGCTACCAAAATTCCAAAAATTGTACCTATTCCAAGCCCAACAACAGACTCTCTTAATATATAATGCAAAGCCGAACTCAGTGTAACTTCTCCTGTTGAAAGACCTCTAACCATCAACGTGATACTTTGCGTTCCGATATTACCACCTAATCCTGCCAGTAATGGCATAAATATTGCAACTATCGGTAATGCCGCAACTGTATGGTTAAAGTGATTTGCAACATTAACTGCCAAAAACTCACCAATAAGCGTAATAAACAGCCACGGAGTTCTCGCTCTTACAGCATTAAAAAGATTTCCTGAAAGAATTTCATCTTCATCTACAGCTTCTGTAGAAATACCAGATGATTGGTAAATTTCTTCTGTTGTTTCTTCTTCAAACAAATCATGAACATCATCCCAAGTAATCATTCCCTTTAATCTGTTATATAAATCAACAACAGGCAAAGCATTGTACTGATATTTCATAAATTCATCAACTATAAAATCATTATAATCATCGACATGCAGCTTAACAATATCAGAAGTCATAATATCTTCAACCTTCATTGTTACAGGCGATGTAAGTAATTTTCTCAATGATAAAACACCTAAAAGGTGATTTTGTTTATCAACAACATATACATAATAAAGTTCGGTATTATCTTCTTCAGCTTTTGTACGTATATGATTCAAAACATCTTGAACACTCATCCCGGCATTTACAGTCAAAACAACAGGGTTCATAATACCACCTGCTGTATCTTCGTTGTATGTCAAAAGTTCTCTTACTTCTTCAGAAAATTTGTGAGGCAACTTGTCTAAATAGGATTCACTTTCATCCTCTTCCATATCACCTAATACATCTGCTGCAGCATCATGAGGCAACTTGTTGATAATTCTTGAAGCGACTTCTTCATCAATATCGCCAAGTAATTCAACCTGCATTTGAGGTGGCAAATATTCAACCAAATCAGCGGCTTTTTCCAAATCAAGAAGCTTAAAACATTGAAGCCTTTCCTCAGGTTTCAATTCTTGAAATATATCCGCAAGATCGGCAACGTGATATGAATTCAATTCTTCTTTCAATTGAATAAGGGTGTCATCATCAATTATCTCTCTTAAGCGTTCTACGATGTTCTGAATATTAATCATGATGAATTCATTATATTACAAAAATAAAATCAGGGTAAAATGTTAAACACAATAAAAAGCCGCTTTTTAAATAAGCGGCAGGGAAAAGTTACGAATTTGTGTAGGGGAAAATAAAATATATATTTTGAAATCTTATGCGCTAAATGTCTTGAATGATGACTCAACGTTCTTTTGGATAACACTCTTAACTGAATCATATTCT
The DNA here is from genome assembly GCA_022641775.1 of Clostridiaceae bacterium. GTDB lineage: Bacteria > Cyanobacteriota > Vampirovibrionia > Gastranaerophilales > Gastranaerophilaceae > RUG14219. Next base: position 18,251 of record JALCDS010000026.1, read on the forward strand.
GTTTGTAATGCTGAGTGTTCCGTATCGAGTTTTTTCAATTCAAGGTCGAATTTTTTATCTTTTTGTTCAAGTTTTGTCAAATCTTGTTCATATTTTGTTTCAGCTTTTGAAATAGCAGATTCATCTTTTACTTCGGTTACAGTTTCATCGTCAGCAAGAGAAGTTGCAACGAATGATTTTGAACTTGATGAATAATACTGCATCATCAATTCACCTTTTTTAATTTTATCTGCAAATAAAGCATTATCATTTACAACAGTTTTACTCATATCATTTGTATAAATATAATGAATTGCATTTGCACCTTTTGCGTTTGTACCTGTCATTAAGGTGTCATTGTATGTTGTTGTATAACAAAAATATCCATCAGATTGCATCTTATTAAAGATATTTTTATAATATGCAATTGCACTTGCATTATCAGTACTTTCTGCAGTTTTCAAACTTGCAGTACCGCTAGAATTTGAATCAGCACCTTTGACCCCTGTCAAACCTGTTGTACCTTGGAAATATGCTTGAGTTAAAGAAACTGCATAGTCGTAAAGTTCTCTTTGTTCTTTTGTTGTTCCTTCATAAGAAATAGGGTCATATATTTGGTTGCCGTTTGCATCCTTTGCATAAGTAGTTGTTTTATTGCCTTCTGTATCAGTAGTTGTGGTACTTCTTGCATACATTGCATAACCATCAAATGCCTGTTTATCACCTGACTTGAATGTAGTATAACCAAATGTTACAACACCGTTAACATCATGTTCATAATCACCTAAACTTATACCGATTGTTTCATAATATTTATCCCAAGCTTCATGGATAGCTTTTTGTGCAGCTATTTGGTTGTCATAAGATGTTTGTAATGAATCCATTGTAGCTGCAGCCGCAGCGGCTTTTGTAGAATCAGTATTTGTTTTTGCACTATCATAACTTGAAATTGTTTTAGCATCATATGTCAAAGTATTTGTTGCTATTGAATATCCCATTTTAGCTAAGAATACATTCAAATCACCATTACCTGCTTCATAAGCTTCTGCTATGTCTTTGGTGACAAGCATTCTACCTTTTGTATCAGTAATGGCATATTGTTTACCACTTTGCATAGCTTCACTGGTTAACAAGCCATAAGATATATCGGTATATGTAGGAGAAGAATTGCTATAACCTGTAATTACGGTAAGTTTTGTAAGATTTTGAGCATCAGTATATTCCTGATTAACTTGTTCAGTTTCATCAGCGAGTCTTTGTTTAGAATAAGAAACAGACTGCGCAGTGTTTTCATTGTCACTCAATCGTGCAGTTATGCTTAATAATCTAGCTTGTGATGCTGACATACCCATAGGGCATCTTATCCTTTCTTTTTATCGTAACTTACAATTCGTTTATCGGTATATTCAACTAGAAACTTTAATATTTTAACCAAATTGTAAAGATTCGTTAACAAAACAAAAAAAAAGAGGCTTTAACCTCTTTATAAAAATGGAGTTTGATGCTTTTAAAAAACTCGTTATGAACCAACAAGTTGAATAGCATTCTGCAATAATTCTTTGTTAGTTGATACCAACTTGTTGGAAATATCCAACTGCAATTTTGCCATTTGAAAATATGAAATATTAGCTTTAAAATCACTATTTGACAATTCCAAAAGGCCTGAACGAATCTCGCCATTACCTAAAACCGGCTTACCGGATTCAGCAGTTTCAATAAACTGACCGTCTTTTATCTCATATAAAGCAGCCGCATTATGGAAATTACGGGTTGTAATTCTATATAACGGAACAACTTTTTTACCGCCATCGGCCTTACCGTAGATTGTTCCATCACCTTTTATTTCATAGTCATCATATTTTCCAAGATATTTGCCATTGTTAGGATCAATCCACATTTTTATATTTGTTGTCGGGACATCTATTGAACCACCCTTTAAAGCTGTTTCTTGATAAAGGTCAGCAGAAATAGATTTTGTACCTTGCATAACTTCGCCTTTATCATTCAAAATATAACCTTGAACGGTATTCCCACTTTTATCTCTATAAACGCCTTCCTTATCAAAAGTAAATTCACCTAATCTTGTGTAAATGCTTTTGCCATCAGCACGTTTAGTTAAAAAGAAACCTTTTCCTTCCAAAAACAGGTTCTCATTGGCCGTACCTGGGGTTGATTTACCCTGACTTGTTTTTTTAGCATAATCATCAGATATCGCGCCACCTAAAAATGTTTTAAAAGTAACTTCCTTTTCTCTAAACCCCGGAGTATAAACATTCGTCATGTTATCGGCAATTACATCCATCCAATTTGTAGTGGATTTCTGGGTATTAAGAGCAGTAATAAACATATCGTTCATTAGTCGTTCTCCTTGTTATTATTCTTTTTATTCTTTTGTTCTTGATGTTGATTTTTTTGTTCACTATAACTCAAACTGTTATACGGAATATCCTGACTGTCAAAATTCTGTTGCAAATAACCTATGTTGTTCTTCAAATACTGTTCGACAGCCTTATCACCGGGAATAAAGTTTGCACTTACAACGCCATTTTTATC
>JALCDS010000027.1 GCA_022641775.1 Clostridiaceae bacterium
CTTTCTTTAAGTCTGTAGTTTTGCTCAAGGTCAAGGAGACAGCTCCTTCACCACAAGTTCCGGCACCCTGTGTTATTCCTATAGGATGTTTGTCTTCTGTACATGTTGCAATAGCCTTACAAGATTGAGAACCTACAGTTGCAGTAGATGATGATTGATTACTAGGATTTACATTACATCCATTATCAGCAGTCCAACCTGCAAACTTATAGTCTTCAGGAACCGTAACACCTATAGCATGAGATGTATTTACGACATAAGAACCACTACCTGTAGGATTTGAACAAGTAGGAGATTCAACAGTCAATGTTATTTTTGATGGAGCAGAACATTTTGCGGTAATAACACAATTTGAAGTAACATAAGTTACATTGGTTGATTGATTTGAAGGCGATGATACTTGACATCCAGAACCTGCAGTCCAACCATCAAACGTTCCACCTGTTTCAGGAGATGCCGTAGCAGGACCTGCCGATCCATTATAGCTAATGCCTGTTAAGTTTGTCGTATTTAAAGTACAAGTAGATGATTCAACTGTTACATTAAATTTAGAAGCACCACAAGTTTTAGTCATAGTACAAGAATTACCACCTGAGGCAAAAGTATATTCATCACCACTTTTTTGGCAATTTCCTGTCCAATCTGAAGTAACTGTTTTACTAGCATCAGGAGTTACACTAGGTGCTGAAATGCTAAAGGATTCATCAGTACGGCCGGAAACGGTTTTTGTATTACCGTCACAAGTAGATGAATCAAATGTAATTGTTGCTTTAGGTATTTTTTTACAATTTGGAGTTATAGAACAGTCTTTGTGTTGCATTGTAATTGTATTACCGGACAAAGAACAATCCGTATTAAAACCATTCTGTTCATAATTAGCTGAATCGGTATTACTTGAAGTTACAGTTGAAGTTTCCCCATAATGAAGAGTTGTAGGGCTTGCAGAAACATGGCATGCGCCGTTATTATTGGCAGTAATAGTATGATCCTTCCAATGACATACTGCAGTTACACGACAAGACTGAGTTACACCTGTAACTTTACCATCTTTTGCAGAACCTGATGCAGAACATCCAGATGAATCCCATCTGTCAAATACCATATCATCAGGAACATCCATACTTATATAACGTAAATTGTTTAGTTTTACATCATTTCCAGCTGTTACATCAACATTTGCGCCATCACAAGCAGATGTATCGATTTCAATATTTGCTTTTGTTACAACATCCGCTATTTCATCATTATCGTGACCGCAAGCTTCTCCAGATAATACTTTACCACTTGAATTGTAACAAGATTTTTTCAAATCTAAACCTAAAATATTAGGACCTGCAGCACCATTAGCATCAACTACAATTAAACCTTTGTCCTCGGTTACATTACCAGCTGAGTCCTTTACAAAATTTAAAGGTCCCATACAAATTCCTGCGCCATCTTTCGACAAAACGCAAGAAGACAAAGCAGAGATACCAGAATCTGCAGTATTACCATCAGAATTTTTATATGCATCAGCAAAACAAGAACCTGTCTTGCCACCAGGACAAGTTGAAGTTCTCATATAATCTTTTAAGAAATTGGAAACTCCATCAGACGTTGTTATTGGAGTAGCTTTTAAAGAAGTTTTACCTGAATCAGTCATATATATATCCAATGCACTGATTAAAGATAACCTTTCTTTCTTATACATCGACTTAAACGCTTTATTATTATAATTGTTTACTAATGCAGGAATAGTTATACCTGCAATAATACCAACAATAGCCAACGCAATAAGCACCTCGGCCAATGTAAAACCGTGCTTTTTCCCATGGAACAAGCCGGAAAACTTAGTAACAATCCAATTCCTCATATGCATATACTCCCATATTTATTATAAGCTTATATTTGTTATTATATAACTTTTTCATGCCTTTTGCAATTGTTTTATTAAAAATTGTAACATATACATGAGATATCTTTTTTATTTATTCTTTTCAAGTTCTTCTTTTACCAATTTTGGAGATACGGAGAGAGATTGATAATATTTTAAAGATTGTCCCATACACTTAACATATTCATCATTTTGACCGAGACCTTTGTTAACTTGTGCTAATATATAATACAAATCTCCATTTCCGCCACAGTTATCAATAGCTTGCTCTGCGACAATCTTAGATTTTTCCATTTCTCCGAGTTTAAACAGTAACTTTGTAAAAATTTTATACGCATCAACATCTTTCGGATTATATTGAAGAGTTTTGGAAAGATTTTCAATACAATCATCGCCGTTTCCATTATCCCAATCAATAACCGCCATATTATAATATGCCCAACTATAATCAGGAGAAATTTCCGTAACCTTTTTGAAACAGGTCATAGCCGCATTTTCATCGCCTTTTTCTTTATTAATATTTCCCAAATAAAAATATGCATATAAATCAGAATCATCAAGTTCTACAGTGCGTTTAAAATAATATTCAGCCGCATCATATTTCTTTTGTTTAAAATATGCCAAACCTATACTAAAATAGGCATTAGAATCATTATTGTCAACTTCCAAAACTCGCTCGAAATTTTCAATTGCCGAATCATAACGTTTCAAATCCAAAAGGACTAAACCCAAATTATAATTGGCGTCAATTTCTTCAGGAGAAAGTGCTATAGCCTTCATATAGCTTTCCTTAGCCTTCTCTAAATCTTTAAGCTTTTCAAAAACTATTCCCAAATTATAATAAATCCCGCTGTCATCAGGAAAAGTTTTTTTTAAATATAAAAAATGTTGCAAAGCTTCTTTTGCAAATCCGTTATCTAAAAGCACAACAGCTAATTGTCTCCTAACTTGAAAATCAGACGGATCATTTTTTAACAACTCTTGTAATTCTTCAATTTTATCAACACTACCCATAATATAATAATATCAATATATATCTTTTTATGCAATTTGTTAAGCGATAGCACTTGCATAAATTTATTTAGTATGTAAACTTATTAATATAAGTAGTCGAATATCAGGTTTGGAATCCTGAAAAATTGAAAGAGGTACATTATGAAAAAAGATATTCATCCGGAATATAAAAAAGTAACAATAAAATGCGTTTGCGGAAACGAAATTGAAACAGGCTCAGTAAATGACAACATCACAGTTGAAATTTGCAACAAATGCCATCCGTTCTATACAGGTCAACAAAAAATTCTTGACTCTGAAGGTAGAGTTGAAAGATTCAACAAACGTTATAACAAAAAATAAATTAAAAATTTTATTAAAACAAAAATATCGGGATTTCGATTCCGATATTTTTTTGTCGTTTAATGCGCAAATTATATTTTTAGGGGATTTATAATCTTTGAAAATCTAAAAGGAGTACAAAAGTGATAAATTCAATACAAAATGTAAGTTTTCAAAGCAAATATGACAAACACGAAAAAGCCGAAAGCAGAAAAGATTCATTTAAAGCATTAGGCATACAAATAGGTGCATCCCTTGTAGGCGGAATGCCGGCAGCATATGCAATTAATAAAATGAGTAAATTATCAATGAAATTGACACCTGAACAAATTAAAGCAACTAATCTTGCAGGTGAAAAAATGCGTAGGGATTTAAAACTCGACAAAACCGGATTAAAAATAATGGACTATAAAAACTTGACAAATATCACAATAATCCCGGATAAAGTTTTTGAACTTATAAATCCTATATTTGCTACAAGTCAAGGTAAAAATGCTTTTTATGCTCCTAAAAAAATGGAAGGATTAAACATTGATAAAAATAATATATATCTCAATAAAGAAAAATTTTCATTAGCACAATTCCACGAATTAGGTCACGCTGTAAACAACAACTTTTCTAAATTATGGCGTGGAATGCAAAAAGTAAGAACTCCTTTAATGATTACTGCATCTACATTACCAATGTTTATGGCTTTCACAAAAAATACAACAGGTGAAGAAAATTCAAAATTCGAAAAATTCAAAAATAAAGTAAGAAATAATATTGGAACAATTTCATTCGTAGCTATGATGGGAATTTTTGCAGAAGAATGTAAAGCCTCACTCAGGGCTAAAAAATGGGTAAATGCCAATATGACAAAAGATCTTGCAAAAAAAGTAAACAAATCAAATATGCTTGGTGCTTTATCTTATTTGACAGTTGCAGCCGTTACAGCCTTAGCTGCAAGATATTCTATTGATTACAAAGACAAAAAAGCAGCAGAAAGAGAAAACTTCTAATATTTTATTATATAATAAGAAATTTTAAAATTATGCCATTCTAATATATAGGATGGTATAATTTTTTAAAAGAATAAGGAGAGAATAATGGACGGAAATAACAACCCGATAGTTAATCTAATATCAAAGCCGGATAACATGCTAAAAACAATCTATACAGCTTGCAGAACTTGTTACAGCGCAGATTATCCTATTAATATATATAATAGCGATGCAGATGAAGAAAAAATGCTAAAGCTTATAAATAGAGTTATATCTTCCGGTCATTATTCAACGATTGAACACATACAAGTTAGTTTTACTATTGCAAATGTATCGAGAGCTTGTACTCATCAACTTGTACGTCATAGATTGATGTCTTTTTCCCAAAAATCACAACGTTACGTAAAAGAAAAAGGTCAATTTGATTATTTAATTCCGCCGACAATAGAAAAGGATGAAAAATTAAAAGCTAAATTTGCCGATTTTATGGGAAAAATTTCAAATGTTTATCAAGAATTTGTAGATTCAGGTATTCCTGCAGAAGATGCAAGAGCCGTATTACCGAACGCTTGCGCTACATCATTGGTTGCAAGCTTAAACTTGCGTGAAATGATTCATTTAGCAAACTTGAGATTATGCACAAGAGCACAATACGAAATAAGGACTATGGTTAAGATGATGTGTGATGAACTAATAAAAGAAGAACCATGGTTGAAAGACTACTTAGTACCAAAATGCGTTGCCTCAGGATTTTGTGATGAAGACAAATCATGCGGTAGGATGCCAAAACTTCAAGACTTGATTAAACAAGATTAGAGATAATTGCATCAGTAAATTCAGTAGTTGATAAATTTCCGCCTAAATCAAAAGTCTTCTTATTTTGAGCAAATGTTTTAAATAAAGCATTTTCAATTTTTTGTGCGATATCAACTTCATCAATATATTTAAGCATTTCGACAGCAGAAAGCAACAATGCTGTTGGGTTTGCTTTATTAAGTCCTTTTATATCAGGCGCGGAGCCATGCACAGGCTCAAATACAGCGCATTCAACTCCGATATTTGCACCTCTTGCGACGCCAAGTCCTCCGACAAGTCCTGCCGTCAAATCTGATACGATATCGCCATAAAGATTTGGTAAGACTAAAACATCAAATTTTGTAGGATCTTGTACCAGTTGCATACATAAATTGTCAACAAGAATTTCTCTGGTCGATAATTCAGGATAATTTTTTGCAACTTCTCTATAGCAATCCAAAAATAATCCGTCAGAAAGTTTCATAATATTAGCTTTTGTAACTACACAAACTTCTTTTCTATTGTTTTTTAGGGCATAATCAAATGCGAACTTACAAATTCTCATTGAAGCTTTTCTCGTAATTATTTTGATACTTTCGGCAGTATCCTCATCAACTTGTTTTTCAATTCCTGAATATAAATCTTCTGTATTTTCTCTTACGACAACTATATCAACATCTTTAAATCTCGTATCTACATTCGGCAAATTTTTGCAAGGTCTAAGATTTGCGAATAAATCAAGTTCCTTTCGTAATTGAACATTCACTGAACGAAATCCTTTTCCAATAGGAGTTGTAACAGGAGCTTTCAATGCAACTTTATTTTTTCTTATAGAATCGATAACTCTTTTTGGTAGTGGGGTTCCTTCTTTTTCTATAACATCGCTACCAGCTGTTTGAATATCCCAATCAATTTCAAGTCCTGAGGCTTTTATAATTTTTAAAACAGCCTGAGCAATTTCAGGACCGATACCATCCCCGTTAATTAGTGTAATCTTTCTCATACCAACCCTTAAACTATATGTAATTTACGTTTAAATTCTTTATAAAATCCACAATCTTCAACAGTCAATGTATCTTCCATAAATACAGCACCTTCGCCAAGAGCCATAAGCAATGGACATGCAACACCTTTCGCATAATTTTCACAAGTTATACACTGATCGTCATCTTCAATATAAATTTTGCCGTCTTTACAATACATAAACTGATTATACTATTATTTTCAGCATTTGTAAAGATAAAAGCAATATTAACAATAACTTTACATAAGTTTACATTTTTAGCAATTATATACACACTATTTTTTTTATATAGGTAAGGTTAGTTATAAATTAAGGTAGGTTAAAATGGTATCAGTAGGTACGGTAAGTAGAATACTGAACAATTATGGCAGATTAGTATTTGATACAAAATACAATGAAGTCTTAACAAATGCCATAAAAGACAGTACAAAAGCAAGCAAAGCTGCGGGTCACAGCAGATTTTTCCAATTTGATAAACAAATTAAAAACGGATTATTAAGTGCCGAATCTGCTACAAAAGATGTTCCGTTCTTCAAAAGTATGCAAAACTCAATAACAAGCTTTCCGGCAGATATATCCGGAGCTTGGAAAAGTGGCGAAGGTTTTTTAAAAAATTTGAAATCAGTAGGCGCACAACTTGGAAAACGATGGGGCGTAATAGGTTCAATAATAACTTTGGGATTTGAAATTCCAAATATTTTTAGAGCAACGAAAGATGAAGGGCTTGGTTCAGGACTGGTAGAAACAGGCAAAGCAGCAGGGCGACTAGGACTTGCGACTATTTGTGGTGCAATAGGTCAAGCAATATGTCCGGTTCCAGTTGTAGGTAGTTTAGTCGGCTTTATGGCAGGTGACTGGCTGTTTAGTTCAATTTTCGGAAAGACATATTCAGAAAAGAAAGATGAAGCTCAAGCTCAAACAGCACAACTACAAGGGCAAATGCCTCAGTATAACCCACTTGTAATGGCTCAATTACAAGGACAAACCGGTGGTATAGATCCAATGTTGTTACAACAACAAATGATGCAACAACCTGTTCAACAACAACAGGCAGTTGACCCTTCAAAATTAATAATTCCTCAATATCCGTCAAATCAATATGGATGTTTTGGAAATAATATGCCAAATTATGGAAGTTTAAGCTACACAAATCCAATGGTACAAAATCAACCAATGTCAATGCAAGAATTGATGCAAATGAAAGAGAATATGAATGGTGGTGCATATTCTGATGACATTATGTACAAAAGATTGAATGCATTGGGCTAATAGTATCAACTTAATACTTCTTAACAAAAAAGCAATTTTGTAATACAAAAAGTGTTTATAAATTTACGGGGAAATTATAAACGGGGAAATATCATGTATTACTATGAACAATCGCGTCTTACTGACAACATTAACAAACTTGCTCAATATACGACAGGCGCAACTGTACTAAGCCAAGATGATTTGGCACAACAAGCACAATTTTTCGGTCTGATGGCCGGAGGTATGGGATTATATGGCGCAGGCAAAGGCGGATATTGGTTATACAAGAATAGAAAAGATGTATCTGGAGCTTGGGATGCATATAAAAATGGTTCTGCAGCAAAAAATCTTGATTTCAAAAATATGCAAGGAAAAAACATTTTTGAATCATTTGGGAATATAAGCAGAAACCAATACTTGGATAAAATCGCAAACAGCAATTTTGGCACATTTAAAACTTTAACTCCAGATGAAGTTGCTAAACTGAGTGCTGATGGAAAAATAAGATATAATAGCAAATTAAAACTTGCAAAACAAAAAGAAGCTACTTATAAAGATTTGAAAAGACTTATTGAAGATGCCAAAAAGAAAACAGGAAAAGCTCAAAAAGAAGCCCTAAAAGAAATAAAGCAAAAAATGGCAAAAGCTAATCTTGATATATTCGACTTTAAGATGGCACGTGATTCAAAGGTACTTAAAAATATTGTAAAATCTACACATTTTCAAAAAGTAATGGCAGGATTAAGAAAATATTCAGGATATAATTCGATAAAAGGATTTAAACTCGCAGCCGAAGCAGGCAAATACGGAAAATTTGCAAAACTCGCAAAATTTGCAAAATTCGGAAAAGGAAATGCTCTATTCATTGCATTATCTGCAATAGGAGAAGCCGGAGACGTATCATATGCATTTAAACACGGTGTCGGTGGAAAGCAACTGGCTTATTCAACAGGTTCTATAGCTGCTAACATTGCCGGCTTTGCAGTAGGTGCACAAGCAGGCGGAATTCTTGGAGCCGAAGTCGGTGGTGCAATCGGAACGATTGTTCCGGGCATCGGAAACATAATCGGAGCCGGTGTTGGATGGCTAATAGGTACCGCATGTGGTATTGCCGGTGGCTATTTGGCTGATAAAGCATATAAAGGTGTTGTTGGAAAATCTCCGGCAGAACTAAAAAAAGAAGAAATAGCTGCACAAGCATCATATAATGCAACAACCTCTGCTGAGGGTGGCGCAGAATTAATAAGTGCATTTGAACAAAAAATTCAAAATGAAGGCACTAATGACGAAGAAACTAAACAAGCATTAGAAGCATATTCGGCAGTTGTCGATGCAATGGGCATACAAAATAAGTTTCAGGCCACTGCATAATTATTGAAGTTGAAAATCACGTTCTGTTATATTGTCAGCGAATTCAAAAAATCCGGAAAAGAAACTATGTATAGCTTTTTCCATAGAATGAATTTCATTTTTGTATTCTTCAAGACTTTCTTCTTTTGCTTCACTTAAAGCTGACTTAAAAACTTCATCATGGTACATAACGATTTACTCCTTATCACTTATATATACCACATACGGTTTTATTAATAACAAACTTTAATACTTAAAAAATATTGTTACAAAATTTAGTAAAATAGAGAATTTTTTTTTGGTTTAAAGTACAATGTTAGTGTATTTTTAAAAATAAGGGGATAAGAATAATACAATGTCTAGTTTTCAATTGACTGATTATGACTACTATTCAAGCAGAAGAGATATGGAAGTAATTTCTACAATAGTAGAGTCGTTAAATAAAATTTTACAGGAAGACAAAAGGGAAGAACAGCCGTTGTTCTTGCATACTTCCGATAACCTTATTTTAAATATCGCACGAAAAGTTGTTTTAGAAAAGAAAAAAACATTTTTAATAGGAATAACAGGCGAAAGTGCTTCAGGAAAAACTGTTTTTGTTGACAACACAATAAAAGCTTGTGTAAAAGATAAAAAAGAAGGCATTTATACTGTTATTCGTTGCGATGACTACTACAAAGATACTTCAAAAGAATTAAAAGAAGCCGGCAGTTACGAAGAATTATTTAAAAAAGGTTTTAGCTTTGATACTCCTGATGCCATTGACTTAGATTTAATGAAAAAACACTTGATAGAATTAAAGGCTGGGAATGAGACAGTCTCTCCAAAATACGATTTTGTAACTTGTGTTTCAAATCCAAACGGTGAAATCAAGAAACCTGCGAAAGTAGTTTTGACAGAAGGTTTATATGTTCTAAATGACGAAGTCCGAGATATAATGGATGTTAAGGTTTATGTATTTACACCTTTAGAAGTTATCAAAGATAGATGGTATCGTCGTGCTGCAACTCGCGGAAAAACAGGACAAGCTGCAGATTTACAATTTGCAGATGTAAACAAAACTGCACAACTATATATCAGACCGGCATATCCGATAGCTGATGCAGTAATTAACGGTATGGTGTCTCAAGAATATATTCAAGATATTACCGACAGAATATTTAAAACTTTAAGAGATATTGAATACTAATTTTATTTTATTAAACATGGACAAGGTTCATTTACACATGTTTCACAACTGTTTTCTTGTGAAATAGTGTTGTTATAAATGCCCATAACAACACCAACAGATAAAAGAAAAAATAAAATTACTAATAAAAACATATACACTTTTTTCATATAATACTCCAACCAATTAACTATAAATATTCTTTATGGTTTTTAAAAGTATTAACAGAACAAGATGGATAATACTAATTAATAATTTAGGCTAGATAAAACGCATAAAAAAAGAGCCGTTGAAATCAACGACTCTTTTTAACTCTCGGTTAAAGAATTCTATTTAAGAATACTTGCATTATCTAACAAGATTACATAGATTTCTTCGCCAGATTTAGCATCATAGTTCAAACCTTTAGTGATTAAACCAGTAGCCAAACCAACAGCAGCACCTACAGGAGTACCAATTGCGATACCTGTACCGATTTTGTCAGGATTTGGAATAAATGCCAAACCTACACCAGCACCAGTACCAACAGCAGCACCACCAACAGTGTATAATGCTAACTTACCAGCTGTTTGCCAAGGACCTTCTTTTAATTCATAGTTCTTGTAGCAAGGTTTTGCATTCAAAGCAACTGTTTGTCCGTTAGGCAATACAGCTTTGTAAGCTTGAACATAAACTCTTGCGTTCTTGTTGAACCATTTTGGATTAGTTATAGAAAGAACCTTAGAGTAGAATTTAGTGTTAGCAGGGAATACTGTAGTTCCTTCAGTAGTTTTAATATCTTCCTTGTTATAGAATGTGAAGATATCACCAGCTTGGTGTTGTTTTGATTTGAATCTTTCATCAAATGCTACTTGAAGAACGTTACCTTGCATAACAATATTTCTCTTGTTAGTAACTTTAACTTCGTTACTTTCAGCTTTCTTAGAAACATTTAAGTGTTCTACAGCTAATAATTTTTCCAAATCAGCACCAACGTATTGTTTTTGAATCAATGAAGCGTTAGCTCTTAATTTAGCCAAAAGAACTGCAGCTTCTGCTCTAGTCAAAGAGTCAGTCGGTCTCAATTCTTTTTGATTTGGATGGTTAACATATATACCATAAGCTAAAGTCTTAGCGTATACATGGTCAGCCCATGATGGAACTTTGTCTGCATCTGTGAAGTTTTTCAAAATCGCAGTGTCAACAACAGATTCCTTTGTGATGTGGCTGATTACAGATTGAGCTTCGTCTCTCAACATAACTCTCTTCGGTTGGAAAGTTCCATCCGGATATCCATAAACCAAACCTAATTGTTGTGATCTCAAAATATTTGAGTAATCAGCATCAGATGATTTTACATCTGAAAAACAATTCTTGATGGTAACATCAATGTTGTCATTTGTTAATAATTTCAACAAAGAATTAACAAAGTCTACACGAGTTACATCAGCTTCAGGGTTAAAATTAGAACCCTTGTCTAGTGACATAATGTTACTGTCGACAACGGAATTAATTTCTTTAGAAGCCCAGTAGTTTGCGTTAACATCCTTGATGTTAGCGGCGAAAGATGGCATTACAGTATAAGCTGTCATTAAGCCTAATGCTAATGCCCCAACAAATAATTTTCTCATTTTCCTACTTCCTTTTTTTTACTTCTAGTAAAACTTTCACGTTTGTAGTATAACTCAATTAGAAACTTTTGTAAAGTAAAAATAAAAATTTTAATACTAATATTATATATACATGAGAAGGAGAATAACTAAAAATGGAAAATTACACTATGACGAAAATAGTCGCTACACTGGGCCCCGCAGTTAGTTCGTTGGAAAAAATTAGAGACTTATACAATGCAGGTGTAACCATGTTCAGAATCAATTCATCACATGGCGATGCAGCATTTCATGGTAAAAATTTGAGTTACATCAGAGAAGTAGAAAAAGAACAGAAAACTTTGATACCAGTAATGCTAGACCTACAAGGCCCTAAAATCAGAGTGGGCGAATTGGAAAATTCTATTGAGCTTAAAAAAGGCGATACACTGAAGTTTCAGCATGCTTCTAAAATGGAAGGTGATGTAATACCAGTAGATTACGCCGGTTTGGCAAAAGATGTTAAGATTGGTGAAATGATTTTGATTGATGACGGGAAAATTCAATTTGAAGTTACAGAAATCAATGGAAATGTTATCACAACAAAAGCACTTACAAACGGCTTACTTAAACAAAGAAAAGGTATAAACATTCCTGGTTCAACAGGAAGTATCAATGTTTTGTCAGACAGAGACAAAGAATTTATCGATTTTGCAGTAAATAATAAAGTTGATTATTTGGCTTTATCATTTGTCAGAGAAGCTTCTGACGTTGTTCAATTAAGAGAGATTTTGAAATCTAAAAACAGTGATATCAAAATTATTTCAAAAATCGAAAAGCCTCAGGCTGTTGTAAATATAGATAAAATTATTGAAGTATCTGACGGAATCATGGTTGCTCGTGGCGATTTGGGTATCGAAATTTCAACAGAACAAGTACCTATCGTTCAAAAAACAATAATTAGGAAAGCAAATTTAAAAAGAAAAGTTGTAATTGTTGCAACACAAATGTTGGAAAGCATGATTGAAAATCCTATTCCAACACGTGCAGAAACTTCTGACGTTGCAAACGCAATTATTGATGGCACTGATGCAATCATGCTTTCAGGTGAAACAGCAATGGGTGCTTACCCTGTAGAAGCCGTTAAAATGATGCAAAAGATTGCCAATACAGTTGAACATTCTTCATTTATAAAGAAAAACAAATTCCCTAAAAAAATGGTTTTGGAAGAAAAGAACTCTCAAGCCATGGCTATCGGCATGTCAATTGCAGATATGACAGATAAAATGAGAATAAAATCTATAGCAGCTTTGACAGGTAGCGGATTTACACCAATATTTTTAGCAAAAGGAAGATTATCGGTTCCTGTTTTTGCATTCTGCCCTGATAGAGAAGTTTGCAGAAGAATAAAATTATACAGAGGTGTTTTCCCTACTCCAGTCGGACAATTTACAAACAAAATCGATGCCGAATCATTAAATGAATTGGATACTTTCTTAATTGAAGGTAAAGGAATGAAAGACGGAGACATGGTTTTGATTACAGGTTGTGTTCCGGCAATTTTAAAAGGCGGCACAAACTTCATCAAAATACACAGAATCGGTTCTGAACAAGAATAATTTTATACAACTGATATCAAAAAGGACAAACTTTTAAAGTTTGTCCTTTTTGTATGCAAATAATTTATTAATCAATATTAACAGGTTCTCTTTGAATTTTATCAATTGCTTCACGCGCAGTATAAACGAGTGCCTCTGGAACATTATCAATTGTAGTAAACTGTCTCAAAACATCAACAACACGCTTAAATGAGCGCACTATATCGCCTTCTCCAATATCAGGAATCTGTTCGATAATTTTATCCCAATCATCGCCTTCTACCCAAAGTTCAATAAGTGATGAAAAATAAGGATTGATATAACATGGAGCATCAACCTGATATTTTTCTTGAATTTTTTCAACTCTTCGTTTAATATTTCTAATCAAATTAAGCGTTTTTCTAATTTGTTCAGAAAATGGAAGATACGGAATTTCCAATCTCAAATCTTCTGTCGTTATAGCACAAACAACTCCTGCCAATTGTGATGGAGTTAAATTTTCCAAAACTCCTGAAAATATAATTTCTGCCAAGAAAAATTCATTTTCAGAACGGATTTGTGATGTAGTTTTGCCTCTATCATCAGGATAATCATTTAGTAAATATCCGCTTTCAGCCAAAATAGCTCTGTGAGACAAGAATTTATTCCAAAAAATATCACGTTGACGTTCAATTTCTTTGTCCAATTTACCCATTTTAGAATTTATTCGTTCGATAACTTCAATATTTTTTGTGTGCTTTTTGTATAATTTGCAAACGTCACAATGCATTTTTTGTAATTTGTGTAACATTTCTTTTGTATCATTACCGAATTTAAAAATCTCAGGAGTTAAAGGTCTGTTTTTTGAACGTTCTTGTTTGCATATTTTTTTGTAAGTTTGTCGGTTTTGGACGTATAAATGTCGCAATTTGTCATATTCAAACAATTCACCATCCGACAATTTGTAAGGGCAAACAAAATCACGTTCAGCAAGCTCATTTTTAAACATTTCTTGTTGTTTGATAAGCGGATGTAATCTTGTACCGGATGAAAAATACCCGAAAGATTTCATAATCAATTCTTTTGCTTCATCTATGGAAAATCTCTGCAATAAATTTAAGACCATAGAATAACTAGGAGAGAACCTACTTTCTAAAGGATTTGCAGGACTCAAGACTAAATCTGCGACTTCCTCAGGAGATTGGAATTGAGTACCTACAACAGTAACATAGCCAACCTTGTCCATTCCTCTACGTCCGGCACGACCTGACATTTGCAAAAATTCACTTGCAGTCAACATTCTGTGACCTGTATCTGTCCTTTTACTTGTGGAACTTATAACTGTAGAACGAGCCGGCATATTAATCCCTGCAGCCAAAGTTTCTGTTGCAAACACAACTTTTATTAAACCTTTTTGAAATAACTTTTCAACCAGATTTTTCCATGCCGGCAAAAGTCCTGCATGGTGAGAGGCAACTCCCTGAATTAAATATTCTATATGTTTATTACCGTATAAGTGAGGATTCTCCGCAATAAAATTATCAATAAATTCTCTTATTTCACGTTGTTCGGCTTTTGTCACCAATTCAAGTGATGCACATTTTTCCATCTGTTCATCACACTTTTTACGTGAAAACGTAAAATAAATAGCAGGTAGCATATCATTTTCAGCTAAATTTCTGACAACATTTCTAACGTAAGACTTTTTATTTTTCGCATTACGTCCCCAAAGACGTTTTTCAGGACGAATTTTACCATTCAATTTGCCGTTTGGAGTCAACAACGGTAACAACTTGTCAGGTTGAGAACTGTCAAAATAATAAAACCTCAAAGGTACCGGTCTAAAATCAGTATCAACGAGTTTTGTTTCTGAATGTACCGTATTTATCCAATCCGTTAATTCATCTGCATTGGCAACCGTTGCAGAAAGTGCAATCAATTGAATATTCGTAGGACAATAGATTATACTTTCTTCCCATACAGTACCTCGTTGTTCGTCATTCATATAGTGAACTTCATCAAGAACAACGTATTTTACTCCTTGAAGATTATCAGCCACAGCACCCAAGTTGGTACCATAGAGCATGTTTCTAAAGACTTCCGTTGTCATAACAACAACCTGAGCAGAACGGTTAATTGAAGTATCACCTGTTAAAAGTCCGACTTTATCGCTTCCATATTTTTCAGAAAAATCATAATATTTTTGGTTAGATAATGCCTTTAATGGTGTTGTATAAAAAACTCTTGCTCCATTTTCAAGAGCAAGATGTATTGCATGTTCTGCAATAACTGTTTTGCCTGCGCCGGTTGGGGCGCAGACAACAACACTTTTACCTTCTGTAATATATTCACATGCTTGTTTTTGGAATTCATCAAGCTCAAATGGAAACTCTTGCATTACGACCTTTCCACTTACTGCTTAATTTCATCAGGATTTAAAATACAGCAATTTGTATTTTGAATTTGAACAAGTTGAGCAAATTTTTGTAAATCAGCTTGTATAGATGGGAATGTTCCGTAATGGATAGGAATTACTGTTTGAGCACCAATCCATTGAGCTGCTACTGCAGCATGTTCTACATCCATTGTATATGTACCGCCGATTGGCAATAATGCAATATTCGGTCTATACAATTCTTTTACTATTTTCATTTCTGAATTCAAACAAGTATCTCCGGCATGATAAATTCTTACGCCTTCAACATCAAAAAGAATACTTGCCGCACATCCTGCATACCCGCCATCAGGTAATGAACTTGAATGGAATGCAGGTAAAAATACTGCACGACCCCATTCATAATTAATCCAACTACCCAAACCTACATCACGAGTTTTGCATTTTTGTTCTTCACAATATTTTGCAAGTTCAAATACAGCAGTAATTGTTGCTTTCTTTTTTTTTGCAATTTCTATTGCTTCGCCCAAGTGATCGCCATGACCATGAGTCAAAAATATATCAGATAACTTTTCAATTTTTGTATAATCGTAATTTGGATTTACTGAAACATACGGGTCAACCAAAATTGAAGTATCTTTAGTCTTAATTTCTACAGCACTGTGTCCTATGTATTTTAAATCTACCATAATGAGTAATCTCCTTATTTTATATCCCTCAGTATTCAAAATATCATTTTTTAGAGTAAAATACAAATATGAAATATAATTGTTACATGAAAAAATGTATAGAACTTGCAAAACTTGCACAAGGTCAAACTTCACCAAATCCTTTGGTCGGTTGTGTAATTTTGGACAAAAATGATAAAATTATTGCAACGGGATATCATCATAAATGCGGAGAAAATCATGCAGAGCGTGACGCCTTATTAAAATTAAAGAACAATGAAGCAGAAGGCGGAACTCTAATCGTAAACCTTGAACCATGCTCTCACTTTGGCAAAACTCCACCTTGTACTGATATAATAATTGAAAGAAAAATAAAAAAAGTAGTTATCGGTATGCACGATGTAAATCCAATTGTAGATGGAATTAAAAAATTAACATCTGCAGGAATTGAAGTTGTCGACAATGTTATGGAAAACGATTGTAAAAAATTAAATGAAGTTTTTATAAAAAATCAACTTGAACACAAAACATTTGTGGCAATAAAAACAGCAACAACTCTTGATGGTAAAATAGCCACTTCAACAGGTGATTCAAAATGGATAACTTCTGAAAATGCTCGAAACGAAGGCAAAAATATTAGAAAGATGTATGATGCAATCCTCACATCATCTTCAACCGTCATTACTGACAACCCAACAATGGAACATAAAACAAAAATTATTCTTGATAGAACATTAAAGACAGATTTTAATAACGCGAATATCTACAAACAGGAAAATATCTACGTTTTTTATGGAGAAAATATCAAATGCAATCCAAGCAGTTTTTCTGATAAAATAAACTTTATCAAAGCTCCCGAAAAGAATGGTAAATTAGATTTAGCATTTATATTCAACAAATTGTATGAATTAAACATAATGAGCGTATTAATTGAAGCCGGAGGAAAACTCTGCGGTAACGCACTTGAATATGCAGATAAAGTTTATCATTTTATAGCACCAAAAATTACCGGCGACAATAGTTGTGTATCAGCTTTTGATTTCAGAGAAATAACAAAAATTTCAAAATGCCTTAATTTTAAATTTGATGAATGCAAAACATTTGGAGAAGATATTTTGCTAACATATTATAAAGTATCCTAAAACTTGATTTTTTATATTTAATCGTTTAATATATAGAAAATGTGAGGGATAAAGATGAAGTGTTATAAATCTAGATGGATTTTGACATCTGAAGATGAAGTTTTGGAGAATATGGCTCTTGTTGTAGATGACGGCAAGATTATTGACATTATTCCAAATGACAGTGTAAATTTTGAAGAAAAATGCGTAAAAAATCTTGGGAATGCAGTTATTACTCCGGGATTTATTGATTTGCTTACGCAATTTCAATACACCAATATTGAATCTTTTAAACCTCAAAACTTAAATAGCAGAATTAAAAAGCTGTTTATGACAATTTTTTTGAAGGATACATTTGCAGGCGTAAAACAAAATGTTTATTCTTTCAAATGGGCAAAAATTTTATCAAAATACTTTGTAATGAACAGAGAAGATAAAATAAAATCTTTTGATGACGGTGTTGAATCTGCAATTGCCGCAGGCACAACATGCGTAGGACAAGTATCAAAAGAATTCAAGTTTTTTGATACTATAAATAAAATGCCTATCAAAAATTATCTTTTCTTTGAAATCTTTGCAGATTCATCAGAGAAAAGCAAAAAGCAATTTAAAGAAATTAGAGCCAAACTTGAAGATTTAATAATGCATAAAGGTGAAAATACGCATATCGGAATAATGCTTAATTCAATTTCCGGCGTTCACAAAAAGCTCTGGGAATTATTTTCAAAATATTGCAGAAAACACAATATGATTTTGCTTACAAGATTTGCAGAATCTAAAGATGAACTTGAATGGTTAGAACATGGATTTTCGGATATAGATTTGTTACACAAATATATGGGAATGAATAAAATAACTCCTTATGACAATGATATTGATGCTGTTGATTATCTTGCAAACTTAAAAGTTCTGAGCAAAAAAGTAATCACTGCAAATGCAAACTATTTAACGGAAGAAGAATTACAAAAATTATCCGATTCTGATGTAAAATATGTTTACCAACCTCATTATAGCGAGGAAATTTGCAATAAAAAACTTGATTTCAAAACTGTATTGAAATATTTTCCAAAAAGATTTGGCTTCTCATCTCAAAGTTTTAAATCCGAAAAAGATTTCAGTTTATTAAAATTGGCAGTAGATGCAAACAAAGATAATTTACTTGACGTTGTTGAATTAGTAAAATATTTAACTATTTATCCTGCAAAAATTTTAAGACTTGATAATGAAACAGGGTCAATTAAAATCGGTAAAGATGCTGACTTCAATGTTTTCAAACTTGAAGAAGGTGAAACATACAAAGATTTGGTTACAAAACATAATCCGTATTCAACTTATTCCAGAGGAAGAAAGATTGTTAAACGCGGGGATATAAGGTTTAGTTTATGACGATAATTAATGAAAAATTTACTGTAAACACAAAAGGAAATACTGATATTGTAGACATAACAAATAATATCAAAAATTTAGTTTACAGACACTCACTTACAAATGCAATTGTACATGTTTACGTTGCAGGCAGCACAGTTTCAGTTACAAATATTGAGTTTGAACCGGGGTTACTGGTTGATTTGCCTGAAGCACTGGAAAATCTCGCCCCTATAGAAAAAGAATATCACCACGATGCGACCTGGCATGATGGAAACGGTTACGCTCATATCAGAGCATCTATTATCGGAAATTCTACAATGGTACCGCTGATTGAAGGTGCATTACAATTAGGACAATGGCAACAAGTCGTACTCATTGACTTTGATAACAAAGCCAGAATAAGAACTGTACACTTAATTATAGAATACTAATCTTTAGTTTCGGCCAATTTTTCTTGTTGCTCGATATATTCAAGGATATCTAGAGCAAGTTCTCTACGCAAATTTTCAGGAGAATGTCTCAAATACTCCATAGCATGAGAAACTTTGATATTTTTATCATACCAACGACGCATAATATAATTATACTGTTCTTCAAGAGACATCTTGAAATCGATATCTTTTAATTTATCAATAATATATTCAGCACAAATAGTCTGCACATCTTCTTGTGCATTTTCCCATTTTGCAACGGCAGAACTAACTACCGGATCAATATCATACCAACGCTTATTATTCATAAGCTAATATTACAAAATTTTCTAAATTCTGTCAACAAGTCACGCCGGAACTTTTAAAAAATCTAAAATAAAAGTAGAAACAATATTTTGTTGTTCAAAAGTAATATTTTTCAAGCAATCTATAGCTTTTGATAATAGCCTGTCCTTGTCATACCAACGGTTCATAGGATGCTTACCGAACTTGCTCAGAGTAACAATATTGGTTAAATAACAATCATTAGTAATTTCTGCAATTTTTCCCAAAATTATGCGTGCACAATCTGCCTGAGTTTCAGGTGAGGTGAATTCAATCATACTAATTGCCATAAATACGGTTGGGTTCAGCTCATACCAACGCATAAAATACTCCTTTATCCTTTGTAACTAGTTAAATAGAATTAGGTATAATATACCCAAGAAAACTCCCTTTCTAACAAATAGTAAATAAATGTAAATTTTTGAATATTTTTCACATTGATATATAATCTTGTTATGAAGAAATTTTTATCGACAATATTATGTTTATTATTATTATCAATGCCTGTATTTGCTGACGATACATTCAAAGGTTATGCCGAAAAATCAAATGAATACAAAAAATTACAAGAAGATCTGTTTACCGGTAAAGTTGAACAACTTGACCGTCATGATGTAATTGATATGACAGTATCACAAGTTTTAGATTCAAATTTGAGTATTGAAGGTGATGAATTTTTTGCAGAAGTAACAGGTGATGTAGAAGGCGATGGCGGAATAATCATTCCAAAGGGAACAATAGCGCATGGCAAAATCTCTCAAAAAACAGAAGCAAAGCGTTTAGGTCGTCCGGCATCTATTTCGCTGGATTTTGATTATTTAATTACACCGGATGGAAGAGAAATACCAATTGAAGGTAGAATGTCAACAAAAATGCATCCGATAACTCAAACTGCAAAAATAGCAGCTCAAGATGTTGGATATACACTTGCTGGCGGTG
>JALCDS010000028.1 GCA_022641775.1 Clostridiaceae bacterium
GAGGAGCAGCAGTAGGTGGCGCAATAGGAATGGGAATGGCGCTAATTCGTAAAGGTAGCGACGTTTTAATAACACCCGGAGATGAAATAAGAATAAAAGTTAACAAATCTGTATCACTTCCTGTTTACAAAAATGAAGCGCTTATGCAACATGAAATGCCATATCCGGGACTTGATGTACAAATTTCAAATATAAAACATGAAAAAGACCCATTTGGCGAAGTAAATACAATAACTCTGACACTTTTGATTTCAAATATGTCTGACAAAACCTTTTCAGGACTTGATATGGCGCTTGTAAATGATTACAACTCAGTATTCAGACCATCCGTATTTGGAAATACCTCATTAATGTTTAAGCAATTGAATCCGGGCGACAAAGCTGCAGGTCAAATTTCTTTTGCTGTAGATAACGTAAATCGTAAATTTTGGCTAACATTTTATGACAAACGTTCAAGAAAAGCTCTTGCGAAAATTTCTATAGACAATGCTTATAGAAAAATGCCAGAAAAAGTAAAAAAACAAAATGAAAAATTTAGAATAAAAAATACAAAATTTCAAAAAACCGATGAGGAAAATAACTTTGATTTCGAGTGATTGTAAACATTTCGACATACATATTGCAAAATAAAACTTTTATGTTACAATGTTAGTAGAAAGTTATACAATTGTGTAGAAAGCAGGATTATATGGCATGTGGAAAGTTAGAAATTGAAATTTTGAATACATTTTGGTCACTATCGACTATAAAAGAAACCAATGATATCTCTATTCAAGATGTTGTTGATTATTTATCAGCAAACGGCATTGAAAGAGCATATACAACAATCAAAACCGTTATGGACAGATTGGTTGCAAAATCTATTCTTGTTCGTTACAAGGTTGGTAAAAAGTTCTTTTATTCAACAACTATGACAAAAGATGAAATGGCTCATGATGCAATAGAAGAAGTTTCAGAACAATTTTTCGACAACAATTATACAAATATGATTAGATTTATTGAAAATAAGTGTGCTGTTGATTTAGTATAAAACTTATGAACGAATATCAAAAAAGACTTGAAGAGAGAAGAAATGTCGCAAGTTTAATAAGATTTGTACTTATTGGTGAGCTTTGTGTAAGAGAAGCCATAAAACAATTTCCGCCTGATACTGAAGATGAAAGTATTGAGGCAGCTTATCATGCACTTATTCATTATGAAGCTGACGAAGATTTACGAAGAAAAGATAATATTTATAAAGAGCAACAGGATGATTATGTGGAAATGATTGCCAACACTCTTGAGCGCGGAGAAAATCTGCCTCAAAATATTATTGCTAATTACAAGAAATATTATAAAAGTGCAAATATTCCGCATAGCAAGACTCGTTTAGGGTTTTGGAAAAGTTTTTTGAGATACTTAAATATTTGACATATATCAAAAAATGTAATACGCTGAGATTATGGTAAAGACTACATCGAAATGGGTTTGTCAGCAGTGTGGCTATGAATCAGTAGGATACTTAGGAAAGTGTCCGTCTTGTTCTGCTTGGGGCAGCTTTTTAGAAGAAACAACGACAAAAGGTAATGACTTTAACTCTGCCGCAAATGAATTTGTAAATAATGATAAACCACAACTGTTGGAAGATATAAAAATAAATGCGACATTTAGAATACCAACGCATATTTCCGAATTTGACAGAATTTTAGGTGGGGGACTGGCAGAAGGTTCTCTTATTTTACTTGCAGGAGATCCCGGCATCGGAAAGTCTACATTGACTTTACAAACTTGTGGTCAACTTGCCTCTGCAGATAAAAAGATATTGTATGTTTCTGCCGAAGAAAGTGCTAATCAAGTAAAATCCAGAGCTGACAGACTCGAAATAAAAACTGATAATATTTATATTTATCCACAAACTAATATGGAAAATATAAAAACACAAATTGAAGAATTAGAACCTGATTTTGTAATAATTGACAGTATTCAAGCAATTTATTCCAATAATGTTGAAAGCACTGCCGGCAGCGTTTCACAGATAAGAGAATGCTGCAATATATTGATGCATATTGCAAAATCAAAAAATATTACAACAATTGTAATCGGTCACGTCACAAAAGACGGAAACATTGCCGGTCCAAAAGTTTTGGAACACATTGTAGATACAGTAATCTATTTTGAAGGGGACAAATACAAATCATACAGACTTTTACGCTCAATGAAAAATAGATTTGGCAACACTTCAGAAATTGGAATATTTGAAATGCAATCAAATGGATTAAAATGTATCACAAATCCAAATGAAATATTTTTGAATGAACGTTCAAAAATCTCAATACCCGGGAGCGCAATTGTTGTTACAAACGAAGGGACAAGACCTCTAATAGTTGAAATACAGGCTTTGGTCGGTTCAACACCTTATTCAACTCCAAGAAGAGTAACAAACGGATTTGATATGAGTCGACTATTACAAATTCTTGCAGTATTAGAAAAAAGAGTAGGCTTAAATCTATCAAAACAAGATGTTTATATAAATGTAACAGGCGGAATAAACATAAACGAGCCCAGTGCAGACTTAGGTGTTGCACTTGCCGTCGCAACTTGCGCCAGAGATATTGTAATAAATGAAAAAACTGTTATAATAGGTGAAATTGGTTTAACCGGAGAAATTCATCCGGTTAACAATATTGAAAAGAGACTTGTAGAAGCTAAATCATCCGGTTTTACAAGCGCAGTAATTCCAGAAATGGGCAAACTCAAATATAATGGAAAAATTAAAATCATTCCGGTTAAAAGATTAATAGATGCAATAACAGCTTGCATAAAAAAAGGAGATAAATAATGAATAGAAAAGCTTTCACTTTAGCTGAAGTACTTATAACTCTAGGTATAATCGGAGTTGTAGCAGCATTAACATTACCATCGTTAATAGCAAACTATCGAGACAAACAAACTGTTACACAACTAAAGAAAGCTTATTCAACTATTGCTCAAGCCTATGAAAAAGCTACATTTGATGAAGGCACTCCTGACACTTGGGGATTAAATGGTGCTGGTGCAGGCAATCCTCATGATTCAAATATCATTTTGAACATATTATCAAGTTATATTATGCAACTTAGAATTTGCGAAAATGCAGCCGGTTGTTGGCCTGACGTAAAATACAAGCAACTTAATGGAACAACAGATGGTGCCAATATTAATACTTCCCAAACTTACGGTAAAGCCATTATTAATGATGGAATGTTGATGTACGTTTATAGTAAGGGTATGGCAAATTGTGATGGTAAAAGAGGAACTACAAAAGAATTTCAATCTGTTTGTGCTACATTTACAGTTGATGTAAATGGGTATAAACGACCAAATACATTCGGTAAAGACACATTTTCATTTATAATCTCAAAATATGGTATCTACCCACAAGGGAGTCAATTTGACACATCTGCACCTATGACAGGCGGGAGCGTTGGAGCTTGCGATATGAATATAGCTAAGAATAATTCAGACACTAACGGTTTAGGGTGTACTGCATGGGTACTTCAAAACGAAAATTTAGATTATTTACACTGTCAAGGAATCGGTTGGAACGGTAAAACAAAATGTAATTAATTATTTAATTACTTCGTTTTTGAAACTCCTTTTGCATCTTTCATAACAAAAGGTCTGACAAATGCCCAAGTCCCATACAATGACGCCAAAAGCCCTGTGACATTCAAAACTTTAGCTGTTTTGGAAAATTTTTGAGCAAGAGCTATCCCAAGAGTAATCAATGTTGTACCTGTCATTATACCTAAATAGCCTTTGAATATTGTACGTGGAACAACAATGGTATCAGTCATATCAGACTTATTCAATGTGTATTGGTGAATATTATCTAAAAATCCGTTTTTTTTATTCTGCAAATTTTGTTGTGCATCTGCTTGAAAAGATGCTATTCTACTTACATACATCATTAATCCCTTTAACTTTTACCTTACTTATATAATAAGTCTAAAAATTTTAAAATTGAACAGAATATTAATTATTTCTTAACATTTCTAACACCTTTTTTACTTGATTAGAAAGTTTGTTGATGGTATAAAAAACATGTTAAATATTTACATAATAAGAAGGAGAAATAATTATGGTAAATGTAGCAATTAACGGTTTTGGTAGAATTGGCCGTAACACATTAAGAGCAGCAATCAAAGAAGGTATCTTTGATAAAATTAATTATGTTGCAATAAACGATCCTGGTTTGAAACCAGAAGATGCAGCTAGACTTTTCAAATATGATTCAGTTATGGGTAAATTTGATGGTACAGTTGAAGCTTATGATGAAGGTATCATCGTAAACGGTAAGAAAATTAAATTTTTCGCAGAAAAAGATCCATCAGTTCTTCCTTGGAAGGCTTTGAATGTTGAAGTTGTTGTTGAATCAACAGGTTTCTTTACGGATGCTCTAAAAGCTCACGCTCATATTGATGCAGGTGCTAAGAAAGTTATCATTTCTGCTCCAGCTTCAAATGAAGATAAGACAATCGTTCTTGGTGTTAACGACAAAGAATATGATCCTGCAAAACATAACGTAATTTCAATGGCATCTTGCACAACTAACTGCTTAGCTCCAGTTGCAAAAGCTATCAAAGAAAAATTCGGTATCGTTAAAGGTATCATGACAACAGTTCACTCTTACACAGGTGACCAAAGAATTTTGGATGCCGGTCATAAAGATCCTAGAAGAGCTAGAGCTGGCGCTTTGAACATCATCCCTACAAAAACTGGTGCAGCTAAAGCTGTTGCATTGGTTCTTCCTGAATTAAAAGGAAAATTGGATGGTTTCGCAATGAGAGTTCCTACTCCAGATGTTTCATTAGTTGACGTTGTATTTGAAACTGAAAAGAAAGTTACAGTTGAAGAAGTTAACGCAGCTTTGAAATCAGCAGCTGACGGACACATCTTGTGCTATACAGAAGAACCATTGGTATCATCTGATTACGTTGGTTCTCATCAATCATCAACAGTTGATGCTCTATTAACAAGAGTTATGGGCGACAACATGGTTAAGATTATTTCTTGGTATGATAACGAATGTGGTTATTCTACAAGATTAGCTGAAACTACTTTGATGGTTGCTGAAAAATTGTAATTTTAGTTACAATTAATAATTTAATAAAAAAGTCTTATACAAAATGTATAAGGCTTTTTTATTGGTGTATAATAATGTTATGCAAATATTTACAGAATTGAATGAAAATAAAAATTTATCACTGGCACTTGGATATTTTGATGGGGTACATAAAGGTCACAAAGCCGTTATATCTTCAGCAGTAGATTTTGCAAAGAATAATGGTAACAAATCTGCCGTTATAACTTTTAAAGACCATCCTTGCTGCTTCTTTTACGGAGTCTGCCCAAAATACATTCTTTCAAGAGAAAACAGAATCAAATATATTGAAGAACTAGGAATAGATTATCTGTATATGTTAGACTTTAAAGACATCTGTGACATAACAGGAGAACAATACATTAAAAATGTTCTAATAAAATATTTTTCTCCAACGTCCATTTCTACAGGTTTTAATCATAATTTTGGCAAAGATAAATCAGGAAATACAAAATTACTAAAAGAATATTCAAAACAATACGGATATAAATTTTTTGAAATTAGCCCACAAAAATATAATAACGAAGCAATTAATAGTACCGCAATAAGAAATTTATTATTTTGCGGAGAAATTGAAAAAGCTAACGAAATGCTAACCCACAAATTTTCAATAACAGGCGAAATAGTTGAGGGTGACAAAATAGGTCGAACAATAGGATTCAATACAGCAAATATAAATTATCCACAAGAATTGATTGATATCCCTTTTGGAGCATATTCGACCGAAGCCATATTCAAAGATAAAATATTTAAAAGCATTTCTAACTTTGGGATAAAACCAACAATAAAAGGTACACATTTACCGGTATTGGAAACGCACATTTTAAATTTTGATGATGATATATATGGTCAAACTATCCAAGTAAATTTTAACAAAATGCTAAGAAAAGAACAAAAATTTTCATCACTTGACGAATTACAACAACAAATTAAACTGGATATTTCCAATTTGTAAAATTATTTTATTAAAGATTGAACATCTTTAAATTTAGGATGTTTAGATGATTTTAGCCATTCAAATAATACAATCTCAAGACATGAAATTTTAATTCCATATGATTGCAACAAATCAAACGCACACTCTGAATTTTTGGCATCACGACTGGCGCATACATCTTTCAAAAGATAAACCTCATAGCCATTTTCAATCAATTCGATAGCTGTTTGGTAAACGCATATATGAGTTTCAATTCCGCATAAAATTATCTTTTTTCTACCTGATTTTTTAATTTTGTCAAAAATTTCAGGAGTTTTCAACGCAGAAAAAGAAGTTTTTTCAAAGAAATCAGCATTTGCAACATCTTTTAGTTCAGGCATTGTCTCACCCAAGCCTTTCGGATACTGTTCTGTTATAATCGCAGGAATAGACAAAACATTCGCAGCCTTTAAAAGTTTTGAGGCATTGTCTGATACTTTTTGCCCATCAACGGCCTTTACCAACTTTTCTTGAATATCAATGACTAAAATCAAACTGTTTTCCGGGGCTAAAAATGTC
Source organism: Clostridiaceae bacterium (assembly GCA_022641775.1). Classification (GTDB taxonomy): domain Bacteria; phylum Cyanobacteriota; class Vampirovibrionia; order Gastranaerophilales; family Gastranaerophilaceae; genus RUG14219. Next base: position 6,618 of record JALCDS010000028.1, read on the forward strand.
ATACACACTCCTTTTTATGCTGTTGCAAGAATAAAATCTTTTATAAAATCTTCAACAATTTTAACCAATTCATCCTGCGTAATCTTTGATAATGGTAAAGTTTTTTCAGAATTTTCCGGACTATCAAGTCCCTCATGCACAATATATAAAATTATTTTTGAAAATCCAGGATATACAATTTTTAATTTGCTGTCTTGATTTGAATTTTTGAGATGAAAAACACATTCATCTTCATTTACATACTGATTAACTTTTGTATTGTATAACTTATCTTCATAAATCTGTTGCAATCTATAAAATACCGGAGCGATAACCTTTTCAACCTTTTTATTGAAAACCTGCTTAAATATTTTAAAATCTTTTGGAGTTTCTTCATCAGAGTCTAACCAAGAATCCAGAGTTTCCTTTTTAGTTTCGGCAACACGATAAGCATCATCAGAAAGCATTGCCTCTGACAAAGCATTTAATGTATTTTTTTCAATATGTTTAAAATCTTCAGCAGCTTTATATTCATATACGCCGGCTTTTATCAAATTATTGCTACTATATAAAGCAGAAATTTTTTCAAATACTTTTATAGCACCATTTTTATCAGAATTTGGAAGCATTATATAAAATCTTGCAGCTCTGCCTAATGCAGAAATATCATTGAATCTAACAGAACTTTTTATACATTTTGCCAATTTTTCAACAGAAAATCTTTTCTTTTCATCTTCTGATGGAGAAAGAATCATAAAAGTTCCAGTTTCTTCCAAATTTTTTGCAAGATGTGAATCATAGACTTCTGCAGCATATTTGTAACCATAAAATCCAGTTATTTCGTCTATTATCATATTTTGTGATAATAATTTTTTACTCTGAGCCAAAACCTTTTTAACAGAAATATTTTTCAAATTTCTAATTACTCTTATTACAAGCTCAAAACTTTCGGCATTAACAGAACAAAAATCATCTGCACCCAAATCATAAGCTGAAAGAATAAAATCTTGATCATAATTCGAGGTCAAAAGAATAATTGAACATATTTTATTCATTTTTTTAATATTAGAAATCAATTCCAAAGTTAAATTTTGATCTACATTTTCACAAACAAGAATAGCTTGCGGATTAAGTTTTGATATAGCATCCTCAGCATCAGAATATTGAACAGCAACAACATTATCAGACTGTCTTAGCAGTATGACCTTTTCAAGCAAAACCTTTAATTGCTCTTCATTTTCTGAAATTATTACTATATTATTTTTATCTTTCATATCTTTTAAACTTGCAAGTGTTTTTTGATACATAAGAAACTACCGGTTGCCCCAAACAAAGTTCCTATTGCAAACATTGTAAGAACTACAAACTGCTGCGTATATAAAGGCAGAGGAACCATAAAGAACTCATGCATATTGTTCAATCCTAATTCTACAAAATGGATAGGAATTAATGCAACTAATGCACCTGTAAAACCATAAAATGCGCCCTGCATAATAAGAGGGAATCTAATGTACCAGTTACTTACACCCATCAATCTCATAATTTCAATTTCTTCTTTTCTCGCCTGAATTACAAGTTGAATTGTGTTATTAATAATCGTTATAGTTAATACACACATAATGATAAGAACAAAAATTGTAATAGTATTTACAATCTGATTCAATGCTTCAATTTTCTTCGCGACATCCTGAGCATAACTCATATCTTCAACTGCCGACATTTTCTTAACAGAATTAAATACCGGTTCAATATTTTCAGGGGCATCAACCTTTACATGTAAAGTATCCGGAAGCGGGTTATTCATATCAGGCAAATCCATTTCACGTCTCAAATCAGCCCAAGAATTTGCTCTCGGGATAACATTTACGCTAACTACATGTGGTATTGCCTGTATTGAATTTTTAGAAACAATTGCATTTGCATTATCCTTTAAATAAACCGAAATTTCCAAAACGCTACCAAGTTCATGAGCAAAAGATGACATTGTAAGTGCAGTTCTAAAAAATGCACCGAAAATAGTCAAAATAGCAGCCAACGTTGTAATAATAACAAAATTACCCAATCCTGTTCTTCTTATACCGTTCACCGTTTCCATACTTAATCTGTATAGAATTCTTAACTCACACAACCAATCTTTTGGAATGTGTTTTTTTACCTGTTTTTTTATTTCTGCTTTAGGATTACTCATATGTACCTGCTTGTATGTCTCTTACTATTTCACCATTATCTAATGTAATTACACGTTTTCTAAAGTAATCAACCATAGCATTATCATGGGTTGATACAATAACTGTAATTCCACGCTGATTTATCTGATCCAAAATTTGCATAATTTCCATAGAATTTTTTGGATCCAAATTTCCCGTAGGTTCGTCTGCAATAACCAATGGTGGCCCATTTACAATTGCTCTTGCGATACCCACTCTCTGCTGTTCTCCACCTGAAAGTTCGGCAGGAGTTGCTCGCATTTTGTCAAACAATCCTACAATTTTCAATGCGCCTAAAACTCTCGCACTAATTTCTTTTGAAGAAATTCCCAATGTACGAATCACATAAGCAACATTATCGTAAACACTCAAATTATTTAATAACTTGTAATCTTGAAAAATTATACCCATACAACGGCGCAAATTAGGAACTTTATCATTTGATAAATTAGCAATATTAATACCGCCAATTGTAACAGTTCCGGAAGTCGGGCGTTCTTCATTATACAATAATTTCATCAAAGTAGACTTTCCTGCACCGGAAGCACCTACAACAAAAACAAATTCTCCGGATTGAATATCCAGATTTATGTTTTTCAATGCATAATTATCATTTTTATATTTTTTTGTAACCGAACGAAATTGTATCATTTTAAATCCTCTATTGGTATATTATTTGACTAATCTGTATTTATCAATATATTTTCTAATTTTTACAGCGAGACTTTTTGAATCAAGCTTGTAATATTCCATAAGTTCAGAAGCTTTCCCGCTCTGACCAAATTCATCATTAACGCCTATTCTGTGAACAGGGGTAGGATAATATTCAGCCAAAAGCTCACACACTGCACTTCCCAAACCACCTATTATAGAATGGTTTTCAACAGTAATTACAAATTTTGTTTTCTTAACATTATCAATAATTGTTGCACCATCTAACGGCTTAACAACAGGTGAATTTATAACTTGAACCGAATATCCTTCTTCTTTCAAAATATGCGCAGCCATAATAACTTCGGCAAGAGTCTCCCCATTAGTAATGACAGAAACATCAGTTCCATCTTCTAATAAATTCGCATTTGAAAAATCAAATTCATATTTGTCATCAAAAACATCACATACATTTGAACGTGCAATACGAATATACATAGGTCCTTGATTTTCTGCAGCAAATTTTATTGCCTCTTCGCATTCCTTACAATCAGCAGGAACAATAACTGTCATATTCGGAATATTTCGCATAAGAGCAACATCCTCTAACGCTTGATGGCTTGCACCATCTTCTCCTACTGTTACACCGCCATGCGTTCCGATAATTTTCACATTAAACTCCGGATAACAAATAGAATTTCTTATTTGATCATAAGTTCTTCCAGTTGCAAACATTGCAAAACTGGCAGCAAAAGGTATCTTTCCCTGACTTGCAAGTCCGGCAGCAGTAGCTATCATATCTTGTTCAGATATACCACAATCAAAAAATCTATCGGGAAATTCTTTTTGAAACACCTGAGTTTGAGTTGAACATGCTAAATCAGCATCCAAAACAACAACATCCTTGTTTTGCTTTCCAACTTCAACAAGAGTTCTGCCAAATGCGGATCTTATTGATTTTTTATCAGTGTAATTTATATCCATTCGCTTTCAATTCCCTACTAATAATACCCTCAAAATCCAGGTTCAACAGTATTATAACACAAAAAAAAGAATATCCACAGAAAATAATAAATACGAGTATTTCTCCAATTATTTTGTTAAGAATTATTAAAATTTTCCGTAATTTTAGCAATTTTATTCCTTCAGGAACATTTAGACGATAGAATTGAAAATACAGACTTGTTATTTATTGAAAGGAAGAAACTAATATGATGCAGCCAATCTCATCAACCCCGTATCCACCAGTACAACAGAACGGATACAACCCGGCACAATTACCTCAACCATCATACAATGCCGTAAAAATCGATATACATAATCCGTCAGTTAATGCTCCGGGTCAACAACAGACACAACCTCAATATGCGCCTGTAACAAACCCTTATTACAATTATCCGCAATCAAGCTTATATAGCTATCCACAAGGAGCTCAACCGACATATAACATGCCTTCAACAGATGCTATAAATAATGCAGATGTAGCAGCTCAACAAGCTCAAGCTCTTTTAGCTTCTCTTGCAGCTCAAAAAGCAGCTCAACAAGCGAGTGCACCAACAATTCAACAACAAAATATTAATGCACCTGTAGCAGCTATACCAGCACCTCAAATTACAGAAACAAAGCCGACTGAAACAAAGGCAACAACTACAGCTCCGCAAAATTCAACAACAAAAGCACCGGAGATAGTTCCACCAACACCGGCTACTCCACAAATAGATTTAAATTCATTCATTGCAAGACTATCAAACAAGGACTATGAAGTTCAAGCAGCTGCAATGGAAGAAATTGCAAATATGGTAAAGGATGAACCACAAAAAGCAACTGAACTATTAGATGAAAAAGTCGTTAAATCATTACAAGACATCATAAAAGCAGACTCAAGCAAACTTCAAGGTCCTACTGCAGCACAAATCGCAGCAAGACAAAAATTAATGGCCGGTCAAAAATTGAATGATGCTGAAAACAAGCTTGCAAACACAATAACACCAATGGAACAAGCTGAAAGAAACAAGAGTTATGCAATGTTCACAACAGCAATTATGCAAAAATTATACGGTGAAGAAGTTAACAAACTAGCTAACACAACTGTTCCGTTAACTGAACTTCCTGGAGCTGTAAACATTGTTGAACAATTAAAAGACAACCCTAATCCAATGGTTAGAACTTCAGCAATAGAAGCTTTAAGCTACATTCAACAACCAGCATACAAAGAAGATTTGAAAACATTATTCCAAATCGCAAAGAATGACAAGGACAAGAATGTACAAGAAGCAGCAAAAGTAGCATTAAGCAAACTTGATGCAATGACAGGCGCAACAGCACAACAAGCTCAACCTCAAGCTGTTCAAACACAACCTGCAAAACCACAACCAACTGCAAAAACAGTTGCTATGCAACCTCAAACAGCAGTAAAACAAGCTGCATAACTAAACAAAACAGATAGTAAACTTTCATAAATAACAAAAGCCCTTGTTCTCAAGGGCTTTTTTATTAATTTATATTAATTTAAACTGATGCTTTTACCTTTTCTTTCATACTATCCGGAATCGGAATACAGTTTTCATATTCAGCGTTCATTGAAATTTGGTTGCACCATTCATAAATAATCTCATCTGTCGGTAATTCATAAGAAATAGGCTTACAAACATGAATTCTAACCTTTTGTCTTGTAAACGGCTTTAATTTTGGATACCCGCTAAATCCGGAAATTGCAACCGGAACGATATCGGCTTTTGAATGTTTTGCAATAACAACAAAACCTTTTTTAATATCATCAAGCTTCCCGTAAGGTCTGATACCCCCTTGAGGGAAAACCCCCAAAGACCAACTTGTTGATAATATATCTTTTACTGTTTTAAAAGTTGCAATTTCTGGCTTTGTTCTGTCTACGGCAAATGCCCCGAGAGTTTTTACAAAAAACTCCCACATATCGCCACCTTCAAACAATTCCTTTTTTGCCATATAAGCAATTGGCCTTAAACAAGCTAAAGATACAAACGGAGGATCAAAATAAGAAACATGATTACCTGTATAAATCAATTTATCAGTTTTTTTATGTTTCTCAATATTTTCACGACCGGTAATTTTAAAATCAAAAAATATTAACATAAATGGCAGAACTACACCCAAAACGAACCACATATGAAATATAGTTCTTAAAACTCCATATTCCTTAGGATACCTTCTGTTATAATTTCTTTTTTCCTTTTCTTTAGCCATAATTAACTCCAAAACACTTTCGGTTTTTATTTATTCATTTATTTCTTCTTCAGTTTCTTCATATTTAAATCCGGTTAATTGTTGGATAGCCTCTATCCATTTATCTTTTACTTCATCAGGATTTTTGATGTATGGGATTGGTTTGCCAATATTTACAATAATTTTGCCTGAAAAAGGAATGTATTTTGCGTCTTGGGTTCCAATTATTCCTACCGGCAAAACCTGACATTTAGTTATTTTAGCCAAACCTGCAAAGCCTTTGGTTACACCTGTTATCGTTCCAGGAACGCCACGAGTACCTTGCGGAAATATTCCAAATACCCAATTAGATTTTTTAATTTCCATAACAGTTTTGATAGTTGATGGCATTAATTGTCCTCTATCAACAGCAAATGCTCCAAGCCAGTCAATCCACCAACGCAAAAAACGGATATCAAACAACTCTTTTTTTGCCATGAATGAAACAGGTCTTGGCATAACCGCACACATCAATGGCGGGTCAAGTGTCGACAAATGGTTTGGACATACAATATAATCATTTGTTTTAGGTACATTTTCCAATCCTTTTATTTCAATTCTATAAATTAAAATAAACCTTATCATGTAAAATATTTTTGTAACAAGTATTTGAAACAAGTATCTCCAACCATTAAATTCAGATGCAGACCTTTTTGAATAACTTCTTCTTTCTTTAGACATAAATTTACCCTCTTAATTGGTTTTATTATACATTAAAAAATATTATAATGATTGAATATTAAGAAAATCTTTTGTATAATCAAAATATAAAGAGGGAAAGAGCTATGAATTCGATAAAAACATTCACAAATGAATTGGAAAATGAACTATTTAAAAGTGTTTATGAAAAAACTCCTGAGTATATTAAAAATTCAAATCTTATAGATTTTTCAAATAAAGGAAAATTTATATTCGATTTAAAACGTGAGCACCTTTTACCTTATGATAAAGATAAAAATCCTCAAGGCTTGAATCTGAATGAATGGTTCAAAAATTATGCAAAAGAAGCAGAAGTATCAACTGCAGGCATAAGAGGACCACAAAATATATTGTTTCCATATGATACAAGGTTCCCGATAAACCTTGTTGGAATAATTCTTGCAACTCTTGCAAAAGCTCTTGTCGCAAAAGAAAAATATCCAAATAAAAAGCTTTTAAAAATTGCAGGAAGAGAAGTTCGATACAATTCTGATTTATTTTTAGATGCAATTGCAAGAATTCAAGCAGCTCAGGGAATAGAAACATTATTACCAACAGAAAGAAAAACTATTCCGATATGGTTGGCATCATTTTTAGCTTTTAAATTAGACTTGTTAGGTGGGGAATATATCACCTCTTCTCATGGAATTTCAGTAAAAAATGCAACCAAAGACTTGAACTCCCAAGGTAGCCAATATTTACCTGAAGAATCAATGGAATTCGTAAATAAAATCAAAGAAATTTTTAGTCTTACAGAACAAAATGGTCATTATGAAATAAAGATTTCAGCAGAAGATAATCCCCTTATCAATACAGAAATAATGGCAAGATTAGATGACGGTGTAAACTTATACGTTGAATATTTAAAATCAGGGGTTGCAAAAGATTTCAACCTGAATTTAATAAAAAACATAAAAGATAAAATAGTTATTGAAGGCGTTGGTGGTTCAGCTTATCGCACACTTTCAAGAGTATTAAAAAAACTCAATGTCAGTGACAAATTCGATTGGTTTAATACAGAAGAAGATCCGTTTTTCCATTCAATAGGTAAATATAATGTTTCACCCAAAGGGGAACACGAATTTTATGATTATTCCGTTGATGCAACAGCAACAGCTAAAAAACAAAATGGCGACAAATTTTATCCTGTAATAGAAACAATGCACTATGATACGAAATTAAAAGATTATAAAAACGGAACTTGCGTACTTATAACAGACCCTGACCACGACAGATTGACCGTTACACAAAAAGAAAGTTCTGCGAACATTTCTGAATTAAACAAGCTCGGTATTGATTATGTAAAACTTGATAAAGATTCAGTTCTGGCAGTATTTACTGCAAATCAAGCGTTTTTGATGCTTATGAATTTTTACACTCAGCAATTAAAAAAAGAAGGTTTGTGGAAAAATCATCCGAGATTTATGATAAAAACTACAGCATCTGCAAAATCATGGGATGAATGGGCAAAAGCTAACGACGTAAAAGTTATTAACGTTCCCGTAGGGTTCAAAGAAATTGCAAATATTATGAAAAAAGTCGAATTGAAACTTGAAACAGAACCCGATAACGATATTATACTAAATGACGTATTTTCAAACCCTATAAATATAGGCAAAAACCCAAGACTTATTTTTGGAGGGGAAGAATCCGGTGGAATGATTATGGGTTGTGAAGATTTAATCACATCTTTACACGGCAGAAAAGCTGTAGCAATGCGAGAAAAATCCGCAACAGAAGCAATAATTGTAGCATCTGCTTTAATTTCAAAACTTCAAACTGAAAACAAAACACTATCTCAATACTTAGACGAAACATTTGAATCCAACAAAATAATATCAAAATATGATACACGTGTAGATATTGCTTATTACAACGAATCCGAACCAGATATTGAAAAGATGAAGCTTGAAAAAATTGAAGGCGAAGAAAAGCGTACAAAAAATGACTTGTTTTATCTCACAATGGCAATAGCAACAAAAGAAGGGAAAATGACACTTGCCGACGTTAAAAACGTCTTGAACAATACGTTTTCAAACCTTAAATTTGATGATATGACTGATATAAAATTTGTCGGAGATGGCACATATCTCGATTTTAAAGATAAATACATTGAAATCAGACCTTCCGGAACTGATGCTAAAACAAAAGCATATGGCGGAGGTTTAGATAAAAAAGTTATTGAAAATTTTGCAACGACTTTAGGTAACTATTCCGGAGAAAGAACAGATTTACACAAAAAATTTATTGACGATAAATTTTATAAAAATGCAAAAGACATTGCAATGAAATATTACCTTGAATTTGTAAAAAAAGATGAAAATAACACCCCATTTACAATCCCGGATTATAAAAATTTATTGTAATAAAATCTAATATATGCTAAATTAAATATATGATAAATCTATTGATATTATACGTTTTACAATCAAGAGAGCTTACAATGTATGCAATTCAAAAGCATATTTTGATGTATTTTGCTCCATACACAAACCCGAGTTTTGGAGCACTAAAACCAGCGCTACGCAAGCTTGAAGAACAAGGCTACATCAAATCACGTCAAACAATGACTGATGGTGGCAAACTTTCCGGTTATTATTTGAGAACCAAAGAGGGTGAAGACTTTTTAAAAAAGACAATACTTGAACAATTGAGCGAAAACCCGTTACAATTTTTATCTAATGCCAGAATTAAATTGTCTTGCGCGGATATCCTTGAAGAAAAAGAACGTAAAAGTTTATTTTTCGAGCTAAAAACTCTTGCAATGAAGTTTAAACTTGATGCTGAAAACATATTGAATAATGAATATATAGACCTTACATTTTATCAAAAAATTGTACTTGATAACTCAATATGCGAATACAAAAATTTTATAACTATAATTGAAGGACTGGAAAAAGATAATGCCCGCACTCATTAATAGTGTTTCAAAAAATTCAATAGCTGAAGAACTTGGTATCCAAAAAGGGGATATTCTACTGTCAATTGATGGCTCAAAAATGCAAGACATGATAGATTATGAATTTCTTATCAAAGGGGAAGTTGTAACTGTTGAAATAAAAAAAACAAATGGCGAAATTGAAGAAATTGAAATTGAAAAAGATTACGAAGATGACCTTGGCATAGTTTTTGAAAGTGCAGTATTTGACAGAATAAAACCTTGTCTAAACCATTGCATATTTTGTTTTGTTGATCAACAACCAAAAGGTCTTAGAGATACCCTATATATAAAAGATGATGACTATAGATTATCATACCTTCAAGGAACTTATATAACGCTTACAAATTTTACGGATAAAGATAAAGAACGAATAAAAAAGATGCACCTTGGGCCTTTTTACGTATCAGTTCACTCAACAAACCCGGAATTACGAGTAAAAATGTTGAGAAATCCAAATGCAGGTAAGGCTTTGGAAAACTTAAATTGGTTCAGAAAAAATAAAATACCATTTCATGCACAAATTGTTCTTTGTCCGGGATTAAATGACGGGAAAGAATTAACAAGGACATTAACAGACTTGGCAAAATTAAAAAATACTGTTTTATCAACGGCAATAGTTCCGGTCGGAATTACGCAATTCCGCAAAGAAGCCTTAAAACGCGTTGATAAAAAATGCGCACTTGAAACAATTGAAATTGCTTCAAAATTCAAACGAGTTTGCTGCTCTGATGAATTCTTTTTACTTGCAGAGAAACCAATCCCACCTGCAAAATATTACGGAAATTTTTCACAACTTGATGACGGAGTAGGTTCACTAAGACTTATACTTGAAGATTTCAAAAAGTATAAACTTCCAAAAGCAATTAAAGCTCCACTAAAATTGTCATTTGCTACATCTTATGCTGCAGTTGATGCGATACAAGCAATTTCAAATAAATTAAACAAAATCAAAAATTTAACGGTAACAGTAAATCCTGTAAAATCAGAATATTGGGGGCAAGATATAACTGTAGCCGGATTGATAACAAGTGATGATCTGATACGAACAATTAAAGATATTGATTGTGACAGGATAATAATTCCTTCCGTAATGCTAAAACCATATTCAGAAGACTTTTTGGACGGCAAAAATCTTGATTATGTCAGAAAAAAATCCGGCAAAGAGTTTATTATCGCCAAAAACATTTATTCTATGGATGAAGTGATACAATTTATAATGGAAAGGGTGTAAAATATGAGAAATTTTCTTTTAGCATTAGCAATTATATTTGCAATATTTATATTCAATCGCACCAAAGAAAATAAAGCACCACGTCCATACAAAACAGATACGAGTAATTTTTCAGTAAAATCACCATCATATAGCGATAAAATTCCGGATGCCGTATATGAAAATACCAGTGAAAATGATGCCTTGTTTAAAGTTATCAATTCCGATAAAAAAATCATATATTATGCATATGCAAATTGTCCTATAGGTCAATCCATAAAATACAACATTCAAGCCGGTTTGGATAAAGAAAGCTTAAATTTTTATTACAATTTTTATCCTGATTTACAAGGCGCATCAACTCTTGTAAGCTGCAAAAATGGTACAAATTTGTGCGCACAATATTATCTATTTGACAATTGTGGAGACAAAGTTTGCATAATTCACCCAAAACGCAGAGAAATAGTTAAAATCAACAATGGTGATTTTGCAGAAATAATAAGAAAAGCAATTTACCTTAAAAACTGGTAATCAACCCTGCTCAATTATTTCATCAATAGCCTCATCAAGAGTATATTGAAGTTTGTATCCTACTTCTTTCGATAGTCTTGTATTATCTCCAACGATATAAGGCGGTTGGTTATTTTGTTCTTGCTTAATTACCAAATATTCTTCTTTGCCCAATTTTTGGGCAATTTTTCTGGAATATTCTTCAAGCGAAACACCTTCTCCTGTACAGATATTTACAGAACCTTCGACCATACTGTCTAAGAACTTTGCAAATGCACCTGCTATATCTTTTGCAAACATATAATCTTTTACAAGAGAGCCACAATTAATAGTAACAATACCATTATTAGATAAAGTCTTAATAAGGTGTGCTGTCAAACGTTTTTCGTTCTCTTTGTGTCCGTACACATAAAATATCCTACCATAACCAAAACTTATCTCATTTTGCTCACAAAAGGCTTCTGCAAGATTATGTAATGCATTTTTACATTTTGCATAAACAGTTTGAGGATTAACTTCATCATATTCTTTTAATTTTTCATCTTTAAATTTGAATTCAAAACATGTGCCGACAAATACTGCACGTTTACCACCATTTTGTTTAAAGTATTTCAACAAATTCAATCCGGCTTTTACAAATTCAAAATTTATATTTGAAGACAAATAATCACCTGTTGTTGCCCAAGCAAAATTCAGCAAATATTCAGGTTTAACTTTTTCAAAAGCCTCTTTAACTGAAAGTTCATCAAAAAGATTACACTTTATCCAATCAACCCCATTATCTGGATTGTTTTCATCAATAGTCAATGCTGAAATTTCATATCCCATATCTTTTAATGGTTGAATAACTTCTTTCCCAACCAATCCGGTGACACCGGTTAACAAAACTTTCTTACTCATAATATCCTCTATCTCAAACCCATTTTAGCACAAAAAAAGCGGATTATAAAATCCGCTTTTTATATATTGTTTAGTAACGTTCAAGATATCGTTCAATTTCCCATTGAGAAACAAATGTTCTAAACGAATCCCATTCTTTTTTCTTTGCTGACATAAATTCATTAAAGATATGATCACCTAGAGCTGCATGAGCAACTAAAGACTTGTCAAATGCATCCAATGCTTCTGATAAATCACCAGGTAAGGATTCAATTCTTTGTTTTTTACGTTCCTTTGTCGTCAATTTGTAAATATTACTTTCAACGGGAGCCGGCGGATCAATTTTATTTCTAACACCGTCAAGACAAGCTTCCAAAATAGCTGCAAAAGCTAAATATGGGTTACAAGCAGGATCCGGTGAACGAAGTTCAACTCTGGTTGCATTACCACGTTTTGCTGGAACTCTTAGCAAAGCACTTCTGTTAGCAAGTGACCAAGCTAAATAAACAGGAGCTTCATATCCCGGAACTAAACGTTTGAAACTGTTTACAGTAGGATTTAAAACTGCAGTAATACTTTTTACATGTTTCAAAATTCCACCTATTGAATATTTTGCGACATCAGACAATTCATATTCTGATTTTTTATCGTAAAACGCATTTTTTCCATCTTTAAATAAAGATACGTTACAGTGCATCCCGGAACCGTTTATGCCGAATATAGGTTTTGGCATAAATGTAGCATGCAAATTGTGGCGAGATGCGATAGCTTTTACTGCAATCTTAAACGTTGCTACATTATCAGCAGTTGTCAACAAATCTGCATATTTAAAATCAATTTCATGTTGTCCGTCTGCAACTTCATGGTGAGAAGCTTCAATATCAAAACCCATTTTTTTCAATGTCAAAACGATATCAGCTCTAACATCTTCTCCCAAATCTTCAGGTCCTACATCATAGTAGCCTGCCTTATCTTGAGTAG
>JALCDS010000029.1 GCA_022641775.1 Clostridiaceae bacterium
ATTAATTCCTTTGCCAATATCTGAACAACAACGAATAGTTGTAAAAATTGAAGAACTTTTACCACAAATTGATAAATTAAAAATTTAACATTTTTTATATCGGTGAAAGGAGGCTTTTGCCGTATGTTAAAAGAATTTGAAAAGTATCAAAGAGATACAAATTTGTCAGAAAACACAATTTCATCATATCTATTTGCAGTCAAGCAATATAAAGCCCGGTATGATGTATTTACAAAGAAAAATTTGAGGACTTACAAGGTTTGGCTTATTGAAAATTACAAACCAAAAACTGTAAATCTAAGATTAAGGGCTATTAATTGCTACTTGGAAAGTATTAAAAAATCTGAGTGGAAAATACCATTTGTAAGAGTTCAGCAAAAAGCGTTTTTAGAAAATGTTATCAGTGAGGCTGACTATACTTATTTTAAGCAATCTTTAAAACGAGATAATGAAATATTTTGGTATTTTGTTATTAGGTTTCTTGCTGCAACAGGAGCAAGAATCAGTGAATTAATACAAATAAAAGTTGAACATGTTAAACTCGGACATATTGATTTATATTCTAAAGGAGGAAAATTACGACGAATTTATATTCCAAAAGCATTACAAACAGAAGCATTTAGTTGGTTAAATAATAAGCAACAACTAACCGGTTTTATTTTTTTAAATAAATTTGGGATTCGAATTACTACAAGAGGAATTTCAGGTCAATTAAAAAAATTTGCAATTAAATATGGGATAAATCCAAAGGTTGTATATCCTCACTCTTTCAGACACCGATTTGCAAAAAGTTTTTTGGCAAAATGTAATGATATTTCGTTTCTTGCGGATTTAATGGGACACGAAAGCATTGAAACTACAAGAATATATTTGCGTAAAACAAGTACAGAACAACGAGAAATTGTCGATACAATAATTGATTGGTAGCGATATTTTATAGGGCTGACTTATTTAGTCAGCCTTTCTATTTTGGGTAATAGTTCTTCAACCTTTACAACTATTCGTTGTTGTTCATTTAATGGTGGTAGAGGTACGAAATATTCTTCAATATAGCTTTTCCCAATTCTTTGTTGTCCTGCTGTTCCAGTAAAATTTTTTACCCCATTGGATATAAACATTTCCGTTTTAAATAGCAAGAATAAATATTGTAAATTTAAAGATGAATTAATTAAATTCCTTATTACGTGTAGTTCTGTTGTTCCGGCACCAATATTATTTGGTAAATTTTTAATAATAGCTGATTTCCTATTCTGAAAACAAGGAGTTATTTTAGCAATTACAATATCCCCATTCGCAAAATGTGTAAAGCCATTTTTGATTTCTTTCCACTTTTTAATTTCAAAAGAATGTTTATTTACATATCCTTCTTTTATTAATGTCATTGGAATAAATCCTGCATCTATATCATCATTAGCTTGATTTCTAGGATTTATAATGCATAGTGATTTTAGTCTTACCCATTGCCAAGAATCGGGGATTTCAAATGGGAGCAAGTCGTCTATGCAGTTCTCTTTCCCGTTCAATATCTCATAATGAGAATTATCCCTTCTAAAAATGTATGATTCATTTTTATCTTTTTTGATTTTTTTGTCTTTGATTAATTGTGCTTTTTCTTTTCTAATCTTTTCTATCAGTACACTTGCAGGTTCATCATTATTGTTTTGCGGTACAAGTTTTCCTTGCACTGCATCTTGCAAGATTGATTTCTTTAACTTATCAGGAAATGTAATATTCAGTTCATTATTTTTTGTTTCTACTTTGTTGTATTCTTCAATATATGGCATCAATTCTTCAATCTTCGCAACTATTCGTTTCTGTTCTTCTAGTGGTGGTAGTGGAATTAAAGTTTCTACAATTTTTTCTTTAGAGATATTTGGCTGAGCACCACCTTCACCTTTTTTTATAAAAGATTCTTTATGAGCCATTAAAAAATAAAATAAGTATTTGTTATATACTTCGCAAAAAGGCAAACAAGCACAACAAGCCTGATTAGTTGTTGCAGGAATTGTTAAAATTCCCAATTTACCAATAGTTGCACCATACATAGCAATAAGAATACTACCTATAGGATTTAATTTAACAGATGTTTTCTCTAATGCTGATTGAGTTATTGATTCCGGAATATCTTTTATATAACTATCGTTTAAATCACCTGTTTTCAACCAAGGAATTTCACCCCCATAAAAAGCAGCATTTGTTCTACTTGGGGTAGCACCTGAACCCCAGTTCCCGATATTTCCAAGTCTTACCCACTGCCAAGAATCGGGGATTTCAAAAGGTACTTCATCGGCTATACACTTAACTTCTTTGCCTACTTTCTCATAAGGCAAATTATCAGAACAAGACTTAAAACCAAAGTCATAATGAAAAAATTTTTAAATGCGATAGAAATAAAACAATAATTTCCCATTATGCAAGTGCTTCTTTATTATTTTGAATATTTTTAATAAAACCTTACGACTAACATGTCAGGGGTAAATATATATTAAAATTCAAGATTTTCCGACTAAACATGTCATACTAGCGTTCTTTTCTGTCAAACTACCTGACACATTGTATCCTATGACACATTATATTGACAATAAAAAAAGACACCGATAAAAATCGATGTCTTTTTTGGTGGAGGATAGGGGACTCGAACTCCTGACCCCCTGCGTGCAAAGCAGGTGCTCTACCAACTGAGCTAATCCCCCACGCTAATTTAAACTTTTATTCAATTGTCATCTCAGTTGTTAGAGCAATATTTAAATACCTCTCGGACTTTCGCCTCGCTGGGGCAACTGAGCTAATCCCCCACGTTATACGTGGGATGACTGAATTTCAGTCACTTCCTCATTATACATGCTGATTTTTTTTTGTAAATACCCTTATTTAAAATTTTAAATTCTTTTCAATAATTTTTAAAATTTCGTCTAATCTTGGTTTATTTTCTTTATACCAATATCCTATCAATGCTTCAAAAGCTGTTGAATGTCGATATTCATTTTGGTTTGAGCGTCTACCTATCGGAATATTCAGGTTTCTTGCTCTTCTTGCGAGGTCTTTTTCTTCCTCAGTTAAGTTAGCGTCAAGTTCTGCCAAAAGTCCCGCCTGATAGCCTGCTTTTACCTTTTCTGTCGTTATCAGGTGTAGTTGTTTTGCATTATCAGTAATATAGATTGTTTTTTCTCTGATAAACAGTTCCCATACGGCATCGCCTATATATGCATAATTTCTTAAATTCATTTCTTCCATACTAGGTAATTTACCATAAATAAGTTCTTATTGAAAATTTTTAAATTATATGTCACAATCTTTTTAGGAATTCAAAAGGAGCTTTTATGAAAAAGATTGTTTTATATTTGATTTTGACTTTATTAGTAATGCCATCGGTTTGTGCAAAACAAATTGAGTCCCGTACTAATGCAAAGACTTGTACTCAACCTGAAATGAGTGAAGTTTTCAGAATGGAACATGCACAACGTGCCGTTACATACAATGTTTTAAATTTGACAGACAGTCAAATTCAAACTAAAAATAAAATTGATCAAACACGATACAATGCTCTTCAGCCTCAATTTGACCAATTGGATCAAGAATTGTTTGTTTTGAGAAAGCTTGAAGCCGGTAATGCTTCAAAACAAGCTATCAAAAAACAGAAAAAAGTTGTAAAAAATCTTCAAAAAAACATTGAAAAAACTGATGCAAAATATGATAAAGAGTTTAAAAATTCTCTATCTCGTGAACAAAGAAGCAAATACAAAGACGTTAGACGCCTTGAAAACAGAGATTTGAAACGTAAAATGCACGAAACAAAAGATCCATATTATGATAAGAATATGAGAGTTTTTGGTGAGGGCTAAAATATAACTATTCGCCGAAATGTAAAAGTTTCAATCCGCGTTTTTGTTTTTCCAAATCATGGTTAGGAAGTTCATAACATTTGATACATCTGGCTTCATAAGTTTCATCTCCGCCAATCATAATCAATGGTGAGTTTTTATCGGCAGGTTTGCCGTCAATCAATCTTTGTGTGCGAGTTGCATCATCGCATCCGCATTTCATACATACTGCATGAAGTTTTGTAACTTCTGTTGCTAAACATAATAGTTGTGGCATGCTTCCGAAAGGTTCTGCTTTAAAATCAAGTTCCAAACCGGTTCCTATTATACGCTTACCTTCATCCATAAGTTTTGAAATAACTTTTACAATATTACTGTCAAAAAATTGTAATTCATCTATTGCAACAACTTGGTCTTCAGGCTTGATAAGGCTCATCAATTGTACAGAATGTTTAACTTTTATTGCATCAAGCCAAAGTCCGTTTCTGGATTCAATATAATCACCTTTGGTTCTTGTATCTACGTCAGGAGAAATAACTTTTACCTTTTTCTTTGCGATAATACAACGTCTTACACGTCTCAAAAGTTCTTCCGTTTTGCCGCAGCTCATCGGACCTGTAATTAGCTCAAAACTATAGCCTTCCATTAGATTTTCCCCTGTTCCCAAATTTTATACTGTTCTTTTAACACTTTTATAATATCACTTTTGATGAAAAAATAAAAGTAAAATTTTATTAACTCAAAACTCGTTCTCTGAGTTTTTTCAATCCTGCACCGTAAAAATATTTTAACTGTTCAGGAAAATGTTGTTCAATATCTATCAAACACATATCATGTGCGATAAAAGCCTTGATTAAATTTACTATTTCAAGGTTTTTTGTCCAAATAAAGTTTGTATCATCTGTTTTGGGATTAAACATTTCGCCAAAAAGTCCTTCTTCATCATCAATTGTCATAAATAAATATCTCTGACCGGCTTGTGATGGCATAACCCTTAATCCTGTATGCAAAAACACAGCGCCGAAGTTTGAAACGAATTGTTCGCCGTAACCGACAATTTTTACATTTAATCCTCTATTATATGCATCGAGCAAATGATTTTCTAAATATTTAAAATCTTGTGCCCAAATTTCTATATATATTTCACGTTTTGCATTTTTAATTGCTTCAATGAGTTTATCCAAAATAGGAAGGTATCCGGAAACATGCAATATGGGTTCATTATGGTTGTCTTTTACATTTGGTAATTTTTTATCCAAAAAATCCAATGCCGAATCAATTTTTCTTCTGTATCGTTTAGTCAATTCTTTTGGTTTTATCGGAGTATATTTTACAGGTTTTTCGTTGTTAGAGGTTACAATTTGCATAGCTTCCAAAGTTTTTAATGTATCGTAAGCTCTGGCTTGCGGCACATTTGAAAGTTGACTTACCTCATAACCTGTTATCGGATATTTTTTTAAAAGGGCAAGATAAACCTTTGCTTCATAGCTATTCAGCCCTAATTGTTTCAATTTTTCGATAATTTCATCCATAAATTGATTTTAACAAATTTTTCAGTTTTTCGCAAATTCAATTAGTTTATTAATATCTTTATTCCAAGAACCGTACCAATTTTTTAGAATGACGTCGGCAGGTGTCATTTTTTGTGAAATTAGTTCTTTTATACCATCAAGATATTTTACATCTTGCGGTGAAAATTCCTTAAGGGATTTTTCTGCAATATTTAGTATTTCTCGTGCAATATCTGATACTTTAATTCCTTTTATCTCTGAATCAAGCGCATATTTTGGAATTGAATAACGAAGTTCAGAAATTTCTTCAAAAGAAAATGGTTTTAAAAATTCTTCCATATCTTGAAGTGCTGATGGATTATACATAATACCTTGATAAATTGCAGGGATTGACCACATAAGATTTTTATTGACGCAATCGTGATTTCTGATTTCTATAAAATTTCTTAGTCTAACTTCCGGAAAATACAAATTAGCCTGGAGTTCAAAATCTTCCATTGTAGCTGTATAATTAGGTGAATTCATAAAATCATTGAAATTGATTTTGCCGTTTAAATTTATTGTATCATCGTTTCTGTTTATAAATATCATTGGTGTTTTAAGAACTTTTTCAATATAATCGCGGTATGTAAAATCGTTTTCAAATTTGTTTGCAAATCCGCATCTGTCATTGTCTGTATTTAACCAACTTAAAGCTCTAAAAGATTTGTAACCTGTATCAACTCCGCCTCTGATTGGAGAATTGGCATACATTGCGGTCATAAACGGAGAAAGTTTTTGAGCAATATTGAATTTTTTTGCCATATCTTCTTCTGATGAAAAATCTATTCCACATTGAATTCCTGCCGTTTCTCTCATCATAACATCAGATAGAATTCCCCACATATATTTTGCCATCAGGTGGTATCTCTTTTTAGGAATTAGTGTAATTGAATTGTATGTGGTAACAGGAGATATACCGTAATTCAACAGATTTATACCGTGTGTTTTTAAATAAACCCACATCAAATCATCAAGTGTCTCAATTTTATTTTTTAAATCAGAAATATGTTTTTCGGGTTTTATGCTCAATTCGACTTGACATCCTGGTTCAAGGGTTATGGTATCGTGCATTTTTTTTAGACCAATCATGTTCCCGTTGGTGTTATCTACTATGTAATCCCAGTTACAGTTTTTTGCGATATCACGTAAAAAGTTACAGATGCCATCATTTGAAGCATAATCAGCTTCAATATTTGAATTGTTAAAAATCGGAACTCTTTCATACTCCAGTCCGATTTGAAAATTCGCAGATTTTTTTTCACCTGACTTAAAAGTTTTGATAATGGTATCAATATCTAATTGTGGTTGTATTTGTGAATTAATCATAAACCCTGCTTTCCATAAACTATATTATAACATCTGTAAAAATATCAAGTAAATATTGAGAAACATTTACCTGTCTGTGCTATTATTGAGGACAAGATGAATTACTTTGAAAGAGCAAGATTTTTTAGAACAAAAAAACGCCTAGGGCAAAACTTCCTTGTTAACGGGGAAGTTATTTCAGATATCATTGAACAGGCAAATATAAGTCCTGATGAAACTGTTTTGGAAATAGGTCCGGGTGTCGGATTTGTAACCGAACAGCTGATTAAATATGCTAAAAAAGTTATTGCGGTTGAATTGGATGAAGATGCAATAAAAGAATTAAAAAAATTAAACGCGCCTAATTTAGAACTTATCCACCAGGATATTTTGAAAACAGATATTTCTGCTTTGTGTTCTGAAAAAATAAAAGTGGTTGCAAATATTCCATACTATATTACAAGTCCTATTATTGCGCATTTGTTGGGTGAAGTTGATGATTTGAACAACAAAAACAGAAATTCAATAACGGAAATAATTTTGATGGTGCAAGAAGAAGTTGCTAAAAGGATGGTAGCATCTGAAAATTCACCTAACAAACAATACGGACCGTTGACGATACTTTCTCAATTTTGGGCAGATGTAAATATTTTCAAACTTGTTGGGAGAAAATCATTTTATCCTTCCCCAAAGGTAAATTCTGCATTAGTGCAATTGAAAGTAAGACAAAATCCATTATTGAAACTTTCAGATTATACGCATTTTAGAAAAGTTGTTCGTGCTGCATTTTCTCAGCGTCGTAAAAATATAAAAAACTGTTTGGTTGCAAACGGATTTTCAAAAGAACTCGTTGCTTCAACACTTTCAGATTTAGGTTTTGATGAAACAATCAGAGGAGAAAAGCTTTCTATAGAAAACCTCGGGAAACTGTCAGAAAGGCTTATTGGCGATGAAACAAATTAAAGTTCAATGTCCGGCAAAAATCAATTTAACATTGAAGGTACTGAATAAACGTGCTGACGGATTCCACAATATTGACAGTATAATGCAGACGATTAATTTATTTGATTATTTGACTGTGACTGTTGAAAATTCTGAAAATTTCGAAATAGAATTGTCCGGAACGAGTTTGGAAATTCCTTATAATGAAAAAAATCTGGTTTATAAAGCTGCAAAATTGTTTTTTGATGAAACGAGTTACGGTAAAAATAAGATAAAAATATTTATCGAAAAAAATATTCCTGTTGCTGCAGGACTTGCCGGCGGGAGTACCGATGGGGCAGGAACACTTTACGCGTTGAACAAATTGTTTGACGAACCTTTTTCAAAAGAGGAATTACACAAATTGTGTGCGCAATTGGGTTCTGATTTGAATTTGTGTTTGGAAGGCGGTCGTCAAAAGACTTCCGGACGTGGAGAAATTTTAGAAAAACTACCATTTGAAGATTTTAAGGTTTCTTTAATTAAACCCGAAAAATTAGGAATAAGTGCTAAAGAAGCTTATACAAAGTTTTCATATAAAATGGAAAATAGAGTTGAAGGTCGCGAAGACTTTATAAATGATTTAGAATGGGCAGTTTTTGATGATTATATGGAACTTCAACAAATTAAAAAGCTATATCCTAAATCTGTGATGTCAGGTTCAGGTTCAACTTACTTTGGGCTTGATGTGGAATTTAAACCATTGGAAGGTTATTGGATAAAAAACAATTTACACTCAATTCCATATGGAGTAAAGGCCGTTTAATTTACATATATGCCCAGATTAATAACCTTGCATATTTTGCCAAGAACATTCCAAAGAATCCGAAAATCATATCATAGATTATTTTTATTCCGCTTTGTGCAACAATCCAACTTTCCATGAACATCCAGCCTTCATGTCTTAATAATGCAATTATTAACATATAAAATACACCTATGATGTGTATTGTCAAAACGCCTACTATCGTTGCATGAATCATATTCCTATTTGAATATCCGCTTTTTAATATTGATGCGGCAAAGAATATTGCCGGAATGTATGCAAGGATATAGCCAAAGCCGTATTCAAATACATATTTTAATCCACCACCCAATGCAAAAATTGGTACGAAGAACAATCCTGCAATTATGTATAACAAAACGCTTGTTATTCCGTATTTTCTACCCAAAAATGCTGCTAAAAACATAATTACCGGAATTTGAGGGATAAATTTGTATGTATAAACAAAATCGTGTATTGTCAAATTGCCGTTACCAAAAGCTTTTAATGGTAAAATTAAATGTGAAATATTAAGCTGTAAAAATGTCGATACAACAACTAAAAATGTACAAAAAAGTATCAAAATAAGACTGCAAAATGAAAATCTTATCCCATCAGTTTGTTTTTTTGTGATTTTAACTTTATGTATATCTATATTTTCGTTTGACATTTTATGCTAATTTTTCTTCCCAAATCGTTTTTAATTTTGTTATATTCTACTTTAAATTTATCGTAAAATATGTTTTCTGTCCACATTATTAAGGCATCTTCATTATTGTCCTGATAGTAACCTTTTCGTGTTCCCAGCGATTTGAATCCGTATTTTTGGTACAATCCGATGGCCGGAGTGTTGTGAACTCTTACTTCAAGTGTCAAATATTTTATGCCGTTTTCGTAGCAGTCTTGAATTATTGCATTCAAAAGTGCTTCTCCAACATGGTGGCGTTGACATTCCGGGGATACGGCAACATTTGTAATGTGAGCTTCTTCAATAATTTGCCAGCATCCTGCATATCCCAACAATTTGCCGTTTTCATCAAAAGCTGCAAAATACTTTGCCAATTCATTGGCGATTTCTGTCATAAAAGAATCTTTTGACCAATGATGTTGTCCATAAGCTTTTTTTTCTATTTCAATTACATCATCAATATTTTCTTGTGTGAGTCGCTTTATTTCTATTGAAAAAGTATCCTTCATATCAGGGATTATAACAGAAAAAGAGAATAGTTCAATCGAAAATACTCAAAATCAATAACGCTTGCTAAAATCAAAAAAATATGCTAAAATCGGAGTTAAGAGAGAGTTAAAAAGGAATTAACCGATGAGAAATATTGTTGTTTATACTGATAAAAAAGATTCTGCGTTGGCAGATGTTCTTACCAATATCGAGGATTCTAATGTTCGTATAGAAGATGCTGAAAAGTTGAAAGATTACGAAACTTTGAACCCTGGACTTATTGTAATAGAGAATGTCCCGAACATAAAAGATGTTTTGATGGTTACAAAATTCAAATCACCTGTTTTGTTTATAGGTGAAGTTTTTAAAGGTACAACAGTTCGTGCTGTAAACTTTGACTATATAAAAACTCCTATTGACAATTTGGAATTGACAATCCGTGCAAATTCTCTTCTAAAATATAAAGATATGAGAGATAAGTTGAAGATTTTGTCTACTACTGATGAATTGACAGGATTACACAACAGAAAATATTTACAAGAAAGACTTGAACAAGAAATTTCTCGTTCAAATCGTTACGGCGGAAAAATTTCTTGTCTTTTGTTTGATTTAGACTATTTCAAAGCTGTAAATGATATTTACGGTTACGAATGGGGCGATGTTTTATTGAAAAATATCGCAGACAAATTAAAAGGAATTATAAGAAAAGAAGATATTTTGACAAGATACGGGGATGAAGAATTTATCGTAATTTTGCCAAATACGTCTGAAGAAAATGCGTTCTTGTTTGCAGAAAGATTTAGACGTGATATTGAAAAAATGGAATTTATTCCTGCAGGAGAAGAAGAAAAACACCCTGTTACAATTTCCGGTGGTATTTCAACATATCCTTGCTTGGAAAATACTAAGGAGGATGCTAATACAATTATTCGTTACGCAGAACACGCATTATATAATGCAAAAAAACGTGGCAAGAACAAAATTGTACAATTTTCAAAATTAAACTTAGGTGAATAAAATTTTCAACTCAGTTAATAATTCCCGCAAGATACGTCTTACGGGATTTTTTTATGCAATAAAAAAGAACCTTTTTTGAGGTTCTTTATATTAACACATTTGAGGAAAATTTTTGAGGAAATTATTTTTTGAAAATTGAAATCTTGTCTAAACTTGTGAAAGTTGCTTTTATATTGCTTTCAAAAACCGGTGTCTCATCACCTTTTTCGGCTTGTTGAGACTTCCAGTAATCTTTATCCAGTTTTGGTTGCCCTTTTGGCAATTCAGAATTGAATTCTACCATTTTATACCCTTTGTGGTTGCATGTTTCTTATCGGATAGCAACCACAAAAAGTTTAATGTTTCTTGAACAATATTACAAAAACTTTACAAACTAATCACGTTTTAAAGTTAAAAGCATTTCGTTTGGAATATAAAAATCTTTTATTCCAAAATTTGCATTAATAAATAAAAATTCTACAGTTTCGCCATGGTCTACATCGAGTTTATCAAACGGAATTTTTACATCTACAACATTGTCAAAAAGTGCAGTTATTCCCTTTGCAGAATTTATGACCCACAGATTGTCCGGCATAGCTTCTA
This sequence comes from Clostridiaceae bacterium, assembly GCA_022641775.1. Lineage (GTDB taxonomy): Bacteria > Cyanobacteriota > Vampirovibrionia > Gastranaerophilales > Gastranaerophilaceae > RUG14219. The sequence continues at coordinate 11,200 of JALCDS010000029.1, forward strand.
CAATACGTACGTAATTCAATTGCCCTTCGTATATTGAAAGTTCTATTTCATTATGAAATTTTTCTTTTGATATAGGTAAAATCCCCTCAGATTTATGAATTACTCTGATAGGAGAAAGCGGATGTTTTTTATTTTTTGTACGAGTGTATATGTACATTTGGTTTACCATTTTTTTGAATAAAGGATGTTCCTTTGTGTACTGTTTTACGTACAATCTTAAATATAGATTGTCCTTATCGTAACCGAAACATATCTTGTCGAAGAATTTGTCTTCTTTTAATACCGGGCCATCAGGAATATCAATACAACCTGAATTTAACCATGAAGCATCATTATCATCCTCACCTGTCATTATAGGTGTTATTTCACCTTTAGGGTATCTTGAAGGTTTGCTTACGACTGATAATAATGGCATATCAAGATATGAAGGATATTTTAGTCCGAGATATATGTACATATTTTTCAAATGTTCTCTGAAAATATAATCAAAAATATTGTCACGTCCGGAATCATTTGGCTCTCCATACCACCAGAACCAATCGCTGCCTTCTGCTACAAATATTTCACGCCTTGCAAGTTCAATATTCGGATTATCAGGATGTTTTTTTACATATTTTGTGAAGTCATCGTGTACACTTTTTAAATATGTCCAAGCAGAATCTTTGAGCGGTTCATCTGTCCAAAGTTTAAAGTTACGATTAATCCAAGAACCGGATGCAACTTTAGCCAGTGGTTTCGGTTTATCTTTTTTACCAATATAATCACTCAATAAAACGGTTTCAAGAGTTTCATCTTTTTCTATCAGGTCGTATAAAGTATTCAAAAATACTCCACCATCAGCTGTATAATTTTCCCAACAATTTTCACCATCCATAGCAATTGTTAAAAGGTGATTTTCATCAGGAGATGATAAAATCTTGCTTTGTGTAACTTTTATTCTATCGTACAGGTCATTTGCTGCGGCTACAGAATCATGATTGTAATATTCAAATCCTATCAAACTTGGGATAACTGCATCTCTGAAAATTATATTTATATTGGAATTTTTTGTTTTGTATTTGTATGTTTTCAACAAATGATACGGATCTTCCAAATATCCTCTAAAATCTCTGACAAAATCAAATTTAATGGATTCAGACAAAATTCCTTCATCTGAAATTGTCCATTCAAGACCTTCCTCTTTAAATAAATCCAATTCTTTTGGACTTATACAATGTTCAGACGGCCATATACCCTTTGGACGAACTCCAAATATTTCTTCTATTTTATCAAGGGCAAGTTTTACTTGCAGCTTTGCATCGTCTTCCATATTCAAATTGATATGACGTTTTTTTAAATCTTCACTTAAATTTTCACTATCCAACATTATCGGCAAAATCGGGTGGTAATATGGACTTGTAGTGATTTCAATTCTATTGGCATCCAAATATTTTTTGTAAGTAGGGATTAATTGTCTGATTATGTTTCGTTGAATTTCTATTATTATCTGACGATCTTCAGTTGTATAATTTTTACCCTTTTTAACTAATTTTTTCAATTCCGGAATAGAATTTTTGTATGTAGGATCAAACCACGCGAGGTTGAATAATGCCATCAAATCCGAATATTCCTGAGAAGAAAAGCTCCTTATATCTACAACAGGGTTACTTTGATGTTTTTTAAAAAGTCTGTGATATTCCGGATTTGGAAGAATCATAGTTTGATAATTTGCATCAAAAAAATTGTTTAAGATAAATTCTTTATCGGAATCATTCAGTTTATCAATATCCATTACCGTTAATCTTGAATGAATATCGTGAAAATCTTTTTCACCGTATTTTATAATTCCGCTCAAAAGTGCAGGAACAAGGTTGATGTTAAGTTTTAATTTTTCAAAATTATCAAGAATGGTTACCATATCGATATAATCTTTGATTGCATGTAACCTAACCCATGGCATCAAGAAGTCGCCATCATCTGACAATTGATAAATAGGTTGGTGCATATGCCAATAGAAGGCTATAGATAATTTTTTTTGTTGACTCATCATACTTCAAAAACCCGACTTTATTCTAAAAAAAATTATAGCATAAATTTTTCAGAAACACATATTTTGATAATAAATATTGCAGAAAAGAATGAAAGTTGTATAATTATTTTAAAAAAAGGAGCTCTATATGAAAAAAATCATAGTATTTTTTGTATTTTTAATCTGTTTTGTATTTGGAATAAATTCTGCAAATGCGTATGAAGGGATTTTAGATGGTTATCAAATTATTTATAATCCGACAACTAAAGTGTTTTCAACAGGTGGGATGGCTCCGAGCCGTATCGTTATGACTAAAAAAACATCTGCAGGCTCAGGTGGGTATTCTGAATATTATCTCCCAAATGGAAGGTTAGAATTTACAACCGGCGGTAATTTTGAATTTATTGATAACGGTAAATTGATTTCTGTTCATAATGCTGATTTGAAATTTTACAGAATAGTTTATGAAGATGGAAAATATATTGAAACTTTGTTGAAAGATTCTGACTTGAAAAAAATATTTCCGGATGCGGAAATCATAAAAATTTCTCAATTTAAAGATAATTCTATAACTATTAATAAAAAAATCTTTACTAAAAAGAAAGTTTTACTTATAAATGACACAAACGGATATTTTTATAAGTATTCTTATAAGCCGAAGATGGTTGCAGATAATTATATAGCTTCACTTTTAACGTTAAAAATGCCGTGTAAAATAACTTTTGCTCACTACAAAGATAATTCAAAAGACAATCCTAAATATACAATTTTTGTAAAAAATATATTGAAATAGTTATAAAATTTGACCGTTTTCAATATTGTATATTTTTACGTTATCCAAGAATTCTTTGTCAAAAAGCAGAGTATCTACAGAAGTTATGATTGTTTGAATTTCCGGCTTTATAGATTTTAAAAGATAATTTTGTCTTATATCATCCAGTTCTGCCAATACATCATCTAATAGTAAAATTGGTTCATCACCCGTTTTATCTGTTATGATATCAAGTTCGGACAGTTTTAGAGCAAGGACGATTGTTCTTTGTTGACCTTGAGATGCAAATTTTGTCGCATCATTTTTATTGATAAAAAACAAAATGTCGTCACGATGCGGACCGACACATGATTGACCGCGTCTTTCTTCTTCAACTTTTCTCAGTTCTAATGCCTTTTTGAAAGCTGTTGCAATTTCATCAACTTCTGTTTCGTTGTCTAAAAATGAGCAATCGTAATCAAGTGTCAAATCTTCTGCGTTACTTATCTTACTGTGTTTTTCTTTTGCTATATTTTCGATTTCTTTTAAGAATTTTTTGCGTAAATAAATGATATTGCTTCCTGTAATGACCAATTGTTCGTTGAATACATCAAGTAATTCATCATTTTTTGTCCCGAATTTTAAGCAATTTTTTAGAAAATTGTTTTTTTGGATACGAATTTTGTCATATTTGGAAAGTCTTACGTCGTATGCCGGATATATTTGTGATATTGCTCTATCTAACCAATCTCGTCTATTTTCTGGTGTCCCTCTCAAAAGCATCAAGTCTGCGGTGGAGAACAAAACTGTCTTCAATACCGATTTGAATTCTTTTGTACGGGTTTTTACTTTATTTATTTTAAGTTCTTTTGTCTTGTCTTTTGTATAAACGTAGTCAAGTTCAATTTCAGTCTGAGCTTTCAAAATTTCTGCATTTATTTCAAATTTTTCGGAATCAAAATTGATAAGTTCAAGATTGTTTGAAGTTCTCGGGCTTTTCAAGCTCGATAAAAAATAAATGCTTTCCAAGATATTTGTTTTACCTTGAGCATTTTTTCCTATAATAAGGATTTTGGAATTTTTGCCTTCCAATTTTATATTTTTACAATTTCTATAATTTTTTAAATTCAGATTTAAAAGTTTCATAGCAATAATTATACTTCAAATATATGAATAAATTCTTCAAGTTTACGCTTATAATAAAACTGGACAGTATGTGAAAAATAGTATATAATTTATATAAAAAAGGAAAGCCTATGTTACCTATAATTTCCGAAGAAGTTTCAGCAAAAGCATTCAGTGAAATCTTTAAAGATATGCCGGCATGGCGTAAACAAATGATTTATTATTTAAAGGATGAAAATCCCGAGATTAATACTGCGATAATTGAAGCTGCAAATAATTCGGATTTGGATCCGAAAGCAATTGCGCTTGGCGCTTATATGACATATTTTCTCATAGAGGAAGCAATGAAAGAAGAAGATTCTTTTGCAGGGTTTTCACAAGAATAATTTTAAGAGGAAGGAAATAAATAATGTTAATAGAAGAGTTATTGGAAAAACTTGTATCGTCACGAGGCAGTGACCTTCATATATCAAGTAATTTGCCGCCTGCAATTCGTGTTGATGGTGAATTGAAACGTATGGATTTGCCACCGTTAAGTCCTGACGATGTAGAAACATTATTATTCCCTATGTTATCAAATGAGCAACGTCGTAAGCTTGAACAAGAATGGGAACTTGATTTTTCATATGGTATTGAAGGGTTAAGCCGTTTCAGGGTTAACTTTTACAAAGACAAGGGCAACTATGCAGCTGCATTCAGAACGATTACATCAACAGTTCCGACATTTGATCAATTAGGATTGCCGGAGATTGTAAGAAAAACTGCTGACAAACCTCGTGGATTGATTTTGGTTACAGGGCCTACAGGTTCAGGTAAATCAACAACACTGGCGGCAATGGTTGATTATATCAATACAAACCGTGCAGAGCACATCCTGACAATTGAGGACCCGATAGAATATGTTCACACGTCAAAACGATGTATTGTTCACCAAAGAGAACTCGGTATGGATACCCGATCATTTGCAAACGCACTTAAATCTGCATTACGTGAAGACCCTGATATCATACTAGTAGGCGAAATGCGTGACCACGAAACGATAGCGTTAGCTCTGACTGCCGCAGAAACAGGTCACTTGGTCTTCGGTACATTACACACCTCATCAGCTTCTCAAACTATTGACCGTATCATCGATGTATTCCCTGAAGGTCAACAGCAGCAGATTCGTGTTCAACTTGCAAACTCACTTGTTGCTGTATTTGCTCAAACACTTTTGCCAAAACTTCAGCCGGATGGGACTAAAAAAGGTCGTGTTATGGCGCAGGAAATTATGTTGGTTATTCCGGCTATTGCGAACCTTATTCGAGAATCAAAAGCTGCACAGATTTATTCTACAATTCAGATGAACCAAGGTATTGGTATGCAAACACTTGAAATGGCTTTGGCAAATCTTTATAAGCAAAATATTATTGCGATGGAAGATGCTTTGGCAAAAACTTCTCGTCCTGATGAATTGAAAAGATTATTGCAAGCATAGTTTTGTTATAAATTTATCTTTGTTTGTGTTAAACTTCAGTTAAGGTTAATACAAAATTTAGAGGATAAAATAAATGGGACAAGAACTTTTACATGAATCTGATTCATCAATAAGACAACAAAGAATACAAAAATTAGCTGATTTAGCTGATAAGGGTATTAATCCTTATCCGTATTATTATAACAAAGATGCTAAAGCTTCTGAGCTCCAAGAAAAATATAAAGATTTAGCTGCAGGAGAAGAAACAGAAGATACATATTCTGTTGCAGGTCGTGTTATGGTAGTTAGAAATTCCGGAATGTTTATTGACTTGGTTGATGATTCCGGAAAAATTCAAATATTTTCACACAAAGAAAATTTGAATCCTGAACAGATTGCTTTATTAAAGCTAATTGATTTAGGTGATATTGTTGGTTTTAAAGGTACAATCAGAAGAACTCCGCGTGGAGAGCTTACAATAAAAGCAAAAGATTTAACTTTACTTTCAAAATCTTTAAGACCTTTGCCGAACAAACATTTGAGCGAAGAAAAAATTAAAGAAATTGAAGCTAAGATTGGAAAAGTTTACAAACTTACCGATATGGAAACAAAATACCGTCAACGTTATATTGATTTGATTGCTAACGAAGAAGTTCGTGATACTTTCCGTAAAAGAAGTTTAATCATCCAAAAAATCAGAGAATATCTGATTTCTAAAGGATTTATGGAAGTTGAAACTCCTATGCTTCATCCGCAAGCAGGTGGTGCTAATGCGAGACCGTTTATTACTCATCATAACGCACTTGATATGGATATGTATATGAGAATAGCTCCGGAACTTTATTTGAAAAGATTGATGGTAGGCGGAGTTTCAGAAAAGATTTTTGAAATTAACAGAAGTTTCAGAAACGAAGGTATTGATACACGCCATAACCCTGAATTTACTATGATGGAATTGTATCAAGCATACGTTGATTACAATGATATGATGACTTTGACAGAAAATCTTGTATCAACTATTGCACAAGAAGTCTTAGGCACAATGAAAATTACTTATGGCGATAAAACAATTGATCTTACACCACCTTGGGATAGAAAAACAATGATTGGTGCAATTCAAGAAAAAACCGGTATAGATTTCAGTAACGTATTTACATGCGAAGATGCAAAAGTAAAAGCTCAATCAATAGGCGTAAATGCTGAAGATTGTGACAATTGGGGTCAAGTTTTGGACCATGTATTTGAAGAAAAAGTTGAACCGGGTTTGATTCAGCCTGTTCATATTTACGATTATCCTAGAGATATATCTCCGCTTGCAAAAGTTCACCGTTCAAATGACAGATTAACAGAACGTTTTGAAACAAGAATCAATGGTTGGGAAGTTGCAAACGCATTTTCTGAACTTACGGATCCGATTGATCAACGTGCAAGATTTGAAGCTCAAGCTCTTGCCAAAGCAAATGGTGATGAAGAAGCAATGAGTATTGATGAAGACTTTATCTGTGCATTAGAACATGGTATGCCACCTACAGGCGGTCTTGGAATCGGAATAGACAGAATTATCATGTTACTTACAAATTCACCGTCTATTCGTGATGTTATTGCATTCCCTACGATGAGACATAAAGATTAATTCGATAATATATAGTTAAAAGAGGCAAAAACGATTTTCGTTTTTGCCTCTTTTTTATGCAATTAGATTTTCTAATTTACTTTTTTGCTTTTTGAAATTGACCTTGTACATTTTGTGGTCCATGTCCTCTGTGTTGGAAACCTTGGTCAGGTCCTTGAGGTCCTCTCATATCCGGACCTTGTCCTTGATGTTCACCCATTTGAGGTGGGGGGCCGCCTTGTGGTCCGCCAAATCTTTCTTGAGGTCCTTGTTGCTCAGGTCCGCCAATTTGTGGAGGAGGACCGCCCTGCGGACCTCTAAAGTTACCGTCAGGTATCATCGGTGGTCGTTGCATTCCAGGGGCTTCAATCGGTGGACGTCTGTGACATTTACATCTTGTATAGTTATTTAATGATAATGCAGCATAAGTTCCCAAAAATATTACAAGAAATAATGCTGCGTATTTCTTAGATTCTTCAATTAATTTTGTTTTAGTTTCTTCTTTCATAATAGGCTCCTTTTCTTTTTATTACATTTTTAAAACGATATTAATTTTAAAATGTTCATTTTGTTTTTAGTATTATAGATATTCTTCTATTTGACATATTTTCAGGCTTTCGGTATTATTTGTTTGAGGTGTTATTTTGAAAAATTTAAAAACAATTTTATTATCTTTAATGTGTATTATGGTTTTTGCTTGTGGATGCGGGCATAAACAACAGAAGGATGATCTTTCAATAATAAAAAGTCGAGGAAGACTTATTGTCGGAGTAAAAACAGATGCGAAACCTTTTGGATTTTATAACGCTAATCATCAACTTCAAGGTTATGATATAGATTTGGCAAGGGCAATAGCAAATGCGATGTTCGGTTCTCCAAATTGTGTAAGATTTATCCCCGTAACAACTTCTAATAGAATTTTGAAACTTGAAGATGAAGAAGTTGATATGCTGATTTCTACAATGTCAGTTACAAATAAAAGGCGTCAAGTTTTAGATTTTTCAAGACCTTACTATATTTCAGGTCAAGCAATGATGGTTAGAAAAGGAAGCAGTATCAGAAATCTTCAGGATTTAGACGGAAAACATGTAATAGTTGTGTTTGGGTCAACAGGAGAAGATAATGTTACAACCCATGTGCCTAGTGCAATCATATATGGATACAGAACATATTCTGAAGCATGGAATGCTTTTAAATCCGGAAAAGGTGATGCGTTCTTGGCAGATGATATAATTTTGAAATCATATGTTGAAAGCAACGGCTCATTCAAATTACTTCCTGAACGCTATTCAAAAGAACCGTACGCTGTTGCATTTAGGAAAACTGATGAATCTTTGAGATTGCAAGCTGATGTAAATATAGTAATTAGTGATTTGCAAAAGACAGGACGATTAAGTAAAATGCGTCACAGATGGGGACTAAAATAATTGCGACTTTCACATCACTAACGTTCGTTCATCCCTTTGCTCAGGCTACGCCTTCGCAATAAACGGGAACGCTCACAATTAAAATTAAAACTCAAATCCGTTTTGATTTGTAATTGTTCGGCTTTCACATCAATAATATTCGTTCATTCCTTTGCTCAGGGCTACGCCTTCGCAATAAACAGGAACGCTCACAATTAAAATTAAAACTCAAATCCGTTTTGATTTGTAATTGTTCGACTTTCACATCACTAACGTTCGTTCATCCCTTTGCTCCGGCTACGCCTTCGCAATAAACGGGAACGCTCACA
>JALCDS010000030.1 GCA_022641775.1 Clostridiaceae bacterium
CAAAACAACAGAAACATCTTTGCCAAAATTGATTCTAAACGGTTGATTAGTTTTCATGCCTTCTTGAATAGTATCAAGTAAAGCTTTTGAAACCCTTGAACTTCCCTGAATATTTTCAGTTGAACTTGTCATCTGTGATTGAAGTTCCTGAGTAACACCTTGCATAGTTTTATCAGTATTATTAACTAAATCAACAAAGAATTTTGCATCTTCACCTGACATATTTATTGATGAATAATCAAGCGTATTTTCAAATTGGGAATTTGCTTGGAAAGATGACACTTTAGAATTATTTTGATTTGTATTTGAATTTATTAAATCTTTTGTATTGTACAATTCTTTTATATTTTGAGAAAGTAAATCTTGCGATTTATTGCCATATTTATAATCTGTATAATTTACACCGCCTGCTACCTGAGCAAATTCACCATTATTTGCTTCTTCCTCTTTTTTTTCTGAAACTTTATTTTTATCTTCGTTTGATTCTGATTTTTTTGTCTCGGAAGTTTTTGATTTTGAAGAAACTTTATCTTTGCTTTTTACATTCTTTGTCTCTTTTTCATTCGTAGCAGAAGAAGTCACATCAGCTTTTTTTTCGGTATCTGATTGTTTTTCCTCTTTAGATATTTCAGTTTGCTCACTCTTTTTTGAAGATTCATTTTGAGCTGCCTGTAATTCGCGTGTAAATGAAAAATCTGAATTTATACTGTAACGATTCAAAGATTCTACTGATTTTTGCAAAATAGTATTCTGTGCATTTACAGTTCTTGTTGTTGATGATGATTTTGAATCTACATTCATTTTATTTTAATCCTCCAACTTTTCAGTTTTTTGAGCTTGTTTTAAAGCTTCAATCTCTTCTTCCTCTTGCCTATCTTTTGTCTGTCTAAAGTATCTTGTGACACCGAGTTCCGAATAGTTTTTTAATTCTGCTTTTTTTTCTTCTTCTCGGTACAGGTCTCTCTGTTTCTCTTTGTGTTTTTCAAGTACCTTTACAGCTTGCTCCAATTTTACCAGTTTTTGTTTTTCAATCTGAAGTTCAATCTCTATCTCTTTTCGGATTTCTTCAAGTTTTTTTGCTTTATCCCAAAGAAAAACCAGATACTTGTCATATGTGTCGAACATCATTGGATCAGCATGCCGCATGTTCGTTTTTGTTTGATTGATTTCTTCTTCGTTACGTCTTATGTTGTCCTCTGCCTCAGCCAGCTTCTGTTGTACCTTCTGCACAACCATCAGCTGTTCTTCTTTCTTCCTTATTCTGAAGTCGAGCACTTTTTGTAATCTGTAACGGAACGGCACCTTCTATACACTTTCTTTTTGTTTATTATGATTTATAACGCAAGCATAATAAACATCTAAATGTATGATATTCATTTAAGGATTTTTCACGAAAAGTCAATCTAATCTAATATTGTTATCCCAGAGCGAGTAGACCCTGTAGTATTATGATAACCCCATCCGTAATTTGTTTGATAAGCCTTTGAATTTCCGCCATCATACAAATCAGGGCTATTATAAAAACTATTATTATAAAATCCGTTGTTGTAAATAGGAGGCGTAAAACCAGTTGGCACTCCTGTAAAGTAATTACCGAGATTACCCATAAAACCTCTCCAACCTCTGCCGTTTGAATATATAGGCTGTTGATAATAATACGGACTATATTCTCTTTCCATTTCTGTAACTCGTGTTGAACGGTAAAGTCTTGCCGTCTTTTTTAATTTTGACAATCTTTCTTCATCAGTCCCCGATTGTTTTGCACCATAAGCTCTATATTCCAACCTATCCAATCTTTCTGACGGAGTTTCATCTTTATATCGACAATTAAAAAAAACATCCTCAAGATTATTCAAATCCCTGATAAATGTTCTATTGGCGACACCTATAACTTCAGGTTGCTCAGTAGTATAAATAACCGCATAAACCGGACAATTGATGGCAATCATTAAAATAATAACAGGTAATATTTTAAACATATAATCATCTCCTTTTGTCTGATTTTTAAATTTTCCATAACAAAATACATTCCCACAAAAGGTAATTTAAAATATTAATTTGTTGAACACTTCTAAATAAAATGTTAAAATCAATTCTATGAAAAAAACTGTTATTGCATATCTTCATACCCACTGGGATAAAGAATGGTATAGACCGTTTGAAGTTTTCAGATTGAGACTTTTAAGAGTTTTTGATAACGTTTTAAAACTCTTAGATGAAAATAAAATTCCATCATTTTACTTTGATGGACAAGTAAATGCTCTACTTGATTACCTTGAATTAAGACCGGAAAAAGAAAAACTCGTAAGAAAATTCATAAAAGAAAAACGTCTGTTTATCGGTCCTTGCTATACACTTGTTGATGAATTTTTAACAGATAAACCAACTTTTTATAAAAATTTAGAAATAGGCTTAAAAATCTCAAGAAATTTTGGTTGTACTGATTTTATCGGATATTTGGCTGATACATTCGGACATAGCCAAAATATTCCAAAAGCTTTTAAGCATTTCGGCATAGATAAATGCATAGTTTGGCGCGGAGTCGGGGATTTGCCATCTGAATTCATTTTTAACGGAATAGATACCGTTAACCTTGTCAGAGGATACTTTAACGATATTTTTTCAAGCAAATTATCACTTGATGATAAAGCAAAATTTGTAAAAAAAGAATTGGATTTGATTTCTGAAAAATCAGGCAGATTTTTATTGATGCCAATTGGCGCAGACCATTTGGGTATAGAAAGTGACATTCAAAAACAAATTGATAAAATTAATGACAGACTTGAAGATTACACAATAAAACTTTCAACGCCATTTGAGTATTTTGACCTAGTGAAAAATAATTTTAAAACAAAATTTAATGATGAATTGAGAGATAATTCAAAAACATTTATACTTCCCGGATGTTATTCATCACGCAGAGATTTAAAACAATTAAATACAGAATGTTCTTACAAGCTGCAATTGGCTGAAAACTTTAGCAAACAATGCAACCAAGATTACAAAAATATAATTGAATATGCTTACAAATTATTACTTCAAAATGAAGCTCATGACGGTATTTGTGGATGCGCTGTTGATGAGGTTCATCAAGAAAATATTACAAGGTATAAAAAAATCCTTGAAATAACTGACACCATAATTGGAGAATTGAAATTAAAAGGTTACAAACTCAATTTGTCTAATAATATTGAAGAAATTGAATCTAAAGAAATTTGCAAAAATGCACAAGTAATATCAACGAACAAAGGTTTTGAAAGTGAACTTTTGTATAATACGCAAAGAATTCCTATAACAGAAGATTTTACGACACTTTATACGCAAATCAAAGAAAAAAAAGAAACAACTGATATTTTAAAAGTTACTGATAGCAAATTATCAAACAATCAAATTTCTTTAGAAGTAAAAAACGGTAAAATTTGGATAAATTCAAAATATTCCATTGATTTTGTTAGATGTAAAGATATTGGAGATTCATACAATTTTGCGCCTGATATAAAATCAAAACCTAAAAATGCAAAAATTATTTCTTCAAAAGTTGCTATAAAAGGCAACTTGAGAGTCGGAATTGAGATTAAGACTGATTTTTATAAGGTTTTAGCATTTTTAAATAAAGGTTCAAGCCTCATAAATTTTGAAATAAAATGGAATAATAGAATTAAGAACAATCGTTGGCAAGTTCAATTTAATATGCCAAAACCCATATCTGAAACATATTCTGAAGATATGAATGAAATTATTAATCGTAAATTTAATCCGGATTATGATATAAGAAAAAATTTGCCTAAAACCAAAGGAATTGAAGCTAAAACAAATACAGCCCCTATGCAAAGATTTGTTTGGACACAAGATTTTGGCATAATCACAAAAGGATTAACTGAATACGAAGTATTTAAAAAATCTTTGAACATCACTATTTTAAGAAGTGTTTCTATGCTTTCAAATCCTAAAAACCCTGCAAGAACTACTCCTGCCGGACCACCGTTGCCTTTATTTGACGGGCAACTTTTGGGCAAAAATAAAATTGAATTTGCAATAGGTAATTTTGAGTTGAAAGATTCCACAAAATATATTGATGAAATTTATCCCAAAATAAAAGATATAAAATAAAGATTAAGATTGTACAATAAACCTTGCATAAAGATTTTCTCAGATTTAACATGTATTTAAGAATAGAGAGGGAGAAAAATGTATAATCCGAAATCATTAAAGGCAGAAGAATTCATTGATGATAATGAAATTCAAGAAACATTAGCTTATGCCGAAAAAAATAAAAGCAATGTTAAATTAATAGATGAAATTATTGAAAAAGCAAAATTAAGAAAGGGTTTGCCTCATAGAGACGCTGCTGTTTTGTTGGCTTGCAACATTAAAGAGAAAAACGAAGAAATTAACAAACTTGCAGAACAAATCAAAAAAGATTTTTATGGTAACAGAATCGTTTTATTTGCACCGTTATATTTGTCAAACTACTGTATAAACGGTTGTGTTTATTGTCCATATCATGCTAAAAACAAACATATTCCACGTAAAAAAATGACACAAGAAGAAATCGAACGTGAAGTTATCGCACTTCAAGATATGGGACACAAACGTATTGCAGTTGAAACAGGTGAAGATCCTGTAAACAATCCGATTGAATACATTCTGGAAAGTTTAAAAACAATATATGGCGTTAAACACAAAAACGGTGCAATCCGTCGTGCAAACGTAAATATCGCAGCTACAACAGTTGAAAATTACAGAAAACTTAAAGAAGCAGGAATTGGAACATATATTTTGTTCCAAGAAACTTATAACAAAGAACGTTATGAAAGACTTCATCCGACTGGACCAAAACACAATTATGCATATCATACAGAAGCTATGGATAGAGCAATGGAAGGTGGAATTGATGATGTCGGTTTAGGCGTTTTATTCGGACTTTCAACTTATATGTACGAATTTGTAGGTCAGTTGATGCATGCTGAACACTTGGAAGCTGTTCATGGCGTTGGCCCGCATACAATATCTGTTCCACGTATAAGACCGGCTGATGATATTGACCCGACATCTTTTGAAAATGGTATTGATGATGATACCTTCTGCAAAATAGTCGCATGTATCAGAATCGCAGTACCTTATACCGGAATGATTTGTTCAACTCGTGAATCAAAAGAAACAAGAAAAAGAGTATTGCACTTAGGAATTTCTCAAATTTCAGGAGCTTCAAAAACTTCCGTTGGTGGTTATGACAAGGCAGATGAAACTGAAGAGGATTCAGCACAATTTGACGTTAACGATACAAGAACCCTTGACGAAGTTATGAAATGGCTTATGGAAATCGGGTATTTGCCTAGTTTCTGTACTGCATGTTATAGAGAAGGCAGAACTGGTGAAAGATTTATGAAAATTTGTAAATCTAAGCAAATTCAAAACTGTTGCCACCCTAACGCAATGTTAACTTTGAAAGAATACTTGGAAGATTATGCAAAACCTGAGACAAAAGCCGTAGGCGAAAAACTTATTGCAAAAGAACTCGAAACTTTTAACGATAACCCTACATTCAAAGCCAAAGTCCAAGAATATTTGAAAAAAATCGAACAAGGTGAAAGAGACTTTAGATTCTAAAATAAAAATTAATAAAGCTTTTAATACATCAGCCAAAATATTTTGGCTGATGTATTTTTATCTAAAATTTTATTAGGCAATTTTTCAGCTTAAAATACTTTATAATAATATGGGGAAATATATTCTATGGGAATAACTGGTATTTTAAAAGCATTTTTAAGAACTGACGGACGTGTTATGGCTCCAAAACTATCATGGCGTACTTCAGAAGTCGGCTCTCAGTGCAGATATTTGTGGAACAACTTGATTGTTGACACCTTTAAAAAGAACAAAGTCGGCGATGAATTTTCAAATATAATGGTACATAAACCAGATAAAGCAAAGGCACAAAAAGCTTGTGATATGTTTACAAAAGCTACCGGAATAAAAATGTTTATGACAAATCCCGGTGGAGCAGAGAGTTTTTGCACAAATGCAACAATTCTTATGCATGATATTGAAAAAGGGAGATTTCCGAAAGATATAAAATATGTAATTATAGGACATGGAGATGGCACAACAATAAATGGAACTTGGCATGTAGCATATGATCCTAATATTAAAATTTTTGATTTTATAAAGGAGCACATCCCAAAAGGGGAAAAAGTTCTTGTAAACTGTTGTGAAGAAACTCCAAAAGAATTACGGCATCTTATTCCAAAAGATAAACCGGCAATAGGAAAAGTTGCATCTGAATATACAAGTAATTATAAACACCCTGCTAAAATTGTAATAAGCGGCAGAGATGAAATCATCGGCGGATATGGTAACGGAATAGCAAGTTACTACATATAATTATTTTATTTTTCTTATAAATGTTTGAGTAAACGGACTAAATACAATAGGATAAAGGTTCAAATCATCCATTTTTAAAGAAACACCATCTTTACAGACAATAGTCAATGATTTGTTTCTCGTACTTTTTTTGATAATTTTTCCAATCTTTTCAGAATTTTTATCAACTTTAATAGATTTTGGATTTATTTTCAAATATCTTTTACCAAAAATTCCACGGTCAAACTCAATATAACATGGAATCCAAGGATGAAAGGCTCTTACTTGTCTCAAAATCTCAACTGAAGTTTGTTTTGAAAAATCAATAATATTATCTCTTGCTTCACTTTTAAAATAAGATGCTTTCTTTTCATTTTGAGGTATTGGAATAATCATTCCGTTTTGGACATCAGCAACTACACTAGGCATCATTCGCTGAACTATATAGACGATTTTATTCCGCAAATCATCAGAAGTATCTGAACTATCAATAGAAATTTTTTCTTGAGCCAAAATTTTGCCTGTATCATAATTTGCATCCAAAAGGTGAAAAGTAACACCTGTTTCTTTTTCATCATGCATTATTACTTCCAAATAAGGATTGGCACCCCTATATTTTGGTAATAATGAAGGATGAATGTTAATAGAAGCCAAAACAGGAGCATCGATAATTTCTTTTTTAAGTTTTTCTGACCAAGTTCCTACAAACAATATCCCGACATTATGCTTTATCAAAAATTTCTTAAATTCTTTTGAATTAACAGATTTTACCTTTATTTCAGGAATTTTATACTTGTCGATTAAAATTTTATCGGGATACATTGAAAAAAGTTCAAATAACTTGCGCTTCAAAAAAAAGGTATTAATCTGTTCGTAACGTAAAACACCGGCAATTTTGATACCTGCACTATGGCAGCCCTCAATCATTGCAGATAACATTTTACCTTTACCGATTAAAACAACGCTCATAAAATTAATTATAATACATTTTTAAGAAAATTAAATTTTTTTATTAATATTTGTTTACAATATATCGATAAAAAACAATTTTTTTTAATTACAAACCTTTAGTTAACATCAGTATAATATTTGAAAGGAAAATTTATGTCTACTAATGTAATAACTAAAGTGATTTGTGAAGAAGTTTTAAAAAATACTAAACCTTTAAGCGGTATTGTAAAAGGTTCTACAGCTAATAAACAAGTAGAAACTGTTGCAAAAGAAGTGGCAGAAAGAGCCGGTGCAGAAATTGAAGCAGCTTACAACAAAGTTTTAGTAAAAACACTGGACAGAACTACAAAATTAAAAACAACAACAGGCTTTAATGAAATAACCAATGAAACAATCAAAACTGATGAAAAAGGTATAGAACATGTTATAAATTACAATAGAACTAGTACAAAGGGTAAACTTGAAATCAATTATGATATGGAAGGTAAAAGAAAATCTTGTACTTATACCTCTCCAACAGGCATTACTAAAAATTCTATTTATTCAAATGGTGTTCAAGTAAGAAAATTTGATAAAGCTTTGAATAAAGAAGCAAAATGGGAACGTAGTAAAGGAGCTCCAATCAGTAACACCCAATATGGAGATAGCATATTTAATTCTAAAGGAGAATCCGTAAGCGGTTATACAATCTGTAACAGTTATAGGGATAAGACATGTGAATCATATTATTTTGAAACAAATAAAGGCAATCCTATAAGAAAAATAATAGATTTTCCTGAACAAGGGAAATTAAAAGATATGATAGATTGCAACCTTGAAACAAATGTCAAAAAATATGAAACTTTTAATTACAATAATCACGTAATGACAGTTCACACTATTACACATGCAGATGATGCAGGTAATTTAACATTGGCAAAATTAAATTTTGTAACTGATAAATTTGGTAGAGATACTAAACAATATAAATTTTCATTCCCAAAAACTTCTCCAATGAAAGATGCAGAAATGAATTATATAAAAATAAATAATACTTCTAATACTCTTAGTTATATGACACTGTCAAATGGAAGTTTCTCTTCAAAATTTGGAGATGCCTCTTATGATGGCGCAAAATTAAAAACAACAATGGATTTAAGCAAATTTGATGTAAAAAACAAATCAGATGCAGAAATATTTAATATGTTATTTAATTATACTCTTGAAAAGAGTAAAATAAGCAAAGAACTTAATCCTAGCAATTATGCTCAACTATTAGCAAACGTATAATTAACAAAAAAAAGCTCCTCAATAATTTGAGGAGCTTTTTTTGTTTTTATAAATTTTACCTACTTAGCAGCGTAAACACTAACTTTTTTTCTGTCACGTCTGTGTGGTTCAAATTTAACTTCACCGTCAATCAAAGCGAACAATGTATCATCAGAACCGATACCAACATTTTCACCAGGGTGAACTTTTGTACCTCTTTGACGAATGATAATGTTACCAGCTTTAACGGTTTCTCCAGCAAATTTTTTAACGCCTAAACGTTTTGCTTCTGAGTCACGTCCGTTACGGGTTGATCCCATACCTTTCTTGTGTGCCATTTTATACCTTCTTTCAATTAATTTTTAATTTGTGTAACTAATTATTCTGCAGCTGCTTCAGCTTTCTTTTGAGCTGAAGTTCTGATTTTGTTAATCATAACTCTTGTAAAACATTGTCTGTGACCGCGTTTTACTCTATAACCTTTTTTAGGTCTTTCTTTAAATATGATAACCTTTTTAGCTTTATCTTGAGCCATGATAGTACCTTCAGCAGAAGCTCCTGAAACATATGGAGTTCCAACTTTTGATTTTTTACCATTTACTATCATAACGATTTTGTCAAAAACGATTTTTGTATCTTTTTCGCCTTCGAGCAATTCTACGTCTAAGTAGCGACCTTCTTCAACTTGGTATTGTTTGCCGCCTGTTTCTACAATTGCGTACATTTCTTTTTCCTTTCATTTGAGGTTTTCGTAAATACCTTAATCAACTAGTGCTTGGGGTATTTTTTTAAACGAATTACCTAGTATAACGTAATGACATTATCACCCGCTAAAAGCCCTGTGTCAAGTAGTATTAATATTTATTAATTTTATGTTCTTTAAAAAATTTTTGAAGTATCATGAAGTCACTATGAAATTTTCAATTGAAGAAATTATTCAAGCAACAAATGCTAAAATCATAAAAAATTCAATAAATAATGAAGAGAAAACAAAAATTTCAACTGATACCAGATCTTTGGAATGTGGGGATTTTTACTTGCCGCTAAAGGGTGACAATTTTGATGGCGAAAATTTTCTACAAAAAGCTGACAAAGCAATTGGTTGCTTTATAACAAAAGACAGCTATCCCGATTTTATGAAAGTTGTATTAAAAGTCAATGACACAAAAGAAGCTTACTTTCAGCTTGCCCAATTTTCCAGAAAAAAAGTCAACCCAAAAGTAGTTCATATAACAGGCA
Source organism: Clostridiaceae bacterium (assembly GCA_022641775.1). GTDB lineage: Bacteria > Cyanobacteriota > Vampirovibrionia > Gastranaerophilales > Gastranaerophilaceae > RUG14219. Next base: position 9,802 of record JALCDS010000030.1, read on the forward strand.
GTTCTGGAAAAACTACTACAAAAGAAATGGTTTATTCGGTTTGTTCATCAAAATTTAAAACTACAAAAACTTTTTCAAACCACAATAACGAAATAGGCTTCTCCGAAACTACACTTTCAATGGATGAAAATTGTGAAGTACTTATTGTTGAAACAGGAATGAGAGGATTGGGAGAAATCGCGTTGGTTTCAAAATATTTGAATCCTGATATCGGAATAATAACTAATGTGGGTTCTGCACACATCGGACGTCTTGGCAGCCTTGATAATATTGCAAAAGCAAAATGCGAAATAACATCTAATTTAAAAGAAACTTTAATTGCAAATAATTCTGAAAGAATAAAAAAGTTTGCAAACTTTGATGGAGAAAAAATTTATTATTCAATTTCTGACGCCAAATTAATTGAAAAAAGACCAAAATATTCAAAATTTGAATATAAAAATAATATTTATGAACTTAATACTGATGGAAACTACAACATAGAAAATTCACTCGCTGCAATAGAAGTAGGTTTAAAATTAAACATGACACCGGAAGAAATCAAGCGAGGACTTTTAACCTACAAACCAATTGAAAAACGCTGGGAAGAAGAAAAAGTCAACGGTTATACAATTATAAACGATAGTTACAATGCAAACCCGGATTCGATGAAAGCGTCAGTAGAAGCATTTTTGGAACTGTACAAAAATCCTGTTGTTATACTTGGCGATATGGGTGAACTTGGAGATATGGAAGTTGAACTTCATAGAAATGTCGGCAAATTTTTAAAAGATAAAAACATTAAAAATGTAATATTTTTAACTGTCGGGGATTTGGCTGCAGAGATAGGTAAAGAACTTGCTAAATCAGGAATAACAGTTAAAAATTTTAAAAACAATAAAGATGTTTCACTTTACATTCTTGAAAACATAAATATAGATACTACAATATTTTTAAAGGCTTCACGTTCAATGAAGTTTGAAGAGATTATTGAAAACTTGAGGAGAAATAAAACACTATGATAATGCTTGCAGTTGCATTTTTGCTCGGATTAATATTATGTATGCTATTTGGCGTACCGTATATAGACTTTTTAAAGCGAAAAACAATAGGTCAATACATAAAAGATGTTGCGCCTGAAACTCATGCTAAAAAAGAAGGGACTCCGACAACCGGCGGAGTATTCATTATTCTTGCGATAATAATCGGCTCAATTATTTCATTATCATTAGCACAAAAGCTTTCAACAGAAGCATTTATTATTCTTTTGACCTTAGTATTTTATACAATCGCAGGATTTCAAGATGACTTTATTAAGATAAGAGGTAAAGGCAACGATGGATTGACTCCATCAGAAAAATTACTGAGACAAATAGCAATTGCACTTTTACCTGTATTATTCTTGATGATGAATTTTAATCATGCAACCAATTTCCAAATAGGACAACACATATTCAATCTAGGATGGTTTTACCCGGTATTTGCAATATTCATAATTACAGGTGCATCTAACGCTTATAATCTAACTGACGGACTTGATGGTTTGGCAGCTTCAACCGGTACATTTGCATTTTTAGCCTGTGCAATTATTGCAACAAGCATCGGACATCCGGCAGCAGGTATTATTGCTTCTGCAACAGCAGGTGCGCTAATCGGATTTTTGAAATACAACAAACCAAAAGCTGAAGTTTTTATGGGCGATACAGGCTCACTTGCACTCGGAGGATTGCTTGGCACAATTGCTGTTATGAGCAAATTTGAATTTTTACTTATCTTTATTGGCGGTATTTTTGTTATGGAAACCTTATCTGTAATTCTGCAGGTTACCAGTTTCAAGCTAACAGGGAAAAGAATTTTCAAAATGTCTCCGATTCATCACCATTTTGAATTATGCGGATGGAGCGAAAAAAAGATTGTACTGGTATTTGCTTTCGTTTCAGCAATGCTTGCAACTTTATCTTTATATCTTTATTTCTTAATCAGCAGAGGTATTTTATAAAATGACATCAACGAAATTTAAAAATAAAAAAGTATTAGTATTAGGCTTATCAAAAAGCGGAATTTCTGCAGCAAAACATCTTGCAAAATGCGGCGCAAAAGTATATCTTACAGAAAGCAGAGAACAAAAATTTGAAGATATTCAAAAGATTGCTGATCTTAACAAACTTGGTATAAAAGTTGAAATGTCAGGTCATAGTGATGAATTTATAAACGGAACCGATATTGCAATTACAAGCCCAGGGATACCTCCAACCTCAGAGATTTTTCAAAGATTAAACTCTTTAAATATCCCAATAATTTCCGAAATTGAGCTTGCATATTTGGATACTTTGACACCTTTTGTCGCAATAACAGGCACAAACGGAAAAACAACAACAACAGCTTTAATGACATTTGTATTTGAAACCACATACAAAGTAAAACCTTGCGGAAATTATGAATATGGAAATCCTCCATCAGATTTGACTGATGAAGAATTGGATTATTTGATATGCGAATGTAGCTCATTTCAGCTTGAGATGAGTCCTACTTTTACTCCAAAAATTTCAGTTTGGACAAATTTTACACCTGATCACATTTCATGGCACGGCAATTTAGAAAATTATTTCAATGCAAAAGCTAAAATTTTTACAGGTAAACAAACTCCAAAATTTTCAGTTTTAAATGCAAAAGATGAAAAGTTAAAAGAATTTGGAAAAACTTGCGGCGAAAATATTTTCTGGTTTGGAGAAGATTATACCGACAATTGCTGTTACGTCAAGGACAATTCAATATATTTTAAAAGAAACGGAAAGTCTGAACTTATAATTGATTTACGCGACTGTCCTATGATTGGAGAACACAATTATCAAAATATTGAATGTGCCGTAATTTGTGCAAAATTGGAAAACATAACAACCAACAATATAAAACGTGCAATTATGGAATTTAAAGTTCCGGAACACAGATTAGAAAAAGTTATAAAAATTGGAGATACAATATTTTATAATGATTCAAAGGCTACTAACCCTGAAGCAGCACTTGTTGCAATAAATTCATTTAAGCCGGAACAAAATGTTGTTTTAATTGCTGGCGGTCGTGACAAAAATACAGATTTAAAAGAATTTTGTAATGCAATAAATAAACACATAAAAACAGTAATCTTAATTGGAGAAGCAACCGAAAGATTTGAAAAGAACTTAACAGAAAATAATTTCAAAAACATAATCAAAGAAAAAACTATGCAAAATGCAATTGACAAAGCAATTGAATTAAAACCTGATATTGTTTTATTGTCACCGGCTTGTGCAAGCTTTGACATGTTTACCGGATATGAAGAGAGAGGAAAGGTTTTCAAAGAATATGTCTTATCAAGACTATAGTTACAGCAAAAAAGAATATACGCAACCGCAAAAGCCTTATCATACCGGAATAATATCAGCTCCGGATAAGACTCTCTTAATTATTGTTGCTTTTTTGGTAATTATAGGATTTTTGGCGATTTTTTCGGCAACAGCTCCAAAATGTTTGGATGAAGGAGTTAATCCTGGTCAATTTTTGATAAAACAGGTTCTGGCATTTATCGTAGGATTTATTTGCCTAAGATATTTGAGTAACTATGATTACAAAAAATTACCGCAATTTAACACTATCGTTGCAGGCTCAATACTTACACTGTTATTTTTAGTAGATTTTACACCATTAGGGGCAACTGTTAACGGTGCTACGCGTTGGATAAACTTGGCAGGATTTCAATTACAGCCTTCCGAATTTGCAAAACCGGGAGTTGTACTTTTACTCGCAAGTGTATTTAAAAAAGATGCCGATTTATTTGACAAAAATAAATGGACTCAGGCTTTTATACCAATTTTATTGATGGCAGGAATGATTTATAAGCAACCAAACTTGAGTATGGTAATTATCCTGTTGGCGACTTCTGTTGTTATGTATATGGCAGCAGGTGGCTCAAAAAAACTGTTCTTATCATGTTTCGGCGGTGGAATTGCAACAATGGCACTTGCGGCTACAACATTGTTACACGGATATCAAATTCAAAGACTTGTAACTTGGGTAAACCCGGAATCTGATCCACAAGGAGCAGGGTATAATATTATACAATCCTTGATTGCATTTGCATCCGGAGGATTGAACGGAGTTGGCTATGGCGGCTCTATCCAAAAACTTTCTTACCTACCTGAATGTCATACCGATTTTATTTTTGCCGTAATTGCTGAAGAATTTGGACTTGTCGGATGTATTTTGGTAATAGGTCTGTTCTTTACATTTATGCACCGAGGATTTTTAATAGCTGCAAGATGTCCGGACATGTATGGAAAATTAGTTGCAATAGGATTAACCTTTACAATAGCTTTTCAGGCCTTTTTGAATATGTCTGTTGCAAGCTCATTCTTACCAACAACAGGTGTACCACTTCCGTTTATTAGCTACGGCGGTTCTTCATTGATAGTTTGTCTTGCAATGGTAGGAATCTTATTAAACATATCTAAAAAAAGAATTAAGAAAATAAGAGGGGAAAGTTATAGTGTCAGAACCACAACAAGATAAAAAAGTATATTTTATTACAGGTGGAGGAACAGGCGGGCATATATACCCGGCAGTTGCTGTTGCTGACGAACTTTCAAAAGATACGAACAATAAAGTTTTTTATATAGGCAATCCTGAAAATATGGAATATGGAATTGTAACAGAAAAAGGTTATGAATTTTTGCCTATAAAAATAAAAGGAATGCCTAGAAGTATAGGATTTGGTCTTATCGGGTGGGCTTTTCAGCTATTATTTGCAACGATTAAAGCAGCAAAATACATAAAAAAATATAAACCCAACGCAGTTTTTGGAACAGGTGGATACGTATCAGCACCAACCTTAATTGCCTGCGCATTGTTTAAGAATTTAAAAACGCCATATATGATGCATGATTGCGATGCAAAACCCGGACTTGTAACAAGGAAACTCGCTCCATTTGCAAAAGCTGTATCTTTAGCATTTGATTGTGCAAAAGACTCAATTAACAATAAAAACGCTTTTATATTCGGGAATCCGATAAGAGAAGAATTCAAGATTTTAACAAAACAGGAAGCTCGAAAAGTATTCTCTTTAGAAGATAAAATGACCATTTGTGTTATGGGCGGTTCTCAAGGTGCGCAATCAATAAATAATGCTACGGTTGATATTCTAAAAAAGCTTTCCGATAAAGATATTCAGGTAATATTCCAAACAGGTAAAAAGAACTTTGATAAAACCATAAATGTCCTTCTTAAGGCATATCCTCATTATGCGGAAGATAAAAGACTTATTGTAAGACCTTATTTTAAAAATATGGCAGCAGTTTTAAAAGCTTCTGATATTGTAATTTCACGTTCAGGTTCTCTGAGCTTGTCAGAAATTTGTGCAGCACCAGCAGCAGCAATACTAATACCATATCCATATGCTGCCTCTGATCACCAACGAAAAAATGCAAAATATCTGACACAAAAGAACGCTGCACTTTATATTGATGATGATGATTTAAATTCTGATATTCTTTACAATAAGATTCTTTCCCTTGTTACAGATCCGAACAGACTAAAAACAATAACAGATAATGCGCAAAGTCTTGCCAATTATAATGCAACTTCAGATATAGCATCTAAGCTCAAATCTATATGTTAAGCATTATTAAGAATCCCCCCTTGTAAAAAATTAAAAAACATGTTAGAATAAGAATATTGTTTTAGAGTTTTATAGGTAAAATTTTAAATTTATTTTTTTATTAACGAGGAGCAACTAAAATTTATTTTAAAACCCGGAAGAAATTATTTGATGAATGTATTAATTAAGAGGCTATTATTATGTATGTAAACAAGTGTATCAAATGCGGTCGTGAGTTTGAGACTAAGAACCCCAAACGTGTAATCTGTCCTGATTGTCTTTACCCAGATAAAAATATGATGGTTAATTCTGAAGCTGACGGACAAGCTCCAAAGCCACAAGAAACAACTCAACCTCAACCATCAACACCGCTGAGCAGTTATTCAACTGAAGAAGTTCCGCGTTATTACAGCGCAGGTGGAGATGAAAACAGGTATAATAGACCTCAACGCCAATACAATAACAACCGTGAAGGCGGATATAATAGACCTCAAGGAAACTACAACCGTGATGGCGGCGGATACAACAGAAACCAAGGTGGATATAACAGACCTCAAGGTGGCTACAACCGTGATGGTGGCGGATACAACAGAAACCAAGGTGGATATAACAGACCTCAAGGTGGTTACAATCGCGACAGCGGCGGATACAACAGAAACCAAGGTGGATATAACAGACCTCAAGGTGGTTACAACCGTGACGGCGGCGGATACAATAACAGACCACAACAGGGAAGATTTAATAACAACAGACGTCCAATGATGAACAATCGTTCAAGAGGTCCAAAACAACTATTGGTAAGCAAGGAGCAACTGGCTCAAATTGAAATTCTATACAAGGCAATGTTGCCATTACCAAATCCTGATGCTCATGAAGTTATCGGTGAAAAAATAAGTTTGGAACCAAGAAAAGTATTCTTTGGTATCAATTTAATAAGACAAAAATTGATGTTGCCAAAATTACCTTATCCAAAACGTAAATTAGCAATTTCACCTGACCAATTGTTTGCTATCAAAAATTTATATGAACCGTTGTTACCATTACCTCCAATAGGCTGCCACAAAATTATTGCAGCCCAATTAAAAATGGATGAATGGAGAGTTCACGTAGGTATAGGTTTGATTCGTTCTCAAATGGGACTTGAACGTTGGAATCCTGACAGAGCAGATGCTCCTGCAGAATTTAAAAATCAAAAAAAAGAAGTAACTGAACCTACTACTGATGAAAAGAAAGTAAAGAAGACCTCTAAAAAAGCAGTTGAAGAAAAAAAAGAAGAAGCTAAAGAAGAAGCTCCTGCTGAAGAAAAGCCTAAAAGAGGTAGAAAAAAGAAAACTGAAGAACCTGAAGGATAATGACAAAATACATTTCAGTCGGTAAAATTCTAAATTTTCATGGAATAAAAGGTGAAGCTAAAGTCGGTTTTTCAAAAGATCGACAGGATTTTTTGTGCTCACTTAAAAGCGTTTTTATAGAAGACAACAATTCTTACACTGAATTAAAAATAAGTAATGTAAGAATTGCAAAAAATAATGCAATAATAAAATTTAAGGGTATTGATGATATAAACTCAATTTTACCGTATAAAGGCAAAGTTATTCTGGTTAAGGAATCGACAATTCGTGAAGGATTAAAAGAGGGCGAATACCTTATTGATGAACTTGTTGGAATGGAAGCATTTGACACTGAAGGTAACAAGTTGGGATTTATTGTCGGAGTTTCCAATAATGGAGCAAACGACTTGCTATCAATAAAAACAAATACAAAACATATCTGTCTTGTACCGTTTGTAGAACAACTGGTACCAACAGTAAGTTTAAAAGAAAATAAGGTAGTTATAAACAATATAGAGGGATTACTTGAATGAAATTTGATGTAGTAACTCTTTTCCCTGAGATGATAGAAACATACTGTTCCTATAGCATATTAAAACGTGCAATAGAAAACAAAATTATTGACGTTGAAACAATTAATCCTCGAGATTTTACACTTGATAAACACAAAAAAGTTGATGACACCCCTTATGGCGGTGGCGCAGGTATGGTGCTTATGGCACAGCCATATATTGATGCATATGAAAGCATTAAAAAAACTACCAACTCACTGACAATAATGTTGTCACCTCAAGGTGAACCCTTCAAAGACAAGCATGCTGTTGAGTTTTCAAAATATGATGAAATAATATTATTATGCGGGCATTATGAAGGATATGACGAACGCATAAGAGAAATCATAAAACCCCGAGAAGTCTCTATCGGAGATTTTGTACTTACAGGGGGAGAACTGCCTGCAATATGTGTAATTGATGCTGTCAGCAGAAAACTCGAAGGAACATTGGGCAAAATTGAATCAGCAGATACCGATAGTTTTTCTAATGGACTTTTAGAATTTCCTCAATACACAAAGCCGAGAGAATATCGCGGTTTAAAAGTTCCTGAAGTTTTACTAAACGGTAATCATAAAGAAATTGAAAAATTCAGACAAGAACAATGTATCTTAAGAACAAAATTAAAACGTCCTGATTTAATAAAATAATATCCCTTAATATCTTGTAAAAAAATATATATTATGTTAATATTATCTCAAAGGTTAGTAGTTAGTAGGGTTAAAGGGGTATTTTATGGTTTGCACTTTAGAAAATAAAACACATTCAAATGTATTAGATGAAAAAGCTAAAAAGACTATTCAAAAAGCTTTAAAGACTTTAGGTAAAAAGAATTTAGCACTAATTATTCATAACGGGAGTTTCCCTTCTGCAAGTGGTGAAAATACCGGCTTTGGCAGCAGCTACGCTACAGGCGGAAAAGATTTGATTGAATATGCTTCAGGATTGTTTAATTCAATCCAACTCGGACCTGCAGGAAGTACAAAAAGTTGTGATTCATCCCCTTATACAGGCACAATTTTTTCAACAAACCCACTTTTTGTTGATTTAAAGGAACTTACGACAAAAACATGGAATAACATATTATCAATTGAGACTTTTAATTCAATTGTTGAAGGTAATCCAAACAAAAATACCAATAAAACAGCATATTCTTATGCTTACAAAAAATATCAGGAAGCATTAACTGAAGCTTGGAATAACTTTAAAACAAAAGCTCCTGATAAAATGAAAAAGAATTTTGATGTTTACAAACGTGCAAATAGCTTTTGGCTAGACAAAGATAGTTTATATGAAGCTTTATCAATTGAGCATGAAAATGATTACTGGCCTCTTTGGAATTCAGAAATTGATAAAAATCTTTTGAATCCAAAGTCAAATGAAGAAAAAATCAATTATGCAAAACGTATTGATGAAATTGAAAGCAAATACTCTAATGAAATTGATATGTATAAATTTGTTCAGTTTGTATTGAATAAACAAGCCGACTCAACAAGAAAATTTGCAAAAAAACATGATATAAAAATGATTGCGGACAGACAAGTAGCATTTTCTGACCGTGATACTTGGGCTTATCAATCACTATTCTTAGACGGTTGGTGCTTGGGTTGTCCTCCTGATTATTTTTCAAAAGACGGTCAAGCTTGGGGATTTCCGGTTATGGATCCGGAAAAAATGTACAAATCTGATGGAAGCTTGGATGAAGGTGGACTTTTGATGAAAAATCTTTTCAAAAAAATGTTCAAAGAAAATCCTGGCGGAGTAAGAATTGACCATATTGTAGGATTAATTGACCCTTGGGTTTACAAATCAGGTAAAAAACCAAAAATTGAAGAAGGCGCAGGCAGACTATATTCTTCGCCTGAGCACAAGGAACTTTCAAAATATGCAATTGCAAAAATTTCTGATTTAGACACGACTGTAACTGCAGACAAAGAAAAACGTGTTAAAAAATTATCTAAAGCTCAAATAAAATTATATGGCAGACTAATTGAAAAAATAGTCATTGCCGCTGCAAAAGAAGAGGGTTTGGATACAACGTCAATTGTATGTGAGGATTTGGGAACACTTACAAATCCTGTTGCTGCTGTTATGAAAGAATATGAACTACAGGGCATGAAATTGACACAATTCACTGAACCTGAAGAAGATGATGACCCGTACAGATGCAAAAATATAAACAAAAAATGTTGGGCAATGGTAGGAACTCATGATAACGAACCTATAAAAATGTGGGCTGATTCAATGATACATTCTCATATAGGCTATCTCCATGTTAAGAATTTAGTAGATGACTTGTATAGTGAAGCATCAAATAAAGATGATATTATTGTAAGAATGACAAATGACGCCCAATTCTTGTGTGACACAAAATTATCGGAATTGTTTGCATCTAAAGCTGAAAATATTCAGATTTTCTTTACTGATTATTTTAATATTTATGACGTTTACAACAGACCTGGGACATCAGGAGACCAAAACTGGAGCCTTAGACTTCCTGACAATTATAAAGAACTTTACTCAATAAATCTTGCAAATATCCTAAAATTGGCTATTCTTGCAAGAGGAAGCA
>JALCDS010000031.1 GCA_022641775.1 Clostridiaceae bacterium
CAGCACCTGTATTCTTGATAGTTGTATTACCTGTATTCTTAACAGTACCATTGATATTCAAACCATTTGTTCCTGAATTATCCATTAACAAATCATTTACGTTATCAACTGTGCCTGCTTGAGCAACTAACAATTGACCTGCACCTGAATTTTTAATTGTCATTGAAGAACTTGAGCCATCACCCAATACAATTCCGTCAATTGACAAATCGCCTGCTCTGTTTTCTAATTTTGCTGTGCCGTTTGTATTATGAACTTTACCTGAAACATTAAAGCCTGTTCCGGTTTCTTCATTTGTCATTGTCAAACTTGTTCCGTTTGATGTTACAACACCACCGGTTTTTACATTCAATTGTCCGGCTTTGTTTGTAAATGTTGCAGCTCCTGTATTATTTGTAACAGTTCCACCGATTTCCATACCATCAGCGCCACTATTAATTGCAGTTAAGTCACCTGTATTTAAAACATTACCATTCAATTTCATGCCTGAACCTGAGTTATTGAATGTCATAGTTCCAACGTTTTGAACATCACCGGTAGAAGCTACATTCAATGCTCCGTTTGTATTAACAACACTCAAACTTCCGTTAGGGTTGTAAACTTTACCTGCGATATTAATTCCGTTTGCACCACCATTTGCAATTGTAATATCACCGGCTGCACCAAAGTTCTTTACGGCTCCGCCTTCTGCAACATTTGTACCTGTTGCTGTTGTAATAAAAATATTACCGTTTGTGTTTGCAAAAGCATTGCCTGTATTCATATTATCAGTATTTACAATTGCATTGAACAATGCACCTGCGGCATCTGCACCTGTTGCATAAGTAGTTCCGTTATAAACCATTTGTTGATTATGAACAACACCTTGATCATCAGTGTATGTTTCAGGATTTTGTAATACAGTAGAATCCTTAACACCACTTAAAATTGCACCCTTGGCTCCAACATTTAATGTTCCTGCTTGAATATTAACATCACCTCTTGATATTACACCCCCTTGAACATCAACCGTAGCATCAGGATTAGTGTTGAATGCAGTACCATTCATTGTTACAGTGCCTTTATCTCCTATCGTGATAGGAATGAAATTTGAATCGCCAATAGTAACGGCATGTGAATAATAACCGGTAGTATTATCTGTAGCTTCACCAATTTCGGTATAAGAACCGTTGGTATTTAAAATTCTTGTAGTATTAGGTGAAGTATAATCACTTACATTTGGAATATCACTACTACCATAATATTTGTTAAAATCTGATGTAGATGGAGTAACAACAGATAATGAACCTACGTTCAATACACCTGAAGAACCAACAACCATACCATTTGGAGAAATAAATACCAATTGGCTGCCAGGTTTTAGTGCTCCACCAACACTATCCAAAGCGTTGATAATACCATTGATATTAATTTGATTTTTTACCAAGTTTACAAACTTATTGATATCAGTAGTTGATCTATTTGCAATAGCACCTGTAGCGCCAGGACCATATGTTGTTTGCAAATATTGGAATATAAAGTTCATGATATCACCTTGTGACAAGTTCATATCTTGGAACTTTCTATATCCTGTCCCGTTACCGTCAATTGCATCCGGAGTAATATTATACTCTCCGTTAGATCCTGTTTGAATTGCATTACCGGAAGCATCTGTAATATTAGATGCTTTGACTACCTGTTGCCCTAAAAACAAAACTGCTAAAGCTGCAATAACAGCCTTGCTTTTGTTCATTCTCATTTTTTTCTTTTCTTCCATAATCTCGCGATCTTTCTTTTTGCACATGTTACACCATATATATTAGAACGGTTTTTTTTTGATAAACTTTACAGGTTGAGTTAATATCGTTACATTTATTAACATTGTTTTAAAACCTGAAAACATTTTTTTTTGCCAGCAATATTGATAACATTAGTATATTTTATTATGCCCATATTGTTACAAAAAATAACAACAATAATTTTCAATTTTCAGACAAAAACAGGAAGTACCAACATATTAGCCCCTTCCTGTTTTTATTTATTTTTGTTAATTTACTTATTGATATAATGGTGCGAGTTTTGCAGATTGTTGAGGAATTGTTCCCTCTTCAATTGACTGATATACTCTATAATCAATTACAGAGAAGCAGTTGTCAATACTTTCAATCTTCTGCAATTCTGCATCATTGATATTACCAGATTCAATCATGTCACAAATTTTTTCAAATCTATCAACATGCTCTCTGAATCTGTCTGTTGCATAATCTTTTGCTTGCCATGTCGTAATCAAGAACGGCCAATCTGAACTTTGAAGTAACAAATTTTCTCTAGCCATTTGATTAAGAGCTCTATGCAACAATTTATCTTCAGGAATATTCGGGTATTTATCCGCAATTGCAGAAATTCTCTTTTCACAAGAGTGGATAATAGGCCACATCCATTCTGTTAAATGGTTTTGCCATACATAGAAGTGTCCGCCTTGTCCCCATGAACTTTCAGGAATTTGGATAGCTTCTTTTGGAGGATGAGCTTTCAAATATTCACCTGCAGTCATTCGTTCAACATCAGGTACAAAGTTGTTGAATTTTCTAATAACTTGTTTAATAAATTCAATACCTTCAAACCACCAGTGTCCGTATAATTCAGTATCAAATGATACCATGACAAGCCCTTCTTCTCCGTTATGAGCTTTTTTGTAATCATTCAACATATGATAAATCAATGTTGTGTAGTGATCAGAATTTTCATTAATTTTATTCAAAGCCAAAACCGGATCATAAAGCATTTTGTTGCCTAAATCACATTTTGAAGAAGTTATTCTCCAATAGTGCATGCCTGATTTGTCATCTTTTTTGTGGAATTCTCTATATACACCGTCACCAGGATATCCGTCAGCAGCTGACCAAACTTGATAACCAGCTCTTTCGTTACGTCCCATAACTGCAACTTGTGCATCAGGCAACCAGTATGCTGAAAAAGTGTCATGCCCTGTTTTTGGTCTGTCAGGCAACGGGATGTATTCAATATTTCCGTAAACACCGATTACACGTCTGTTACCAATTGAATTTCCGCCTTCTATAACATGAGATTCAGTAAAGAAGTATTGAATATCATTATTCTGTAATGTAACTTCAATAGCCGGTCTCCAATGTTTTTGACCGTCTTTGCCTACATATTCATAACCTTGACGATAAGCACATTCAGGTAACCAACAGCCGGTTGCTTTTTTACCAAACAATCTCTTTGTTGTATCTGAACCAACTTTGAATTGTGCATTCAAATTTGCATCTGTAGCAAGTAACGGTGAAAAACCATGAGTTGCACCGGATGTTGTAATTTCAATACATCCTAAATCTTGGAATTTTTTAAATTCTCCGATTAAATCTCTATTATATTTATTTACATAAGAATCTTTTATATGATTAAACCAATCAAAATAATACTTAGCAAGATATTTTAAATGTTGAGAATGTTCAACTTTTTTGTCAGGATATCTTTCCAAATCTTTTGAAACTTGTGCAATTCTTGAATCCAAGTATTTTACAAAACCATCTTTCAAGTATTCATCATTTAGCTGTTCTGCCAAAATCGGTGTAATACCAACAGTTAATTTTGCTTTAATACCTTCATCATAATATAGTTCAGAAATTGCACTCAATAAAGGAACGTAAGTTTCTGCCATACATTCATAAAGGTTTTCTTCCCCGAAAGGCCACATACCGGCTTTTCTATAATAAGGAAGGTGGCTGTGTAACATAAATACGAATTGTCCTACTGACATTTTTGCCTCCATATCTTACTGACGATTATTATATACTATAATCCTCTATTATTATAAATATATATAGCACACATGAGCAAAAAATATAATCCTTAAGAACTAATTCTGTCGAATAATGTTACAAAACTTTACAAAATTGACATGGGTATAAATTTCGTTACAAAGCACTTGCAAATAAATATTTTTCGTATAAAATAAAATTACTCACATCCTCAAGATATACCTGTCGTCATTAAACAGGTAAAGAGTAAAAGAAAGGCAAATAAAATGGCAAATATCAAATCTGCTAAGAAAAGAATATTAGTAGCTGAAAAAAACAGACTTAAAAATGTAGCATTCAAATCTACAATCAAAACTGCTGTAAAAAGTGTTTTGACAATCGCTCAAAGTGAAGACAAGAGCACATTAGACAAGGCTGTATCTAAAGTTTACCAACTTTGTGACAAAGCTGTTGTAAAAGGTATTCTTCACAAAAATACAGCTGCAAGGAAAAAATCAAGATTAGTAAAAGCTATTAACAAATTAGCAAAATAGTCTTGAAATAATTCAAAATTATAAAAAAAGAGTGTACTTCAAAGTACACTCTTTTTTAGTATGTTATAGCAGTTAATAATATTATATTAATAAAATGTAAAATTAGTGGTATTTAAATATTTATCAAGTATAATAAACATAGTTACTATCAGTTAGTTACGTTTTATTTTATGAAGAGGAAATATGCAAAAAGTATTAGATAAAAAGGCTATAAAACAGATTGATTTCAACTGTGATTTAGCACAAAGTTTCGGGGTTTATAAAAATAATGCAGAATATAATCTTTTGGACAGTGTAAGTTCAGTAAATGTATCCTGCGGATTTCATTCCGGAGACCCACTTTCAATAAAGGAAGCCCTTTTAAAGGCAAAAGAAAATAACGTAGTCGTTGGAGCCCATATAGGTTTTGGAGATATTCAAGGGTTTGGATATCGTGACATGGATTTATCTGAAGATGAAATTGAAGCCATTGTAATCTATCAAGTTGGAGCTTTGATGTCATTTGCCAGAACATTTCATTTGGATATTGAACATGTAAGGCCTCATGGCGCTATGTATAAAAAGGCAGCACAAGATTTTGACTTTTCTCTATCAATAGCAAAAGCAATTCAAAAATGTTCAAAATGGCTTGTATATTATGGTGCTACCGGTGAAATTATAGAACAAGTCAACAGTGAAACAAATATTCCGATAGCAAGAGAAGTTTTTATCGAAAAAATGTACAATGCTGACGGCTCAATAAACGAGCAAGCAAAAGATACTGAAAACACAGATATTTCAATTCAGCGACTGAAACAATTACTTATGTTTTCACAAGTAAGTAATTGTGAAGGCGGCAAAACATTTGTCAAAGCGGATACAATACATTTTTCAAACAAACTTGTAAATTCTGCAGAACTAATAAAACGAGCAAAAGAAATAATAACACCCGTCCCTGTAAATTACAAAAATGTTTACGAATCAGGTTGGGTTGAATAGTCAAACTAGGGGAAAGAGATTAATGAAGAATTTTAAGAACAGTATAAAAATGCCGGAAGATGCAGGTTGGTTAATACCTGGTTTACAAGTAAAAAGATGGTTCGCTTTAATATTATTAGGTACTATTTTTATGACACTCGGGTTTATGATTTTAATTGATGTAAGACCTGTATTTTATATGATGGAATTTGTTAGAAAAATTGCGATGAAAGTTTCTAGCGGATGGATAGCATTTTCTGTTGTAATGTTCGGGGCTGCCGTATTCTTCAAAGGTTGGAAGGAAACAAACCTTTCAATGCTTGGCGGGATTGATAATAATACCGTTTTAGAAAGCTTATATAGAAAAAGAAAACTTAATCGTGGTCCAAAAATCGTAGCAATAGGTGGTGGTACTGGGTTATCCATGTTACTAAAAGGAATCAAGCATATCACCAATAATATTACCGCAGTTGTAACAGTAGGTGATGATGGTGGAAGTTCAGGCAGATTACGTGAAGAAATGGGTATTTTACCACCGGGAGATATTAGAAACTGTATTGCAGCCTTAGCAGATGATGAAGATTTGGTTACAAAGCTTTTCCAATACAGATTCAAATCAGGAGAAGGGCTTGAAGGTCACAGTTTCGGAAACTTATTCTTAACGGCATTATGTTCTATTACAGGTAATATGGTCCGTGCCGTACAAGAATCTTCAAACGTATTATCCATAAGAGGACGTGTTTTACCAGCGACCCTTGATGATATGAAACTTGTTGCAGAAATGGAAGATGGCAGAATTATTCATGGGGAATCAACAATTCCTGAAGCACACGGTAAAATAAAAAGATTATTTACAGATCCAAAAAAATGTACAGCATTGAAAGATGTAATTGATGCAATAAAAGATGCCGATTTAATCATTTTAGGACCTGGCAGTTTATATACAAGTGTTACTCCAAATTTACTTGTACCTGAAATTTCTGAAGCAATTGTAAAATCAAAAGCTAAGAAAATTTATGTATGTAATATAATGACTCAACCGGGTGAAACCGATAATTACACAGTATCCGATCACATTGGTGCACTTATGAGGCATGCAAATACAAAACATTTGGTTGACGCAGTTTTGGTTAACAATTTCTTGCCTGCTAAATTATCTGAAAAATATGAAAAAGCCGGTTCTATTCCTGTAAAATTGGACAAAGAAAATGTTAAGAAACTCGGATTAAAATTTTATGCAAACAAACTTATTGAAGACGATAAAAACGGACTTGTAAGACATAGTTCTCACAGAGTTGCACGAGCAATATATTACTGGTACAGAAAAACACAAAAGAATGGTAAAATATTCGGTGTATAAAGGACGAAGAAATGATTAAAAAGATTTCAGTAAATACAATACAAAAGATGAAAAATTCCGGAGAAAAAATCTCAATGATAACAGCATACGACTGCTCAATGGCAAAATATGTTGATGAAGCCGGAATTGATATGATTCTAGTTGGAGATTCCGTTGCAATGGTAATTCTTGGTTATGACACAACATGTGCTATCGGAATGAATGAAATGAAGATATTTACAAAAGCTGTAACAACAGGAGCAAAACGCTCACTTGTCGTAGCTGATATGCCATTTTTATCTGTTGGACCTGATATAGCTCAATCAGTTAAAAATGCAGGGGAATTAATAAAATGTGGAGCAACAGCCGTAAAAATGGAAGGTGCTTCAGATAGTATTCTCAAAACTATTCGAGCATGTGTGGATTGCGGTATTCCTGTTTGTGCTCACCTTGGTTTTACCCCTCAATTTTTGAATACAATCGGTGGATATAACGTTCAAGGCAAAACATTTGAAGCTACTGAAAAATTATTGGAAGATTCTTATGCAGTTCAAAAAGCAGGTGCTTTTGCATTAGTTTTAGAAATGGTACCTGAAGAAAGTGCCAAATACATAACTGAAAAATTGAATATCCCGACAATCGGTATAGGTGCAGGACGTTATACATCAGGACAAGTTCTTGTATCAGATGATGTTTTAGGAAAATATTCAGAATTCAAGCCTAAATTTGTCAGAAGATATGCCGATATGAAAAAATTAATTATTGATGGAGTTTCCGGATATAACAATGACGTTAAATCAGGAGCGTTTCCATCAGAGGATGAAATATTTCATGTTGATGAAGAATGTAAAACCCAATTATTTTGTGCAAAATAATAAATAGAAAAGAGAAAAAATGCTTGTTCATACAATTAAAGAAGTTAGAGATATAGTTAATAGCTGGAAAAAGCAAGGTTTGACTGTCGGATTAGTTCCAACAATGGGAGCCCTTCATAACGGTCACAAAAGCTTATTTGAAAAAAGTGCAAAAAAATGTGACAAAACGGTTATTTCGGTATTTGTAAATCCAATACAATTCTGCCCCGGAGAAGATTTTGAAAAATATCCGAGGACCCTTGATGCTGATTGCAAAATAGCAGAAAGTGCCGGTGTTGATTTAGTCTTTGCACCAAATCCAAAAGAAATGTATCCTAATGTACAGATGATGACAAGTGATTTTTTGACTTATGTAAATCCTCCATTTTTTTATGTAAATAAACTCTGTGGAAAATCAAGAGTAGGACATTTTGACGGAGTTTGCACAGTAGTAAACAAATTATTAAATATTGTGCAACCAAATTTTGCATTTTTTGGAGAAAAAGATTATCAACAACTTGTTATTTTGAAAAAAATGGTCAACGATTTGAATATCTCGGTAGAAATAATAGGTTGTCCACTTGTTAGAGAAGAATCAGGGCTTGCAATAAGCTCACGCAACAAATATCTTTCAGAGTCTGAAAAACAAGATGCACTTGCTCTAAGTAAAATTCTTTTTAATATAAAAAATTGTTTCCAAAAAGGTGTAACAGATATAGCTGCCTTAAAAGAAACAGCATATGAATTTCTAAATGAGCACCATACGCTTGAATATTTGGATTTCAGAGATGCTGAAACTTTGGAAGATAAAAATATTGCAGATGAAAATACAAGAGTTTTCATAGCATTAAAAGTCGGCAGTGTAAGACTTATAGATAATATTTCTTTAAAATAATGAGGGTAATATGCTTTTAGTTTATAATATTTTAAAAAAAAGCTCAAAATTATTAATTAATCTTATATTGATAGTTCAAATCATTTTACTTATTCTGATTTTTTTAACTGCCGGATACTGGTTTTGTAATGCTGCCGGTATAAACTTTCTTGCATTCGTTCAACCGCTTGCAGCTCATATAACATCATTTGTGCACTCTTTTTATCATCAACAAGCACAAGTTGGAGAACAGTCTTTTGATGGGTCTATATTGTTATTTGATATTTTAGCTTTTATTGTAATTATTTTCTTAAGCAAATTAAAAATTGAAATAAATAAATATCAAGATGATATTGACGTAAAAATAAGAAATACTCAATTGAAACTTGAACAAGATTTTAATAAACAACTTGAAAGAGAAACAAAAAGCAAACTAAACAAATTTAATAATTATGCAATTTTAATAAAAATAGAACTTAAAAATTGTAAAGTAAACAATGCTTGGGGTGAAGTACAAAATATTGATGAAGCCGGAAGAGAAAATCAAATATTCCGTTCTTTAAATACATGTCTTAATACCTTCAACAATATAAAAACAGCCAAAACCGGAAATAAATATCTTATTTTAGCAGACAAATTTAATACATTTGATAAAATAATGACAATAGTCGTTAATGAACTTGCTACATTAAAATTGGCTCAACGTAAAGAAAGATGGATAATGGATGCAACAACCGCAGTTGCAACATACAGAAATTCCGGCAATAATGAAGTTAAAAACGTATATAATGATCTTCAAACCTTAATTGATTTAGACTTAAAAGGAGAAGCTATCTGCCTCGGAAACTTTAGTATGAGATATGAAATGAGTGATAATAGTGAATTTATAATTGAGAAAAAAGGTCACTATGACATCAATGATAATGATATCTCTGTATGGAAATTAATTAAGAAAATTTAATATCCCCTTGCATAAAATTTTTATTTCTGATAGAGTTTATATATAGCTGCAGACAATTAGTTGTTCTAACGGACATTAAATCTAGCAATAGAGCTAATCTAGGTTATACAAAACGGAATATAAATAGTAGTTTTATAAATACCCGATGTATGATTTTGCAGTGAAAAAGATTGCAAAATCTTTTTAGTTTAAAGGGTAAAATATAAGGTCGAAATACCCGATGAAGACAAACAAAAGGAGCTAAAAATGTCAACAAAAGCTTTTAAATCTGAAAAAATTGATGAAATCAAATCAAAAGTAGAAAAAGCACAAGTAGCTATTTTAACAGAATACAAAGGTTTAACCGTTGAAGATATCACAAATTTGAGACGTGAAATTCAAAAAGACGGTGGCGACTATATGGTTACCAAAAACACTTTGGCTAAAATTGCTATAAAAGATACACCTTATGAAATTCTTGCTGATTCTTTAAAAGGACCTATTGCAATAGCATTCGGTTTTGAAGATCAAGTAGGACCTGCTAAAGCTATAGCAAAATTCATGAAGGAAACTAAAAAAGGCACAATCCTTGGCGGTGCAATGGATGGTAAAATGTTATCAACTGCTGAAGTTGAAGCAATTTCAAAATTACCTTCAAAAGACGAACTTATTGCAAAAATGCTTGGTTCTATCAACTCACCGGCAACTGGTATTGTTGGATCTATCAATGCTGTTATGTCACAACTTACAAGAACTATGGCAGCAGTCAGAGATTCAAAAGCTGCTTAAGCAGCTAACAACAATTTGCAATATTGCAAATTTACAAATTACGTAGAAAAATAAAAAACTATAAAAGGAGAAATTAAAATGAGTGTAGAAACAATCTTAGAAGAAATTGAAAAATTGACTTTATTAGAAGCAGCTGATCTAGTAAAAGCTATGGAAGAAAAATTTGGCGTATCTGCTGCAGCCCCTGTAGCAGTAGCAGCAGCTCCAGCAGCTGGTGCAGCTCCAGCTGAAGAAGGTGCTTCTGAAGTTAGCGTAATCTTGGCTGATGCCGGTGCTAACAAAGTTGCAGTTTTGAAAGAAGTTAAAGCTATTACTGGCTTGGGCTTGAAAGAAACTAAAGACTTAGTTGACGGTGCTCCAAAGGCTATCAAAGAAAACATTAAAAAAGAAGACGCTGAAGAAATCAAGAAAAAATTAGAAGCAGCTGGCGCTAAAGTTGAAATCAAATAGCGCGAACGAGCTGAGGGCGAACTGACACGCAAGTATGCGTGGCTGTGCAACCCGTTAACAGCGAGTGAGCAAAAAGCGCGAACGAACGTAGAGTGAAGGAACTTTACGTAAGTAATGAACGTAAGTAAAAAAAGTGATTTTGAAAATTCAAAATCACTTTTTTTTATTTATATTTTTTATTTAATTAATACCCTATTGCCCAATTAAATCTTGTGTTGTCTTTATTTTTTATAATAGGCGCAGTTGCTGTTGGTATAGCCTGAACTTCAATAACTTTTTCAGGTTTTTGTAAAACATTAAATTGAGCCATTTTATTATCAACATTATTGAAAGATTTTAATTTATCTAAATTATTTTGTAAATCTGCATTTTCATCATTTAAAGTGGTAATCTTACGGCTAAGCGCATTCAATTCCAAAGCATTCGTCATTGAAAAATAATAACTAAAGAACGCACCTATAATAGCAACACATAACAAACCACATAACGTCTTATTCACTTTTCTTATTGCCATTTCCTTTACCATATTTTTTTCATAAAAATAACCTTCAATCAGAGAGCCTTGATTATTAACAACCGGATCTGACGTATAACTAGTTTTTTGATTACCATAAGAATAATAATTTTCTACATTTACTCTTGCTGTATTCAAGTTCGTTTCCCCAACTACTACCAATTGTTTTGCCAAAACGATAAATTAAACCCTTTTCCTAATGCAACGTGCAATTCTAAGTTTTGCACTACGTGACGGTGGATTTTCTTTTATCTCCTCATCACTTGCAATCATTGGTTTTTTATTCACCAACTCCAATATAGGAGGCGGACAGTGACAAATCATTTGAGACTTATCGCAATGACACTTTTGCGAGTGATATTTGAATAAGTGTTTCACTATTCTATCTTCTAAGGAGTGAAAACTTATTACACTTATTATAGCACCAAAGTCTAACAAATCCAACACATCATTCAATGTATTTTTTACATTTGTTAACTCTTGATTTACCTCGATTCTAATCGCCTGAAACACACGTGTAGCAGGATGTATAGAAGATTTTATATGAGGGGTACTTTTTATGATTAAATCAACCAATTCACCAGTAGATTCAATATTTTTCAATCTTCTAACCTCAACAATTTTTTTTGCAATTCTTTTAGAAAATCGTTCTTCGCCATATTCTGAAAAAATTCTGACCAAATCAGGTTCAGAATACTCATTTACAACGTTATACGCCGAAAATTCGGAAGATTTATCAAATCTCATATCAAGTGGAGCATCTTTTTGGAAAGAAAATCCTCTTTCGGCGCAATTGAACTGATAGCTTGACGCACCAAGGTCAAACAAAACTCCGCCAGTAATTTTTTCAATTCCAAGATTTTGTAAAACTTTCTTAATATTTGCATAAGAATCTTTTACAATTATTAAGTTTTTGTAATCTTTTAGTCTTTCAGATGAAGCTTTGATGGCATCTTCATCAATATCAAATGAAATAAGTTTCCCATCAGGTTGAATACGTTTCAAAATAAGTTCACTGTGTCCTCCACCTCCAAGAGTACAATCAACATAAATTTTTCCGTTTTCACAATTTAGGGCATCAACTGCCTCGTGCTTCATAACTGTATAATGTTTATATTCATCAACCATTTTTAAGCCTTTGTAATCATTATGAACTCAGCTTTTGCCAAATCCACCATCTTGATAGCATCTGCAACTTCTACATCAGTTTTCATATCCTCAGAACTTAACGAAAATTCCTTTTCTAAGATTTCTGAATAAATATCCACCAATTTTTCAGAAGTAAATAAATAAAATTTATTCACATTTTTCATATAAATACCAATTGAAAAAGTTAAAGATTTTTCAATAGAAGATAAAAACTTCTTTTCTTCCATTGGTTTTGAAAATCCGTCAAAATTAAACACTTTCAATTCAAAATGTTTTTTAAAAGTTTCCAATATGACATAGGGCTCTAACCATTTTGTTACTACAACACTTTTCATTAAACGGCTGCCTCTTGTTGGTTTTTAAACTGCATTTCATACAATTTTTTATAAATTCCATTATCAAGCTTCATTAATTCATCATGAGTTCCAAGTTCTGCAAGTTCGCCGTCGTTTATAACTACAATTCTATGAGCATTCCTTATTGTTGATAATCTATGGGCAATTACAAATACCGTTTTATTTTGAATCAAATTGTCTAATGCCTTTTGAACAACAGCCTCAGATTTATTATCAAGAGCAGAAGTCGCTTCATCAAGTATTACAATTGGTGCATCTTTTAGCATAGCACGAGCAATAGCAACACGTTGACGTTGACCACCGGACAAGCTTGCTCCGCGTTCTCCGACGAACGTATCAATGCCTTTTTCTAAAGTATTTATAAATTCGTCTAAGTGTGCCATTTTTACGACATTGTCCAATTGTTCTTGTGTCGCATTTTCATTACCAAGCAATATATTATCTTTTATTGAGCCTGTAAACAAAAAATTATCCTGAAATACAAATGAAATCTGGTTTCTCAAAGACTTCAACGTAAAATTCTTTATATTAACTCCATCAAATTCAACAGAACCCGTTTTTACATCATAAAATCTAGGTATTAAGCTTACAACAGTAGATTTACCGCCACCGGAATTTCCGACTAATGCAACAGTTTCATTTTTATTAACTTTCAAATTGAAATCTTTTAAAATCGGAGTATTTTCTTCATACTCAAAATTAACATGCTTAAATTCAATAGAACTGTTCAATCCTTTAAGTTCTACTGCTCCGGGTTCATCTGTAATATGAGGTTTCAAATCAAACAATTCAAATACACGTCCCATAGCAACAAATGTACCTTGTAATGATGTCAAAGTGTTTCCTAATGTTTTTGTAGGCTTGTACAACAATAATAAAGAAGTAACAAAAGATGCAAAACTACCGGCTGACATCTCTCCTGATAAAATCAAATGATTACCATATTTCATTACAAATGCGATACCAATTGAACATATAAAATACATAATAGGTGACATCCAACCAACACGTTTTGTCAAAGACATTGTGAGAGAAAATTGTTTATTTATTTGATTGTCAAATTTCTGATTCTGTTCATTTTGTAAGTTGTACGCTGCAACAATCTTATTTCCGCCAAATGTTTCATTAAAGTTTGTCGTCATATTTCCACCGACAACCATACCTGCATTAGAAACAGATTTTATTTTCTTTCTTATAAATATAACAGGTGTAATTGCAACCGCCATAATAGTACAACCGATTATTGCAAGTTTCCAAGATGTATATAAAAGAACACCGACAAGTCCCAAAACCCCAAATGCTGTAGAAACTATGGATTTTATACTATCAATAATGCTCTTTGAAGCTGCATCCGGATCTGACAAAAATCTTGTCAAAACCAAACCAGAAGAATTTACGTCATAGAATTGCGGATCCAAACTGGTCAACTTTCTAAATAAGTCAACTTTTAATGAATTAGCTATTTTGTTACCTGTCCAATCAGTTAAATAGTTATTCAAATATTTCAAAAGTCCCTGAACTAATGCAAAGAAAACTATACCTACAGGAATTATCGTAGCCAACCAAATTTGAGTATGAATAGTCATTCCCATAAATGACCAAGTATCGGTAGGACTACCGTTTATAACATAATCTAAATAAGGTTTTAAAGATATTGCGACAATACCATCCATCAGCCCTAACGGTACTGCTATTACTATATTCAAAATAGCTCTAAACATAACCGGTTTTATATAGGGGAAAATTCTCTGCAATAAATATCCGTAATTGAACGCATTCTTTGACACTGTATCTTGTAATCTGTATTCCATAAATAACTCTCTTAATTTGTACTACTTTTATTGTATTATCTCATAAACATAAGGAGCATTTCAAATATTTAGAAAAGTTTAATATTGGTATAAAACATTGCAAAATAAGGTTGATTATGTCAAAATAACATATATATAAAGGAAAAATAAGAGAGACAAAATGAAAATCTTAGTCGGAATGTCAGGCGGTGTAGACTCATCAACAGCCGCATTAATATTGAAATCACAAGGGCATGAAGTTATCGGTGCCACAATGTCCATCTGGAGCGAGGAAAAACGCGAACGCCTCGATAAAGGATTAAAAAATATCCACTCCTGTAAAGATGCATGTTACGGCCCAAATGAAAAAGAAGATATCGAAGAAGCTCGAAAAATAGCCGAGAAAATCGGAATACCTTATTATGTTTTCGACTGTTCAAAAGAATACGAAAAAATTGTCCTTGATAATTTTAAAGAAGAATATTTATCAGGAAGAACCCCAAATCCATGTATCAGATGTAATAGCATGATAAAGTTTGATGTTCTACCATTTTTAGCAAAACAAGCAGGGTTAGAATTTGATAAATTTGCAACTGGACACTATGCAAATGTAGAATTTGATGCTGAATCAAACAGATACCTTTTAAAAAAAGGGATTAATCCCAAAAAAGATCAGAGCTACTTTTTGTATAAATTAAAACAAAGACAGCTCGAAAACATAATGTTACCGTTAGGTAAATATGAAAAAAATGAAATAAGGGATATCGCAAGAGATTTTGGTCTAAAAGTTTGTGACAAACCTGATAGTCAAGATTTTTATGTCGGAGACTATAACGAACTTTTGGAAGTAAAACCAAAAGCCGGAAATATTGTTGACAAGTGCGGGAATGTTCTTGGTCAACACACAGGTATCTGGAATTATACAGTAGGGCAACGCAAGGGCTTAGGAATTGCTCATAGTGCACCTTTATATGTAATAGACTTAAGAAAAGATACAAATGAAGTTGTTGTAGGCGAACTCGATGAAACATTCAACAATGTATTGGAAGCTGTAGAATTAAACTGGGTCTCTATCCCCGAATTAGAAACTCCGATAAAAGCAACGGCAAAAGTTCGTTCAGCACAAGTTCCTACCAATGTAACGGTAATTCCTCAAGGGAATGGTAGAGTATTGGTAAAATTTGATGATATGCAAAAAGCATTGACTAAAGGTCAATCAGTAGTATTTTATAATAATGATATACTTTTAGGCGGTGGCATTATTGATGAAGTCGCACTGGAAAAATAGATTTTGGAATATCAATGTGAGACTTAAATATTTTTAATAAATTAGCCGATGTGGCTCAGGTGGTAGCGCAACTGATTCGTAATCAGTAGGTCGGGGGTTCGAGTCCCCCCATCGGCTTTTTTATAAATTAGTCTTCTATTGAATCTATGTATTTTTTATCAAATTCCCAATTATTTGCTTGTAGCTTAGCGCCATTACCTGTCATTGATACTTGATTGCTTGCATTAGTTGCCATAACAAATTTGTCGTATCCGTTTTTATTCGGTTTTTTAGGACCATTAATATCTATATGGATAACAAGAGTATCTTTTTTATACAGTCCTATTACAGCTCCATCTGGCAATGAGAAAAATATTTTAGGGTCGGTATTGTTCAATTCTTTACATTCTTCTTGACTCATTCCTGAAGAACAACTCCAACAATTATTATTCATACAACAATAATCCAAGTCGCCAATACACCCACCGCAACTATATCCATTTGCATCAGGCTCAGACTGCCAAGAATTACACATACTTGTAGCATAAGCCGGTTCTTCAAACCATAAACCTTTCGGTTGTTCCGTCATAGCAGTTATCCAGCATGTAGCTTTATCACAAGTAGATACCTTCAAATATGGTACAATATACTGATTGGCAAATGCTTCATAACTCAATTTATAATCCCAATCTGATACATCACCATTTTCTAATGCTGATTTTTCAATAGCTTGATTCATGACAGAATACTGTTTTTTTATAGCAGCAGAATATTCTTTGTACTTTGCATTTGCAATCAAACTTGGTAACGTTAATGCTGCGACAACTCCAATTATACCTAAAGTTATCAAGACCTCAGCAAGCGTAAATGCACATTTGCAATTATGACGAATACCGTCCTTCATAATCTTTTCCATATAACCTCCTTAAATTCAAACCACAATCAAGTATAACTTATGCTTCACCAGATTTATAACCAGATGGATAAAACCAGCACTATGTAATTGAAATAAAAACGCTGAAGTTTAGGCTGTGTCTTGATATTGAGGCAGTTCCGTGATGTCCATAAATATGGAATCGAAAATTAACGGAATTAACGATTTCTTATCCTTTTTCTTAACGGTTTTTCCTTTAGAATAACTACGAAAAGGCTTCTTTGGGCAACGTGTCTATAACATCGGCGTAGGAATTTTTGGTAAATTTTCAATTACATTTTATGTAATTGAAGCAATATTTCCCCTTAGGTAGGAAATGTGTTTAAAACAATACTTTCGGCTTTTAAATAATCAAAACTTGGAAGCAAAATATTTTTTCAAAAAATGTAATTGAAACTTCAAATGTAATCGAAAAATAGTTTTCAGGACTCCATTTTGCAATAATTTTCTAGCAGTAATTTAAGGTTTTTTTTCAAATATTTCTATTAGTCTATTAAATACTTCAATATTATTAACAACTACAATTTCTAATTTGTTAATGGCTCTTGTTATTTGTTGAAAAAACATTTTTAGTGTCGAATTAGGGTTATTTTCTAGTTTATATGCTTTTAATATATTTTTATCATAATAAAAATGTTCACCTAAAACGACTATTACATTTTCAAATTCTTGTCCAATTACTTCATGAGAATTGCCTTTTTGCTGTGGGTTAAATTTTGATCCATCAGTATATTTATTTGAATAATATAAGCTCGGTGTGTATGAAAGATAAGAATGTTCGCTTTTTGTAGAAATATAATTATGAGCATCTTTTATTGTATTGAAATAGACTATATCTATATTTTGAGCAGATGCTTCTAGGGTTTTACCTTTGCCTAAATCCAACATAATTTTTATAAAATTAGCCAATTCTTTATTTGTTCTTATTTTAGTATTTAGATTAAATTTTTTAACATTGCTATATTCTTTTTTATCAAAGGTTTCAAATATTTGACCTTCACCTTGCTTCAGTATTTGTCTCCCATCTCCACTCATTATTAAAATAATATTATTTGGTTTTATCCAAGTATTTAAAATTTCATTAAATTGGCTACTATATATCCGTTGAATTTCATCGATAATTATAATTTCCGGTTTATTGTTGACGAATAAATTGCTCCAATATTTTATCTGTTGGATATTCCATCCGAATTTTTCATTTAATTCTTTATGCCCTGCATTTAAAATGCCACAATGTAGAATCCCAACATTATGTTTTGCTTCTATATATTTTTTTGCAATATGATATGTCAATAATGTTTTACCACTACCAGCTTCACCCGTAATGAAAAAGTATTTACCACCACTATTAGCTGCATTTATAAGATTTTTTTCAATTTTATCCTGCTCTTGTGTCAAAAAATATTCACCTTTTATAAATTCTTCAGTTTTTCTAAATGGAGATATTAAATAATTATTTGGCTCAAATAGATCATTTAAATTTCCTTCTTCAAATTTTTCATCATTCCCTTGGTTCTTAATTATTGCGATTAACTCTTGACAATCTACTTGAATTAATTCGTTATTTTCATCTAATTTATAAATGGCATTATCTTTTTCAATATAAGTAAATAAATTTATTTCTCTTTTTAAAAATTTCAAGTAATAACTGTTTTTTAACAGTTGATTTTTAACCTTGCTTGTAGCTTCTCTTTTGTATTCAATATTTAATATTGTTGAATTATTTATTCTAAGTAAATCAAATTCTTTTCCAATTTGTGGCACTTCATAGCCTATATAAAAACTATTAAAATCTTTTAAAGTTAGAGTCGGATCATTGTCTTCTAGAGTTGAAATTAAGCTTTTTAATGGATTTAATTCAGTATCCTTTATTTTGCTACCCAAATAATTCATATATGCAGGTGGAACATTAATACCTCCATTTTTTTCATATATTTCAAGTAAGCTTTTTAGATTTATAGTTTTCATTTCTAGGTTCCAATATCTTGACAGAATTGCTTATGTAATAAGGATTATACATATATTGTACTCGCTAAATATTTAATATTAGCAAATTGTTAATTTGTATTTGCATAAAGTGATAATTTTATGTACATACATTCCAACACATTTGCCTCAAAACAGTTCCATTGTTGGAAGTTTGGAGTGATTAATGTGGTATGGATAATATTTTAAAAACCTTTAATACGACTGACACTTGGCTTGATGTAGAGACTGTCGCAGCTCTCAAAAAAGTATCAAATAGAGCCGTAAGATTATCACTCAAAAAGAAAAATCCTGACGGAACAAACAAGTATAATTATCAGATAGAAACCGTCAGAGGCGGAAGTGCATATAAGATTCAGTTATCGAGCATTGAAGAAGAATATCAAATCAAGTACATCAAAGAATACTATGATAATTTGACCGTGGTTGATAACAAAATCGAATTGCATAATTTTCAACCCAAGCCAGAAAAAATAATCTCAGAATTTCAACGTAAAAAAGCACTTGCAAAATATGACCTGATAAAGTTTTGGGAAGAATACAGAAAAAACAAAAAAGAAAATAATATCCCCAATAAAAATTCAGATAAAATGTTCTTGGAAACATATAACACAGGTCTTTTGTATCCCGAAATATTTGCCGTGTTAAACACCATCGGAATCGGCTCTCTTTATTCTTGGAAAAATATAATTGATAAAAAACCTGATTGGACAGCACTAGTCGGGAATTACAAATATTCCTCAAGCAAAGTTTATCGCACAAAACTGAAAGAAGAAGAAGTAACGGTATTTTTAAAGATACTGTTATCTCCGAACAGATTTTCGATAGGCAAAGCAATAGGCTTAACAAGGCATATTTTGGAAGAAAAAGGATTTGAAAATATTCCAAAAGAAGTCACTTTTAGACGATATGCAAAATGGTATAAATCTACAAATTATGACAAATGGGTGCTTGCAAGAGAAGGTGCAAAAGCCCTTAAAGACAGAGTTGAACCATACATTGTCAGAGATGCAAATGTGCTTGAACCAGGGCAAGTTTTGATTGCAGATGGGCATACTTTGAACTTC
>JALCDS010000032.1 GCA_022641775.1 Clostridiaceae bacterium
CACCAACCTTTCTTTTGTAAAGTCGGTTTGAGTTCTTTTTGAAAATCTTGAAAGGTTTTGCCTTCTTCAAGTGCTTTATCAAGAGAGGAACGAATATCTTTCAAAATATCTTCTCTCATAGCCTTTGCAACTGTGAATGACTTGCGATGAGCATTTTGCCATAAATCGTACCAATCCCAAGAAAGTTTATTGTTTTTGCCTTTAAAATATTTGATTGCGGCAGCAGGAGTAAGTTTGAATAAGGCTTTAAGTTCCATAAATTGCCTCCCAAAGTTTTTGTGCAACTGCTTGAGCGACATTTACGGTTACTGCATTTCCTGCCATTTTATACAGTTGAGCATCTGAAATACCGAGTTCTCTTGCTTTTTGAACCATTCCGTCAGGGAAACCTTGCAGTCTGAAACATTCAAGAGGAGTTAAACGTCTTATTCTGTAATCGTCAATTGTTCCCATATTGCAATGAGTATCTAAGGTTTGAGAGCATTGTTTTCCGACACGTCCTCTTCGAGTTTTTGATTGCGGGAATGCGAGATTAATTCCATCTCCGGGACCTGCTTCATCAAAACCCTTCTTTGTGCCGTTTCTAACTTTCATTAAAGGAGTATCACCGCCGACTTTTAAAGTTTCAACAATATCTGATTCTTTGTATTTGTTGAAACGAGGTTTATTTATGGCGTGAGCAGTGTGTGAAGACTCAAAAAGGCTTGCGTTGAGCAAGGCTGTTGAGTCGCAACCGTTCTTTATACAGTAAAGTCCCGTTTTACCGCTTCCACCGTTGGCAACTAAGCAAGAACCGATTCCATCTGAAGAATAAATTCTTGAACCTTGAGGCGCATTTTTAGGACACATCGGGTGCTTTATGATTTCGCCAATATTCTCGCTATCGCCTCCTGTGAGAGGAAATATTTTTCCGATACATTCGTCTCCAAGACATCCGACAATGTACACTCTTTCCCTGTTTTGAGGAACGCCGAAGAACTTAGAATTAAGAACCTGCCATTGCACTTGATACCCAAGGTCGGAGAGAACGCCAATGATAGTTGCGAAAGTTCTTCCACCGTTGTGGTTAAGTAAGCCTTTAACGTTTTCGAGAATAAAATATTTGGGCTTTTTGTCTTGGAGAATCCTCGCAACTTCAAAAAATAAAGTGCCTCGAGTGTCTTCAAATCCTCGTCTTTTTCCTGCAATGCTAAAAGATTGACAAGGAAATCCGCCACAGAAAATTTCAAAGTCGGGCATTGTTTTAGTATCGATTTGTCTGATGTCTTCATAGTGTACCTCATTATTATTTGCTAAGAACGCAAGATATAATTGATTTGCATACTTATCGTTGTCACAAAAACCTATCCCCTCAAAACCGACTCTTTCAAGTGCAATTTTAAAACCACCGATGCCTGAAAAAGCGTCAAAGAAGCGGAGGCGAGCAGAGGCTGGAGAAGATTGCGGAGAGCAATCTTCGCAACGCCGTTTATTGCGAGCCCCCAAGTCAGGAAATTTATTCATCAAGTCCATCGCTCCTTCCTTGCAGTTCACACAAGAACAAAGCCTTTTGAATTGATTGTTCAAATTGTTTGCTATGCAAATTTTTGTCTTTTAAAAGTTCTTGAGCTTCTTCAAAAGTTTCACAACTTTCAACAAGTGAAATCAAAGGAGATAACATCTTTTGAGCCTGTGAACTTAATTCTGTCTCAGAAAGGAACTTAAACAATTTATCAATCTGAACTTGCCCTTCAATTTCAGGCTCATCACTGTCTTGGATTATTCGGGTTGTCGCAGGAGTAACGTCCTGCTCCACCTTACGGGCTCGCTCGCTATTCGCTCGACTCCGCCCTTCCGAAAATCCGCTAAACTGTGAAAACTGTGGTGTTGCAGGGATAATATCTTCTCTGATTTCGAAGTCTTCATCTTCAAGTCCGTAATTTTTAATGAAATATTCTTTTGAAAATTTAACTCCCGTTTCAGAAAGCGTTTTATCCCTTTGAGACAAGGTTAAATCAACATCTTCTTCCTGATACATTTCGAAAACAGGAACGTCCTGATTGCTAAAATTGATTTCATAAATCCAACGAATAAGCTGATTAACAGTTTTTTCTACGAGTTTTTTATCAGAATCAACAATGTCTTGTCGCACTTGAAAATGCGTATTTGATGCAGCATAACTACCTGTTGAACCGATTTCTGTTGTTAAAGTTTGCCCTAAAATTGCCTTTGAAATTTCTGCATTCATTTTATCAATCAGCTTTTCAAAGATTTCAGCAGATGAGGATTTGTTTGCCTCTTGGATTTCAACGGAGCTATCATCCGGAATGACTGCGATTGCATCTTGAACCATTTCTTCAAGTAAATCAGCAAGTTTGTCGGTTTCTTCTTTTGTTGCTCCACGTGGATGTTTACCAATAAGGTGTGGAATGCCGTATTTTTCAGTAAATATTACCCAAAATTTCAATCCACCTTTTTTAAAAGTTACGGGCCAGAACACTCTTGATAAAGTTCTTTCTCCGTATGGATTTTCATAACTCGGATTAGATTGAGGACACAAAAACTTGCGAGGAGGAAGTTCTTCTCCGAAATAATGTTCTTTTGTTCTGAATTTTAATTGGTTTTCATCATCAAAACAGAACCATTCAGAGGGTTTTGCTTTTAAATCGATTGGTAAGACAAGGTTATCTACCTTACCCCAAATGATTTCAATAGGCTGAAAACCAAACAATGTGGCATCTAAAATGTCATTTATAAGTTTGTAGATGTCTAATTTTTTGAATAATTCTTCAAGTTTTTCTGTTGTTTCGTCTTTAATATCGCCGTTTTTAATTTCCCATTCCAGGGACATTACACCTGATTTTCTTGATTGAACACAAGCAAAAACGTGTGAATCACAAAGTAATTCCTTGTAAACTTTGACATCTTTACCTTGTTTTCGTAAAACTATGTCGGGATCGGGTAAGTATGTGCCGAGTGAATAAAAATTTATGCTTCTTTTTCGTGTTGCAATTTCTTCTGAAATTTCTTTTTTCATTTTTTAGGGTTCTCCGATTATTTGAAACCTGTTTTAAAACTGTTTTAACTCGTTTTAAAAATGACTTTTGAGGTCGATTTGGTATAAGTGTTCATTTTAATTTTTTTGAAGGGCTTAAAATCGATTTTAGTAATTTGCAACCATTCCGATTGCCTCTCTTTTTTTGCGAGTAGAAATATTAATTTCTCCCGATGCTCCATCTGCTGCATGAAGAGCTAAAGCTAATGCCCAAAATCTGTCTGCGTGTCCGTTATCGGAACGCTCGGCATCAAAACGTATATTGTGAGCTGCCGTTGTAACTCTGCGAACAGAGTGCAAATCTTCTCTGATTTCGTGTTGTTTAGGGATAAAAACTGTCTTGTTTTCAAACTCAGTTCTGAGTCTGTAAGCTAAATCTTCTTTAACTCGATTGGTAAAAGTAACACCCTCGACTCGGTATTGTCCGAATTTAAATTGAGCATTTTCAGCCATTTGCATTCCAATTCCTGTGTCATCTTGACAGTCTCGACGAAATAATCTATGGGATAAAATTTCGTGTAGAATTTCTTCTTGATTTCGAAACGGTGTTTTCGCAAGTTCTATAACCATTCTTGTGTATTTTATCTGTTCAATTTTTTCTAAAACCCAAATAACGGTTAAATCTTTTCTTCTTCCGATATCGACTCCAACATAGAAATCGTGCTTTATATCTTCAAGCGAACGCAAGACATCATCTAATTCGCAAGTTGTGATTAAGTCATATGGAAGAAAAGCACAGGCTTCATCAACAGCAATACAGCAATATTCTTGTTGCCAAGTATATTCATCAAAGCAATTATCACGTTCATTTTGCATCCATTGTTCTTGTTCTTCGAGGGTTGTTTTCTTATTATAAATTTTATCAACGAGACCTTCTGAAACTGCCACTTGAATCGGTGTTTTATGATGACTCCAATTGAGTTTCCCTTTTTGAACTTGGTCGATAAATTTGTAATACAGACAGTTTTGTCCGTTATGAGTTGATAAAATTCTTAAAGGATAACCCCAAGTTATACAGGGGCGAGCTGCTTTCCAAAGTTCTTCAGGATTATTGTGAAATGCAAATTCATCCAACACAACTTTTCCGCCTTTTGAACGAAAACCTTTAGGGTTTGAAGATAGTGCGTGAATTTTAGTGCCGTTTTTAAATTCAATAACGAGAGCTTTGATATCTTTATCCGAATCAATAACAACTTCGCCCCAATTCATAACGATTGCGTGAAAAAACTTAACCCACTGCTCACAGTAATCAATATATTCTTTAGCAGCTGATTCATCGGCAGAAGAAAACCAAACGGCAGGAACACGTTTATTTATGCAGTCTTGAACATCCTCAAAACTTTGAACATAGGTAGCACCGATACGTCTTGATTTTTCCCATATTTTTATTTTACTTTTATCTTTCAACCAACGAAGTTGATATGGCAAAAAATACTTATCATTCATCATATTTAATCCCTAAAAATTCTTCGTTAATTTGTTTTATGAAATCAGGTGAAATCTCTGATGGTTTATTTTCCTCTGTCCCTTTTTTAGCTACAGCATCTTCATATTCTTTGATTTTAGTAATTAAAGGAAGTGTTTTAGTAAAAGCAAACATTCTACCGGGATCGACCTTTACTCCGTTGTCCATATCGTATTCAATTGAAGTCATTAATTTTCTTGAAAAATTAAAAAGGTCTTCGTGAAACATACTTTTTGTATCTAAATACTGTTTCTTTTTATTCTCCCAATTATATTGAGTTTTCCAACGGCGAATAGTTCGTTCATTTACACCTATTCTGTCGGCAACTTCATTTATTGTCATTCTGTCAATAACATAGAGGCGTTCTGCATTTTCTGATAAATTTTCTTTTTTAGGCAAAATACTCCTCCAAATCAGTTATTTTCTTTTTTAATGTTTGCAATTCTAAAACAAGTTGATTAAGTCGAGTTAAAGAAACAAGGGCTTTTTCTGTTTCCAATTTAGTAGTGTCATCTTCATAAGGATTTAAAAGTGAGCGGATTAACAGAACAAGCCCTGCTGCTTCTACGTCTAATCTTTTGTATTTTGATTTAGCTTCTACAAGCTGACCTTTTAGCTGTATTCTTTCAATATTCATTATTGTTTTATCTCCCTTTTTAATACCGGACACCAAAGATTTCCGTCTATTTTGCTTTCAATTCGAGACAAAACAGTCGCATTGTATTGATTGGTTTCAACTAAATCTTTTAAGATTTCAAAGTTATTTGCGATTATTTTTTCAAAAGTTTTCACTTGTGCATTGTGATAGATGTACCAAATGACAAAAATCACAGCAGGGAAACCGATACTTTCAAAAAGCTTTAATAATAAAGATATTTCCACTTTAAATCCTTTCTGGTTAGGGCAAAAAGAAAAGAGGCTTTTTGCCTGTTTCTGTTCTCACAAGATAACTCATCTTTTTATTCAGTTTCAAAAGGAATGTTGCAGTAGAATTTTCCACTGTAAAAAAGAAGTGTAATTTTCCATTTGAGAGCATTTTAAAGGTGAGCTTATACTGCGAACATACAAACGAATTTTTATACAGAAAATT
Organism: Clostridiaceae bacterium; assembly: GCA_022641775.1. Classification (GTDB taxonomy): domain Bacteria; phylum Cyanobacteriota; class Vampirovibrionia; order Gastranaerophilales; family Gastranaerophilaceae; genus RUG14219. Next base: position 5,590 of record JALCDS010000032.1, read on the forward strand.
AAAAGAGGTATTAAATGAAATTTTTTGAAGTATTTAAGGCAGGTAAGTATCCGCAAGGGAATTTTACTAAAGCCGAAATCCAAGAACTCGCAAAGAACTATGACCCAAGTTTTTGCGAAGCTCCAATTACTTTAGACCATGAGCAAAAAGGGCCGGCATACGGTTGGGTTGATAATTTAAAAGAAGAAAACGGGATTTTGAAAGCTTCTTTTAAAAATTTATCAAAAGATTTAAAAGAATTTGTCCAAGACGGCAAATACAAAAAAATCTCGATTGAAATTTACAGAGAGTTAGAAGGTAAAAAGCCATATTTAAAGGCTGTTTCTTTTTTGGGCGCAAGTATTCCACAGGTTAAAGGAATGCAAGCTGTTGAATTCAAAGAAGGCGAATCAGATGTTTATACTTTTGAAGCACAAGCCGAAGATGATGACGATGATGAAAATGTCGATGATTTAAAGGCTCAAATTGCAACATTATCAGAACAAGTTGCTGATTTTCAAGAAAAGACAAAAAAGAATACAGAAATTAAGGATTTAAAATCACAAGTTAAAGATTTAAACTTGCAACTTGCTAAATTCAAAGATGAAGCAGCGGGAAAAGAAGAAATTGCAAAGGAATTAAAAGACATCAAAGAAAATCTCCGCAAAAAAGATTTTAATGAATTTATTGACAAACAAATTGAAGCAGGAATTCTTACCCCTTCAAATAAAGACACCGTTTTAAATATTTTAGAGGATTTGGATGACGTTAAAAAGTTTGATGAATCCTCCAACGGTGTTGATTTGTTTAAAGAATTTATTTCAAAACTTCCAAAACAAATTGAGTTTGACGAAATTGCAAAAAAGAAAACTACCCCGAATGTTGACGTTGAAAAATACGCACAAGCTGACGAGGAAAGTGTGGAGATTTACAAGCAAGCGACAGAAATCGCAGAAAAAGAAAAAATCTCCTTTAGAGAAGCACTATTAAAAGTTAAGGAGGTTTAAAATGGGACGTTTAGAAGAATTACGCATTAATGCCTATTTATCGGAAGTCGCAAGAGGATATAGTAACAATGCTTTTATTGCAGGTAACCTTTTCCCGACAATTGAATCCGAATTAGAAAAAATTGATATTTTTGAATTTAACAAAGAAGCATTTCAAGTCTATGACACTGAACGTGCAATTAGGGCAAATTCAAATATTATCAGTCCGAAAGGTTTCACAAAAAAGACAACTACATTAACTGAACACGATTTGGCTTATCCGATTGATTACAGAGAAGAAGAGGAAGCGCGCAAGGTTAAACTTCAAGTCCACGCAACAAATGTTGTAACTCAAGGTTTGCAGTTAAAACACGAAAAACAGTGTGCTGATTTGGTTCAAAACCCTGATAATTTCCCTGCCGGAAACAAAGCAGTTTTAAGTGGAACGAGCAAGTTTTCTCATGCTGATTCAAAACCGGTAGAAACTGTCGAAACGGCAAGAAATGTAATCAGCGCCAATATCGGACAAGACCCGAACACAATGGTTATCGGTCAAGAAGTTTGGCAAGTGCTTAAAAATAACAAGTCTTTAAGGGAAATGATTTCTGACAGCCAAAATAAAGTCGTAACTTTAAACCATCTTAAAGAGTTTTTCGAAATAGAAAATATTGTAATCGGTAAATCAATTTTTTCAGGTGCAAACGGAGCATTTTCAAGAGTGTGGGGCAATAATGTTATTCTTGCATACGTTCCGACATTAGATTCAAGAACGGAATACGATCCTGCTTTTGCCTACACAGTTCGTAAAAAAGATGCACTTCAAATTGATGAATATCAAAAAGAGGGAAACAAGGTGAAATATATCAGAGCAACCGATATTTACACCCCATTCCTTGTCGGACCTGAAGCAGGTTACTTACTTTCAAGTGTCGTATAGAAGGAGAAAAAATGGCTAAATACAAAATTAAAAATACGAATATTCTGCATAATGGTGAATTAAAACATATCGGTGAAGTTATTGAGCTAACTGATGATGAAGCAGCAAAACTTACAGATATTTTAACCAAAGTTACAGAAACAAAAGAAACTAAAAAGACAGATGAAGCAACTAAAACGGTAACCAAAACAACTGCAAAAAATACAGCAAAGACTAAGACCGAGACAAAAGTTGATACAAAAACCGAAGTAAAAACAGAAACAACCCCAGTAACAGAAACAGACGATAAAACAACTGAAACTCAAAAAGACGGAGGTGCTGAATAATGGCTGAAAAATTATACAAACCTTTATTAATTGACTCCATTAAAGCAACAGCTAATCTTCCAAAACAAAAATTTATCGGATTTGATGGCGGAGTTTGCACAGCAGGAGCAAAAGCCTACGGCGTTTGCGATGTCGAAACAGATTCGGGACAACTTGCTTCCGTTGGCGTATTAGGCGTTTTGCTTGTTGAAGCAGGCGGAGCAATCGCTCAAGGTGCAAGTGTAACATCTGATGCAACCGGTAAAGCAGTTACGATTACATCAACTGAAAAAGTAAATGGTACTGCACTTGATGCAGCAACCGCCGCAGGCGAAGTAATCAGAATTGTAAGAGGAATTTAATGTCAATTTATTGCACTCCCGAAGATATTGAAACACACATAAGCACAGCCTCTTTAATTCAATTAACAAACGATAGTGGCACACAAGACAGTATTGATACAACTGTCTTAGAGGAATCCCTTATCTACTCCTCAACTCTTATTAACGGGTATTTGAGAGGAAAATATACACTTCCCTTGAATACCCGCTTTCCTTTGCTTCGAGTTGTGTCAATAGATTTGAGTATTTATCGATTGTATTCAAGACGTGTTTACACAGATATTCCTGAAACGATTTGTGACAACTACAAAAATGCAATAAAAACACTTGAACAATTGAAAAAAGGAGTCATTACTCTTGAAACTCAAGATGATGAACCAATCAAATCAAGCGGAGAATATCGCACAAACAAAAATTTTTCAGACAGGTTATTTAACAAGGCAAAGATGAATGAGTATTAGAGATGTTGAAAATTCAATAATAAATAAATTAAAAGAAAGTTTCCCTAATTTTCTCGTTCAAGGTTTCCCCGAAAAACCCCAAGAATTCATTTTACTTCATCCGATCGGAGCGATTCTTGTTCACTATCGTGGCGGAAATTATTCAAACACAGATGCAATTAATTTTATCTCTCAAGAAAAGAAATTAGAATTTGCAATCACAATCGTTACTCGTAATCTTCGCTCAAACAATGGTGCGTATGAAGTTTTGGATTTGGTTAAACAAAATTTGTGTGGGTTCAAAATTGCAGAGTGCTCAAAATTAACCCCTGTAAAAGAAGGCTTTTTATCTGAAACAACGGGGATTTGGCAATATGAAATAAGTTTTACCCTCTCTACACCAAGCGTAGAAAATTTAGAAGAAGGAGATTAATATGCCGGCAAGTTTTTTACATGGCGTTGAAACAATAGAAATTGAAAAAGGAGCAAGGACAATCAGGACTGTTAAAACAGCAGTCATCGGACTTGTCGGAACTGCGCCGATACAAAATGTTGATGAAGAATTTCAAACTATCAACGAACCGACATTAATTTTAAATGAAATTGATGCTGTTAAATATTTTGGCGAAGCAACTGACGGATATACAATTCCACAGGCTCTACAAGCAATTTTTGACCAAGGAGCAGGTGTTGTAATTGTTGTAAATGTCTTTAATCCCGAAGAACACGAAAGTGTAGCTGATGTCACTATGGGCGATATCAATGGCGCTATTGATGCAACAACAGGCAAAAGAACAGGTATGAAAGCATTTGAAGATTGCTATTCATTGTTTGGATATTTCCCTAAAACAATTATTGCCCCTGTATATTGCGAAAATACGGCAGTTGTAAGCGCAATAAAAACAATTTGCGACAAAATTCGTGCAATCGGTATTGTCGATGCTCCGGTTGGAACAACCGTTCAAGAAGCAATCACTGGCAGAGGACCTGAAGGAACAATCAATTTTAATACGTCCTCTGACAGAATTGTTTTGTGTTACCCACACTTAAAAGTCTATAATTCGGCAACTGATTCAAATGTTTTAGAACCTTATTCACAAAGGCTTGCAGGGGTGATTGCCGCTAAGGATATCGACAAAGGCTATCATTGGTCGCCCTCTAATACTGAAATAAACGGGATTGTCGGAGTCGAAAAACAATTAACTTCAATGATTAACGATCCAACAAGTGAAGTTAATACATTAAACGAAGCGGGAATTGTGACTGTTTTCAATTCTTATGGCTCAGGAATGAGAACTTGGGGCAACCGTTCTGCGGCTTATCCTTCTTCAACTCACGTCACAAATTTCATTAATATCAGAAGAACGGCAGATATTCTGCACGAAAGTGTTGAATACTCGATGTTGCAATTTATAGACTTCCCTATTGATAACGGTTTGATTGATTCAATCACCGAATCTGTTAATGCCTTTATCAGAACTTTAATCGGGCGTGGTGCATTGATTGATGGCAAATGCTACTACAATCCTGATAAAAACCCTGTGACAGAAATAGCGAATGGTCATTTAGTTTTTGATGTTGAATTTATGCCTCCGACACCGGCTGAAAGAATAACATTTGAAAGCTTTATTGATATTGAACTATTGAAATCGCTTGGTAAGTAATGAGAGCAGAAATCAACAAAGGTGGAAAACTTGCAATTTATTGCGAAGAATATGACATTTGCAAAAACTGTAAAAAAATCCACGAATGCCCCTTAATCCAAGCCATCAGCCAAGAAATCGTAATACTTCACTACTCCGAAATCGCAATCAGCGAGTGCGGGCTTTATCAGAAAAAAGGAAGATGATATGAGCAAAATTAAAATTAATAAACTTACAAATGCCAATGTGTATATGAACGGTGTGAACTTACTCGGACGTGCCGAAGAAGTTCAGCTACCTCAGATTAAACACAAAATGGCTGAGCATAAAGCACTCGGGATGGTTGGTTCTGCTGAGTTTTTCTCAGGCATTGATAAATTGGAATGTAAAATCAAGTGGAATGCACTTTACCCCGAAGTTTTGCTTGCTGCGGCATCGCCTTTTACAGCCTCAATGATTCAAGTTCGTGCATCACTTGAAACTTACAACGGGACAGGAAGAATTGAAGAAGTTCCCGCAACAGCATTTATCATCGGGACTTTTAAAGAATTCCCACTCGGCACAATAAAGCCTCACGATAATGCAGAATATGAAACAACAATGTCTGTTACTTACGCAAAATTAGTCGTTGATGGTAAAGAAATCTTCGAAATAGATGTTCTTGAAAACATCTACAAAGTCAATGTCGTAGATATGCTTTCAACATTTAAGAAGAATATCGGAGCTTAACAATCAGTACAAGTATTTAAGGAGGTATTTAATGACTTAATCGAAAAACTATAACCTAAGGCCTTGAGAATCTTTGAAAGAGTATCAAAACGTGGAGATGTTTTGTTATTGAAAATTTTATATAAATTTTGTTTATTCAAATTCGAACGTTCTGAAAGAGCTTTTACACCACCTTTTGCATCAGCAATTCTTTTTATTGCAAGCATTAAGGCAGTAGCATCACCATCTTTCTCATAATCTTCGATAGCGATTTCTAAATAAAGTTCTGAATAACCTTCTTTTTGGAAGTTTTCTTCCATTATATCGTTCCATTTATGAAATTTTCTGCCCATTATTTATTCTCCTTATATTCTTTCAAATAACTTTTGGCTTTTTGAATATCACTTGATTGGCTTCCCTTATCGCCACCTACTAACAGCATTACAAGTTTGTTATTTTCAACAGTGTAATAAATGCGATAACCGGAACCGAATGTTAAGCGAAGTTCGTATAAATCTTGAGAAATAGCTTTGTAATCACCGAAATTACCTTCTTGAATTCTATCGATACGTTTATCTATTCGGATTTTAGTCTTTAAATCTTTTATGGATTGATACCAAATAGTAAAAGGTTCTTTGCCATCAAGTGTTTCGTAAATTTCGATTTCATACTTATTCATAATCATATAGTAGCATATATGCGACTATTTTTCAAGGGGTAGTTATTAAAAATTAATAGAAAGGACAATATAATGGCACAAGAAATCACATTAAAAGACGGCAGAATTGCAAAAATTAAATCAGGTAAAGGCTTAGACCTTTTAAACGCACAGAAAAAAGCAAAAACTTCGGATGAAATCCCGTATGCTTTAATTGCTGAATTAACAGAGATTGATGGGCAATATCTTGTTTATGAGGATATTTTGCAATTACCGATTGAAGATGTAATCAATCTTCAGGCGGCTATTTCGGGAAAGTTTCAGCCATCAGCGCCGAGTGCATAATTCATTTATGTAAAACAACAGGTTGGAGTTATTCGGACATTTGCAATATGTCGCTTGATACTCTTGAATTTTGGGTTATCCAAGCAATGAATTACACACAAAAACGTAGTGAAAGTTTAGAGGAAGCGGATTTTGTGTAGAGTGAGCGTAGCGAAACTCGAAGAGGCACGGAGCAAGCGAATGAGAAATTTGCACAGCAAATTGAAATGAGCGGCTGCGTAGTGTAGAGCAATAATCCAAGACAAAATAGGAAATAAAATGTTAGATTCAATGATGAAAATTTCATTAACTCTTGTTGCCATCGACAAAATGTCGAGGGTGATTAAAGATGCTGTAAATAAATCCAATCAAGAGTTTCAAAAGATGCAAAACGAGATTAAACAAACATCTCAAACACTTGATGAACTCGGACAAAAGATTGCAAAAACAGGCGGAATAATTACAGCGGCAGGTCTTGGAATTGCTCATCAATTAGGTATGACAGAAGCGGTTAACGAGGCTTTTCAATTAGAACATCAACTTAGAGAACTCGGAAATGTCGGGCAACTCACAAACGGTCAGCTTGCCGATATGGATAAACGTCTTGGTACTTTATCAAAAAACACTAATCAATATCGAAGTGAGATTGCAGAGGGTTTAAATGTTCTTGTTGCATCAGGCACAGCCCCTGAAAAAGCACTTGAATATATGCAGGTTATAGGTAAAACCGCAACTGCCGCAGGTGCTGAGATTTCTGATATTTCAAAAACGGCGTTTGCTTTGACGGATAACTTAAAAGTTCCAGTTTCAGAATTAAACAGAACAATGGACATCTTGGCTCAATCAGGTAAAGAGGGGCGTTTTGAATTAAAAGATATGGCGGCAGCTTTTCCAAGTTTAACCGCAGGAGCTTCGATGCTCGGAATGAAAGGTATTCCTGCTGTTACTCAATTGGGAGCTGCTCTTCAAGTTGCTATGAAAGGTGCAGGTTCAGCTCCTGAAGCTGCGAACAACTTAGAAAACTTTATTCAAAAAGTTACTTCTCCACTTGCTGTTAAAAACTTTCAAGAAAATTTCGGCATAAATTTAAAAGATGTTTTAAATAATGCTGCCGCTCAAAAGAAAGATGTCATCTTGGAAGTTTTAGAAGTTATGCAAAAAGCAAGTGGTGGAGATATTTTCAAAGTATCGGAAGTTTTTCAAGATAAGCAAGTTTTGTCTTTCATCAAACCGATGTTGCAGAATTTAGATGAATACAAAAGAATTAAACAATCGGCACTAAGCGCAGAAGGAATTGTTGATTCTGATTACAACCACATGATGGAAACAACGGTTGAACAATGGAAATATCTTCGAATTAATATGAAAGAGCTTGTGTTCCCTCATCTTCACGCACCGTTAGCGGCTTTAAACAATCTGCTTACGAAAATTAACTCAAACCCTATAATGCAAAAAGGTATTTTTACAGCAGTCATCGGAACAATCGGAGGTGGACTTGCACTTACTTTAATTGGAACAGCAACTATGCTTACAGGAAAATTAGTCGGAGTCTATGGCGATTTTCTTATTAAAGCAAGAGAATTAACCCCTGTTTTAATTCAAAATTCAGTTAAACTTCTTGAATTTTTAGGATTAAATTCAACGGCCCACAATGTCAAATTCGGCTTTCAAATAGCTCAAGCAGACGATAAAATGGGCTTGGCTTCTGCTTTCTCTGTTAAAAACGGAGTATTTGCAGACATCAGAAGAATTGATAATAATTTAAGAAACGGCTTAATTAAAGGGTTTAAGGAACTTCCAAGTAACATTGCAAAATCATCTATCGCACTTAAAGATTGGACTGTAACCTCAATAAAAGCAATCCCGACAAATTTTATGGCTGGCTTACAGGGATTAAAAACAGGGTTTTTATCCATACCACGATTAATAAAGACAGCAATTCTATCATTTCGTGCATTTTCTCTTACTCTTTTAACATCGCCTCTTGGTTGGATTGCCCTTACAATAGCAGGTGTAGCGTTTGTTATCTTCAAATATTGGAAACCAATCACAGGATTTTTTAAAGGTGTTTTCCAAGGTTTGAAAGAAGGACTTGCTCCTTTAATGCCCGCATTTAATAAACTCGCAAAAGCCCTTGAACCAATAACAAAACCTATAAAAGCAATATTTGATTGGTTTAAAAAGTTGTTCACTCCTGTTGAAGATGTCGGTGGCGCTGCTGAAAAAATGGGTGTTAAATTCGGTAAAGCCATTGCGGATATTATATTAAGGCTTGCAAATCTTGTTAAAAAAGCATTTGAATGTGGTGCAAAAATCGGCGATATGCTTACTTTTGGATTACTTTCAAAACTCGGAAAAGTTAAAGAAGCAATCGGTAAACACGCACAAATAATAAGAGACCATTTGCCTCATTCTCCTGCTAAAACTGGTCCACTCAAAGATTTACACAAAATCAAGATTTCAGAAACTATTGCTTCGAGCATAAAGGCTACGCCTTTGTCACGCGCTCTCTCGGGAAAGCTTGAGCAAGCTCTGCTTTCCGCTCGTTCACTTGTGATAAAACCAATGCCAATAATTTCTGCGATGAACAATGCCTTATCCTTTAAAACAAACGGTTTAAAAGCTCAGTTAAGAGGTGCGAATGGTTGCAATAGTTCAACAGTTATCAATTACAACCCGACAATCACAATTTCAGGTGCAACTCAGGGGGTAAAAGATGATTTTCTTGCAATGCTCAAAAAACACAAAGAAGAAATCTTAAATATCGTTCGCAAGGAAAATGAAAGAAAGTTGAGGTTAGCATACTGATGTTCGCACAGTTAGGTGACATAGAATTTGAATTAATAACATATTTTAACGGCTTGAATGAAACTCAAACTTTTAATTTTGCAGAACACGAACGCATTAATCAAAAACCTATGCTTCAATTTATGGGTTTGAACTTGCAAGAACAGGAAATAAAATTAAACTTTCATTCTTCTTTTTGCACTCCTGAAGATGAAATAAAAAGACTAAAAGGGGTTGCAAACAAAGGAACACCTTTAAAATTTATCAAAGGAAACGGAGAATATGTCGGAGTTTTTGTAATCTCTGAAATTGTTTCGGCAGTTGAACAAGCAAGCAAAGAGGGTGATTTAATCTCAATACAGGTCGATTTAAAACTTCGAGAATACACAGGCAAAATCCCAGAAACTAAACAACAATCAGGAGGACTTAAGAAACGATGAGTGAATTCTACTCATACATTACAAAAGACCGAGATCGTTGGGATTTGATTGCATATAAGTTTTACGGAAATGCAACTAAATATGAGCCGATTATTAATGCCAACCCCAACATTCCGATTACCCCGATACTTGAAGCAGGTATTAAATTAAAAATTCCTGTTCTTGATGAAAATAACTCTATTACTTTTGAATTACCACCATGGCGCAATTAAGGAAAAATAATGCTAACCCCAACTTTTAAACTTGAATACAATCAAAAAGATATCACAAAAGATGTTTCAGATTATGTTGTAAATATTGACTACACTGATTTTGAATCAGGGCAAAGTGATGAAATTTCAATAACTTTTGAGGACTCCGAAAAACTTTGGCAATCTTCTTGGATACCTTCAAAAGGCGATTCACTTCGTTTGTATATCGGATATTTAGGAGAAAAACTTCTTAATTGCGGCGTTTTTGAAATTGATGAAATAGAGTTTGTTACTCCGCCTGATACTTTAACTGTAAAAGCCCTTGCAACAGGAATTAAAAAGGCTTTAAGACAAAATAATTCCGTTGCTTATGAAAATAAATCACTAAAACAAATTGCAAATGAAATAGCAAAAAAGCATGCTTTGACTTTAGTCGGAAGTATTGAAGACGTGAAAGTTGAACGGATAACTCAAAACAAAGAACGTGATTTAACTTTCTTGAAAAACCTTGCTGAGCAATACGGTTATATTTTTAAAATCGCTGAAAACAATCTTGTGTTTTACAAAACAGAAAAACTGATTAGCGCAAAATCAGCCAAGATTTTATACAAGTCGGATTTATCAAGAATTAATCTGTCAGAGAAAACAAGTAAAAATTACAAAGCAGTAACTGTAAGTTATCACAATCCAAAGACAGGCAAAAATATTACTGCGACAGCTAAAAATCCTGCGTGCGTTAAAGGTGATACTTTGAAAATTTCAACACGTTGCGAAAACAAACAACAAGCACTTTTGAAAGCGAAAGCCGCAATGGCAAAGGGTAACAACACAGTTGAAGGCTCGATTGATTTGATGGGTAATCCGTATCTTGTTGCAGGGTTAAATGTTGAACTCAAAGACTTAGGTCATTTTTCAGGGAAATATCACATTACTCAGGCTCGTCATTTTTTAGACAAAATTGCAGGCTATGGTACAAGTTTGGAGGTTAAAAATGCGTGAGCAGTGTGTGAAGTTTTGGAAAAGCGAAAACCACGCTTTTCGATTTTACAAAACGCAACCGTTCTATGCCGACGTAAGAGTTTTAGAGCGAAGCGATAAAAACTCAACAGGAGGAAAAAATGCTTAAATTCGGTGTTGTAACAAACATAAATCCACTAACCGCTAAGGCTCGTGTTGAATTTGCAGAAGACGGAATGAATTCGTTTTGGCTTCCGATTTTGCAAAAGAAAACTTTTAAGGATAAATATTATTCAGTTGTTGATGTCGGAGAACAGGTTGCTTGTCTTATGGACGAAAATTCAGAAGACGGTGTAATTTTAGGTGCAATTTATACAGGAGTTGACTCGGTTCCGGGTATTTCAAAAGACCAACATTTAATTAAGTTTGAAGACGGCAGTTTCATTGAATACAACAAAGAAACTCAAATGATGACGATTGTTGTAAAAACTCTAAATATCGTAGCTGACATTATAAATACAGGAAAAATAGAAAATACGGACGGCATAACTTCGGCTTCAGACATTACAGATAAAACTTCATCAATGCAAGCAATGAGAGATATTTACAATCCTCACACGCACACAGGTAATATGGGCAGTCCTACATCTGCACCGGATGGAGCAATGTAATGACAACATTAAATGAAATTACATACATAGATTGGCAATTAAAGCTCAATGAAATCGGTTCTGTTGCAGAGGGAATTCAAGATATTAATCAATGTATTGCGATAATTCTATCAACTCAAAAAGGCTCAGACC
>JALCDS010000033.1 GCA_022641775.1 Clostridiaceae bacterium
TCATACAGAATTAATAAAAATACAACAGGGACATGAAGTTCATGACGTATTTGATAAAAATACAAAAATAAGATCCTTTACAAAGGAAAGAGAATACAATCCATCTTTATCTGAAGTAATTAACAGATTTATGCACAAATTAAAAGACAAAATGGATGGCAAAATCATTCTTTTATAATTTAATTAATTTGTCATGATACATTTTCCATGTTAAAATAATCTCATAATAGTCCCGAATCGTCTAGTGGTAGGACGGAAGATTCTGGTTCTTTTAACGGTGGTTCGAATCCATCTTCGGGAGAATAAAAAAGACGTAAGTTAAACTTACGTCTTTTTTATTCTTCTCTAGATATTATAACAATTAATAAATACCATTTACAGTATCGTTATAAACATCATCCATCTTTGCACCATCATAACCGCTTACACCGCTATCATTACCTGCTCCGTCAGTAAAAAATCTATCTAATACCCTACCCGCTTTTGAACGCAATCTATCAAGTTCTTGTTTCGCAGTAGCATCATTTTTATTTGCTTTAAGAGTCTTTTGATAATCACTCATCTTTGATTGAACTTCTCTTACATAAGGATAAAGCTTGTCCACAACTTCATCTCTCTTTTTAGTAACACCCGTCATTCTGTTCCAAAAATTATCCAAATCATGAAGACTATCTTGCAAATCTTCTTTTGTAAACTGATTAAAGTATTCAGCCATATCATAGAGTTCGGCTTTTGTTTTATCGGCTAATTTGAAACAACTTTTACAAGGATAATATGAAGTACCGAATGATTGCTCATTATTCGTATTATTATTAGTTTTCATAGCACGATTTTGTGTTTGTGTCATATAGTTTGCAGTGTAACTCTGAATTGAAGATATTCTCATGATAAAATTCCTTCTTTCGTTTATTATTGTAGACTATTAACGTCGCTGAACAATAATTTTTAAGGTATCTTTACCTTAATTGTTACAAATTTTAATATTAGTAGCTTTTAACTTTTTCTTGTACTTATTTTTAGTAACTAAAATATTTATAAGTGGAACAACAACTCCTAATGCCAAGGTTGAATATGCCAACCCTGAAATATGAGCAAGATTTAACTTCCAAATATTATTTTTAGCAAAAGTTTTTCCTTTCGCGGCAATTTCAGAATGTGATTTTAATGATAAATCATTCAACCAATGAGTTAATCCAGATTTATCCGTATTAGAAATGTTAAAAAGATTGTCTCTTTTTTTATCAAGTAAATTTGCAACACCTTTTGCCACAAATCCACCAAAGACAAGCCAGTTCAGAAATCCAAAATAATCACGAGTAACAGATTCTCTCAATTCTGTTTTATCTTTTGCTGCCAAAAATCTTCCAACAAGAGTCGCGGTATAGACAGTTTTTATGGCATTGCCTCCTGTAATCACACTTGTAAATTCAAGTTTGTCCGCAAAATCTTTTAGATTTTTTATATTCATAACTTTCGCAGCTAACAATACAATTCCAGCACTAGATAAAAATTTCAATACATTCAACTTTACTTTTGAAGATTTTCCCGTATGATTTTTTTTCTTCAAATCGTTTTTATAATTGACATTCCCGACAAAAGCATCAGAGCCTGTCCTTTTTTTAGTAATTTTTCTATTTATATACTGATTTGTAAGTCCCAAAAGAGATGCCACTAATAGCGCTCCAAAAGTTCTTATCCTATTCAATTTTTTTAATTTTGCAATGGTAGCGACACTATCTGTTGAAGAATTAAATATATGCTTTCCGGCATCATAAATATCACGTAGCAAATTATGCAAAGATGTCTCTAAATTATTTTCCCCAAATTTTACAGAAATAGCATTTGTTACACCTATAGCATTACCGATTCTATGTTCTACAATATTCAAAACCTGTTTTGCATCTGTTTTATTTGTATCATTTTCAACTATATCACTCAGAATTTGAACTATAGACTTTTTATCCTTTAATTTATCCTGAATATTTTCAAATTTTGAATCTTTCCATTTATAATTTTTCCATTTTTTATTGTCATACCAATCGACATCTTTCCATTGTATCAAATCAAATGAATTGTTATTGCTGCCATCTTTACCTGAAATATTTGACAACACATTATCCACATATTTTTTACTTTCTTTGCCATTTTTCCAAGCATTATCCAATAATTTCAAGGTTTTATCAGATATCCAAGAATTAGGATTAATTTTAATTTGCGGATTTACAAATTTATTATACAGATGAGAAATCGCTTTTGCGATAATCCCTGATGATAAGCACACTATAAATGTTCCTGTTATTTCTCTAAAAAAAGTTTCCATACCCGCATATTTATTTCTTTTTTTAGTATCAACATAAGTTCTCGGTAAAACCATCGAAAATACATCCAAAAGCGTAGCATTTACCATAGGATTTGAATCAAATGTCGCAAGAGTTTGCGTCAATGCACCATCTAAAGGTCCTGTAAAAGTTTGCGCATTATTTATTCTTTCTATTTTCATTATTAATCTCCTTAAATTTGCATTACAAAAATCCGCAATTCAAAAGATGAATTACGGATTTATAAAATATTAAATATTCTAATTATAAAATATTAAATGCAACAACACGTACCGTAAAATTCATCTTGAATTTTACAGCAACAACATAAACTAGAATTTAATAAAGTTTTTGTTAGCATTTTATTCCCTAATAAATGTAATAATTACAATTATTATTTAACGATTAATATTTTTTGTCAACCTCTATGATTTTAATACTTGACAAAATTTCAGAATCAGGGTTTAATAAAGACAAGGAAAAGGAAAAATTATGACAAACAAACGCAATATGATGTCCATGTCTATGTGTATGACTGCAAAAAGCAGGCATGTAGTTTTGTCGTAATAATAAATAAAAAATTAATTACACAAAAAGCGGTCTGTTTTTAAATTTAAAACAGACCGCTTTTTATTTTGAAAGGAATTTTATGAAACTAAACAATTTAATGATGATGTATATGATGTTAATGCCAATGCCTAAACTCAGGGACGGTCTTTTGTTATGAAATAAATTTAACTGATAAATACTGATAAATGACCGTCTGAATTCAAGACGGTCTTTTTTTTGATTCAATGAAAGGAAAACTAAATGCTTACCAAAATAACAAATACAAACAACCACTTTACTGCAAACAATCGAGAAATATACAAAACACTGAATAAAAGTACAAAACTTCCGCTTTTATTTGTAAAATCACAGGAAAACTTATCTTCTACAAGATTTATCCAAAATACTGTCACAAACTGGATACCGAAAGCAATATTTGCCAGAAGTCTTGCTGATCTTGGGGATTTGAGTTTTTTGGAATTTTTTGAATCCGGACTTTTCTTCTTTGCGCCGCCACTACTAGGACAATACGTTGCAAGAAAAGGAATATTTTCAAAATTTTTACCTAAAAGCCAACGGAAAGAATTAGATTTACATTTAACCAGAAGTGCCACTGACATTTTAAAAGATTCAAAACTGTTAAAATCAGGCGCGACAAAGAGATTGTTACCAACAAAAGCTGCAATAGTTTTAAGTTGTGCTTGCATACCGGCAGCCGAATATGCCCTAAGTTTTGCAAAAAACCTTTTCACACTAAAAGTATTTAAGAAAAGTAATTTCAATAACATTGCGAATTTGAACAAACAAGAAACCGAAACCAAAGCACAACAAGATAAAGTCAGAAACAGCGCAATAAAACATTTGAAAAATGCCGGAATATTTTCAGGAATTATGTTTGGAGCCAGCTTGTTACTTGCAGGTTTCGGTCATAAATCAAAAACAGCACAAAAATTGAGCGAAAACATTCTACATCCGGGACTATCAATTGCAAACGGATTAGAAAAATTCGGGATAAAATCACCTAAACTAAAAAGATTTTTAGACACATACATCAATACAGATTTTGCATCATCAAACGGAAAACTTGCACTTGGTAAAGGTCAACTTGCCATAACAACAATTAGCGGGCTTTTCGGATACAGTGCAGCCGCAGAAGATAGAGGCAAACTTGATAAAAAAGAAGTTTGGACAAGAGTTCCGATTGTCGTTTTGTACACAATATTTGGAAGCGCAGCCTTTGATTCAGCCTTCAAACATATTCTTTTGAACAAGAATAAATATACTGACTTAATCAAAAAAGATAAAGATGGAAACATCGCAGATATTCCGACGCTAAAAGAACTTCCTGAACTTGCTCAAAATATTGCAAAGACTAAAAATACAACAGTCCAAAAAGAATTAGATAGGCTTGTAAAAGAAAAAGCCACAATAACAGGTGTTCCATACGCTTTTTGTCTTGTATTTATGGGTTTTGTACTTGCGGGGATATCAAGACTCTGGACACAATACAGATATAATCATTCACAACAAAATAAAAAAGCATAAAAAAAGAGAGAAAAAAATCCTCTCTTAAAAATACTTTTTCATACTTCATTAACAAGATGTTACGTGATAATCTCTTTCTGCCATTGAGCATGTGCAAGAAAAGATTTTTTCAAAACAGTTGTTAAAAAACTTTTCTAATGTTGAAACTTCTGACTTAATTACATTAAGTTTTTCATCTTTTGGTAAAAATTCTTCATAATCGTACATTTTAGTACCTCCTACAATATTCTCATTAACTAACAAATAAGTTAACGGCATATTGTAATTAAAACTTTAATCATCCTTCGCTTTATTTACAAAAAGTTACAATATAACTATTCCACATGTCTGCAAATTTCTAACAAATACCTTTAGATATTTTATCTTGACAATAGGCTACGGTTACGGTAGGATAGGGCTATGCGTTAGCAGCGAGAGCAATCTCGTATTGAAAATGAAATAAGGGCATGTTGGTACTCTGCCGAAAAAACGATTAAGTATCGTTTTTGAGAGGGGTAGACAGCGCGAGTGAGCTGAGTGCGAAGGCTTGGCTGCAGAATAAACAAAGTTTATGTAGCAGACAAACGAAGACACGTTAATAGCGAACGAGCAAGACACGCTCTCAATTGAAAATTGAATACAACACCTGTGGGCATGTGGTACTCTGCCGAGCAAAGTTGCCGGTGGCAAGTTTGTGAGAGGGGTAGACACGCTCAAGTCCGAAAGGACTTTAAATAACACCTGTGGGCATGTGGTGGAATGGTAGACACGCTAGTCTTAGGAACTAGTGCTAACGCGTGGGAGTTCGAATCTCTTCATGCCCACCATAAAAGGGATAATAACATTTGTTATTATCCCTTTTATTTTGCATAAATTTTAATTTGTTGGCTAGATACCAACCCCATTGACTTATACTTAATCTGTAATTTTATTTAACACGCTATCAACATCTAAATTATCTTTAGAAGTTAATTTTAGCGCTTGTTTATCAGCATAGTTTGCTACTTTTCCAATAAAACCAACAACGCCACCAAACATTTTTGATATCGTATTTTCACTAAATCGCTTAAAAACATTATGTTCATAATAATCAGTTGGAGCTGTTTGATATGCATTCGCTGATATTGTTTTGCCACCTGGGTTTATCATAAGTGTAATATCAACTTTATCATTTTTAGCTTGTTTTTCAATAATTTTTTGTAATTTTTGGAGCTCATCAGCATTTTTAATTCTTGCTTTTATTGCTTTATTTACAATTGGATTTGAATGGATTGCCATTCCAAAGTTAGGTTTGTTGGACGTACTGTTAATATCTAAATACATAATATATTTCTCCTTCATTTTTTATTTTTATTTTATAAACCCGTAAATATAAATTTTTGCGTATAAAAAAAAATATATTATAATTAATATGATAATAAAGATAGAAGAAATTTGATAAATGAAAATAATAAAATATAAGAACAACTATAAGCAACAGATTATTGACTTGGTTTTGCATATTCAAAATAGCGAAGCAAAAATAAATCTTTCAATAGATGAACAACCTGATTTGTTAAATATACCATTTTTTTATGAAAAAAATGGTGGTGAATTTTGGATTGCGATTAATAATGAAGATGTTATCGGCACATTTGCGTTTATGAATTATGGAAACGGAAATGCGGTTCTAAAGAAGTTTTTTGTCAGAGCAGATTGGAGAGGTAAAAAAGTTGGTTTAAAACTGTACAAAACTGTTATAAATTTTTTGCAAGAAAATAATTATAAACAAGCATTACTAGATACTCCATCTGTAGCGAAATCTTCTCATCGTTTTTATGAAAAAGCAGGTTTCAAAAAAATTACAAAAAAAGAACTCCCTTTTTCTTATGAATATCCTGATAGAGATTCATACTTATACTTGTTAAACCTGTAAAAAATTCTAATCCAACACAATTGAATGAGCAACTTGTTTGTAAAGATGTTAACATTAAACTTTATGGATACTAAAAGTATCTGCTATAGCAGTCATTGTTTCTTTATCCGGCGGAAATAATATTTCATCAGAAATTTTCTTTTGAATAATGTTTTTAGGATCACTTTTTTGTGTATATGTCACAAAAGTTCCACACAAACTTTTTATAAGTTTTTTCAATGCTGCAATAGACATATTCGGCGATTCATAAAAAATCTGGTCCTTATGCTCCCCAATAGCACTAATATAAATATCTTTAGGTAGTGAATTGGCTAATTTATATAAAGCTTTTTGTTCTCGCCTAGTTTTACAGGTATTTATCATTGAATTAAACAATTCTGGGGCAACAGAATTTTGTATTTGCTTTTGGTTTGTAGAAAACTTACTTAATAATATTTTGAATATCTTCATCTTACATTCCCCTTTGCTTATCATAACATAAATTTTGAAATTTTGTAAAAAATATTTAAATAATACTTGACAATAGTTAGATATCTAACTATAATAAAAATATGAATGATTCTATTGCTTTAATATCAAGAATACGTGAAAATGCAAACAAGCTCATTGTAAAATACCTTAATACCAATGGTATTGAGGGTCTTGTACCATCGCATGGAGATATTTTAGCCTTTTTAATTTCAAAGAAACAATGCACAATGAATGAACTTGCCCAAAGCATTCATCGTACAAAAGCTACAACAACTGTTCTTGTAGATAAATTAGAAAAATTTGGATTTTTGGAACGACAAAAATCTGTAAATGACAGTAGAGTAACTTTTTTGACTCTTACTGAAAAAGGACAAAACTTCAAACCCATATTTGAAAAAATTTCAAAAGATTTGATTGATAAACTATATCAAGGTTTCACAAATGACGAAATCATAGCAGCAAATAAACTACTAAAAAAAATGCTAAAAAATATAGAATAAAATTTTTTGGCAGAATAGTTAGATATCTAACAACACGCTAAATACAAAGAAAGGAAGTAAAAACATGAATTTAGAATTTACAAATGCAAAAGAGGCAAAACAAATTAAGGATTTGCAAAATACAAAAGAATACAGCTTTGCAAACCTCGGAGAACTAAAAGACATTAAAGATTATATTTCCGAAAATACCGATTTAGGATTAAAGTCAACGGGAAAAATATTTTTAAAGAACATTCTTAACCTAACGGGAGCGGAGATTTCGCTTAACTACATTCCGGAGAATACAAAAGCCGCATTTTTACACACGCATAAAGAGAATGAAGAAGTTTATATTGTTCTACAAGGCAATGGTGAATTTATTATTAATGATAATAAATTAAAAATCAAAGCAGGTAGTGTCATAAAAGTAAGTACAAATGCGAAACGAGGAATAAATTCAGGAGATAACGATTTAATCGTCATTGTTATTCAAACAAAAGAGAACTCTTTAAATTATTATACACTTTCTGATGCAGAAATCGTTAAATAAAATTAAAAAAGGCTTTGTAATAAATACAAAGTCTTTTTCTTTTTAATCATCACCCAATGAATCCCGGATAATTTTAGTTCGGATTTGTCGCGTCTTTTGAAGAATAAACTCATCCGTAGAATTTTGCTCTATTTTATTCAATATTGCCATTTTGTTAGCAAACGGGAATTCTGTTTCACTTACAAATTTTATTTTATGCAAAAGTCTGTCATTAATATTATAGTTGTGTTTTGAAATTAAACTATCCGCTTCCGGCAAAATCCTATCTTGAGGCAAGAGATGGATATAACTTGCAAGATGTTCTTCGACTTCCGGAAGAACGTACTTTTGAGCAAGTTTGTAACTATCTTCTATAGCTTCAGGTTCAATTTCTCCTCTAGGAACATCCAAATCATCAATTCTACCTGTATTTAACCTTACTCTAGACAATAGAGGAATTTCATTTAATAAAACTGTTTGAGTAACAGGATTTTTTCGTTTCATAAGGACTTCAAAATATTTTCTTGATTGTTCAGGTGGCAAATATTTAAGTGCATATGCTAAAGCCTGATCAACAAAAGGTTTGTTAAAATCTAAACAACGTTTTATATATTGATCATTTCTATTTGAGCCTAAATCTCTGACAGCAAGAGCCAACCCTGCCTGCTTTTGAGTTTCATCAAGTTTGTTGTCATTTAATATTTTATACCATTCAACTTCTCTCTGATTTGCCGGCAACGCTTTTATCCTTTTTAAAACATATCTGGCAGTTTTGCTGGAATTTTTTACACGATTAACAACACGAGAACCGCCCGGGTCAATACTATATCCGTACATTTTGTTATGTCCGCTATCACCTTTAAATTCATCTGTTATTTTTATGCCGTAATTATATTCATCTATTATTTTTTTGGGAGGTACGATATTTTCATCAACATATCTGTCAAGCATATAACCGTTATTTATATCTCCAAAATAGACTTTCCCACGCTGAGTTTCTTGTCCTACAACATTTCGCCAATATGATGAAATATTTATTTCTGCATAGTTACCATGGCTTTTATATTTGTGCCATTCGGGAGTTTTATCAACCACATGGAATATTTTGAAACATAACTCTTCCTTCGTTTTTTTATCTTTTACTCCTTCAATCTTAAAAGCTTTTTTATATTCACCTTCACCAATATAAAGCAAATCAAATTTTTCAGGATTTTCTATTAAACCATATTTTTGAAAAATATTTTTCAGTTTTGATACAGCTGAATTAGGACGTTTTTTGCTATATTCATCAGTGTTTGCATTTATACTCGGTTTAAAATTTCTAATTTCATTTGCAATATCATCAAAAACATGGATAAATTCTTTTATTGCATTAGGTCTATTTTCTTTCGGCAACGCATAAAAAATAACCGGTGGCAATTCGTTTATATAGGTATTTTTATCCCCTCTTTTTTGTAGAATAGCAGAAATATCCTTTTTCCCATCAATAAACACAGAACGTTTCATCAATTTGGTAATACCGGTAAAATTCGGTGATGAATAATTATTCTGAATAGGACTTACTAACATATAATCTCCAATAATATCATTTACACAAATATATAAACCTCAACAAATATTTATTTGCTATTTCATACGTTCAGGATGTGCAGAATTTGAGGTAATAATTTCATAAAACTCATTTTTATCAATGTTAACCCCCATATTTTCAGTATTACAAAGGGGCTTCTTTTTCTTTTTAGCTTTCTTTTTAATATCTTTTATAAAATCAAAATCCATACATTTAATATATCATATAAAAATAATGAAGCTACTTATCCAGATTCTTTGCTTCATCACAACTATGCGCCCCGGTTTTTTCTAACAATTCCGGACATTTTAAGTAATCCTGATTTTCATAAGTTAGTAACCAATATGCACAACCAGAACCTTTTTGAGCTCCCCAATATGAATCTTTATTCCTATCATAACTTGTACAAAAAACATTTATCTTATCTTCCGGAGATCCATTCGGACGAATATATTCTTTAGTTATATAAAATCCAAATTGATCTTCGCCATATACATTTGGTCTTTTATCTCCATTCAAGTCTGCTATTATTCTTCCGCAAGACTTTCCGGCAACCCACCAGGTACAACTTGGAGAAATAATTCTAAATGACAACCGTGTTCCATCACTAAGGACAAAAGACGCATCTGTAGGATTACTATCCCTTGTCACAATATTCAACATTTGTTTACGAAAATTTTCTGCAAAAGTTTTATGAGTTCCGGCATCATATTGTTGAACCCCACCCCAAGTGCTCGGATCGCCATCGGCTTCTTTTACGGCTATATAAGCATTATTTAATTCCGAATAAACCTTTTTTAATTGTGTAGCACGTTGTTTTGCTCTATAATTTTGCACTAAAGGTGGCAAAGTCAACGCCGCGACAATACCTATAATACCCAATGTAATAAGCACTTCCACCAAAGAAAAAGCCAATTTTGATTTTGTTAAAAATTTATACATTTGCATTATTATAAACCATTATTAAAATTTTGGCAAGATATAGCCTTGAGCTTCACTGGTTTTAGCCAATTATTCGTAACTTTACTTAATAGTACTTGCTATTTTTGCATCTTTATCCTATTATTTTTATATAAGCGTGCACCGGCACAAGTGGACTAGCCGGTTAAGGAATTATAATATAAATAGGCAACTTTTCCGAAGCTATGCTGAAAAGACTTCGGAATACAAATAATAAGGAATTTTAAAATGAATCCTACAATTGATGAATTAGAAAAAACATATTTGAAATCTGAAATACCTGCTGTAAACACAGGTGATACAGTAAAAGTTTTCGTTAAGATTATTGAAGGTAACAAGGAAAGAATCCAGGCATTCGAAGGTACTGTTATCAAGAAACATGGCGCTGGCGTAAACAAAACTATTACAGTTAGAAAAGTTTTCCAAGGTGTTGGTGTTGAACGTGTATTCTTAATTAATTCTCCACGTATTGACAAAATCAACGTTCTTAGACGTGGTGATGTTAAACGTTCTAAATTGTATTACTTGAGAGAACGTTCAGGTAAAGCAACTCGTATCAGAGAGAAAATTGAAACCAAATAAATTACACATACAATGGTATCCTGGACATATTGCGAAAGCTGAAAAGCAATTAAAAGCTCAGCTCTCACTTGTTGATGCTGTTATTGAAGTATTAGATGCCAGATTACCGTTATCAAGTTGTTATGAAAATATTACGGGGCTACTCAATGGGAAGCCCCGTTTAATATTGCTCAATAAATCAGATTTAGTTGAAAAATCCGCACTAAAAGGATGGATAGAGATTTTAAAAGAAAAATTTGAAGTTCCTGTTTTGATGTGCGACGCCAAAAACTCAAAAGATTTGAATAGTATTATCAAAAAAGCCATTGAAATCTCCGAACCTAAAATCCAAGCTTTAATGGCAAAAGGTCTTTTGCGTCGTCCGGCAAGAGTTATGGTAGTTGGGATGCCAAATGTAGGTAAATCCAGTATAATAAACAAACTTACAAAATCCTCTAAAACAAAAATAGGTGCAAAAGCCGGAGTTACGCGACAACAACAATGGGTAAGAATTAACCCGCAACTTGAACTTTTAGATACTCCGGGAATAATTCCTATGAAACTGGAAGATCAGGAAAAGGCTAAAAAACTTGCTTTCGTAAATTCTATCTCAGAAAATGCTTATTCTGCAGAATTGGTTGCCGAAGAATTACTAAATTCACTTTCTGACACTCAAACTCAAACGTTTAAAAAATATTATAATTTAGAAGATAAAAAAGATTTAACAATCGAAAATATTGCAAACGCGAGAAACTGGATAGTTTCAGGAGAAAAACCTGATATTGAAAGAACATCTATCTATATTTTAAGAGATTTTCGCGACGGAAAAATTGGTAAATTTATTTTGGATAACAATGACAAATAGCCTTTTTGAATTTGATAGAAACATAAATAAACTAATCATAGGGACAGATGAAGCTGGCAGAGGTCCTGCAGCCGGAGGCGTTTTTGCATCTGCAGTTTATTTTAATGACATAAGTGATGGGCTAATACAAGATCTATCAATATTGAATGACAGTAAACAGCTTTCCAAGAAAAAACGTGAAAGCATTTTCAATATAATTCTTGAAAACACAATAAATTCTACAGTTTGCGTTGAAGTAGAAGAAATTGAAAAAATCAATATTTTAAATTCCTCACTTAAAGCAATGAAATTGGCTTGTGAAAACGTCATCAAACAACTCAAAACCAATTTTGAAAGTAAAAATTCGATAGTTCTTGTTGACGGTAACAAATTTATAAAGAATTTTTCATATCCCCAAAAATATATTATAAAAGGAGATTCAAAATCTGCCTCAATTGCAGCAGCAAGTATCCTTGCTAAAGTTACACGTGACAGATATATGGATGAATTAGCTCAAAAATATCCTATGTATGGTTGGCAAAATAACGCAGGATACCTTACCAAAGAGCATCTCGAAGCAATAGATAAATATGGATTGTGTGAATTTCACCGCCCATCTTTTTTAAAAAAGCATTTTGAAAAACAACTCAACCTTTTTTAGGATTTACTCAATATAATAAACTGCTATAATGAGCATTGAGGAATTAAAATGCAAACAGAAGCTGAAAGATTACAAAAAAAAATAACAAATAAAACTCTACTTGCTAAGATGAACTTTGCCGATTCACTTGTAAGTGAACAAAAATACGAAGATGCAATAACCGTTTATAAAGAACTTTTAGGCGAAATAGATAAGAGCTATGCATACAATATCTGTGAAACATACAGAAAACTCGGAAATTGCTATTGGTATTTAAAAGATAATGTAAACGCACGCTTACAC
The DNA here is from genome assembly GCA_022641775.1 of Clostridiaceae bacterium. Lineage (GTDB taxonomy): Bacteria > Cyanobacteriota > Vampirovibrionia > Gastranaerophilales > Gastranaerophilaceae > RUG14219. The sequence continues at coordinate 12,664 of JALCDS010000033.1, forward strand.
TACGAAAAGACTTTGGATTATTGCACAACAAATAAAAGTGTCTATGAAATGTTGGCTTCATTATACACAAAATTGGACTGCAAAAAAACTTTAAAATACTATTTAAAAAGCATAGAACTTGGTGCCGATATAAGCTATTTTACAAGTTCCGCTTGGCTTATGATGAAGGATTGCACTTATACTCAAGAAAAACTGAAAGAAAACTTTGAATTTTATGTTAACAAGTTCAGACCACAATATTTGGAAAAAATGCCGGCATTTACTCATAAAAAGCCAAACCCAAATAAAAAAATAAATGTTGCATATGTATCAACAGATTTTTATTGTCATGCAATGATGTCATTTATCTTACCAATTCTTGAAAAACATAATACTAAAAAATACAATTTTACTTTATATTCACTTGATGATAAACCGGATGCAGTAACAGAAAGAATTAAAAAAACAGGAATCAAATTTGTAGATTTAAGCAAAAATAATGTACAAGAAATTGCACAAAGAATTTATAACGATAAAATAGATATCGTAATAGACCTGGCCGGATATGTTAACACAAAAGCTTTTTGGTTATACTACAAGCCAGCACCAATTCAAATGCAATATTTAGGGTTTTTAAATACTTATGGAATGAAAGAAGTTGATTATATCATCACTGACGAATATTCTATTCCGCCGAAAATGGCAAAATATTATACCGAAAAACCATTCTATCTTAAACATGGAATGCAAAAATATTGTTTCCCACATCCAAACACAAATATTCCGGAATGCAATATAGAACCGCCTTGTGTTAGAAATGGCTATATAACTTTTGGCAGCTTTAATACTGTTAGTAAAATAGATGATTATACAATTTCTTTATGGGTAAAACTCTTAAATGAAATTCCGGATTCAAGATTATTATTTTATAGGACACAAATGCATGAAGAAGAAATGGCAAGATTGACGTACTTATTAGAAAGACATCATGCTGACATGTCAAGAGTAACATTTGAGAATGCCCCAAGAAAAGATACTCATTTCAAAATATATGAAATGGCCGATATTGCACTAGATCCTGTTCCATTTAGCGGACTGACAGTTACGATTGAAACAATTCTGATGGGGGTACCTGTCTTGTGTATGAATCATGAACCATTGCAAGCAAAGGGTACGGCAAGGGTAAATAAAGAATTAGGACTTGATGAACTTATTTGTTACAGCGAAGAGGAATACCTTCAAAAGGGTAAAGCTCTAGCAACCGTAGAAAATATTAAAAAGTACAGAGAATCTTTGAGATATATACTCACGACCTCGACAATCTTCAACAATTACAAACAAATTGCTGAAGATTTTGAAGAAGGTTTTGATAAAATTTTTGCTGACTACTGCAAAAATGAAACCTAGTACATTTTTTGTACAATAGGCAAATTTATTCCATGGCAGAATGAACGCTCTGTCAATCTTACACCCAAGCAACATTGATGACGTTTAAATTCATTTCTATAAATTCTTTTTATTGTATCATCAACGAGTTTTTTATCATATTTTTCATAAATTTCATCTTGAGATTTGCCCTGTTCCAAATACATCTCAATAATATCATCAAGTACAGCATACTCCGGCAATGTATCTTGATCTTTTTGTCCCGGTCTTAATTCTGCCGACGGGGCTTTGTCAATAATTTCTTGAGGTATAACTTCACCATTCCTGTTTATATAATTTGCAAGTTTATATACATTTGTCTTTGTCAAATCACAAATCAAATTATACCCGCCTGTCAAATCTCCGTATAATGTGCCATAGCCCATTGCAGATTCAGATTTGTTACCGGTTGACAATAGCAATCTGTTATCTCTGTTTGAAAAATACATCAAAATTATTGCACGAAGTCTTGCCTGCAAGTTTTCAACCGCCAAATTTTCTTTTCCTGAGGTATCTAAAG
>JALCDS010000034.1 GCA_022641775.1 Clostridiaceae bacterium
TGAATCCAAAAGTTATTATGCAGATGCCATAAGTCAAATCAATGCCTTACAAAAAGAACGTGACAGCTTGAAAGGCGATGGACAACAGGGTGAATTTTATCAAAAAGTAAAAGAAATATCTAAAGTTGGAAAAGCCGCACAAACAAAAATGGACGGTTATACAAATGACCTGAACAAACTTTCTGATAATACAATTAGTGCGGGTAAAACTTCGGAAAGCACAATCTCTACAGGTTCGGACACAGTAAATATCGGCAACAAAGTTTTGAGCACGGTTTCAGGTAAAGAAGATGAATGGATGGCTCAAAAAGTAATTAGACAGGGGTCAGGCGCCGTAAACTCCGGAACAAACGGAGTGACAAAATCTTCAGGTGCACAACTGACAATAAATGACTTTGGGCAAAATGTAGTTAATTATAAATCAAAAATTAATGATGTTTCAGGTGAATCTGCAAAAATTGATAAAACATCCGATGACAAGGTATCTAAAACCGGAACAGATTCTAAAACAAAGCAAGAAAATGGTGATACGACTTCAAATGAAGAAGACAAATACGATAAATCAATGTCTGACAAAAACATAAATGCAGATCCTGTTGAAGCCGAAAAAAGAAGAGAAAAACGTGGCGAAAAAACAGCCTAAATCTACTTCAAACTTGTTATAGCTTCATTTAAGTCTTTTGATTTATAAATATAACTTCCTGCAACGAGTGAATTAGCGCCAAAATCTCGGCAAATTTTTGCTGTTTTATCGTTAATTCCTCCATCAACCTGAATTATCAAATCATCTTGTGCTTTTGATTTAATAATCGGCAATTTTTCAGCACAATTGTCAATAAAACTCTGCCCGCCAAATCCGGGTTCAACCGTCATTACCAAAACCAAGTCTAACAATGGCAAAAACTTCAAAATATCTTCAGCTTTGGTTTTTGGTTTTATTGACATCCCTGCCTTTGCACCCATACTTTTTATCTTACTTATCAAAGCCTCCGGATTTGAAGTAGCTTCATAATGAAAGGTCAAAATATCAGCACCTGCATTTATAAAAGCTTCTGTATATTTTTCAGGATTTTCTATCATCAAATGAACATCCAACGGTAGCTTTGTAACTTTTTTTATTGATTTTACAACAGGAACTCCAATAGTAATGTTTGGAACAAAATGACCGTCCATAACATCTACGTGAATCCAATCTGCACCGGCATCTTCAACAAGTTTAATATCGCGTTCAAGATTTGCAAAATCAGCAGATAAAATTGATGGTGAAATTATTGTCATTTAATTGCTCCTAATTTTTTACATGCCTGATAAGCTGCATGTTGTTCAGCTTCTTTTTTAGTCTTACCTTCTCCCGAGGATACAACTTTGTCTTGATACAAAACTTCTACTACAAAAGTTTTGTTATGCTCAGGTCCTGTAGTATCTTTCAAAACGTATGTCGGAGTTTCTTTGGTCAAACCTTGAGTGTATTCTTGAAGAATGGCTTTTGCATTATATTTTGCCGAATTTTTGTCAACATCTTCAATATATTCTGTAAAATTTTTAATTATAAACTCTTTTATTTCTTCAAATTTTCCATCCAAATAATATGCACCCAAAATTGCTTCAAACGAACAAGCAACTACAGATTCCAATTTGCGAAGGCCTTGTTTTTCTTCATGTTTTCCGAGCATAATCAAATTTTGTAAACCGATTTTTTTTGCAATTTCAAATAACATTGCATCCGAAACTACAATTGAGCGGATTTTTGACATATCGCCTTCTGTTGCCAACGGATATTTTTGAAACAATATATCAGACACCGTCAACTTTAAAACAGCATCGCCCAAAAATTCCAATCGCTCATAACACTCAATATATTCAATATTATTTTCCTGAGTATATGAAGGGTGAGTTAAAGCCCTTTTAAAATTTTCAATATTATCAATTTTTATATTGAATATTTTTTCTAATTCATCCATTAAAATAAACCTTTAAAAAAGTTTAAAATATGATTTATATACAAATCTGTAAAAATAAAGAATTTACAAAAATAAAACATAACAGGAATAGTAAATACATAACTATCAGTTCTATCCAAGAAACCGCCATGACCAGGAAGAGTATCTCCTGAATCCTTCACACCGGCATCACGTTTTATCAAACTCTCACACAAATCTCCGATTTGAGCAAATATCGTACAGAATAATCCGATAAAAATAGAAGCAATAACAGATACATCTAGAAAATATCCGATAAGCACACAACTTATAATTGATGCAACAGCACCACCGATTGAACCTTCAATGGTTTTGTTCGGACTAACTACAGGTGCAAGTTTATGTTTGCCCAAATGTCTGCCTGCATAATAGCATCCGGTATCAGTTAACAATATTGCGAAAAACATCATTATTACAAAGCCCAAGCCACTTGCATATTTCACACTGCTCAAATCTCTCAAGAATAACAAGTGCAGAGGGAACCACCCACAATATACAAAACCCAAAATTGTTGTTGCAGCATTGGCAATATATGGTTGACGTCCTTTGAACAATACCCACATAAAAGAAGCCATTGTACAAAACGTTAATGCAACTGCAACCAAATCAAATCTCTGTTTGTAAGCTATAGCTGCCAAAATAACTTCTGATAAAAGCATCAATTTTAAACTAGGATAGAATCCTTTATGTTCAAGTATTTTTACATATTCAACTGATGCAAAAAATATTATGATAAGCAAAAGGCCTATCAATGCCAAGCCGCCGTTTTTTATACATAATAATGCAATTGTTCCGAGTATCAGGCCTGTGAGCATTCTTGTCGCATTGGAATTTAAGCCTTTTATTGCTTTCATTATACCGTCATAACCTCTTTTTCTTTTTCTGTAACTGAAGAGTCAACCATTCCGGTATATTTATCAGTTAATTTTTGAATCTTATCTTGTTCATCCTTTACTGTATCTTCAGGAAGATTTTCACTTTTTTCGGCTTTTTTCAAATCATCCGTCATCTCACGACGAATATTTCTGATTGCAACTTTTGCTTCTTCGCCGATTTTTTTAACGTCTTTAACAATCTCACGTCTTCTATCTTCAGTCAAAGGTGGGAAGTTCAATCTGACACAAGTTCCGTCACTGTTTGGAGTAATACCTATTTCAGCTTTTATAATTGCTTTTTCGATTTCTTTTAAAATATTTTTGTCAAAAGGCGAAATAACAAGCGTTGTGCCTTCTTGTACAGTTACTTGAGCCAACTGTCTCAATTGAGTAGGTGCACCATAATATTCAACCAACACCTTATCCAAAATCATAGGATTTGCACGGCCTGAACGGATTTGACCAAATTCACGACGTAATTGTGATATAGCCTTTTCCATTTTTTCTTCACCGAATAAAAATAATTCATCTATCGCTTCTGACATTTTAACCTCTTTCTATTTTAAAATAAATCTGTTTTATTGTATTGATGTGCCCAATTTTTCGCCGTTCAATATCCTTGTAATACCATCCTGAGCATCAAAATCAAAAACAACAATAGGAATATGATTTTGTTTGCAAAGGGTACAAGCCGATGTATCCATAACTTTTAAATCTTTTTTAATAATATCATCATAAGTTATTTCTGTTAATTTTTTTGCTTTTTTGTTAATTCTAGGATCATCAGTATAAACCCCATCAACACCATTTTTAGCCATCAACATAGCTGCAGCATTAATTTCAGAAGCACGAAGTGCTGCTGCCGTATCTGTAGTAAAGAACGGATTTCCTGTACCAGCTGCAAAAATAACAACCCTACCCTTTTCAAGGTGTCTGATTGCACGGTGTCTGATATATGGTTCAGCAATTTCATTCATTTCAATTGCACTTTGAACTCGGCATGGAACTTCAATTTGTGTTAATGCACTTTGAAGTGCAATTGCATTCATAACTGTTGCAAGCATTCCTACATAATCTCCTGAAGCTTGATCCATGCCAAGCCTTGCAGAATTTTTCATTCCACGAAATATGTTACCACCACCAACAACAACAGCAATTTCCGCACCTAAATCTCTTGCTTTCTTAATCTCATAAGCTATCATTTGGACAGGTTCTAAATCTATTCCAAATTCTTGCTTTCCTAAAAGTGCTTCTCCACTTATTTTTAGTAAGATTCTTTTAAATTTCATGTTCTTTCTCTCCATAGGATACTTTTCTAAATTATACTAGCCCAAAATAATAATTATGTAAAGTATAACAAGAGGTATTAGTATTTGATATGTGAACAAATATTAACAATTCACAACTGCCCAAATACCACTATTAGCAATACTTTTCAAATTTGATATATATAATTTAGATAATAAATAGCACTTTTTTATATCAATTTGTTTTTATTAATGTATAACACATGAGAATATGATGAAAGAGAAAAGGAGTAATTATGGCTCGAGTATTAATTTCAATGCCTGAAGAATTTCTATCAAAAATTGACCAGGTAGCAGACGGAGAAAATCGCTCCAGAAGTGAACTTATCAGAGAAGCTTTAAGAACTTACATCTACAAACAAAAAGTTAGAGAATCAACCACAGCACAACATAGTGCAGAAATTCTTGAAGATTTGCTTGAGTAAAGGGCAGAGAAAGCTACGGATTTGGGATATAAAAAAGACCACACTAAATGTGGTCTTTTTTATTATTTTCATAAATTTTTTAAACTAGTCTTTCAAAGAAACGCTATAAGAAACACCTTTCTTAGTGATAGCAACTTTGCCTTCTCTTGAAAGCCAGCCCAAACCTAAGTCTGCGAAATTACCTTTCAAATCAAGGTCTTTCTTCATTTTTGAAAATGATGCAGTACCATTGTTGCTGCTCAAATAATCATAGATTTGTCCTGCTGAAAATCCAATTTGTTCTTCTAATTCTTGCATGTTAACCTCCATAAAATTTTAAACATCAGTAATTAATTGTATAATGTACTCTTTATGCTTAAATAGTAGGCTAATAACAAAAAAAAAGCAATAGTATTTTAGAATGATTTTATAAATTTTTTTTGTGTAATTTATTTATGATAAAATGAGGGGGGTACAAAATTAAAATAATTCTTTATTAATAGCCTTTTGCGCGTTTTGAAAAATTATTTTATAAGAAATCAGAGGTGTTAAATTTTGTTAATAAATGCCGATATATCAACAAACAAGCATGAAATATTGGTAAAAAAATATGCTGAACTACTAAATTCAGGCATGGATTCTAATGAAATTTTAGTATTAGTTCTCAATTCGCATTTAAAACAACAATTTATTAATGAAACATTGTCACTTTTAAAAATCAATTCGTTTGAAAAACTACAGGTACACTCATTCTTTTCACTGGTATATAATACGATTTCTGATAATTGGGCATTGATTGAGCAATCTAACCCGTTTAACAATCCGACAGTTCTCCCAAACTTGGCAGGACTCGAAATTTCACAATTTTTGTTAAAAGATATCTTAAAAGAAATTCAATTTAAGGGCTATAATTCAAAAAAATCTTTATTACATCAAATTTTCAGAAGATATTCCCTAATTGTTCAAAACGATTTGTCTGATACTGAAGTCGACGAACGTTCAAAAGTATTGAAAGAAAGTTTTGCATCAGACATAAAACTTACATTAAAAAAATTCTTATCCAAAACATTATTTTTAAGAGATTTTGATTATTTAAGACAAACTCTTGTTTTTAATTATATTTATAAAAATACTGATTACTTTAAAAATATAAAATATTTAATTCTTGATGATGGAGATGAAATAACTCCCGTTTGTTTCGATTTTATAAAATATCTGGCGCCACAACTAAAAGATGTTTTTATAGCCTATGACAAACTCGGAGGTAGCAGAACAGGATACTTGAGCGCAGACAAAACTGCAATATGGGAATTTGAAAAAGTTTTTAATCAAACCGCAAGTGTTATTGAAGAAAATCCAAAACAAAATGCGCAAGAAATATTTTCTAACGTCATTTCAAATAAAAAGGATATTTTAACGAATTTTTATTCGGTTTCCCCCTCAAAACGTGCAGTTATGATAGATTTAGCAATAAAACAGATGAACGAACTTTTATCACATAACGTTTTACCATCAGAAATCTCTATAGTAACACCGGTAATTGACGATATGCTAAAATTTACCCTAAAGGAAGGGCTCAAAAAAAACGCAAACCTGACATTTTTATCAGGTAGTGAAAAACTTATTCAAAACAAATTAGTTTTATCGATTTTAACAATATTAAAATTAGACACAAAATTAAAATCCAATTTATCAGAATTTGATATCAGACCAATTTTAAATGATTTTTTAGGAATTCCGATAAAATATTGCAAAGACATCCTTGTAGAATTTGATAAGACAAAAACCTTTGTAAACTGTGAATTCCCGTTACCGGAATATAGCGAAAAATATACAAAATTTCTTCAAGTTCTGGATAAAATAAAGTCAAACGATGCAAAATTATCAGAACAAGTCCTTGAAATATTTAACACTTTATCAGAATTCACCTCTGCAAATCCACAAGAATTAATAAAATTCAACTTTTTTATAAAACAACTCCAAGAATTTGAAAATGTATTGGGTGAAGATTTTTACGAACGAAAAGAGGATATCTTAAATGATATTGAAAATTCAATAATCGCGGAAAATCCATACAACACAATCGAAATTAAAAATAACGATTTGGTAATCGGAACTCCTCAAAAAATTATTGATAATCAAATAAAAGTAAAATATGAATTTTGGTTGGACACCTCAAGCTCTGAATGGATCAAATCTGATACAGGCCCTTTGTATAATGCATGGGTTTTCCAAAAAGGTTGGGAAAAAGATGAATTCACAATTGAAGATAATATTGAACTTTCAAAGGAAAAAACAGCCAAAATTTTAAGAAAACTCACACTGTTGTCAGAAAAAAATGTTTATTGTTATTCAAGTTTATTTGACGGCAACGGAGTAGAAAATTTCGGCGGGATTGATGAATATATTTTAACAAAATCCGATGAAAAAGAAGAAGTAAAAACAGAAGTTAAACGAATTGTGCCTAGAGAAGATCAAAAACCTGTACTCGATTATGAACAAGGTCAAATGGCAATTTCTGCAGTTCCCGGTGCCGGCAAAACCACAATACTTCTGGCTCTAATTTTGAAATTACTTGATAACGGAATCAATCCGGAAAACATTTTTGTAATGACATATATGGAATCTGCTGCAAGAAATTTCAGAGAAAGAATCAAAAATATCAGAACTGATTCTTCACAGTTGCCGAATATAAGCACAATCCATGGGCTTGCACTCAGGATTTTAAAAGAAAACGGGAATTTTGAAAGATTAAATCTGTCACCTGACTTTGACATTTGTGATGATACACAAAAGGCAAGAATTCTTAAAGAAACAGCCACAGAATTCAAGCTTAAATCGAAAGAAATTGATGAATTTGAACGTGGAATATCTGTATTCAAAATATCAGAAGGTAGCTTTCCACCGGTGATTCACGACAAAAAGATTTTTGAATTCAAAAAATTCTTTGAAAAATATCAAAGTGTATTGAAGGAAAACAATCTTATCGACTATGATGATATGCTAATTTCTTCGGTAAAACTTTTAAAAGAAAATCCTGACATTTTAGAATATTACCAAAATATTTGTCATTACATTATTGAAGATGAAGCACAGGATTCTTCATCAGTTCAACAGGAATTAATCTCACTTTTAAGCGGCAAATATAAAAACCTTATTCGCTGCGGAGATATAAATCAGGCAATTACAACAACATTTTCAAATGCAGATGTTGAAGGTTTCCGAAAATTTATACACACAAGTAATGACGTGAAAATGGATTGTTCCCAACGTTGTTCAAAAGAAGTGTATGAACTTGCAAACGAACTTGTAAAATGGGCAAAAACAAAACCTGAATATAATAACGCTTTCTATGATATTTATATGAAACCGGTTAAAGATAAAAATCCAAATATCGAAAATGCCGTTCATTCTGACATTTTCAAAACGCCACAGGAAGAAAAAAACAATGTCTTAAAAGCAATCAAAAAAGCTCTTAAGCAGAACAAATCTTCTACTATAGGAATCTTGTTACGCTCAAATTATCAAGTAGGAACTTGGCAAATTTTCATAAATAACAGCGGACTAAAATGTATAACCAGAAGTGAATGTCTGGAACAAAAAACCGTCTTTAGAACAATATTTGCTATATTAAAACTTATCCAAAGTCCGTTTGACAACGAAAATGTGGCAGATAATTATGAAATTCTATCAGAATGTGGATTATATACTCCGCGCCTTGCCGCCGATATAAGAAAATACGAAAATCCGTTTGTTCAACTGAATGCAGATAATATAGAGAACACTTCGCTTGCACAGTTTTATTGGGATTTGAACTATTGGATATCATTCCCGTATCTTTCTGTTGCAGAACTTGTCATAAAAATAGGGTTACACTATTTTTCCAACGATATTGAAAAATCAAATGTTTATTTAATAAGTACATTAGTAAAAAGACTATCTACAGGAAACAATGATTACAGTTATATAATTGAACAACTCTCATTACTTTCAAAACGTACAAACCTCAGCGGGTTCAAATTCTTCTCTGAAGACGACGAAAGCGATATCAGCTTTTTAGAAGGCAAAGTTCAAATTATGACGATGCATAAATCAAAGGGAGATGAATTTGATTATGTATTTATTCCTGAAATGAGTGAACGCAATTATACATTAGATATGGAAGAATTAAAATTGAAGAACTCGGATTTTTTAGAAAACTTAAGACGATTAAACCCGACTTACAAAGAAAAAACCGTATCCGATATAAAAATAAGCCAAATTGAAGAAACCTTGAGACTTTTATATGTAGGAATTACAAGAGCAAAAAAACAGCTTTATATTTCAACTTCTCAAAAGGTAAAATCTTTCAACAAAATAAAAGAGGAGAAACCTAACACGTTATTTAAAAACATTTTAACAGAAAGGACGGTTACACATGGATAATCAAATATTCTATCCGAGCATGCTAAAATGCTTTAGTGAATGTCCTTTAAAATACAAACTCAAATACATTGATAACCTTTCAATGCCACAAAACACATCTTCTGCGCAAAAAGGTAAAAAAATTCACGCACTTGCAAATTTTTACCTAAAAGGTCAAGATATATCAAAATTGGAAAATGCTCTAAATTATGAAGAAAAAGCTATTTTTGAAAAACTTAAGCAAAACGCATACTTTCAAAAAGAATATATCCAATCAGAATATAATTTGACAGCAAAAATAAATGGTTATTGGATTAGCGGACGACTGGATGCTTTGATGAAAGATGCTGAAAATTATTATATTTTGGATTACAAAACCGGTTCTGTTCCCAAAAATCCGGAATATGATTTTCAAACAATGTTATACCTAATCATTTTGAACAAATACTTAAACAAATCAAATTTGAATTTCATATACATTGATTTGAAAAATGACAAAAATTACGAAATTAAATTAAATGACAAGCTAACATCAGAATATGAAAAAATCATAACTGACACTTGCAGAAATATTTCAGAATGTTCAACTCACACAGCGAACAAAGATAAACGTTGTGAATTTTGTGAATATCAAAAAATTTGTGACTATTTTGTAGACTTGTAAACCTCTGCATATTTCGGATTTACAGCAAGCCACTTGAACGCACCTTCATCTGCTTCCGGAATATCAATGACAAAAGTCCCGCCATAGCGACCTCTGGAAAATGCCAAATAACCTTCTTTTGACAAATTATGAAAGGCTTTTCTAATAGTATTCGGGCTTAAATCCAAATCCTTTGACAATTCCAAGATTGAAGGTAATTTTTCACCTATTTGATATTTTTCAGCAATCATCTTTTTTATATGATTTTGAGTTTTTTCGTAAAAATAGAATTCTGTATCTTTTGCCGATGCAAATATTGATGTTTCTTTCTTCACATTAACAGATTTTGCATAAGGCATCTTAATTACTGTTGTACCGTATCTTCCACGTCTTGCAAGCAAAATACCTTCAGAAATCAACATTTTCAACCCATCATGAACAGTTTTTATACTTGCCTTCAACTTTTCTGATAATTCGGCATGCGCAGGCATTTTTTCACCTATCTTCAAGTTTTGAGAAATATAATCTTTCAAATCTTTTTCAATCTTGTTGACCAAAGTTTCATGAGATACAGAATTTGTATCAGCTGATATGGTATCAATTGATTTTACAATCCATCCGCCTTCGTTATTGCTTTTATTATTATGTTCAATAACACCAATTGAACCTAAATATTCTAACGCAAGACGAGTTGTATTTGCAGAACAACCTACATTTGAGGACAAAATTCTCGATGATGGTAACATTTGACCTTTTTTATAATGATTTTCTATTATATATTTTTTGATAGTCTCAATAGTTAACTCTCTTTTTGAAGTCAATTTTCTGAGTTTTTTACCTTTTTCACGATAATCACGAATCATTGTTCCTATACATTGCTTAGATTCAACGTAACCCAAATCTTCAATATACCGTAAAGAATTCTGTATAGTTCCAATACTTACACCCAAAAAATATGCTAATTCCGGTTTTGACGGTAACAATTCATTTACCGATAAACTTCCGTCTTTTAATCCGTTTTCTATAAAACTCATAAGCCACTTTGAAATAGCCATAGACTTTGATTCAAAAATGTTTTTCAAATCAGGCTTTTCACTTTCAATTTCAGAAACTTTCAATTGCTTTAAATCAGCTTTTTGAGGTAAGATATAACTATTATCTTTCATACACACAATCCTTTTATAATATAATAATACGCTATTTATAAAAAAACATCAAGATGTTTTTTGCTATTTTATGAACAAATTTTAACATTTTAAACAAATAAAAAGCCGACTCAATTGAGCGGCTGATTTCATGTTTAATAAAAGGTTAGTAGGTTTAAAGTAGTAGGTTAATGTGAATTTATAATTTTTCTAATTCTTTATCTCTTACATATTCATAAAGTATTTTTCTTATATATAATTGCTATATACAAAATAGCTATTTACAAAAGTTTACAAACATTTGTGTAATTATCACCTATTTGAATTATAATTTCAAATATACTAGAAGAGGAAACAAAATGAATATAGCTATTTATCCGGGGAGTTTTGATCCAATAACAAAAGGACACTTGGATGTACTGAAAAGTGGTTCTGAAATTTTTGACAAAGTTATTATTGCAGTTGCAACAAATTCTGAAAAATCAGGGTTTTTACCTGTAAAAGTACGTGTTGAATTAATAAAAAAAGCCGTAAAAGAAATGGGGTTACGGAATGTTGAAGTTGATTCATTCACAGGTCTTACAATAGATTATGCAAAGCAAAAAGATGCCGAAGTTCTGCTTAGAGGATTGCGTGCGGTTTCAGATTTTGAATATGAGATGCAATTGTCCCAAACAAATTCGGCTTTATGCGACAACATCAAAACAGTCTTTATGATAACAAAACCAGAATACAACTTTATTTCATCAAGCACTGTAAAAGAAATATATGAAAATAATGGAGATATTTCAAAATTTGTACCAAAAGCTGTTGATGAATATTTAAAAAATAAATTATAAATATTTATTAATATATGTAATTTTTAGAACAGTAATCATTTGACAAAGAAGTTGAGCTTATGTAATATATTTATTAGTAAGAAAGGTATGTGTATCATGGCAGGACAGCAAAATAACGTTTATGACTTATTAAAAATGATTGAAGTCGCAATTGAAGAAGGACTTACAATCATCCCTAATAAATATACGGTTATCAAAAAAGATGAAGTGTGTGCTCTTATTAATGAAGTTTTCACAACATTACCGGTTGAAATCCAAGAAGCAAGAGCATTTTTGAGACGTAGAGAAGAACTTCAAATTGAAGCTCAACAAAGAGCTGAGAGAATTATTGCTGAAGCTCAAGCAGAAGCTGATAGAAAATTATCTGAAGCTGACTTTTTGAAAGCTCTTGAACGTGAAGGCGACAGAATAAGATCTCAAGTTAAAGACGAATGTGAAGAAATGAAACGCAGAGCTAATGAAGAAGCTGATGCTATTCGTTCTCAAGCTACTGATGATTCTTTAAAGATAAAAGAAGGCGCAGAAATGTATGCCGAACAAGTTTTGACAACATTAGAAAAGAACTTGGCAGAAATGCAAAGTGTTGTAAAGAATGGTCAAATCTTTATGGAACAAAAAAGAGGAGATTCTTCAAGAAACTATTCAATGGCAGGCGGATATCCGCAAAAGGATCCTCAAAAAGTTCAATAATTAATCAGAAGAATTTAGATTTAAGAAAAACAGCTTTAACAAATTTGGTCAAAGCTGTTTTTTCTTATAGATTGTTTACATTATGTTTGCATTTTTCTTTGTTTGATTTATCATAATAGTATAAGCCGATTTTGATAGAATGTGTTTCACTCACATTCTATTTTAAAAAGGACAATTATAACAAACTAAACGAATAAAAAGGATAAAACAATGGGTATCAAAGGAAAATTAGACAAAATGGTAGTTCTTGCTTGCGAAGAATGTAAAGAAAGAAACTACACAACAACTAAAAACAAAAAAAATAGTAAAGAAAGAATGGAATTAAATAAGTACTGTCCGACTTGTAAAAAACACACAGTACATAAGGAAACTAAATAGTTAAACGGTTGAAAGTTTAATTGTTGACAAGTTAAATAACATTCAACCTTTCAACTTTTCAACCTTAGGCGTCCTTAGTTCAGTTGGTAGAACGTCGGTCTCCAAAACCGGATGTCGAGGGTTCGAGTCCTTCAGGGCGTGAATTTTATAAAAGGAAACATTTAATATGATAGGTAATGACAATCAAAATAAACAAGCACCTCAATTCATAGAATCTATGAAAACTTATTTTCGTGGAGTTCGTTCAGAATGGGGTAAAATAACATGGCCTGAAAAACAACAGATTGTATCTGAAACATTTATGGTAATCGCTATTATATTTGTGTTTACAGTTGCAGTTTACTTAATGGATATAATATACAAAGGCTTATTTGGATTATTAAAATAATCCTAAAATCGAAAAGATAAGGTGGCTTATGACAGGTAAAAAAGAAAAAT
>JALCDS010000035.1 GCA_022641775.1 Clostridiaceae bacterium
TTTCTTTTGGTGCTGTCTCATTTGTGAACTCTACTTTTTCAGCTTCAGCTTTGAGTGCAGCTTTTTTGGTAGTTTTTTTAGCCTTTCTCGGAAGTTTTTTGGGTTTAGCTTCTTCTTCAGGTGTTTGAATTTGAGGTGTAGCTTCAACCTTTGTTTCTTGTTTTTCTTCAACTATTTTAGCCTCTGGAGCTGGTGTAGGTTGAGCTTTTACCTTTTGCATCTTACGATTTTCCTTCGCTTCAACTATTTTGTTTGATAAATCAATTGGTTCTTTTGCGTTTTGAACCGGAGCTGATTCAGAAACTTGATTGTTGTTGAATTGAGGTGTTCTATTTTTATTATTGTATTTATTATTGAATTTCTTTCTGTTGTTGTTTCTGTTATTTTTTTCTGCAACGGATGTGGGATTTTCAACTTCAACAGTGTTATTTGTAGTATTTTCCGCTTCTTCTTTATTGCTTTCTTGTTGTTGTGGAGCCGGTTTTTGTTGAGGTTGTTGACCTTTGTTGTTGCCATTGTTGATTGGCATTTTGATTTTTGCTTGTTTTGCACGATATTCGCCTTCAGCACTAGGTGTTGCAAATGTAATATCATTGATAAAGCATCCGCTACCTTGGCAGTGAGGACAAGTCTTTGTAAATATTTCTGATAGACTTTGACCTTGTCTATGACGGGTAAGTTCTACCAATCCCAAATCTGATAATTGACCTACTTGAGGTTTAGCTTTATCAGGTTCAAGTGCGATTTCCAATTCTTCCATCATTGCAAGTTTATCTGCACGGCTCATCATATCGATAAAGTCTATAATTACCATTCCGCCGATGTTTCTCAAGCGCAATTGACGTGCAATTTCATGAACAGCTTCGATATTCGTTTTCAATATAGTTTCGTCTTGAGTTGCTGAACTAATAAATTTACCTGAGTTTACATCGATTACAGTTAACGCTTCTGTTTGTTGAATAAACAAATATCCTCCAAGCGGCAAGTTAACTTTTATATTCAATGCAGCTTTAATTTCTTTATGAATGTCGTAAGCTACAAGTACCGGATCGGTTCCTTTGTATAAGGTTACATTTACATTCTTAGACATATGCCAGTTTTGTAAAATATTTTGAACTCTATTTAGCGCAAACGGTGTATCTACAATAATTTCTTTTGTGTCTTCGGAACAAGCTTCTCTAATTACGCTATAAAGCAAGTCTTGGTCACGATAAACCAAATTTGGAGGGTCAAGAGTTTCAGCAGATGTAATTATATTGTTCCATTTTTCAAGCAAGATTTCTAAATCTTCTTGAATATCGGCTTCTGACAATCCTTCAGCTTCGGTTCTTATAATTACACCAACACCAACCGGTTTAATTAAATTTACTATTGATTTTAATCTTGCACGTTCTTTTGAATTTTCGATTTTCTTAGAAATGCTTACTCCCGGTTCATAAGGCATCAAAACCAAAAATCTTCCAGGTAAGCTTACTTCTGTTGTAACTCTTGGTCCTTTATGTCCTGTTGGTTCTTTTACAACTTGAACAATAAGTTTTTGTTTAGGTGAAAGCTTTTCTTTCAAAGAACCTTTCCCCATAACATCTTCTGCGTGTAAAAATCCCATTTTGTCGGTTCCGACATTTACAAATGCGGCATCGATACTAGGTAAAATGTTGTCCACTGTTGCAAGATATACATCTCCCAACAAAACATCTCCTCTATGAATATAAAAATCTGTAACTTTTCCGCCTTCTAAAACAGCTGCAATGTTATCACGTTCTGCAATGACAATCTTTTTGTCTGAATTACCTTTTTGTTGTTGCTGCTGTTGTTGTTTTTGATTTGAATTTTGATTAAAATTCTTTCTTCTGTTGTTGTTAAAATTGCCCATAAAAAATCCTTTTCTAATGCTATAACTCTTTCATTTCATTATCAAAGAACTTGATTCTTGTTATATTAAACGGAATGTTTGGTGCAATATGTTCCATCAAAACATCTGCTCTAATTGCCGGGATATCAGTTCCTTGACCGGTTTTTAATATTATGAACAGACTGTTTCCTTCAAATTTATACGATTTTATGGAATTTTTAATGTCTGTTTTTTTAGTTAAACCTTTTTTTGTTCTTTTATCGATAAAAATTTGTTCGGTAGAAAGAACCTTGTCTGTATCATACATCAAATTTTTAATTTCGTAAAGGGGGGATGATTTTATTAAATCTATTTTATATTCTGCCCATTGAGCTTTTATATCTATTGCTTCAAAGGCTTGTCCGCGTTCCTTTATTTCATTTATATTTAAAATTTTGCAACCTTGTGGCAAAACTTTTTCTAAAATTTTTCTGAGTTCATTCTCATCTATATTATCAAACAAATCTATGTCAACCAGTTCACAAATACTTTCTTCAAACAGAGGGAGTGCTATTCCCATTGAAATTTTCATTGTAGGGTTGAACCCTTGAGAATATGCCACATCAAGTCCTGTTCGTTGTACCGCTTTGAAAAATGTATTTTGCCAATCAAGGTGTGAAAAATATTTTAAGATTCCTGTTTTGGTAAGTTTTATTCTGAATCTTTTAGCTTCGGCATTGTCACGAATTATCGGGATAGTTTCTTTTATTTTTGGCTCATAAGGTTTGTCAAAAATTCGTTTTACGCCTAAATTCTTGCAAACTCCGCAATTAACACATTTTTGCTGACAAGTTGGTTGAAATTGCATATTTTCTGCAGGTTTTATTGCCATTGCAGCTTTGTATTCGGATTTAAACCATTCTTTATCAACTCCGATATTAATAAAATTCCAAGGTAAATCTTCTTCAATATCATACTGTTTTGATGCTAATTGAGAAAGGTTGATATTCAATTCTTCTGCTGTTTCGTGCCAGATATCTTCTTTAAAATATTCTCCCCATGCATCTAAGTAACACCCTTTTTGGTAAAGCGCTTCAATATATTTGCAGAGTGTATCATCTCCGCGTGTTAAAACCGCCTCAATTTGGGAAGTTGAACTGTCGTGATAATTTATTTTTAAACCTTTTATATGTTTAGTTTTGTCTTTAAGTCTATATATATGCTCTTTTACTTCTTCTTCTTTCATTTGAGGACACCATTGGAATGGGGTGAACGGTTTTGGAACAAATATTGATAAAGTACAAACTACATCGAGTCCGTGTTTTAACTCTTTTTCACGTTTGATGTCTTTGCAACGCCATTTGATTTTATTCAAAAGATTTGCCATTTCATCCATATCATCAATGGTTTCTGTAGGTAATCCACACATAAAGTATAATTTTAATCTTGACCAACCGTTTGCGTATAACGTTGTTATTACATCTATTATTTCCTCATCAGAAATGTTTTTCTTTATAACATCGCGAAGTCTTTGACTTCCGGCTTCAGGAGCAAGTGTCATTGTTGATTTTCTAACGGATTGTACCATTTGCGCAAGTTCCAAATTAAATCCGTCTATTCGTTGACTAGGTAGTGATACTGAGATTTTTCTGTTTGAAAATTCTGAGTTTAGTTCTTTTATGACCGGATTAATATTTGTATAATCGTTTGAAGATAGTGAAAGCAATGAATATTCTTCATATCCTGTATTTTTAACCAATTCTTTTGTGATTTTTATTATATCTTCTGCCGGACGTTCTCGTAATGGAAGCGTTACATGTCCAGGTTGGCAAAAACGACACATTCTTCCGCAACCTCTGCGAATTTCAATCGTTGCTCTATCTTGTACTGAAGATGAAAACGGAATCGGATATTCCTTCAGAGCAGATTCATATGTAAGTTGAGATATTCTTTTTGTAACGGTACCACCGATGGCTTTTGACCAACGACCTGAATTTTCGCCTTCACATAAAGCTCTTATTCTTTCTATTCTGGGCAGACCTTTAGTTCTTTCTAAAATTTCACAGGTTTCAACAATGCTGTCTTCCCCGTCCCCTATCATAAATACGTCTATAAAATCAGCCATCGGTAACGGGTTAAATGTACAAGGGCCGCCTGCAATAATAATCGGTTCATCTTCTTTTCTATCTGAATTTTTGTAATGAATGTGAGCCATTTCAAGCATTTTTAAAACTGTAGGATATGCCATTTCATATTGCAAGGAAAAGCCTACAGCATCAAAATCTTTTATGGGACGTTTAGATTCAAGTGCGTACAATTCATCAGGTAGAAAGTCCGGTTGCGGTGCGTAAACTCTATCTGCCATAAAATTATCATATTTATTTATCTGACCGTAAAGAACTCGTAATCCCAAATTGCTGATACCGATTTCGTATTTATCGGGGAAAGCGAGGGCTATTTTTACTTTAGATTTGTCAAAGTTTTTATTTTCAGATAAAAATTCGCCACCGACATACTGGTATGGTTTGTTACATTTTAACAAATCAAGTTGGTGTTTTTCAAAAAATTCGCACATGATTTATGCCAAATCCTCCGGAAAATATTTGTCAATTTCAATTATTGTTCCGTCGAGAGTGTTTTCATCAAATGATTTCATAAACTTAAAAAGATCGGAATTCGGAATGTCATAATTGTATAAAAATACTTCTTTATTTACTTTTCTCATTACTCGTACAATATAATGGCAGCTTTCTGCATATTTAATCAAATGTTCAGAGTTGAATTTGTTGCCGTTTGCATCTTTATCAAGTCTTACATAATTAAATCCTGCGTAGAATTTTACTTTTTCTTTTCCGACAGGCGGTAAATCTTTGTTGTGTCTTGAAAATATATTAGTTACTTTTTTGTTTAGTTCATCGCTCATAAAGACATCTTTCCATTATGTTGTATCTTCTCTATTAAACTATATAATTTGCGTTTGGGCTATTCTGTTAAGTTTGCTTAACCAAAATTGAAGCCTTGAATTTGAAATATGTTCCTGTTAAAATCTTTATAATTGAAATAAGAAATATAGATAGGGAACGAGAAAATGACAAAAAGAGTTTTACTTTGTATTATGGATGGTTGGGGAATTTCAACCGGTTCAAAAAATACTGATGCAACTGTATTGGCAAATCCTATACACGTTGAAGAAGAAGAAAAAACAGAAAAGTTTATAAAAATCCATGCAGACGGAGAATATGTAGGTCTACCTGAAGGTCAAATGGGTAACAGTGAAGTAGGTCACTTGAACTTAGGCGCAGGCAGAATTGTTTATCAGGATTTATCAAAAATTAATAGAGCAATAAAAGATGGTACATTTTTTAAGAACCCTGAATTTTTGAAGGCTGTTGAACATTCAAAACAATATGATTCTGCATTACATATATACGGACTTGTTTCAACAGGTGGGGTTCACTCATCATTGGAACATATTATGGCATTAGTTAAATTTGCTGCAGACCAAGGTGTAAAAAAGTTTTATGTTCACGCATTTTTGGATGGTCGTGATACTCCTCCTCAAAGTGCTTGTACATTCTTACAACCGATTGAAGATGAACTTAAAAAATATAATCTTCCTCCTATTGCTACAATCTCCGGAAGATATTATGCAATGGACAGAGACAATCGTTGGGATAGAGTTGAAAAAGCTTATAACGCTTTATTAATTGGCGAAGGTGAACATTCAAAATCGTCAATTGATGGAGTAAAAGAGTCATACGCTCGCGGAGATAATGATGAATTTGTTCTTCCGACTGTTATCGGTGGAGAAGAATCAAGAATTCATGATAATGATTCTATAATATTCTTCAATTTCAGACCGGACAGAGCAAGAGAAATTACAAAGGCAATGATACTACCTGAATTTGACGGGTTCAAACGTAAAGCTTTCCGAAAAAATCTTTATTATGTTTGTATGACTAAGTATGATGAAAATTTGACATTACCGATTGCGTTTCCAAAAGAACATTTGGTAAATATATTGGGTGATGTTTTGGAAGCTAACGGTATCAATCAATTCAGAACTGCAGAAACTGAAAAATACGCTCACGTAACATTCTTCTTTAACGGTGGTGTTGAACAGGCACAACCTCATGAAACACGTGCGCTTGTAGCATCTCCAAAAGTTGCAACTTACGATTTGCAACCGGAAATGAGTGCACCTCAAGTTTGTGAAAATGTATTGAAGGCTATTGATAACCCTGAATACGGATTTATACTTGTAAACTTTGCAAACCCTGATATGGTTGGTCATACAGGAGTTTTGGAAGCTGCTATTAAAGCTTGTAAAACCGTTGATGAATGTGTCGGAAAAATTGTTGAAGCTTGTAAGAAACATGATATTACGATGCTTTTGACAGCTGACCATGGTAATGCAGAAGTTATGGTAAACGAGCAAACTGGAAAACCTCAAACAGCACATACAACAAATGAGGTTCCTTTTGTATTGATAAACGGACCAAAAGATGCGCAATTAAAAGACACAGGTGCTTTATGTGACATTGCCCCTACAATTTTACAGTTGATGAATATTTCTCAACCTAAAGAAATGACAGGGCAATCTCTTATAAAATAGAATAGGATATTTAATGACAACAAAAGAAAAAAAATGGGATATAGATTTTTCATTTAAGAAGAATAATGTTGATGAATTGTTTTTTAATCTTTCAGAAAATCCTGACGGGTTTAAAAATAAAGACTTCAGATATACCTTGAGTTTAATATATCAAACCATAGAAGATGAATTTGCAGGGGTATTTTTGAGCCCTCATTCACCGGCAAGGAATACCGATTTTTTCTTGGTAAATGAACATGATAAATTGTCATTTTTTGTTACACCGACAAACAATTTTGAATATTACTTGAAATCAAAAGGTTCTTTATTCAGATTTCGTCCGACCGTTATGGGTGAATATGTCGGATATCCGATGACTCGCGATTTGGTAATGGATTATTTTGGCGGGTTTGGTAACGTTGTTGATCTTGAAGATATGACCGAAACCTTCATTTATTTCAATAAATTGACTTATTTTGTAATGAAATTGATTGAAAAAATGTATTTTATTCCTGTTGTCAAGAAAAATAAATCAGGTTCAATGTTTAGAATTGTTTATGAACCTATTATTTCAAGTAACCAATTGGCACGTATTATCAACCAGTTTGAAGAAAATTTGCCTGAAAACCTGTTTATAAAAGGTGAAAAGCCTAAACATTTTGTAAATGATTTTATTTATGATTATTTGAATTATGTAGTTTATAAATTTTTGAATATCAAAGCATACAAATTTAAGGATGTAAAATCCGGAACTTATATGATAAAGGATCAAGAACAACGTTCTATGATGCGTGGAGTTGACATTGCAGAAAACTTTTCACAATGGTTTGATGAACTTTATCTCGGCAAATATGATGTTATTCCGTTCTTTAAAATTGAAAAGGTTGAAGATGAACTTTTCCGTTTGAAGGTTTACATCAAAAATCGTAAAACCGGCGAAAACGTTTTAGTTGATGAGTTGTATGATGATGATAAAGAAATTTTTGGAGCTCCATCCGGGGATATTGCAAGAATTGTTGAAAAACAATTGAACTATGCAATTCGTTATATGCCGGAACTCGAAAAATTGTTTGATGATGAAGAACATCTTGCGCTTGATTTGAATTTGAATGAAGTTTACAAAATAATAACTCAAACTGCGTATTATCTTCAAAAGGCTCAAATTGAAGTCGTTCTTCCTAAAGAACTTGTAAATATTGTTATTCCTAGGGCTTCAATCAATGCAAAAGTAAAAACATCTCGTTCAAAAGAATTGCTTGATATTTTCAATAACAATGCCTCAGGTAAAATTTCACTGGATGATATTTTAGATTTTTCTTATGAAATTGCGATTGGTAATGAAAAAATATCGTTAGAAGAGTTTAACAAACTTGTAGCTAATAATAACGGACTAATAAAATATAAAAATAAATATGTCCTCGTTGATAAAGAAGAAAGCAAAAAAATATTTGAACAGATTGCAAAATCAAACTTGAAATCTATGTCCAGAATGGAATTGATTCATGCAGCTATGTCCGGTCAAGTTAAGGATTATGATTTTGATTACGATGAAGCTTTTGCCAATATAATCAAAGATTTTAACAAGCCAGTGGAAGTGTCAGTTCCGGATACTCTTCAAGGAACATTAAGACCATATCAGGAAGTCGGATTGAAATGGTTATGGACTAATATTGCCAAAGGTTTTGGCGCTTGTATGGCAGATGATATGGGGTTAGGAAAAACTATTCAGGTAATAAGTTTAATATTGAAACTTAAAGAAGAGAAAAAACTGGATAAACCTGTAATTGTTATTTGTCCTACAACATTGATGGGCAACTGGATGAAAGAAATCCAAATGTTTGGTCCTTCACTTGATACGGTTATTTATCATGGTGCTGAAAGAAAGTTGGATTTGAAACATGATGTTATTTTAACAACATATGCAATTATGAGAATAGATATTGAAGAGTTGAAGAAAACCACATGGGGAATGGTTGTTGTTGATGAAGCTCAGAATATAAAAAATCCTGATACAGCACAAACCCTTGCCGTTAAGATGTTGAAATCAGATGTTAAAATTGCGATGACAGGTACTCCTGTTGAAAACAGATTAACTGAACTTTGGAGTATTTTTGATTTTATAAACCGTGGATATTTGGGAACATTGAGAGATTTTCAAAAAAGTTATTCTGTTCCTATTGAGAGATTTAAAGAGGTTTCTCGTGCCGGCAAATTAAAAATGTCAGTTTCGCCGTTTGTTTTGAGACGTTTGAAAACAGATAAACACGTAATCACCGATTTGCCTGAAAAAATGGTTCTTAATGATTACTGTTATTTATCAAAACCTCAGGCTATTCTTTATGAAAAGACGCTTAATGAGATGATGGAAAAGATTTCAGGCTTCTCCGGAGTAAACAGACGAGGCAATATCTTCAAATTAATTACTGCGTTAAAACAAATTTGTAATCACCCTTATCAATTCCTGAAGTCAGGTGAAATGACACGTGATTTGTCAGGTAAGATGGACAAATGCTTATCAACGATTCAAAGTATTCTTGATAATGATGAAAAAACACTTATCTTTACTCAGTACAAGGAAATGGGTGATATCTTGTGTAAAGTTATTGCTGATGAATGTAATACTGAACCGTTATTTTTCCATGGCTCTTTGACTGTTCCGCAACGTGAAGATTTGATTACTCGATTCCAAACTGAGCCGGAAAGTAAGGTAATGATTTTGTCATTGAAAGCCGGTGGTACAGGTTTGAACTTGACGAGTGCAACAAATGTTATTCACTATGACTTGTGGTGGAATCCTGCAGTTGAAGATCAGGCAACAGATAGAACTTACCGTATCGGTCAAGATAAAAACGTAATGGTTCACAGAATGATTACTCTCGGAACTTTTGAAGAAAAAATTGACGAAATGTTAAAGGCTAAAAAAGAACTTGCTGATATGGCAGTTTATGAAGGCGAAAAGATTATTACAGAACTTTCAGATGAGGAAATTTACGAAATCTTTACTCTTACAGCTTAGTAAAGTTTCTTTAAAGTCTGTTTTTTAGTGTATAGCTTGCAAAATAAAATATTTAAGTTTATAATGAACAGGTAACACAAATACAAGCCCATCAAAGGTGGTGAAAATATAAATGGCAGAAGTTAAAGTTGGCGAAAACGAATCTATTGAAAGCGCATTGCGTCGTTTCAAAAAGAAAATTCAAAAAGCCGGTATTCTTTCAGAAGTTAAAAAACGTGAAAGATATGAAAAACCAAGCGTTAAAAGAAAACGTAAATCAGAAGCTGCAAGAAAAAGAAAAGTGTAAGCTTTCTGTTTTAATATAGCTTTTAAAAAGAACCTGAATTTGTTTCAGGTTCTTTTTTCGTAGTATAATTTTTTTATGGATGAAATGAAACCAAAAATGGTTATTGGGTTGATGAGCGGTACATCTTGCGATAGTATTGATGCTGCTTTGTGCGAAGTTTATCCTGATATGCGAGTTAAGCTTGTTAAAGGGATTAATTGGAAATATCCTGTACATATAAGAGCTAAAATTTTTCAAATATTTAAAGGTGAAGCTTCTGTTCAAGATATTTGTCAGATGAATTTTGCAATCGGAAAATGTTTTAGTGATGCTGCAAATGTTTTGATAGAAGAATTCGGAAAACCGGATTTGATATCAAGTCACGGGCAAACAATCTTCCATTATCCGAAAGATGATAAATTGGATGATATATCTTTGAGAAGTACATGTCAAATAGGTGAAAGTTCTGTAATTGCAAAGAATACTGGTTGTCTTACTGCTTCAAATTTTAGAGAAGCTGATATGGCACTGGGCGGAGAAGGTGCGCCTTTGGTTTGTTTTGCTGATGAAAAGTGGTTTAGACCTTTGAAAAAAAATGTTCTTGTCCAAAATATCGGTGGAATTTCTAATGTTACGGTTATTTCTCAAGAACATCCGACGTATGGCTTTGATACAGGACTTGGTAATATTGCAATTGACTATTGTGTTCAAAAATTCTTCAACAAACCTTATGACAAAGATGGTGTGCTAGCTAATGAAGGTGTTGTTTCGGATAATTGGTTAGAAATTTTATTGCAAGATGAATATTATTTAAAAAATCCGCCGAAAACTACAGGTAGAGAATATTTTTCGCCGGAATATATTGAAAGAACTTTACGCTTAGCCCCTTCAGAACCAAAAGATATAATTGCAACTCTAACAGCTTTGACGGCTAAAACAATTGTCAAAGCCTATGAAAATTTTATATTTCCTGATACATCAATTGATGAAGTTATTGTTGGTGGCGGAGGAGCTTACAATCCTACGCTTATGAATTTTATAAAAAAATACTTGCCTAAACATATTGAATTAAAAACTCACGAGGATTATGGAATTTCAAATAATTTTAAAGAAGCTATGGCATTTGCTCTATTGGGATATTGTACATATTATAATATTCCGAATAATATGCCTGAATGTACCGGAGCGTCTTGTCGTACTGTATTAGGTAAGTTGTCTAATTAACATATTTCATCTTTTTATTATTATTATATTGTAAATTTATGTAAATTTACATGTAGCTATTGACAAATTATTTGATTTAGTGTATTTAATACAATTGTAAAAGGAGAATTAAAAAAAATGATTAACAAAGTAAATTTCACTGGCAGAGATAAAATGGTAGAAGTTATAAAAGCTAGTACGATTATAGACAACCCCATTGTTGCCCCATTAAAAAAAGAAGTTAGCAAGGCTAATAAATTATTTATCCCAAAACAAATTAATATGGCAGAAGTTCAAGAACCTCATCAAGATTTGAATTCTTTATATTTCAGTCCATATACAAGCATTCCGCATTCTCTTACTAATGGAACAAAGAGTGCTAAAGAAGGCATTAATTTAGATATTAATGTTTAATTAATTCAAATATAGCATTAGGAATAAACCTGACAAGATCGGATGCCAAAACTCCATATTCTGTCAGGTTTTTTGATGCAATTTCCCCTGACAAGCCGTGTAGATATACTCCGAGTTTTGCCGCTTCAAAACAATCCATTTTTTGAGCAACAAATCCCGATATCATTCCACACAATATGTCTCCCGAACCGGCTTTTGCAAGCGCACTATTACCGGTTGAGTTTTTATGTATTTGAAAATCTTTTGAGCAAACAATCGTTCGATGTGATTTTAGAACAGTTACACAGTTATATTTTTTAGAAATTTCAGTTGCCGACTTTTCCATATTATTTAAAATATAATCAAGGCTGACATTTAATAGTCTTGAGGCTTCCATAGGATGCGGTGTTAAAATTACATCGTTTTTAAATTTGATATTATCTGTTGTTGCAAGGATATTTAAACCGTCAGCATCAATTATCATAGGACACTTGTGGTTTGTTTCAATCGTTCGTTTAAAGATGTTTTTTGCTGTAGTATCTGTTGATAATCCGCAACCTATGGATATTACATCCGCTTCTTCAATATTTTTTTCTAAACAATTAAGCGGAGATAAAACAGCTTCCGGTAAAAGATTTGAAACTGTATTCAGTACGTCATCTTCAGCGCACAACACTACATATCCGCAGCCAACTTTTAGAGCTGAAACACTTGATAAATATGCCGCTCCTCTCATATATTTTGAGCCGGCGATATTTAAGACTTTGCCAAAAGTTCCTTTGTTTGAAACTTCAATCCTTTTTGGAAGTTTATAGTCCATTTTGTCGAATAACCTCGTAAGCTACAATTGCTACAGAATTAGAAAGGTTTAAACTTCTTTGACCTTCCATCATTGGAATGGTTCTGGCATTTTCATCTTTTACGTAACGATCAGGTAATCCTCTGGTTTCAGGTCCAAATACTATAAAATCTCCGGTTTCATATTTGGTATCAGTGTATAATTTTTTTGCTTTTGTTGTTAGATAATAAAAATTTGAATTTGGAAACTTTGCGAAGAGTTCATC
>JALCDS010000036.1 GCA_022641775.1 Clostridiaceae bacterium
ACCCGTCTCAACAGATTGAGAATCTGCTATCCTAACCGATAGACGATACCGCTAACTGTTTAGTCTTATTATATTATAAAATGTTATTTGCAAACAACATTTTTGTTTTTAACTTGTTCCATCCAGTCTTGATTATGCAAATACCAGTCGATAGTTAATTTGATACCTTCTTCAAATGTAATAGAAGGTTCCCATCCGAGTTCAGAGGTTATTTTGTCATTGGAAATTGCATAGCGTTTGTCGTGGCCAAGTCTGTCGGCAACGTATTCAATAGAATCTTCACCTTTTCCCATAGCATCAAGAATAAGGTGTGTGATTTCCATATTTGTTTTTTCGTTGTGTCCGCCGATATTGTAAATTTCACCGACTTTTCCTTTATGAAGAACTGTGTCTATTGCTGAGCAATGGTCATAAACGTATAACCAATCACGAACATTCAAGCCGTCACCATACACAGGAACTTTTTCGCCTTTCAAAAGTTTTGAAATAAAGAACGGAATAAGTTTTTCCGGATATTGATATGGCCCGTAATTGTTTGAACAGCGAGTATTCAAAGTCGGCATGTTATATGTTTCATGGTACGCTCTAACCAACATATCAGCGCTTGCCTTGCTGGCAGAATAAGGGCTGTTCGGAGCAAGCGGGGTTGTTTCATAAAAATAACCTGTTTTGCCTAGTGTTCCATATACTTCATCAGTTGAAACTTGCAAATATCTTTCAATCTTGAATTCTTTAGCAGCTTGTAAAAGGTTCAATGTACCTTGAACATTTGTTTCTACAAAGATTTCAGGATGTTTGATAGAATTGTCAACATGAGATTCTGCTGCAAAGTTTACGATAGCATCAACTTGTTCAACCAATTGAGGGACAAGTTTTCTGTCACAAATATTGCCGTGAACGAATGAATAATTCGGGTTGTCTTTAATATCATCAAGGTTTTCAATATTTCCGCAATATGTCAAAGCATCAAGGTTTATAATTTTATAATCCGGATGAGTTTTTAACATTTGTCTTACAAAACAACTTCCGATAAATCCTGCGCCACCGGTTACAAGTATTTTCATAATTATAAATCCTTTCTATATTCATTTAATGATTGTTGAACTTTGTCTTTTTCAGACAAAATAGGTTCAAAATCAATTTCCCAGTCAATATTTACATCTTTATCACACCATAAAATGCCACTGTCAGCTTGTGGTGCATATTCACCTGAGGCTTTATAGAGCAATTCTGCCTCATCAGACAGGACAACAAACCCATGAGCAAAACCTTCCGGTATAAATAACATTTGTTTGTTATCTTCAGAAAGTTCAACTTTTACATATTGTCCAAAAGTTTCTGAGCCTTTTCTTATGTCAACAGCAACATCATATATTCTGCCACGAGAGCAACGAACAAGTTTTGCTTGAGCATAAGGCGGTTTTTGAAAATGCAAGCCGCGTAAAACGTGTGCTGTTGATTTGGAATGGTTATCTTGATTAAATTCAACTTCAATTCCGTTTTTGTAGAAATCAGATTTTTTGTAGCTTTCCATAAAAAATCCACGATTATCTCCAAAAACTTTTGGCTTAACTAATATTACATCTTTAATTTTTTGTCTTTCAAATTCAAACGGCATAATTTTACTCCATAAATCTTTGTATAATTACAGTTTATCATAAATATTATCTTTGAAAGTAAATGTAAAGATTATTTTAAAAATGGTTGAAATTCCGTTTTTATGATACAATAGCACTATAAGATACTAAGATTTGGGAAAAAGGAGAGAATTTTGACTCAGCAAAATATGTTTTCAGACGGTAAAATTGTTCCGGTTAATGTCAGAGATGAAATGAAACGCTCATATATAGATTATGCAATGAGTGTAATTGTAGGACGTGCTCTGCCTGATGTAAGAGATGGGTTAAAACCCGTTCACAGACGTATTTTATACGCTATGAATGAACTCGGTATGTCTCCTGATAAACCGTTCAAAAAATGTGCACGTATTGTTGGTGAAGTTTTAGGTAAATATCACCCGCATGGTGACAGTTCTGTTTATGAAGCCTTAGTTCGTATGGCGCAGGACTTTAATACAAGATATTTGATGGTAGACGGGCATGGAAACTTCGGTTCTGTTGATGGTGACGGCGCAGCAGCAATGCGTTATACAGAAGCAAGAATGCACAAAATTACGCCTACAATGTTGGCTGATATTGATTGTGATACAGTCGAATTCGGTCCAAACTTTGATGGTTCCCTTCAAGAACCATATGTTTTGCCTGTAAGACTTCCAATGTTATTATTAAACGGATGTTCAGGTATCGCTGTTGGTATGGCAACAAATATTCCGCCACACAATCTTTGTGAAGTTGTTGACGGTACAATAGCTTTAATTGACAAGCCTGACATCACTATTCCTGAGCTTATGGAATATATTAAGGGTCCTGATTTCCCTACTGCAGGTACAATTATCGGACTTGGAGATATCAAACAAGCTTATGAAACAGGACGTGGTTCTATCAAAATGTCATCTGTTTCTACATTTGAAGAATTGGCAGGTGGCGCAGGACGTCAATCTCGTACAGCTATTGTTATTACGGAGATACCTTATCAAGTTAACAAGGCACAATTGATTGAAAAAATTGCAGAACTTGTTAAAGACCAAAGAGTTACCGGAATTTCTGATATCAGAGATGAATCAGACCGTGACGGTATGAGAATTGTAATTGAACTTAAACGTGATGCGAAACCGGAAGTTGTTAGAAATAACTTGTTTAAATTTACTCAATTATCAACAACATTTGGTGTAAATATGTTGGCTTTGTGTGGCAAACAACCACGTTTGATGAATTTGTACGAAGTATTGAATGAATTTGTTGAACACAGAGTTGAGATTGTTACACGTCGTACGATTTTCTTCTTGAAGAAAGCAAAAGTAAGAGCCCATATTTTGGCCGGTTTGATAATTGCATTAGGTTCAATTGATGAAGTTATTGAACTTATCAAAAAGTCAAAAACTATTGATGAAGCTCGTGAAGGTTTGATGTCACGTTTCGGACTTGACGCAGATCAATCAAATGCAATTCTTGAAATGCAATTGAGAAGATTGACAGGTTTGGAACAAGACAAAGTCAAGGCTGAATATGATGAATTGTTGAAAAAGATTGCCGAATACGAAGATATTTTGGCTAGTCGTCAAAAAATTCTTGATATTATCAAATCAGAATTGTTAGAAGATAAAGAAAAATATGGTGACGATAGAAAAACTCAGATTTTGCCTGAACAAGGTGAAGTTACAATCGAAGATTTGACTCCGAATACTCCGATGGCTGTGTTTATCACACACCAAGGCTATTTGAAGAGAATTCCTCTTGATACATTTGAAAGACAAAATCGTGCCACACGTGGTAAATCAGGAATGAAGACAAAAGCTGATGATGATATTCAGCATTTCTTTACGGCTATGATGCATGATAAAGTATTGTTCTTCTCTACAAAAGGAACGGCTTATAGCTTGAATGTTTATGATTTCCCTGAAGGCGGTCGTCAATCAAAAGGTTTGCCGATAATAAATGTATTACCGATAGATCAGGATGAAAAAATTACTGCAGTTGTTCCTGTAAGTGAATTCACTCCGGATTCTTTCTTGATTATGTTGACAAAGAAAGGTTATATCAAGAAGATTTCACTTGATAACTTTGAAAATATCAGAAAGAACGGTTTGATTGCAATCGGGCTTGATGAAGGCGATGAATTAAGCTGGGTAAAACTTGCAAATGCAAATGACGAAGTAATTATCGGAACATCTTGCGGTATGGCAATCAGATTTGGAATCAAAGATTTAAGACCACTTGGACGTAGCGCACGTGGTGTTACTGCTATGAAATTGAGAACAGGCGATGAACTTGTAGGTTGTGATATAGTTCCAAGAGATTATGATGCAGATTTACTTTTGGTAACATCAGACGGATTTGGAAAACGTACAAAACTTTCTGAATTCAGAGCGCAAAACAGAAGCGGTATCGGTTTGATTGCAACCAAGTTCAAATCAACTGCATCACGCCTTGTAGCATTGACAATAGTTCAAGATACAGATGATATTATGCTTGTTACTGCAAACGGAGTTGTAACTCGTTTGAATGCAGGTTCAATATCTCGTCAAGGACGTCCTGCAACAGGTGTAAGAGCGCAAAACTTGATGGATGGAGATAGTGTTGTTTCTGTCAACAAGATTTTGAATCCTGAAGATGATGATAAATATCAAGCAAAAGATGAAACTGCTGAAACTCCTTCTGTTGAACAGGCAAGTCTTTTAGATATTGATAATAAAGATAAATAAATAAGTTGATAAATTTAATAAAATAAAAAGAGCCTTTTGGCTCTTTTTTTATTACCATGTATTATTTTTAAATTACGTTAAGAATTTCCCATATCAATTAAAATTTGCTAAAATTATAATGTATGAAACGCAAAAAAAATAATGGAATAGCCGGAATAATTTTGTTATGGCTGATAATTATCGGTTCAGTTTGTTTCGGTATTTTTAACAATTTATCTGAAAAAACGAACGGAACATATTCAAATGCTTTGAAGGCTTTTTCTACTCGGCATTACCAAAATTCTTATTACTTGTTTTCAAAGGTAAGCTTGTTTTCTCCGTTGAAACCTATAGCTGTTTATCATCAGGGAGAATGTGCAGAAAAATTGGGTGATTCTGATGCGGCAGTGAAGCAGTATAGTTTTTTATTCAACAACTATCCGTCAAACCCTTTGAGTTTACGGGCAAGATATTTGGCTGCTCAGCAACTTGTCAAGAAAAACCCGCACCGCGCAAGTAAGTATTTCAAGAAGATTTTGAAAAACAACCCTGACACTGACTATGGTTTAGCATCTGAATATTATCTGGGAAAAATTATCGTAAATAAATATACTGACAAAAACGGGAAATTGAAACCGAATTTCCCTCATTCAGAAAAACTTAAGGCAGAAAACTATTTTAGAGATTATTTGACAAAAGCTCCTGCAGGAAGATTGGCATTCAGTGCTGTTAATGCGTGGCTCAAACTTGATAACAATGTTAATCAAAAGGATTACCTTTTGATGGCGAAAACAGCTTATGCGTTTGCAGATTATAAAAAATCCCAAGAATTACTTCAAAAATCTGCCATTTCTGAAGCTTGGGCACAACAAGTAAAAACATCTTACGCTATGGGTGATTTTTCGCATGCTAAGTATTATGCAAATTTGGGATTAAGAAAATATTCTAAATATGTTCAAGAAGATGAATTACATGATGCAATCGAAACTTATATTGATTTATCGCCGTCAAAAAATGAAGGTATAAATCAGCTTTATTCAATTTCTCCGACAAAGGGCAGAGATTATGTAATGAATTTGAAATGTAAAATTTTATCCGGCAATAGTGCTGTTTCTTGTTATAATTCCCTATATACGTATTATCCGAAAAGTGATTTTGCAACAGAAGCTTTAGCACACATATTTATTTCAAAGATAAAATTACGTGATTATTCTTCTGCGCAAAAAATCGGTCATGGATATTTGAAAAAATTCCCTGATAGTAAATTTTCTCCAATGATTACGTTTTGGTTGGGCAAAGTAAATGAAGCAAAACACAAAGATTCTGCAAGCTATTACAACAAAGTCATTTCAAAATATCCTGATTCATATTATGCGTACAGAGCATATTTGAGATTGAAACATATGCAGGGGCCGTTGATTTTGAGCAATATAAATCCGCAACCTGTTGTTTATCCGTACAGTTATGTAAATAAGAGCATGGTTGTAAATCTTGTTAAACTTAATGATTACGATGCGTTAAACGAAATTTGTAAAAACGACGATTTTATAAAAAGTTGGGTTTTGTATGAAAAAGGGGATTATACGCACTCTGTAATTGTTGCCAGAGATGCGATGGATAATCTTGATGTAAAGCCGGACAAATACGATTTGAGATGGAGATTAGTATATCCGGTTTATTATTATAATATTGTAAAATATTATTCTGATAATTTGGGGAATAATGTTCCATTGATGTTGTCCTTGATGCGTGAGGAAAGTCATTTTGATTCTCAAGCAAAAAGTGAAGTAGGTGCGAGCGGACTTATGCAACTTATGCCATCAACCGCAAGTGAAATTGCAAGAAGGCATGGGCTTTTAGGCTATAGTTTGTTTAATCCTAATTCTAATATTATGCTTGGAAATTATTATTATTCTGATTTAAGAAGTTTCTTGAGCGGATTTGATGTATCTGCCGTTGCGGCTTATAATGGCGGAGCCGGAGCTATTCAAAGGTGGAAAAGCTCTCTTTATTATAATGATACTGATGAATTTGTTGAACAAATTCCTTATGAAGAAACTCAAGATTACGTAAAAAAAGTATTTAGAAGTTATTGGAATTATATAAGAATTTATTCGGGTGAATAACCGACATGATTTTATTTATAAGTAAAAAAATAGGAAGAAATTACTTTCTTCCTATTTTTATATAATTTATTACTAATTAATAAATTGTTATTGCGCCATGTTCTTTCTAATGCTTTCTTTTTGCTTATCAATCTTTTTGATTTTCTTTTCGCATGCCTTAACTTGAGAAGCAAGAGCCTTTCTTTCAGCTTTTACTGTTTGGTATTGTGCATCAACGTCAGAATATTTTGATTTGTAATTCAACAATTCGTTTCTGACATTGATTTGTGCGTTGTCTAATTCCAAAATAGCATTTTGAAATTGAGTATTTCCTGCTTGTGTAGTTGCAGGAGTTGTAGTTTTTGTTTTTGCAGCAGTTGATGTTTTTGTTGAGGTGTTGCTGTCAAAGTTTAATGGGGTGAAAGCACTGCCATCAGCAAATGTTACAGTTGAGCATGCCAAAAACAAAATGGTTGAGCATGCCATTAATTTAAATAATTTTCTCATTTTTAACTCTCCTTAATTCAAAATAGTGTATAAATCTATAATTATATATTATAGTATTGGCTATTTAATGACAAATTGCGTTACATTTATTAATAATGTATTTGGGCATGTCGGGAACAAAATGACGGCGCATACGTCTATATAAAAGGTTGGTTTTTAAGATATTAATTTTTGTAAATTGCCCTAAAACCGTTGATAATCCACTGCATGCAGTTTTCCTTCAAAAAAATCTTAAAAAACATGAGCAAAAATTGTTGACTTTGGTTTTTGTTTAAAATACACTGAAAGACGTGCTCAATAGCACAGCGAATTTTGAAAACATAGGACTGAGTTGAAAAACTTAAGAATTTTATAAGAAAATGCTTGACATTAAAATTCGTTTATCGTACAGTAAAAATTGTGCAAATCGCACAGCCGAACTAAATAAAAATAGTTAACAAAATTTAAAATATCTCTTGACAAAGAGTTTTTAAGTATTAAAATAAAGAACGCAGGCGAAAGTCAATTCGAGTAACCTTGCAGGTGTTAATTTTAACACCAAATGCCCCAAGGACTTAACTAATGATGAAACATGCAATAGATTAAGCGAGATTGGTAGCCCAAAAATTTGGGACAGTACATTGAAAACAGAATAGCTGAAACTTGAAATTTGTTTTACAAATTTCAATAATTGACGAAAACAATTAATACTTGTTAATTCAAAACAAAAAATGATTTCGAATCTTACAGAAATGTAAGTGACAAGAACTAAAGCGAAAGCTAGGTTCGTTAAATTAAGAGTCAACTGTTGTCGCGAGACAACGATGGACATAAACTTTCTGACAATGGAGAGTTTGATCCTGGCTCAGGACGAACGCTGGCGGCGTGCTTCATACATGCAAGTCGAACGAGAAGCTGACTTCGGTCAGTGGAAAGTGGCGGACGGGTGAGTAATATGTAGGAAATCTGCCTTTGAGCGGGGGACAACAGAGGGAAACTTCTGCTAATACCCCATATGAGCTATCCTGAAATGGATATCTTGAAAACTCCGGTGCTCAAAGATGAGCCTGCATCTGATTAGCTAGTTGGAGGTGTAATGGACCACCAAGGCGACGATCAGTAGCTGGTTTGAGAGGATGATCAGCCACAATGGGACTGAGACACGGCCCATACTCCTACGGGAGGCAGCAGTAGGGAATTTTGCGCAATGGGGGAAACCCTGACGCAGCAACGCCGCGTGAATGATTAAGCCCTTCGGGGTGTAAAGTTCTGTCAGTGGGGACGAAACTTGACGGTACCCACAGAGGAAGCACCGGCTAACTCCGTGCCAGCAGCCGCGGTAATACGGAGGGTGCAAGCGTTGTCCGGAATCATTGGGCGTAAAGAGTTCGTAGGTGGCATGTTAAGTTTGGTGTTAAAGGCAGAGGCTCAACTTCTGTAAGGCATCGGATACTGGCAAGCTTGAATGCGGTAGAGGTAAAGGGAATTCCTGGTGTAGCGGTGAAATGCTTAGATATCAGGAGGAACATCGGTGGCGTAAGCGCTTTACTGGGCCGTAATTGACACTGAGGAACGAAAGCCGGGGTAGCAAATGGGATTAGATACCCCAGTAGTCCCGGCTGTAAACGATGGATGCTAGGTGTTGCGGGTATCGACCCCTGCAGTGCCGAAGTTAACGCGTTAAGCATCCCGCCTGGGGAGTACGCACGCAAGTGTGAAACTCAAAGGAATTGACGGGGACCCGCACAAGCGGTGGAACATGTGGTTTAATTCGAAGCAACGCGAAAAACCTTACCAGGGCTTGACATCTGAGGAACTTTTGTGAAAACAGAAGGTGCTCTTCGGAGAGCCTCAAGACAGGTGGTGCATGGTTGTCGTCAGCTCGTGTCGTGAGATGTTGGGTTAAGTCCCGCAACGAGCGCAACCCTCGTCGTTAGTTGCATGCATTGGTTTACTGATGTATTGCTCTCTAGCGAGACTGCCGGTGATAAACCGGAGGAAGGTGGGGACGACGTCAAATCATCATGCCCCTTATGCTCTGGGCTACACACGTGTTACAATGGCTGGTACAACGAGTCGCCAACTCGCGAGAGTGAGCAAATCTCTAAAAACCAGTCTCAGTTCGGATTGCACTCTGCAACTCGAGTGCATGAAGTCGGAATCGCTAGTAAACGCAGATCAGCACGCTGCGTTGAATACGTTCCCGGGTCTTGTACACACCGCCCGTCACACCATGGAAGTCGACCACGCCCGAAGCACGTGAGCTAACCTTTTGGAAGCAGCGTTCTAAGGCAGGGTTGGTGACTGGGGTGAAGTCGTAACAAGGTAGCCGTACCGGAAGGTGTGGCTGGATCACCTCCTTTCTAGGGAGATTAATGGTGATATCTATGATATCTTAAAATTAGCCATTCATCCCAAGGTCGTAATCTTTGAAGCTTTGAAGTCTTTACATTTTTGACTTTAAAGTGGAGATTAACTTAACAAGTATGTTTTCAGACTGTTCTGTTTCCAGTGTAACTGGATTGCACATTGAAAATTGCATAAGATTATAAGCGTATATTATTCTTGAAAAATTTTCACACGGAATTTTTTCAAGAGGATATAAAAGTATAAAGTCAAAATATTGAAAGATATTGAGAAATAATACTGTTATCTAAAAAAAATAATGTAAGCGTAATCATCAATGAATACTAAAGATTAGTTAAGCAATTAACTAATTGATAGGTAAAGCTACAAAGAGCTAATGGTGAATGCCTTGGCACTGACAGCCGAAGAAGGACGTGTAAAGCTGCGATAAGCTACGGGGAACTGCTAAAAAGTCTTGATCCGTAGAATTCCGAATGGGGAAACCCTATCAG
Source organism: Clostridiaceae bacterium (assembly GCA_022641775.1). Taxonomy (GTDB): domain Bacteria; phylum Cyanobacteriota; class Vampirovibrionia; order Gastranaerophilales; family Gastranaerophilaceae; genus RUG14219. Next base: position 9,750 of record JALCDS010000036.1, read on the forward strand.
ATTTATCTCTGATAACCCGTAACTGAATACATAAAGTTATGAGGAGGAAAGCCTGTGAACTGAAACATCTTAGTAACAGGACGATGAGAAAATAAACTAATGATTCCGAGAGTAGCGGCGAGCGAAATTGGAGTAGCCTAAACCTTTTATACGTGATAGCCTGCGAGCGTTGTGTAAAAGGTGTTGTGGGACTTATATGATATATTGCAGTATATCGAAAGAGTTACAAAATTATTTAATAACTGAATTCAACTGGGAAGTTGAGCCATAGAGTGTGATAGCCACTTAAGTGACATTAAATAACCTCTTATAAGTATCCCGAGTAAGGCGGGGCACGTGAAACCCTGTCTGAATCCACCGGGACCATCCGGTAAGGCTAAATACTAGTCAGTGACCGATAGTGAACGAGTACAGTGATGGAAAGGTTAAAAGAACAGTGAGAAGCTGAGTGAAATAGATCCTGAAACCGTTAGCTTACAATCAGTTAGAGCCCTATTAATAGGGTGATAGCGTGCCTGTTGAAGAATGAGCCGGCGAGTTATCTTACGTTGCAAGGTTAAGGAGTTAATATCCGGAGCCACAGCGAAAGCGAGTTTGAATAGAGCGACTAGTAACTTGAGATAGACCCGAACCTTGGTGATCTAACCATGATCAGGATGAAGCGTAGGTAACACTACGTGGAGGTCCGAACCAACCGATGTTGAAAAATCGGTGGATGAGTTGTGGTTAGGGGTGAAATGCCAATCGAACCAAGAGCTAGCTGGTTCTCCCCGAAATGCGTTTAGGCACAGCGTCAGAATTATCTTACAGGAGGTAGAGCACTGGTTTTGTGCGGGTGACGAAATGTTATACCAAACAATGTCAAACTCCGAATGCCTGTAATGTTTATCTGGCAGTGAGACTATGAGTGCTAAGATCCATGGTCAAAAGGGAAACAGCCCAAAACGCCAGTTAAGGTCCCAAATATATACTAAGTGGTTAAGGAGGTAGAGTTACTGTGACAACCAGGAGGTTGGCTTAGAAGCAGCCATCCCTTGAAAGAGTGCGTAATAGCTCACTGGTCAAGCGACTCCGCGCCGAAAATACACCGGGACTCATGTATATAACCGAAACTGCGTCATTAAGTTTACTTAATGGGTAGGGGAGCGTTCTGTTGTAGGATGAAGTCAGATCGTAAGGACTGATGGACGAAGCAGAAGTGAGAATGTCGGCATAAGTAGCGAAAACATTGGTGAGAATCCAATGCACCGTAAACCTAAGGTTTCCCTCGGCAGGCTCGTCCGCGAGGGGTTAGTCGGAACCTAAGATGAGGCCGAAAGGCGTAGTCGATGGACAACAGGTTGACATTCCTGTACTATCTGATAATCGTTATCAGATGCGGAGGGACGCAGGAGGATAAGCACGCAGCCGAATGGAAGAGGCTGTTTAAGCGTGTAGCAAGTTTGAGTAGGAAAATCCGCTCAAGCGTTATAAAGTGAGGCGTTATGAGGAGAGTCTACGGACTCGAAGGTGTTGAATCCACACTGCCAAGAAAATCTTCGCAATCGAGATTATCCGGTATCCGTACCGTAAACCGCCACAGGTAGGTTGGTAGAATATACTAAGGTGCGCGAGAAAACTCTCGCTAAGGAACTCGGCAAAATCACCTCGTAACTTCGGGAGAAGAGGTACCCTGGTAGAGTGAAGCGGTTTA
>JALCDS010000037.1 GCA_022641775.1 Clostridiaceae bacterium
TAGCCGTTCTTTTATAGAATGGCTTTTTTTTACCCCGAGCAGAGGCACGAACGAACGGAGTGAGAGAGAGATGAGCAATTATAAACGGAAACGTTGAGTTTTCGTTTTAATTGAGAGCGTTGCCGTTTACTGCGAGGGGTAAAGAGGAGAGCAGAGGGATGAGCGAACGGAGTGATAGAGAGACGAGCAATTATAAACGGAAACGTTGAGTTTTCGTTTTAATTGAGAGCGTTGCCGTTTACTGCGAGGGGTAAAAAGGAGAGCAGAGGGATGAGCGAAGCGACTTAGCATAATAAATCTGAAATATGTTGATGAATGAAAAAATTTTGTGTTAAACTCAAATTATGATTTTGATTGGTGAAAATATACATATAGTTTCCAAAACGGTTAAAGATGCATTGTTATCGCGCAATGAAGCTTTTATAAAAGATATTATTCAAAAAGAATCAAAAATGGATTATATTGATTTGAATGTCGGGCCTGCAAAAGGTGATATGCAAGGTATTTTGAGTTGGTTAAGCGGACTTGTCCAAAAAACCGATAAAAATTTAAAAATATCTTTTGATACAACTAATTTTGATGAAATGCAATCAGGAGTGACATCTTTAGATAATTCAAAAGACAGTTTTTTGAATAGTACATCTTCAGATGAACCAAAATTGTCTAAAATGCTTGATTTGGCAATTGAAAAAGAGTGTAATTTGATAGCGCTTACAATGGATAAGGAAAATGGAATTCCAAAGACTTCAGACGGCAGATTGGAAATAGCTTTCAAAATTTATGAAAAAGCTATGGAAATGGGTATGAATACCGAAAAGTTATTTTTTGATCCGTTGATTTTACCTGTAACGGCAGATCAATCACAGGCACAAGAAGCTATAAATACAATAAAAATGATTAAAGAAAGTTTTGATCCGCCTGTAAAAACAGTTATCGGGTTGTCAAATGTATCAAACGGATGCCCAAATGAGTTAAGACCTGTTATAAACAGAGTTATGGCGGTTTTGTGTTATGGGGCAGGGCTTGATGCTGTGATAATGGATGCAAAAGATGAAGAACTTATCAGAATTTTTAGCATGCTGAATACTAAATCTCCTGAAAACAGTGCGGATGAAATTTATTTGAATCTTGTTCAAATGGTTGAAGATTTTTCTGATATTGATGATGTTGAATTTAATAAATCCGATAAATCTCAATTGGGGATTATAAAAACAGCAAGAATGCTTTTAGGTAAAACTGTTTATTCTCCGAGTTTTTTAAATATTTAGAGTGGTCTGAAATCAGAGGCTTTTTTGTCTTGTAGCCATTTATTCATTATATAATGTTCATAACTTTGTGCATAATTATAAAGGGCTTTGATTAACGTTTGCCCGCTTTTCGACTTTGCAACAATAAAGTAGTCCCCAACTTTGTTTTCACACAACATAATTTCTTTGTGGACAATTTTATCGACATTATTTTTTGGGTTTTTGTAAACAACGAGTTTTACCCAATCACACAAAATGTTAGTTGCGGTGATTTTGCCTGAAATTATGTCATTATCTTTGCTTTGTATATATTTTGAAAATTCTTTTAAAATCAAGTTTATTCCTCAAACGGTGTTGTTGCCGCAAGACAGATTATATCCTCAATGCCTTTTGATTTCAAGGTTTTAATCATTTCTTCAAAAGTTGAACCTGTCGTACAAATATCATCAAATAAAAGAATTTTTTTACCCTTTATTAATTTTGTTTCATCAACTTCAAAAGCGTCAGTCAGGTTTTTGATTCTGTCCGGTTTTTTGAGATTGTACTGAGGTTTTGTATCTTTTATTCTTTTTATCAAGTCAAAATTTATATCCATTCCCGAAAGATAAGAAAATTCTTTACTGACAAGCTCCATATGGTTGTATTTGCGTTGCTTTTTGCGTTTTGGAAATATTGGAACAGGTACAATTTGAAAATCTCTTTCATCTGTAATTTTTTGGAAATATTCATAACAAAATTTTGCCAAATAAAAAGCTAAGTCTTTTTGTCGGTGATATTTCAATCCGCGAATGAGTTTTTGAAGATTTTTTGAATAAATTCCGGCGCAATAAACTTTTTTCCCTTCAACAATTCGATTTATTTTGACAGGTAAAAAATCCAATTCATTATAACATTTTGAACACATTTTTACAGATTCTTTTGAACTTCTGCAAAAATAACATTTTTTCTTATAAATCCAGTCTAATAAACCTATTAAAAAATCTTTCATAGCCAAAATTTTAGCACAAAAAAATGACCTTCGATGACGGTCATTTTTTTAAGAATTTTGTTTTGTTTATTTGGTTACATCATTGCTAAAACTTTCTTGTACCAAGAAAAAGTTTCCAATTCAAGACCATTAAATGTTGTTTTCAAACATTGTTTTTTCAAATAATTTTCGAATTCTTCATTAAATTTTGATTTAACCTTCTTTTCTGTTGGTTTTGATACTGCTACTGCCATAGACCTACTCCTTTTTATATTAAAATACCGTAATTATAAGCCATTTTCTATTATTTTCTATTTAGTTTTATATATATCAATTCAGGTTATTATCAAATTTATTATTTACATGAATAAAATTGTAAATCAGTCATTTTTGTTTCAGGTTGATTTAATTTGTATATATTATAACATTAAATCTTACTTTTTTCTAGTCATATAAAACCAATGAACGCATGAAATTGCTAGTTATTTGAAAATCTCCTTGTAAATTTTTGTTAAGATACTTTGTTTTTTTAAAAATTACAAAAATTATCTTTATGATAAGATAAAATAGAAGTTTTTATTTTGTATGGGGACAAATTTATGACAAAACACAGAATTGGTATTGATGTTGGTGGAACAAACGTTAAAATTGCGTTGGTAGATGATAAAGGAAAAATTATTTATTCAAATAAGGTTCCGACTTATGCGGAAATGGGATACGAATATACGATTAACAATATCAAACAAGCTATAACAGAGCTTTTGAAAGAAACTCAGAAAAAATCTGAGGATATCCAAGGTATAGGATTTGGTTTTCCGGGTCAAATTGATTATACAAAAGGTATAGTAAGACTTGCGCCAAACCTTCCGGGGTGGGCTGATGTACCTATTGCAAAAATGATTGAAGACGAATTTAAAATTCCGACACGTGTTGATAATGATGTCAGATGTGCAACATTAGGTGAATTGAATTACGGAGCCGGTAAAGGTTGTGAAAATTTAATTTGTATAACAGTTGGTACAGGTATCGGTTCAGGATTGATAATAAACAGCAAATTGGTACGTGGTGCAAGCAATGTTGCAGGTGAAATCGGTCATATTAAATTGCAAATTCATGATGGACCTTTGTGTGGTTGCGGAGATACAGGATGTTTAGAAGCATTTGCATCCGGTCCTGCTATAGTTGCAATGGCAGAAGAATATATTAAGGGCGGAAAATCAACAAAATTTAGAGAAATGGCAAACCCTGATATTACATCTTACATTGTTGCGGAAGCTGCAAAAGCAAATGATCCTGTTGCAAAACGAATTTTTACAATCATAGGTGAATATATCGGAATTGGTATGGCAAGTGTTGTAAATCTTTTGAACCCTGAAAAAATTATTGTAGGCGGCGGGGTTGCAGATTGTGGTGATTTACTTCTAAATCCTATTAGAGAAACTATAAAAAAACGTGCAATGAAAATTGCAGGTGAAACGGTTGAAGTTGTTCCTGCCCAACTCGGGAATACAGCCGGTGTAATTGGTGCAAGCCTCTTAATAGAAAGCTAGGATATGATTTATTTTTTCTATGGCGAAGAAGATTATTTGATGGATTTGGAAATCGAGAAACTGAAAAAAGGGCTCGATAAAAATTTTATTGATATGAATTTTAAAAAAGTCGATAATCCGAGTTTTGCTGATTTAACTGCAATATTGAGAACTCAAGGGCTTATGTTTGGCAAAATGCTTTTTGTAATTGATATTTTAGATTATTTTAAAAAATCTATAGATGACAAGCAGATTAAAGAACTAACTTCGATTTTGGAAGGGGAAAATATTGATATTGTATTTACGGCAAAACTTCCACGTGATACCGGAGAAAAAATAGATAAACGTAAAAAGTTTTTTAAACTTTTGTCAAAATTTAATCCTACTGAATTCAATACAATTCCAACTTACAAAGTAGCGGAGCTTGATACGTGGATAAAAAAATTTATTAAGGCTAAAAGTTTAAAAATCAGTGCTGAAGCAACTGAAACGATAATCAATCGGATAGGAAACAATCTTCGTCAAATAGACAGTGAGCTTGATAAAGTTAAGTTGTATATTCATCCGAGAGATTTGGTTGAAAAATCTGATATAGAAGAAATTTGTGTTAATAATGAAGATATCTTTGCTTTTTCAGAATTTGTATTAAAGGGTGAAAAAGACAAAGCGCTTTTAGAATATAACAAATTACTTGCAACAACTTATCCTTTGGCAATATTGAGTATGCTTCAAAAAGAGGTTAGAACTTGGATAATCTTGAAAGCGAAATCAGCTTCGGTTTCAGCATTTGAACTTTCAAAATTGACCGGCATGCATGAATATCGAATTCAATTGACTTTAAAAAAATTGAAAAATGTTAATTTGAAAGATTTGGTCAATTTAAAAGAAAAATTAACCAACGCAGAATATCGTATAAAAGCAGGGCAGGCTTTGAATGTGGAAGATGAGGTACAATATGCAATTTTCTGATAAATACGATTTTTTGATGAAATATTTTAAAAACGGAATCGAAAGTAAAGACAAAAATATTGCACATTCAATCCTTTTTTATGGAAATGATGTCCAATCTCAGTACGATGTTGCTTTAGAAATTTCAAGATTATTGAATTGTACCGGTGACAAATCAGAAACATGTGATTGTTTGAATTGTCGTTGGATTAGAGAGAATAAACATCCTGCAGTTATGACAATTACAAAAGTTGATAACAAAGAAGCCGATGATACTACAAAAACAGTCATTTCAGCTTCACAAGTAAAAATGGTTAAAGATAATTTGTCATTAACTTCTGATTATCATAGAGTAATTATTTTTGCAGATAGAGACAATTCTGGTAACCTTTGCGGTTTGAATGAAAAAGTTTTTCCTGAAACAGCGGCAAATGCGCTTTTAAAAACTTTTGAAGAACCCCCAAAGAATACAACATTTTTCTTTTTAACAAAAAATAAATCTGATATAATTTCAACAATTGTTTCTCGTTCACAGTGCTTTTTTGTACCGTCTGAAAAAGTTGAACAACTTGAATTTGATAAGGTAAAAGATACGGTAGAAAATTATTTTACGATAGACAGAAATGATGTTTTAGATTTTAATGACAGACTTTTTGGCTTAACAAAAGAGTATGACCCGCTGGATATTTTAACGGAATTTCAAAATTATATTTTATCCACGGTTAAAAATAATTTGGATAATAATGTTTTAAAAATTAAATTAATATCAGATTTAAAAAAAATAGAAACTGCAAGAAATCAGGTAAAATTAGGAATACAAGTACAAACGGTTATTGAAACTTTGTGTTTTGAACTTATCCTATAAAAATAGGATTTAAAAACCAAATTTATAAATTATTATGGGTATATGTACGAGTATGAATCTTCAATAGATGATAATGATTTGAAAAAAGTCGGGTTAGAACTTATGTTTATGACACCCGAAAGATGTTCATCGGAATTTGGAATTACAGCTGTTGAACTTGCAAAACTTGTTGAATTACCTATTGAAATTGTAAAAAAGAAATTAAATATTCTAAAAGAATGTGAACTTGTACATGTAAAAGGAATAAACCCTAAATACTGGAAGTTTGATAATTATAAATTTCAACGTATGGATGAAGATGATGATATTTACAAACTTTTATGCTGTTTTGATGATGTAGATTTTGACAGATATTTTACTTATTAATTAACGGATATTTCTTGTATGACAAATCGCGATTGCGATAGAATCGACTGTATCGTCGAGTTTGGGTAAAGAATCAACTCCTAAGGAGATTTTTACCATTTGTTCAACTTCTTTTTTGTCGGCTCTGCCATATCCTGTCAAAACCTGTTTGACTTCCATAGGTGTATATTCAAAAATAGGAATATTATATTTTTCTAATACCATCAAAATAACTCCGCGAGCGTGTGCTACAGGCATGACAGTTGTCTGATTTCTAAAAAAATACAATTTTTCAATTGAAGCAATATCAGGTTTGTACATTTCAACAATTTTGTTCATATCATTGAAAATTTCTAAAAGCCGTTTGCTTTCTTTATCATTTTTTGAAGTTTGAATAGAACCTGAATTTAGCAAAGTACAATTCTCTCCGTCAAAATCAACGAGAGAATAACCAACAATTGCCATTCCGGGATCAATACCAAGTATTTTCATAAATTTATTATATCACAAATTTCATCCTATTGTATGAGTTATAATGTTTGCACAAATGCGAAAATTATAGTACAATCAAGCTAATAAAAGAGGAGTTTAAGAAATGGCACAACAATTTAATCCGCAAAATATAAAAAAAAGATATTCAACATTAGTATTTTTAAAAGGGTCTACAGCTCCATTGGTTTTGTATGTAGAAGATCCGCAAAGTTTATATGATGAACTTACAAAAGCGATGAAAGCTACAACGGCAACAATTATTGAAAAAGAAACTGTGGGACCGTTGAAAAAGGTTTCATTTATTTCTAATCAAATTGCAGCAGTAGCTGTACAAGAAGAACAGTACGTTTAGAAGTAAATAAAATTACAAGGCTCTTATTATGTTTTTGATATTTATATCAGAAACCTTTAATAATGCAATGGTTTTGGCTGAACTATCAAGGCAATTTATGTTTTTGAGAACTTCCAGTGCACGTAAAATAAGCGTTTGATTATTTGAACGTAAAAGCTCTTTTATCGTAGCTTCGTCTTTGCAAAATTCCAGTGCTGTATAAACAAACAAGCTGTCTTCTCTTACTTCATCGTTGACAAGTTTGAGCCAAGGTTTGTTGTTTTGTTTAGCAAGTAATTTTTTAATATCTTCAATTTCATTTTGAGTATTTTTATCTTCATCAAACGTGTATTCATTGTTTTCTGTCAAGATATTGAATTTTTCTCTTGCATTGAGTAATACTGTTGCATCAACGCTATTCAAGTTATTTGTGATAATTGAATGAATAACGTCGAATAATTCGTAATCGAAAACGGCAGATAAAGGGATTGTTTCACCAAGTCCGTCAATTATATTATTTAGAACAAACAAACCCAATTTTTCGTGGGTATTTAACAGTTCAAACAGTGGAACAAGATACGGAATTTCTGCTGCGATATTTTCTTGCAGAGAAGAATTTATCATACATTCTGCTATCGGCATTAGGGCTTCTTTATTGCCGTATGATACTAAAAATCTAATAATTTTAAGATTTTCAAAATCGTCATCTTGGTTTTTTAGTTTTTCAATAGCTTCTGTGTATGACTGTTCATCTTTTAAAATACCTAAAGTTACAGCACAATTAAGATTCAAATTCATATTTTCGCTATAACAATTTGCTCTTAAAAGGTTTATTGATAACGGGTCTTGAATATATGAAAAGAATTTTGCACAATAGCATTTTTCATCTTCTGTTCCGTTTTCAAAAATTTCAAGAACTTTGTCTGTCAAATCTTCATCAGCAAATTTTGCCAAGCCTTTTGCAATAGTTTCATCATATGAAGGTGAAAAATATTTCATAAATTTCAAAAGGTTCATATAATTGTCTTTTGTTACATATTTTTCAATACGCATAGCAATATTACGTTTGATGTAATCAAACAAAAAATCATCATTATCAACGAGGGTTTTGAAAAGTTCTTCATCTCCCGTATCGACAAGATTTTTAGCGGCAGTTTCACAAACATTTTTATCCTTGCCGGTGAGTTGTTTTAGTAAATCGTCCATAAATCTCTCTAGTCTAAGTAAAAGACGGTAATAACTTTGTGTCCCTCTTCTGCATATTGAACTGCATTATGCAATGTTTTACTTGTGTGAGACAAGAAACAAATCAATTGGTTACAGTCATCAATTATTTCTCTGTTACAAACACGAGAAGCATCAGCCAATGTCATCATTGCTCTGTCTGCATGTTCAATAATATTCGGAACACCAATCAATTGATTTTGAACATCACTTGGTTGTTGGCCGATTGTTTGAGGCAAAACTACTTTCAATTTATCAGGATTAGCTTTCATTGTTCCACGGATGGCTGCAGCGTTTGTTCCTGAAGACCCTCCTGATGTAATTATTGTATTTCCTTGCATTGCAAGAGCTGTTGCAAGTGTTTCAATCATTTGTTGATGCGTAATCGGAAGATTGCGACTACCTATGATTGCAATTTTTTTTGCTGATTGTTGAATTGTTGCTAATTCCATTGCAAGTTCATCAACAGTATTTGGTGAGTTTTCCGATACTTTGTCCATATCATCATCAACTGGAACCATTATTGAATTGTCTTGTTTTTTGTCGTCTTTGTCGGAACTCATTAAAATACCCATTTACAGTCTCCTATTTCTCATTGCAATAAATACATTTTTCGATTATGCTATATTATAGCATACATTTTTGATTTTGAAAAGAGTGCAGATGGAAAATTTGTTGGAAAATCTTAATAAAGAACAACAGGAAGCCGTCAAAACAACAAGTGGACCACTTTTAATTTTAGCGGGAGCAGGTTCTGGGAAGACCAAGGTTTTGACGACACGTATTGCGTATTTGATAGAGCACGGTACAAGACCGCGTGATATTTTGGCTGTAACCTTTACGAATAAAGCTGCTCGCGAAATGAAAGAGCGTTTAGGCAATATTTTGGGTGAACATACTGTAAAATATATGTGGGTGGGTACATTCCACGGTATTTGCGGAAGAATTTTAAGAGAAAATATTGAAAATTACAAGTTCCAATCGGGCAAAAAACTTGATAAAAATTTCACTATTTATGATGACTCCGATACAAATGCAGTAATCAAACATGCTGTAAAAAAATTAAATTTGGATGAAAAAATTTATGCGCCAAAACTTGTCAAATCTATTATTTCCAATGCAAAGAACAAAATGCAAGATGCTTATACATTTGCGACATTTGCTCGTGATTTCAAATCTCAAAAAATAGCATCAATTTTTGAAGAGTATGAAAATACTTTAAACAACAACAATGCAATAGATTTTGATGATATGCTTATGCTCACAGTAAAGCTTTTGGAACAAAATAAAGATGTCAGAACTCAGTATTACAATAGATTTCAGCATATTTTGGTTGATGAATATCAGGATACAAACCTTGCACAGTACAATTTAGTAAATATGTTATATACAAATTTAATAGCTGAAATTCCGCCTGAACGTTCGCTTTGCGTTGTAGGAGATGTTGACCAGTCAATTTATTCTTGGCGTGGGGCTGATTTTACAATCATTATGAATTTCCAAAAAGATTTTAAAAATGCAAAATTGATTAAATTGGAGCAGAATTATCGTTCAACTGCCAATATTTTGAATGTTGCAAACGAAATTATAAAAAATAACGAAGACAGAATTGACAAAGTTTTGTATTCAAACAAAGGTGAAGGCGAACTCATTGACTATTTTGAAGCGCAAGATGAAGCGGATGAGGCTAATTTTATTGCAAGTAACATAAAACAAAATTCAGGTGGAGATTATAACCGTTATGCGGTTTTGTATCGTACTAATTCTCAATCAAGAGCGTTAGAAGAAGCTTGTATCGCGGCAGGAATTCCATATAAAATTTACGGCGGTTTGAAATTCTATGATAGAAAAGAAATCAAGGATATTATTGCATATTTAAAATTGATTTATAACACGAATGATTCACAAAGTTTGCGTAGAATTATCAATGTGCCTAAACGTGCAATCGGAGATACTACGGTAAAAGCTCTTTCAGTATTTGCTGACAGTAATGATGAGAGTATGTTTGATGCTATCGGGCATATTGAAGACTGTGATATTTCTGATAGAGTAAAATCAAAATTAAAAGATTTTGCGGAAATGATTTTGCGGTTTAAAGATGCACAAAGCAGTTATTCTTTACCTGATTTTGTAACTTTAGTTATGGAAAAAACAGGTTATATAGGTGAACTTCAAAAACAGAATACTCCTGAAAGCGAAGCTGATATTGATAATTTGCAAGAATTGGTAAATGTTGCCGGTGAATTTGAGCCTGAAGATGAATCAAATCCGTTTGGAGAATTCTTAACTCAAGTTGCTTTGGTATCTGATATTGATGGTATGGATGATATTTCAAACAACGTTACCTTGATGACATTACATTCTGCAAAAGGGCTTGAATTTCCTGAAGTTTTTCTTGCCGGCATGGATGAAGGAATTTTTCCTCATCAAAGGACTTTTAATATTCCGTCTGAAATGGAAGAAGAACGCCGTTTGATGTATGTTGGGGTAACACGTGCAAAAGAAAAATTGTATTTGACAAGCGCAAACCGTCGTCAAATGTGGGGAGAATTCAAATATTATAATCCGTCAAGATTTATCCAAGAAATTCCGCCTCAATTGTTGAATAAAATAGGTTTTGAAGGCAGTACGTCTGATTCTTCGACGTTCCGTAATGCTGTATCAAAAGCAAAAACCGGAAAATCCGATTTTTCATATTCGTCGGCGCAATCTGATACTGACGGCAAATTGAGACCTTCCAACGGATTTGGGAAAGGTTTTGTTGCCCCGAGTCGAGGACTTGCGACTAATACGAATCCTAACAAATCTAATTTTTCGACCAATACAACTTCTACATCGCATTATGCAAATGTTTCGCGTAATGACAGATTTAAAAAAGCCCCGCTTTCTCGTACAATTCTTGTAAAATCAAAAGCAAACCAAGAGCGTGCAGAACTTGCTGCAAAAAATTTCTTTAAGGATAACAAAATAAAACGACTTGTTGAAGAAGAAAAAAAGAAAGAACAACTTGCTCTTGAAGAACAACGCAAAAGGGATGAAGAACGTGAAAAACCTGTTGAATATATTTTTAACGAAGGAGAAAGAGTTTTTCATGAAAAACTTGGCATTGGACATATTGTAGAAGTCACTCAAATTGGTGAAAGTACAATGTACACAATTGATTTTGGCAGGCTTGGTAAAAAGGCAATGGACGCAGCTTATGCAAGATTGAAAAAAATATAGATTTTTTCAATCTTACTTTGTGTCATTCAAAATCAGCTTTTATAAAAAATATTACATTTTTAATGTATATTTATAAATTTTATGTTCATTTCTTTCTCTTTTTTGCGAGGAAAAGAGAAAGAAAAGGAACCAAAGAAAGAGAATACCCGCGACCAAGTGAAACGAGTGAGCAGGGGCAAATGCCCCCGCACCCCTTTTAAACTGCAAAGCAGTGCACTTTAAAAAAGTGCCAAAGGAAAGTTCGGAAACCTTGGTTTCTGATTA
>JALCDS010000038.1 GCA_022641775.1 Clostridiaceae bacterium
TCCGGATAACAACAGTGAAGTTATTCGTGATTTAAACGGTAACAATACTGGATTACCTGCCGGTTTTAAACCTGCATCTGGCACATCTGCGATGAAGGGTGGAATCCAGAATATGAGTAATCAGGGTATTTTTGTTTCAAGTGTTCAGGTTGCTCCATCTGAGATTTTATCAGCATCTGATATCAATTCTATAGTTAGCAGATTGATTGGTAAGACGAATACAATGCAAGATGTTCAAGCTGTTATAAATGATTTAAACAAGTTATATGAAAATAAAGGTTATATTACTGCACGTGCATTCCTACCTGAACAGACTGTAAATGACGGTCATTTGTATATTGGTTTAATGGAAAGCCGTGTTGGTGCTATTACTGTTGAAAATAACAAATACACAACTGATGGTTTTATTACAAAAAGAATGCCTGAAAAAGCAGGAGAAATTTTTGATGTAGTTGAATTAGAAAAGAATGTACTTGATTTTAACAGATATCACGAAGGTGTAAACCTTACAGCTAATTTGAAAGCTGGTACACAACCTGGAACTACAGATATTGAGTTGAATGCTCATGAAAACTTCCCATTCCATATTGCCGGTGTTATGGATAACGCAGGCCGATATACAACAGGTCGTGTAAGAGGTGGTGCTATGTTGTACAATGATTCATTGTTCCACCATAGAGATAAAATTTCATTAGGTTCTTATTTCAGTAAATATGCAACATCTCCATTCTTTGATTACAACTTCCCTGTTAATAAAAAAGATGGACGTGTTGGTTTCTTATATTCTTCAACATTCTCTAAAATAGGCTATGGTGCCTATGATTGGATGAAGATTCGTTCAAATTCATACATTTATTCATTATATTATCAACAACCAATTGTTAGAAAACCTGGTTTTGAATTGAAAACATTAACATCATTAGATTATAAACGTTCAAGAACATTCTCTGATAATGATTCATTGAATGATGCATTCAACGCATTCTTTGGTCGTGGTTATGGTGATGTTGACCAAGTTACAAGTGTTACTGCAGGTTTGCAAATGAGAAAAGATACTAAATATGGTATTTGGTATGCTGATCAAAACTTCTCTTATGCATTCCCATTGTTAGATAGTGATTCAAGTTACTTCAAGTTCAGTGGTGATGTAGTTAGATTGCATGACTTCTCTCACGGTGTAATTGGTCAATTGAGATCAAATTATCAATGTGTAACTGGTGATAAATATATTCCTTACTTAGATCAATTCCAGACAGGTGGTTTAGCTACAGTAAGAGGTTATAACGAAGGTATTATGATTGGTAAGAACGGTTACTTCTTATCTGGAGAACTTATGTTCCCATTGTTACCTCGTACAATTGCCGGTAAGAACGGTGAAAGACATAAATTTATAGGTAGTTACATTAAGGGTGCAATATTTGCTGATACAGCAGGGGTATTCCCGGCAGCCAAGTATGATGTAATGCAAGGAAGTTACTTTGTAGCATCAATAGGTATGGGCTTAAGAGTTCAATTGCCAGGTGACTTAAGTGCAAGACTATATTGGGGCTATCCATTAATCAACAATGCTTGGGAAACTGATAGAAAATACGGTCGTTTCCACTTTGAATTGACATTAGCACCTGACTTTGATGCATTGCTTGCAAGCAGATACAGAAAAGAACAAGCTAAAGCTGCTCCTCAAGCAACACCTCCTCAATACGTAGAAAATTATCCTGATCCAAGACACTACGATTACTTCAGAGATGGTGGCGGTGGTTCACTATAATCCAGGTGAAGAAACAAGTTAAAAACAGCAACCATAAGGTTGCTGTTTTTTTTATTAGCATATAGAATATAACTGTATGTATTACACTTTATGAAAGCTGAAAAACTCTATTTGTTAATTTTTAGGAACTAACATCTTAACTATACGTCTTTAATTTTGTAGATTTAGTGTTGCTCTGCTGTAAGTTCTTCCCAAATGCTTGGAACAACAATCAATGCAGTGTAAACAATGAATCCAAATAAGATTAAGTTAATAGCTTCCATATAAACTCTCCTATCGTCACACATAGTATTATGCCCATTTTTGCCGAAAATGTAACATAATATTAAAATTTAAGATATAATATTAATGAGGACTTATGAAAAAAAAATTAAAAAAGATGTTTTCAAATTTATGTTGTTCAGTTTGCAAATCTGACTTTGACGAGGATTCTATTCAAATTGTAAGAAATGAAGGAGGGTTGCAAGTTGTTAGATTGGTGTGTAAAAAATGTGGAAAAAGTTTTGGTATAGCTTTTTTGGGGCTAAAAGACAATAATTTTAAAAACGATGATGATACTGTTTTTGAGGTTCAAGAAGGACCGGAACCGATTGATTATGATGATGTTATTGACGCCCATAGGTTTATAAAAAATTTGGATGAACACTGGAAAGATTACATTCCAAAAGAAACTGATTAGTTACGAACCTAAAGAATACATGACAGAACCATAAGTATTATTGCTCCTATTTGTATTGCCGTTGACATGTTTTGTCCGAATTTATTACTATCATATCGTTTTGCGGATTTTTGTGCGGTTAGAGCGCTTGATATTCTATTTATTCTTTCAGGTGTTGTGTCAGAATCAAATATTGTACCGAATAATCCGGATTCAATTCTTGACAGTCTGTTTTCAATATTATCGTTTTCGTATGTTTGTTTGAACATTGTTTTTTCTATTGCAGATAATTTAAAATCTCCAGTGGAGTTATCCCTGTATTGACTGGGGCTTCTGTAGTGTCTTGAATTATATGCATTGTAATCAATATCGGGTGTACCATATTGCGGAATATGTTGTGAGGAGTATTTGTCACTTAAGTAGTCCTCATCATTTGAATAAAAGTCGTCATTATATTCTGAATTTTGGTTTGTAACCGAGCTTTTAGGATTTAGCTTTTGCGAAAGACGTTCTACTCTTGAATTTAGATCATCATTAAAAGTTTTGCCGAATTCTTTTTGTTCAAGTTTAGCAAGTCTCCCATTTACATCGTTTGTTTTAAATTCTTGTTTAAATACTTTTTTCTCCATTTCGTTTATTATTGGGTAATCAATATTAGAGCCTTGAGGAATTTTTGTATCTACGATGTCTTTTTGATAGTCTTCGTCTTCCATAAATGTATCTTCTTTAGGCTTTATTTCTTGACCAATCAAATCAGCTGATAAATCTTTTCTCAATTTGGCAAGTTTTTGTGTATCTGTCATGTTGCTTTTACGGCCATAAACACTTTCTTCAATTCGATTTAGTCTTGTTGTTTCGGTTTGGTTATTGTATGTGAATCCGTATAAATAGTTTTCAAGATTGTCTATTACGCTTGCATTGCAGCATAGCGTTGTCATTGATATAAATATAAGCGTTATTAATAATTTATTCATACCAGTAAGATAAAATATGGTTTGAATAAATTCTATTCAACATAAATTGTATTTGTATTCTTTCAAAAATTAGAGTTTTGCCTTAGAACTAAAGTCTAATTGTATAAGATTTATTGTGCTTTTGTCTTAGGTAAAATATAATTAAAAAATTCTCTTACGTAGCCAATCCACTCTTTTTTTGCAGTTTCTTTTAACAAGTCTTTGCCAGCTGAAAGTGTTTTTATTCCACTTTCATCAAAAATTATCGCTTTTGATTCTTTGCGCATGATATAGTTTTTGCTGAATTTATACAGCAATCGTCCAAGACTATTTATTTCGTTGTCTCCAGACATTATATTGTTTGACAAATCTCTGATAAAATCTTCGGTATCTTTGCTTTTTCGGCATTCAACTTTTAATTCTTTACGCAAGTTTTGCAAGTCCGAGAGTGCTGAATTGTTTGTTCGTTGAAAGTGATTGATAATGTCGCCAAGACCTTTTGGCACTTTGGTACAATATGTGCTGTAGTTTTGCTGGCTAGCGTTATTCATTAAGGTTAGCGAAGTATTTGCCAGATATTCAAAACCATGTTTAAAAACAAAGCGGTGATGGATATTTGCATAGCTTATTCTTATATATTTATTTAACGCACTATTTACTTTCATTTAAATAGATATAAATCAGAAATTAAATTTTTTGTTAAAATATTAACTTTTGTGACTATTATACTTTTATTTTCTTTAAAGCATCTAATTCATCTTGATATGGTGAAATTCTAGTCAATTTGTCTATGATTGGTGGGAATTTTTCAATAACATAGTCGATTTCATCTTCGGTTGTATATTTGCTTAAAGACATTCTGATGCTGCCGTGGATAGATGTAAATGGAACATTCATAGCTCGAAGTACATGGCTTGGCTCAAGTGAACCAGATGTACAAGCACTTCCTGATGATGCGCAGATTCCATAGTCACCCAAATGTAACAAAATTAGTTCACCTTCAATATATTCAAATCCGATATTTGTTGTGTTTGGAACTCTATTTGAAACTCCTGTATTCAATCTGGCATTGAATACTCGTTTCAAAATTCCGGCTTCCAATTTGTCACGAAGTCTTTTAATTTCAGTAGCTTCGTATTTTAAATTATCAGCAGCTAGTTCTGCGGCTTTTCCGATACCTACAATGTATGGAACATTTTCTGTGCCGGCTCTCAATCCGCGCTCTTGGTGCCCACCTATTATAAGTGGAGTTATTACAGTTTTGGAATTTACATATAAAACGCCCACCCCTTTTGGTGCATGAAATTTATGTCCTGAAACTCCAAGCATATCAACTCCAAGTTCCTGAACATCAATATTGATTTTTCCTGCAGCCTGAACGGCATCTACATAGATTTTTGTTTCTGAATTCTTTGATTTTACTATATCAACTATTTTTTCAATAGGGAAAATGACACCGGTTTCATTGTTTGCATACATAACTGAAACTAATGCTGTATCATCATTTACAGCTTCTTTTAGTTGTTCTAAGTCAAGCTCACCGTTTGAATTGACATTAATATAATCAACTTTATAGCCTTGCTTTTCTAATGATTTATAGACATTTAACACGCATGGGTGTTCAACTTTTGTCGTAATAATATGACGTTTGTTTTTGTTCATATTCAAAACGCCTTTTATTGCGGTATTTGCACTTTCAGAACCGCAAGAAGTGAAAAGAATTTCTTTTTCGTTGTTTGCATTGAAAAAGTCTTTTAATTTTCCACGGGCTTCTTTTATTGCGTGTGCAGGATTTTGTGCAAATGTGTACATGCTGGAAGGATTGCCATATTGTTCACAAAAGTATGGCAGCATTGCTTCTAAAACTTTATCATCAACGCGTGTAGTTGCGTTGTTGTCTAAATATATAATTTTATTTTCCATTTTATACCTCGATAACTTCTATATCATCTGATATTGCGTCTTTCAATGTTGATTCAACAAAAGATTTTATTGTTAGTGTTGAATTTTTGCAGCCGGAGCATTTTCCTTGAAGTTTGACAAAAACTTTGTCGCCATCTATGTCTACCAAAGTGATATCTCCGCCATCTTTTTGTAATTCTGGTGATATTTTGTTTTCAATAATACTATTAATTTTTAAAATCTTTTGAGCCGGAGAAAGTTCTTTTTTATGAGATACTTCTTTGTCCGGAACTCTATGGTAGTAGCTATCTAAAATGTTTTGTATTTTACCTTTACATTTTCCGCAAGCGCCACCGGCTTTTGTATAATTAGTTATTTCTTCAACAGTTTTCAGATTATTTTGTTTTATTGCATCAAGTATCACGTTTTTTGTTACTCCAAAACATGTACAAATAACTTCTTCTTCTGTTTTATTATTTCTTATATCATCTAAATCGACATAACCGTCTTCTTTGTAATTTTTTAGAGCATCTTCAAGTGCTTCATAGCCCATAACAGAGCAGTGCATCTTTTCAGGAGGCAATCCTCCAAGTTCGTCTGCTATATCTTTGTTTGTAATTTTTCTAACTTCTGAAACAGGTTTTCCTATAATCATTTCGGTTAGCATACTTGAAGATGCTACAGCAGAACCGCAACCAAATGTTTGGAATTTTGCATCAGTAACAATTCCGTTTTCTATTTTTAAGTAAATTTTTAGTGAATCTCCGCAAGCTAGTGAGCCTGCTTCGCCTATTGCATCTGCATTGTCTATTTTCCCAACGTTTCTTGGGTTTTTATAGTGATCTATAACTTTTTCTGAATAATCCCACATGATTTGTTTCCTTTTTATTCTACCTTGTGATTTAATTCTAGCGCAAAAATGTTTAATTATTGATTAAATTAATTATTTATTAATTAATTGGATATTTAATTCCTTTTTAGTATAATTTTATTATGAATAAAAAATGGTTATTATTTTTAATAGTAGTATTAATGATTCCGCAATGTACTTTTGCTAAAAAATTAAAAGAAGAACCTTTGGCAAAAACACCTTTGCCGGAATATGCTGCAACAGATGAACAGGCCACTCTTTTATATGCGCAAAATGATATAGAAAAATCATTTCAAGCACTTTTGACAATACCTGATGATGCAAGGACTGCTCAAAATTGGCTTTTATTGGGTAATATTTTGCATGATAAAGGCAAAAATGATGATGCTATTTTTATGTATAATGAGGCAGTTCAGACTGATATTAATTATTATAAAGGGTATTACAATCTCGGAGTATTATACCTTGAGCAAAACAAACCCAATATGGCGGTTTCACAATTTCAAACTGTTATAAAATTGAAAAAAGATTATGCATATGCACATTATAATCTTGCATGCGCTTATATTCAACTTGGAAATTTAAAGATGGCTCGTAGAGAACTTCTTTCTGCTATTGCATTGAATAAAAATGTTCCTGAATTTCATTACAATCTGGCGTATGTGTATAAACAGCTGAAAAATGATAAGAATGCAAAAATATATCTTGGGTTCTATGATAAGTTGGAATCGGAGCAATAATGCAATATAAAGGTATTATTTTTGACTTTAACGGCACTTTGTTCTGGGATTCTGAAAAACATATGACGGCTTGGCGAGAATTCTCTAAAAAAATCCGTGGTACAGCTTTTACAGATGAAGAGATGCATAAATACATGTTCGGTAGGACAAATGAGGATATAATTGCCTATGCTATAGGTGAAAAACCTACAAAAGATATGGTCTCAAAACTTGCTGAAGAAAAAGAAGCTATTTATAGAGATATGTGTCGGAATGATTTAAGTAATTTTCATCTTGCTAAAGGTGCTATTTCATTATTTGAATTTTTAAAAGCGAATAATATTCCAATGACTATTGCAACTATGTCTGAAAAACCGAATGTTGATTTTTATAAAAAAGAATTTGGACTGGCAAAATGGTTCGATTTAGATAAAATTGTATATTCTGATGGTACTATGCGAGGAAAACCGGCACCTGATATTTTTCAAATTGCGGCTAAAAATCTTGGTTTAAACCCAAAAGATTGTATTGTTGTTGAAGATGCAATATCTGGGATTGAAGCTGCTCGTCGTGCAGGTATTGGCAAAATAGTTGCAATTACATCGATGAATGATGAAAATTTTTATAAAAAAATTCCTGCTGTTAACGAAATTATAAATGATTTTGATGATTTGGATAGAAATCAATTTAAGCTTACACAAAAAACAACCGCTTGAGATATTCTCAAACGGTTGTTTTCTTTAGTGATTTTGTTGTTTATTGTTCTTCTGGACGGACATCCTCTTCTTCCATCTTTCTATAGATAGTTTGACCATTTTCAGTTTGAGGGGTTCCATCTTTGAACTTGCTAGTATAACGATGTTTATCTGTACCAGTTATGTTGTAGAAACCTGAACCTTGAAGAACTTCAAATTGTTGACCTTCTTCTTGTGTATACAAGTTTTGGTTAGGTTGCCAGAAGACTCCGTTTATAAATACATATTGTTCAGCCTTTGTTGCCAGTTTATATGAACCTTCTTTTACTTGTTGGTAAACAGGGTAGTTATAAACTTTGCCTTCGCGGACTATTTCAATGTATTTACCAGGGACTTGTTGATATTTGATTTGGTGTTTTCCGTTAGTTGTTACAGCTATTTCCGGACGATATCCATTATCGCTATCATATACAAGTGTTGGCTTTTTCAAGTTTATATCTGGTACGCCTGCAGCTGTTGGGTCTTTTGCTCCTTCAACGTGATCTTTGATAAATCCGTCATCTTGTAGTCTTCGAACATAGGCATTATCATGTTCGCTTGAAGGCTGTTTTGCTCTAGGCGGTGTGAATTGAATGTCACCATCACCTTCACCTTTTGTTTTCAACTTAAATGTGAACGGTGTATCATCAGGATCATTCAAATCTGCTATTTCAAAGTCAGTTGCCGCTGCTGGTCGTGTTGGTTTTACCGGTTGGTGTACTTGTCCGTTACCGTTACCGTTTCCGTTTCCGTTGCCATTGCCATTGCCTACCTGACCATTGCCGTTACCGTTACCATTACCGTTAGGATTGTCTACCGGTGCATTTCCGTTATTGTTGCCATTATTATTGTCTGCCGGTTTTGGTTTTTTGAATTTGTTAGATAATGTACCGAGTTCTCTACTTGTCAATTTCTTACCAGTATCAGAACCTAGTGCATCTGTAAATGCTGCTGCTACATCAGCATCCGTATATCCATTCTTTTGTGCATCAGCCATAATCCTATTCATTAAGAATTTGCCTTCAGCTGTCTTTATACCAACATCACCACTTTTATGGTAGTTTGCTATGGCATCTTGAACTGAATTGCCACCCAAAACGTCTATTGTAGGATCATGTTTTATATCATTGATTTTGCCAAGTGTTACGGCTTGGGATACTGCACCTGTGATTGCACCACCAAGACCTCCTGCTAGCATTCTATCTCCAACACTAGGTTTTGCGTTATAAGGATTGTTTGTATCAACCTTTTGGTCAGGAGTTGTGATACTTCCATTATATCCGGCAGATCCAGTTACTGGTGTATGTGTAGTTATTGAAGTACTACCAGTAAGATGTCCGTTGTTGTAGTTGTTTACAGTATTAGTTGTAGTAGTCTCGGTTGAATAAGGTGTTTCTCCTGAATAATTGTAGGTTTTTCCTTTTACTATTGTACTACCAGCTGCAAGACCAGCTGAAGCTAGTAAACTTCCTGCTGCAGGTAATGCGCCTAGTCCTGTACCAACTGCTGCACCTATTGCTGCACCTTTACCTAAAGCTGCCAGTCGTTTTAAGTCTGTCTTATCTTTAGCGTAACCATACTGTAAGTCTTTTATAAGGTTCTTAACTTTTCTTGCATCTTTTCTTCTTACATTGCCATCTTTGTCTGTTAAACCAAGGTCATGAGAGAATGCTACTCTTTCATCAATATCAAGATATCGGTCTTCGCCAACTCTTTGATCAATTAGTTCTTTTAATTTATCAGAGCTAAAGGCTTTGTTACCTTTGCCATCATCAACGAAAGCGCCTTCAAAATATTTATTTTGTAATAATTCTTGGCTATCTTTGCTCAATAAAATAGGATTTTTCCCATTTTGTTTATCTTCTGCTGCATGTGCATTATAGTCTTCTTCAGAAATATAATACTGTGCGTGGTTTACTTGTTCATTATAACGTTGGGCTTCAACTTGTTCTTTTGCGATGTGTCGAGCTACTTTTCTTGATGCTCCATCAGCACGTAAATCGGCTTGTAAGTCTTTTTTCATTGCTTTTCCGGCTTTTTTATCATATTTGCCATTTGCATCTAATAATCTGCTTTCACTTTCTTCATCAGCTTGAGAAAGTGTGCGTTGACTTGCTTGTGGCTGAGGTTGTGCTTGTGGTTGCGGTTGCGGTTGTGGACGTTCGTCAACTACTGCGCGTTGATCTTGTCCGCCTTTACCTGTTTCTGCAGGTTGATCACCAGCAGGTTGAGGTGCTGCTTTTTGAGCAAGTGCTTTCAATTGTTCTACCCCTTGCGGAAGTACCTTAGCTTCATCACAATATTGTAAGACAGCTATACTTCCTTTTTTGATGACTTCATCAGGAACTTGCTCTTTTCTTAATTGTGCTTGTAATTCAGGAGGGATATCTGATGGTTTCCCTTCAATAGATGTACCTCTTTCTCCTTGCGGTGGATCAAAGTGCATTATTGCTGCAATTTGTGCATCTGTTTTTCCTTCCGCATGTAGTTTTTGCGCTTGTGCCATTTGCGCCGGTGTTGCTTGCACACCATTAATCATCGGTGTATCGCCCATAATTAGTCCTTTCTGTTATCCATTTCTAGATAACATTACACTTCTTTATTATACTATTACTAACGATTTATACGGAATAAAATTGTTAAACTTTAACCGACATTGTATAAAAAATATATACTAAATATATACAACCCTTGTAAACACTGACTCCTAGTGGATAAATTCGTTTTTACATTTCTTAACAAAAACGCTAATTGTTTAAAACTTTTAAAACTAAGCTATGAAATTTAGTGGCTTTTGTTGTTTATTAGTTTTGTTTTTGCCCAATTGTTCTTGTGCTTGACCTTTTATAGTTCTTGCTTGTGCCGCAACTTTATAATCTTGTCCTGAAGGATCAACAGGTGCCATAGCTGATTTTATGACAACATTGGCGTGATCTATAGTTTTTTGTGGGTTATTTTTATTTAAAGTAGGCATTTTGATTGAAACGTGCCCACCAACAGGAATTCCATCTTGATTTCTTTCAATGACTATTGCCCCTGCATAATTGCCACCAGCAGATTTGTGTGCGAGTTCATGTGCATATATCTGGTTGTAGTTTTTTGTAATCAAAGCTTGTTTTGCCTCTTTTGGCGCTTTACTCATAAATTTTGAATAAAAGTTATTTAAACCTACTGAATTTACTTCTAACATACAATTCCCCTTTACGTGACAATAATACTACATATATAGTATTATTGCAAGTGCTGTGATAAAGGATTTTTACATATGTTAACTATTGCACGTGCTTGAAGCAACAGGATTCATGATCATTCAAAATTCCGATGGCTTGTAGGTATGAATATATAGTGATAGAACCGACATGTTTCATCCCTCTTTCTTTTAAATCTTTTGATATTCTATCTGATAGTGGGGATTTAACCATTGGTTTTGTATTTTTGATTATCTTATTATCGGTAAAATGCCATATGTAATCAGAGAAAGAGCCATATTCTTTTTGGATATTTATGAAAATTTTTGCATTATTGATTGTTGCAAGGATTTTTAATTTGTTGCGTATAATATTTTCATTATGCAAAAGTTCTTCAAATTTTTCAGTATTATATTTTGAAACTTTTAAAACGTCAAAGTTGTCAAATGCAAGTCTGAAACTTTCTCTTTTTTTTAAAATTGTTATCCATGATAGACCTGATTGGAATGATTCCAGAACAAGCAATTCATATAATTCTCTATCCTTGTATTTTGGAACACCCCATTCTTCGTCATGGTA
>JALCDS010000039.1 GCA_022641775.1 Clostridiaceae bacterium
CAAAAGTAGAAGAAAAGCCTAAACGCGGTCGCAAACCAAGAGTTAAAAAAGAGGTAAAAGTTGAAAAAGAAAGTTAGTTTAATTTATTATACGCTAATTTCAATGTTATTTGCGGGAATAACTAATCCTGCATTTGCAGCAGCCGCACCGTTAACTTTGCGCAAAACTATCATCAAATTCGCACTTTCAATGGGAGTTGTAATAGTTTCAGCAATAGTTTTGTATTGTATTTTATTGATATATAAAAGAATACAAAATGGAAAAGCCGCAAAAATGCCACAAAAAAGGCCTACTTTTGAAACTCCACAAACGACAGAAGAAGCTGTAGACTTTTTCATTAATAAAAATAAATTATAGGAGGTTATTATGAAAAAAAACGCTTTTGGTGCAATTGATTTGTTACTTGGGCTCGTTATAACATCTATTATTTTTATAGCAATGATGCCAATGTTAAAGGACTTTTCAACTTCATCTCCCAAAACAGAAGATAAACAGTTGAAAAATGTCCAGCAACAAGTTGATGAACAAGTAAATCAAATTCAAAATGCTAAAAATCAAGTTCAACAAGAACAAGATCAAGTAAATAAAGAATATCAATAAACAAAAAATAGACTGAAATTAATTTTCAGTCTATTTTTATGTTGAACATTTTTAACCTGATTCCACAATAATAAATTTAATATTTTTGAATTATGCAAATTTTAGTATTTAAAGTATAATCATATTATGAAAAAAATAATTATCGGAATTTTAACATTAACATTGTTTTTGGCATGTCCTAATGCGCAAGCCGTATCCTTGAGATTGCACAAAACAAATACTCCTGTAACAAAAGAAGTTAAGGCTGAAGAAAAAACTTTGGCTGATATTATTAATAAACAAGTTGAATATGTTAATAAGCATGACTTGGATAGCATAGATAAACTATATTCAAAAGACTTTATAAATAACGATGGTTTTGGAAAAGAAGTTTATTTTCAGCTTATTAAAGACACATGGAACACATACCCTGATATAACATATAAAACACATATTGATAACATAACTATAAATAACAATTATGCAACAGTAGCAACCTCAGAAATAGCTACAGCTCTTGCAGGTGCTTCAACAGATATAAATTCAAATATAGATGCGTATGGAGAACTATATACAACTTCAAAATGCGTCTATCATCTGGTAAAAACCGGCAAAACATGGATTATAACATCAGAAAACATATTGAGTGAACAATCTTCTCTAAAATTTGGACAAGCAAAATATATTAATATAAAACTGAATGCTCCTCAACAAATTGGAGCTAATGAAGAATATACTTCAACTTTAACCGTCAATATTCCTGAACAAATGAATGCTATTGCATCAATAAACAGAGAAAAAATAACATATCCGCAGGTTAAATCCGATGACGCATTCCGTACACTTTCCGATAACAAAGATTTGGAACGAGTATTTCACGCCAATGGAGATAACGTAAATGAATATAACATAGCTGCAATAGCTATCGGACTTGCAAATAGTGACAGCATATCGATGACCGGTGCAGCATTTATAATGAGTAGAATTAATGTTGTGCCCAAAAATAAATATGTTGAAGACGTTAAAAAAGTAGAACAACAACAAAAAAATGATGCTGCAAAATTGCAAGAGGAGTTGAATAATGCAAAAGCTGAGTAAGTATTTTTATGTAACAGTGTTATTTGTATTATTCTTGTTTGCAGATCTTTTGGCATCTAATTACTTGGCCAACAATTATACAGACTTAAACATCTCTAACAAGTATATGTCACTGACTTATATAAGAAATACAGGTGCGGCCTTCAGTTTACTACAAAATTCACGCGAATTATTAATAATATTGTCTGTGGTTGCATTAACGCTTATCGCTGTTTATATAGTAAGACATATCAAAGCTATCCGATATCTGGAATTGTTTTTGATTTCAATTTTATCTGCCGGAATAGCCGGAAATTTGCATGAAAGAATAGCATTAGGCTTTGTTAGAGATTTCTTCCATTTAAAATTTATCAATTTTCCTGTATTCAACATTTCAGATATTATGATAAATATAGGTGTTATATTTATAGCATTGTTGATACTCTTAAAAAAGACAAAATAAGATGATTGTAACAATAGAAGAAAATGATGAAGGCAAAAGAATTGATACATATTTGAAAGATATGTATGATATTCCGCGAACAAAGATTCAAACGGCTATAAAAAATAAACAAGTAAAAGTTAATGATAAATTTATAAAACCGGCGTACAAATTAAAAGAAAATGATTTGTTGGACTTTACAATTTCTGATACGGAAGATACAGAAATTCAACCTGAAGATATAGCTTTAGATATCAGGTATGAAGATGAAAATATGCTTGTTGTAAACAAACCATCAGGAATGTTGACTCATCCGACTACGATAGAAAAAACGAATACTCTCGTAAATGCACTATTGTACAAGTATAAAGACAATTTATCGGATATAAACGGCAAATTCAGACGCGGAATAGTTCACCGATTAGATAGAAATACTTCCGGATTGTTAATGGTTGCAAAGAACAACAAAACACATGAATACCTTGCAAATTTAATCAAAAATCATGAAATAACAAAGAAATATAGGGCAATTTTAAAAGGGAAATATCCATTGGATGATGACGTAATAGATTTACCAATCGGAAGAAACACAAATCAACCGCAAAAAATGATGGTTACAAGTGATGGCAAAAGAAGTATTACAAAATTAAAAGTATTAAAACGTTTTAAAGATGCCACCTATGTAGAATTGACACTTATAACCGGCAGAACCCATCAAATCCGAGTTCATACAAGTTTTAAAGGTTATCCTGTCTTCAATGATACGCTATATGGAGCCGGTATGGCAAAGATAAAAACAGAAGAACAAGTGTTACAATCCTTTTATTTAAAGTTTACAAAGCCATTTAAGGATGATACAATAGAAATACAAATTGAACCTGACGAAAAAATTAAAAAAGTTTTAAAATATTTTGAATTGAGGAACTAACAATGAGAACATTTTTAAATTTATTATCAATATTAAGTTTAACAGCATTAATATATTTAGGTTGTACAAATTTCTCAGGCACCGTAAAATTTGTCGCTCCCATAGCGGGCTTTAATGGGAATGTACAATTCGGATATGTAATCATCGGAATCTCCATTTTAGGATTTTTATTTGGAACATGTTACTCATATGGCAAATATTTAAAGACAAAAAATAAAATGGATAAATATAAAAGAGAGCTTGAAAAAGCTTCTGTAAACACAATGACAAGCGATGATAAAACTAAAGTTTTACAAAGCAAAATTGATGTTTTAGAAAAAGCACTCGCTGCAGCCATTAAAGATAATGAAAATAAATAATTACTCGTTATAGTTTTGAGTATTTTTATTTATATTAACAACAGCATAAGCATTAATTTCCAGTGAACCAAAATCTATCTCAATACGATTGCTATCGTATTCTTTCCAGTTTGCAAAATTAATATTTTGTTGTCCAAAATCGTCATTTGTTGCATAAGCAGGAATTTTGGCTATACAAGTATGTGCCTGATACAAGTCAATATAGGTTTTATCACCGTCTTGTTCTCCACGAACTTGATAATGACCTATTGGAATAACAGTTTTTTCATCAACAATCAATTCAACAGGAATTAAAATCACAGGGAAATCATCATCAACTTTATTGATATAATTTGTTTCATTGCTTTGCCGAACTTCTTGGCCTTTTGGCATATTTTTTTCTTGCTGAGTCTTTTTCTTTTTGCCAAAGAAATTCTTTTTAACTTTTTTGGATTCTAAAGCTTTATCAAAATCCTGATCTGAAACAGCTTTTTGCCCATAAAAATTTGAATCCCCATAATTGTCCCACAAATCACCGGATGGCATAGATACATCATCATCAGAAAATGCCACTTGCGGAAACAACATAATTATAAATATTAAAATTAATAACTTCTTCATACTTTATATATTAACGTTTATTTTACTAAAGTAAACCATGTATTTGAATGAAGAAACAATTTTGCAAATTGGTTTGTCTGTGATAAAATTCGGAAAGTAAGGAAAGATTGATTATGTTTTTCGATAAAGAACTTTTAAAAGGCTACATAAAAAAGCTTACAGAACCGAAAGTTTTGATTGTTGGCGATTTGGCAATTGATGAAATGATATATGGAGATGCTGAAAGAATTTCTCGTGAAGCACCTGTATTAATATTGCGACATACAAATACAAAAATAATTTTAGGCGGAGCATCTAACGCAGCACATAACGCAGCTACTTTGAGTCAAGGTCATGTTAGCGTTTGTGGAGTTTGCGGAGATGACTATCAATCCGGTCAGATGTTTGCAGCATTTAAAAATGCCGGAATTAACACCGAGAACTTAATAAAAGATTCAACACGAAAGACTACTACAAAGACAAGAATTTCAGGCTCAATTACAACATCTATAACTCAACAGATTGTTAGAATTGACCGTCAGACAAATACACAAATTTCAAAAGACACAGAAGACAAACTAATAAAAAAACTTGAAAAGGCAATTCCGGAAAATGATGCAATAATCTTATCCGATTATCATATAGGCACTTTGACAGACAAGGTTGTTGCAAAAGCAATTGAACTTGCAAATAAATTCAACAAAATTATCGTTGTTGATGCACAAAAAAATCTTGAAAAATACAAAAATGTAACTTCAATGACTCCAAACGAGCCTGATACTCAAAAATCAACAGGCATCGTATTGAATACAGAAGAAGATTTGAAACGTGCAGGAGATAAATTGTTAAAAGAAACGAATGCAAAATCAATATTAATAACCTGTGGAGCAGACGGAATGTTTGTTACAAAGCCTAACAATGATTATACAAAAATTCCTGTATTCAATAAATCAGAGGTATTTGATGTTACAGGTGCCGGAGATACGGTTACAGCTGTGTATTCACTAGCCTTGGCAACAGGAGCTGATGCCGTATATGCAGCAATTATAGGGAATATAGCAGCCAGTCTTGTAGTAAGACAATTCGGTTGTGCAACAACAACAGTTGAAGAACTCTTAAAAGCTGTTGAAACATTATAAACTTTTATAAGGAGAGAAACTTATGTGCGAATGCAAAATAAAACAATTTTTTGAAAATTTAAAACAAATTAAACCTGTAGAAACAATTATCTTATGCGGAGTTATTTTAGCTCTTGTTGTAGGATTTTTTACATTTACAAAATTCAGACAAACTGCATCAAAACAAATTGAAGCAACTTCTAAAATTACATTCCAAGTATTTTTACGCGGAGTAACTTTAACCGGCGATATTAATCCGATTAAAAAAGGTGAAAAGACCTTTATCAGTATAAGAAATGTACCTTATTCCGATTTAGATGTTGTAGCTGTAAAAACCGAAAAGAAAAAAATGGTTTTACCTATGATGTCCAGCCGCAAAGTTATGATTGCAGACGATGTATCACAAGCTGATATGTACGACATTATCGTAACATTGACTGATACTGCAAAAATAACAAAAGATGGGGCTGTAGTTGGCGGAAACAAAGTAAAAATAGGTTTACCGATAACACTTGAAGGACAATCTTATAAACTGACAGGTACAGTTTCAGCACTACAAATTGCAAACAATGTTAATGACAACATAAATATAAACGGCAACAGTGATGTTCAATAAATTTCTAGAATTTACACAAGAAAAATCAAAATACTTATACGAAAACAGCTTATTTTTAAAATGGATTGATAACTTGATATTTTTATCAATCATAGCTGTATTTGTTTTATCGACATTTATGTCCTCTGATACAATAGGATTTGTCGCATTAATAACAGCATTTTTAACTATAATAAAAATGTTAACAAAGCCGAATACTAAAGTATCTTGCAAAGGCTTTGAATTATGGCTTTTGGCATATTTTATGATTGTTATAATAAGCCTGTGCGGTTCATCACTTTTGTATTACAGTTTCAAAGGTTTTACAAAAACTATAACTTATTTAATGTTTTACGTATCTTTAGTTGTATATTTTAAAGATAATAAAAATAAAATCCCGTTTTTCTTAGGACTTGTGGGTCTTTGTTTGGGTTCTCAAGCAATTATAGGATTCTTCCAAAATTTTGCACAAGTAGATGAAATTTCTACATGGCAAGATGTTTCAAACCTTAATCCTGAAGAAGTTATGACAAGAGTATATGGAACAATTCAACCGTACAATCCGAATTTGTTGGGCGGATATTTTGTAGTTGGCATGCCGGCATTATTTGCGATGACAGCGTTGAATTTTGTTGACAAACATTTTAAACATGCAATTTTTTGGTTATGCACAACTATTTTAGCAAGTATAACATTGTTCTTGACTGGTTGCAGAGGGTCATACCTTGCTCTGTTTGCAAGTTTCGTACTTTTGTTCTTAATCTCTGCAAAATATTTATGGAAAACATACAAAAAAATATATTTATCATTTATTGGTGGATGTATCGGACTTGTAACGATGGCAATTTTGTTTGTTTCAAGTTTAAGAGCGAGAGTATTTTCAATATTTGCAATGCGGGATGATTCTTCAAATTCATTCAGATTTAATGTATATCATTCATCTTTAAATATGTTCAAGGATAATTGGCTATTAGGTATCGGTCTTGGAAACCAAAATTTCAGAGAAATATACGGGCTTTATATGAGAACAGGATTTGACGCCCTAAGTGCCTATAACATATTTTTAGAAACCGCAGTTGAAAGCGGGATATTTGCCTTAATTGCATTTGTAGGATTTTTAGTAAAACTTCTTGTTCAAGCTTACAAATATATAATCAATTCTGACAATATCAAAAATGTTATATATGTATCTGCAGCTGCAATTTCAGTAGTCGGAATAATGGTTCACGGAATGGTTGATACAGTATTTTTCAGACCGCAAATCCAATTTATATTCTGGATGATGATTGCAATAGCTTCAGTTATATTGAATGAAAAAGAAGAAGCTTAAACAAGCCCTTCCTTAACGGCTTTTACTGCAGCTTGAACTCTATCATTCACACACATTTTTTGTAAAATTGAGCATACATGAGCTTTTGCAGTATGAACACTTACAATCAATTCCTTGGCAATTTCAGTATTACTTTTGCCTGCTACAAGGTGTTTTAATACTTCAAATTCACGTTCAGTCAATGGGATTCTTGTCTCAGTCTCCTTACTGTCAGACAAAAATGGAGTGCCCTCAGATTTTGGCAAAGAATTCAGTACCAATTTTGAAACAACAGGATCAATCCAACACACCCCTTCAACAGCATCTCGAACAACGTCGGCTAATTTGTTTGGATCAATATCTTTAAGACAATACGCATTAGCACCTGAACTTAATGCTGCCAAAACCTCTTCAGTTCTATCATGAGAGGTTAAAGCAACAATTTTTATATCCGGTAGCTGTTCTTTCAATTTCTTCATAGCTTCAATACCGTTCATTCCAGGCAAGCCCAAATCCATCAATACGATATCCGGTTTACATCTTTCAATAATATTTAAACCTTCAATTGCATTTTCTGATTCACCTACAACATTCATATCCTCGTTACTGTTAAGTGCGCATCTCAACCCGACTCTCGTCAGTTTAAAGTCTTCAACAATTACGATTCTAATTTCTTTCTGTTCTGTTTTTTCAACGGTATTTACGCTCATTTTTCCCTTCTTTCTCTTTAACCATACCTCTATTAAATTTGTTAATAATTTATTATCCATTACCGAGTCAGGCTATTTGATTACAAATGATTAATTTATTTAATGTTTTAATTGCGGTTTAAATATCACACATGATATAATTTATTTGAATTTAAGAGAGGAAAATTTTGATTATGTTTGAGTTTTTATTCGGTAAAAAAAATGTAGAAGAACCTAGAGTTCAATCCGTAAATGATGTTTTTGAAAAATTAGAAAAAGAATATCCTGAAAGTGAAATTTCAAAAGAACGCAAAGCTGAATTAAAAAAACTGGTTTCAAAATTCGGATATTTACCATATTCATATCAAAAAGCTCTAAATGAAATTAACGAAAACGAAATCCTATACATACTTAAATTCAAATGGACTAAAAACAAAATTTTTACAGACGGAAAATTCAATTTTGATAATGAAAACATTAGCGCACTGGCTCGAAACAATCAAACAAATTCAAGTTGGATACAACACGAAGGTCATGACATAAAACTGATAAATCTTGCCGCACTCGGCGATGGAAACAAATCTCAAGACACCGGCAAATTCATGGATTGGTTGAGACAACTTGCAATATTACCTACAGGCAATCTCAATAATGATATTTATTCAACAACAATATATCTTGTTCCGTTCCATCCTAGAGATTTTGGATGTGCATACTTACCAAGAAGTTCTGAGGTTAGTGAAAAGATTTTTGATAAACATATAGAAGATGTGACAGGCATGGATGCAAAAGCTCAGGTAAAAATGTTCATTACATTAAGCCAACTGGCAGGTCATCCTGTAATATATGATATATTACCTCAAACCGGAAGATTCTCTAAAGCTGTACTTGCAAACCCAGAAATTGCAAGATGGTTTGATATAGATGCATTACAATCTACAATTAAAACTCAGATTGATAACATTGCTTCAAAAATGCAGGATAAATACGATTCCGATGACATTGATGTAGTAAAAGAAATCTGCAAAAAAAATAATGATGCCGGTGAATTAAGCGAAGATTACCAAAAAATCTATGACGAATTTGAACAAGACTTGGAAGAAATAAAAATCAAATTATCAAATGACATGATGACTCAATCCAATCAACTTAAAATTCAAAAAAGAGTAAAAAATGTTATAGCAGATATACTT
Organism: Clostridiaceae bacterium; assembly: GCA_022641775.1. Classification (GTDB taxonomy): domain Bacteria; phylum Cyanobacteriota; class Vampirovibrionia; order Gastranaerophilales; family Gastranaerophilaceae; genus RUG14219. The sequence continues at coordinate 8,869 of JALCDS010000039.1, forward strand.
GGAGTAAAACCAAACAAAAAGCTTGAAGAAAATGAAATCACAAAACAAATAGATATTATTGCAAAATTAATAAAAGAAGGTTTGTGGCCTGCACCTGGCGGGGCATGGTGCTCTGCAGGAGTTCCGGTTTATGACAAAATGAGTGATTGTGGCGGCTATCCAACCTTCAAACATTATGACTACAAAGGTTCAGATGTAACCGAATTTGCAAATCTTGACTGCCAAACACCATTTTATTTTGCATTTTTGGAAACAGGGGAAATAAATACTCCTATCGTAGAATATTTCATAAACTATATGAAAAAGCTTCAAAAAGAATATAACTTCGATGGATTTAGAATTGATCATATTGACCATATAGTTGATAGAATTTCCGAAAATGAAAAAAAACCGATAAGCTATCGCGCACCTAGAGTTGTGCTTAAAAAACTAAATAACACAATGAAAAAAGAAATTCCTTATTTTGCAACACTAGCTGAATACATGCTCTGGGATAACTTTTTGAAAGAATATCATCAGGATATGAATTTCGATTTATTATGGGGAAATGACATAGTATCTCAAAATGAAAAAACTCCTGAAAAAATTGATGAAGATAACAAAGAACTTGCAAATTACAACATAAATTTTAAAGACGGAGAAATGCTGTCGATTTTAAAAACATACAACAATCAAGATGGCGAATTCAGATGTATAGACCAATACCCAGGACAATTAGGAAAAGACGGAGCTTTATTCAAATGGTTTAAATACAAATTTTTACCGGGAGGAAAATATGCCCAACGTTCAATGCTATATGTAGATGGTGATGAAAGCTATACTCAAAAAGGAATAGAAAGTGTAATTGGTGATGAAATTTCCATGACCAGAGGTGATGATGAAGATTTTTATCAAAAATTCAATGCAATTGATAAATTTGTAAAAAATGATAACATAATTTCCAAAGGAGAAGCTCAAGTAATAGATCAAGATGATGACGGATTTGCAGTTTGGATGATTTCAAAAGAACCGTTAAAGCAATCATATTTGGTAATTGCAAA
>JALCDS010000040.1 GCA_022641775.1 Clostridiaceae bacterium
TTTAATATCAACAATTCTTGCTTTAGAATGGATATTCTCTGTCATAATTCCAACCTGTGAGGCATTAAAACTAATTGCTTCATAACCTTGCGCTTGAATTGCCATAGCCAAAAGGGCAATAGAAATACCTTCACCTGTTGATAACAACATATCCATTTCACGTTCAGACGGTTTTTCTGAAAAATCTTTTGCCATTTTGACCAAATGGTCTGTAGTATGTCCCATTGCAGAAACAACAACTACTACATCACTACCGCTCTGTTTTTCACGGATTACAGTTTTTGCAACATTTTTTATTTTATCTGTATCGGCAACTGAGGTCCCACCAAATTTTTGTACAACTATTTTTTTCAATTTTTATCTCTTTCGCACTTGCTTATCTTTATCAACTCATCTAATTCATCTTTGTAATTAAACAAGTTAGGGTTTGTAATTTTATTTGCTATTGCAATTGTTTCTTTAATATTATATTCGCAAACATTTTCTTTGACAAGTATATAACTCACGTGAAACAAAAGATTTAACACATCAACATTATCCGACTCAAATTTGTTTACTTTTCTTAACTTTCTTTGAGCATCTGCATATTTTTCTTTTTGAATAAGATATTTTGCATAATCAATATAAGCAATTGTATAAGAAGGATTTTTTAATATTGCACTATCAAAATATTCTTTTGTCTTCGTATCATTTCCGAGTTTTTCAGAACACTTTGCCATATAAAAATAACTGATAAAATTGTTATCAACAGTTTCAACCGTTTCTTTTAATAGGGATAATGAATTTTCACATTCATTGTTTACATAAGAAATTATTCCTCTTGCCTGTTTCAGAATAATACTTGACGGTTTAATTTTTTCCAACTTTTCTATTAATACAGGTATATCTTTCAAATCAGATAACAACGCATTCACTAAGACTAAATTTTCTAAAGCTTCAACATTATTCAAATTCAAATCATAGGATTTCAAAAGATACCATTTAGCTTCCGCATAATTAGAAAAACGTATTAATGCTTTTCCCCATTCAAGGTACAAATTATCATTAATCAAGTCATTATCTTCTGCTGTTTTGTAATACTTTAAAGCTTTATCTTTTTCAAATCTTATTGAATAAATCTTGCCTAATAAAAGGTAGGCAGGCAAAATCTTAGGGTTTAATTCAATAGCTTTTGTTGCATAAAGAATTGCATCTTCATAATTGTTTTTTAAAAATCTTAAATTTGCATATTCATAATTGTTAGATTCTGTAGGCGCAACTCCTGTTAAAAACTTCAATTTTATTTCTGCATCATCAAGCAAACCTAAATTTACCTCACAAACAGCTGCTAAAAATATTGCAGAAAAATTGTAACGATTATATTTGGAAGCTTCAATAAATTTTACTCTTGCCATTTCATAATTTTTCATTTTCATCAATGACATTCCCCACCCGGTAAACGTATCCGTATTCATAGGTGTAATTTTGTTTGCATTATCAAAAGCCTTGTCAGCCCTTTCAAATTCTTTTGTAGTAATCAGAGCAAACCCAAGCTTTTGCCAAATATTTTTATCTTCCTCATTGAGTTCTGCAGATTTTTGATACATTTCAACCGCGAGTTTAAATTTCATTTGTTTTTCATACAAAAGCCCAAGATATTTGTAAGCAAGAGCATCCTCTTGAGGAAGTTCTAACGCTTTTTTAAGCTCATTTTCAGCTTCATCAAGTTTGTTTAATTCAATAAGTTTTTTTGCCTTGTTTACATAAGCCAAGGAAGGCAAAGACTGAATAACTGTGTCTTTTGTATATTCAGTAACACCTTCATTCAATTTTTTAATTTTATCTTTAGTTTTCTTTAACCAATCAAACAATCTACAACCTCTCTAAAAGCACCATTTCCACTTTCAGCTTGCGTAATTTGTATATTTTCAATAGCCTTTACCTTTTCAACTGCCGCAGGAACGGTAACCTTATATTTTGCAAATTTCAAACATTCCAAGTCGTTTACATCATCACCAATATACAAATAATCTTCTTGTGTCAAATTGTATTTTGAAATAATCTGTTTCAAAACATCGATTTTTATTCTGATATTTTGATGTATTTCTGAAATATGAAAAGTTTTTGAAATTAATTCAATTGATGAATTCTTTTCGCCAGAAACAATTGCAACCTCATAACCATTTTTTTTGAGCAATGAAAACGCCATTATATCCTTGAAATTCAGCTTTCTTGTCATTGTAGAATCAGCATTGATATACACGCAATTGTCAGTAACAATTCCATCAAAATCCGTAATAACCATTTTTATCGTATCAGGTAATTTCAAATTGCCCATGTACAAAACCTTCCCTATTTGTTATAATTATATCATAATAGATTAAAATAAAAGGTAAAGGTTAAAAATTTATACATGCTATGGTATCTGCTTAATTTATCAATAATACTTATTTTCATTATTTTGTACCTGATAACACGTCAGACAAACAAAAGATGGTCAAAAATTAATGATTATTTAGGCAAAGTATCAAGTACCGCAAACTCCGTTCGCTACGGAAACCTTTCAACAAAAATTGATGATTTGGAACATCCGACATACCAAAATGTTACAGAAAGCATTAACCGCATGGTTGAAACTCTTAAAGACCGTGAAAAAATGATTGTTGAATATCAATCAGAATTAATGCGTCAAAATAAGCTTTTAGAAAACGTAATTAATTCTTTATCCGATGGGATTTTGATTGTTAATGACAAGTTTAATATTTTGAGAGCAACTCCAAAGGTAATTGATTGGTTTGGCACAAAGGGTAAGGATTTGATAGGTAAAAGCATAAACGATTACATCCAATTACCTGATGATATAGCCATAGAAAAGGCTGTTAATCAAGACATTTTCATAATGTCTACCCCAACAAACAATTTCATCTTAAACACAATTATTTTAAATACTGAAGATAAAAAGAGGTTTATCTTATTAATTAAAGATGTTACCAATGAAAGAGAAATTGAAACATTAAAAGAAGACTTTGTTGCGACATTGACTCATGACCTAAAAGTCCCGATAGTTGCAGAATCAAACATGCTGAATTTCTTTTTATCAGAAACTTTTGGAGAAATTACAGACAAACAACGCACTGCACTAACAAATATGAAAAAATCCAATCAGGAACTTTTGGAATTAGTTCAAATAATTCTTGATACCTATAAGATTAATAAAGCAGGTATAACTCTTGAAAAAGAAGAACTGGAATTTAATAAATTTGTAAAAGATATAACTGATGAAATGCAACCGATTGCTAAAAATTCAAATTTAGTAATCAATTACATTCCGTATGAAAAAGACATAAATGTTATGGCAGATCCTATGCAATTTACAAGAGTAGTAAAAAATCTTATCTCAAATGCAATTTCGCACAGTAATACAAAAGAAAAAATTGATGTAACGATGAATGAAGATAATGATTTTGTATATTTGTCAGTGATTGATTACGGACAAGGTATATCAAAAGAGGAAATAAAACTTATCTTTAACAAATATTATTCTGCAGCTAAAAAATTCCGTAAAATTGGAACAGGATTAGGATTGTATTTATCTCAACAAATAGCAAAAGCTCACGGTGGCGAAATTAACGTAACCAGTGAGCCTAATGTTAAAACCGAATTTTGTGTAAAAATCCCTATTTAGTAACATGATTAATAGCAACCGTATCATTAGGGTTAATATGGAAAGGATTATTAGGTATATAAAGAGTATCAGACTTATTAATAGGATATTTTATTGTATCTGAAACAACGGCATTATGACCGTTTACTGTCTCCCAATGATAACCGGCTTTAAGCCCTGTGGTATCAAATTTAATGATTTCTGCTTTAGGAAGGTCTTTTATTATTTTGGGAGCTTCATGTTTACAACCTACCAACATTGATGAACCTGCCATTACAACACCCATTGCATAGTTTTTTACACTGCCTATATTCATCTTTAAAATCTCCATTTAGTTTTGTACACGAATTTATAATGAATATGAAAGCAGAAAAGTGCTTATTTTTAATTAAACATTTACATAACTTAATCTCTATTGAAATCTTTGAAGAATTCTTGTAAAACTTCGTGACCTTTCAATATAGTTGTGTAATCAAGATATTCACGAGATGAGTGCATATTGCAAACAGTAGCAAGCCCTACTAAATACGGAATAAACTTTTCACCCTTAGCATTTGTTTTATTCGCATAAATGTGGGTTTCAGCTCCGGCATGAAAAGTTGTAATGTCAGGAGTTACAACTATTTTTTTAGCAGAAGTTTCAAACAAAATAGGTAAATATTCATCATTCGATTTTTCAAACGGAGGAAGATGTTCTTCAAATACACATTCAGCCTTGGCTATTCCTTCATTTTCCTTATTAAAATCATCAACTACTTTTCTAAATTCATTTTTCAATTCTTCTTCTTTACTTCTCGAAGAACTTCTGATTGAATATGAAACTTTTGCATCGGTATTGATTATATTTGTAACTTTAAAATCACCTGCAACAATACCACCTAAATTACACGAAGTCACAGTTTGACCATTTTCTTCGTAAAACAGCCCTTGCGGACATTTTGAAATAATATCTGCAATCAATTTACCTGCATTTTTGCGTGTTTTATCAGCTATATCTATACCGGAATGGCCACCTTTAGGAGCTTTAACAGAAATTATCAAAAGAGTATAACTTGCTCCTGCAATCTCAAATTGCCCCAATGTATCACTATCACATACAAGTACATATTTTGAATTAAATTTGTCAAATTCTGCATGATGAATTCCACTCATCCCGCTTTCTTCATCGCGCGTAAACATAATTTCTACGCCACCATGAGAGATATTTGAATTAGCGACTTCTTTTGCAAATAACAAAATATTCGCAACTCCGGCTTTGTCATCACCACCAAGAGTTCTTCCTTCCGCGTGAATATTCACACCTTCCAAATAAGGTTTCACAGGGCTATCGTCGCCAATAACGTCCATATGAGATGACAACATCAAGGAATCTTTTGATTTATCTGTTGCCGGAATTCTAATTACCACGTTTTTATAATTATCAAGAGTACAAGGAATATTATTGTCCTTGCAATAATTTTGAATCCAATTTATAACTTTTTCTTCATGAGTTGAAGGTGATGGTTGTTCTGCCAAATTGCAAAACAAATCAACAAGCTCATATTTTTTTCTAATTTCTGTTAATTCACTCATAATAACTCTCCTTTTGATAAGACAGTTATAGCATATTTTTAAGCCTCACGCAAATTTTATTTGATTTCAACAACAGAAACGCCGTCCCCACCTTCTGTATCACCACCCGGTCTAAATTCTTTTACATACGGCGAAATTTTCAGAAAATCTCTGACAGCTGATTTCATAGCACCGGTACCGTGCCCATGAATAATTGTAACAGGAGAAAGGTTGGCAAGACTCGCTCTATCTAAATAATTTTCCAATTCATCAAGTCCATCTTCTACTCTTACCCCTCTCAAATCCAAAGTCGCTGACAAATCACGTTTTCTCAAATTGAAAGATTCAAATTTTTGCATCGGTATTTCAATTTTAGATTTCAAATCTTCAAAATTAGCATCATATGCCGCCAATTTGTCTGCTTTTATTTTTGTTTTCAAATTGCCCATCATAATATAAACATTATTGTTTTTATCTGGCAAGGATAAAACGGGTACAAGTTGATTCAAGTTTTTCAAGAGCAGCTTATCATTTATCCTTACTTTTGACCAATCAATAACAGCATATTTTTCTTTATCTTCAACATCTTCCAATTTTTGATGGAAAATATGTTCTTTTTGGGCAAGACGAGCAAAAGCTCGACGTGCAACTTTTTCAGATTTTTCTTTTCTTAAATCTTCCAACAAATCTTTTATTTCAGATTTTGCTGAAATTATTTCACGTTCAAACTTATCTTTTATATGTTTGATAGTTATTTTCTTTTCATTTTTAATTGTTTTCAAATTATTTTCGTATTCGGTTTTTAAATTTTCAGAACTTTCTTTCAAATCTTTTGCTTCTTCTAAATTTTTAGACAATTCAAGCTGCGTTTCCTGTAACTTTTCAACAACAAGAATTGAGGGATCTTTTTGAGAAACAAGAATATTTTTTGCAGTCTGACAGATTTCTTTATCCAAACCAAGTGTTTGCGAAATAGAAATTGCATTGCTGAGCCCCGGAATACCTATTTGTAACTTATAAGTAGGTTTTAGAGACTGCGTATCAAATTCAACAGATGCATTCTTAAAATACGGATTGTTATATTCAAGCGCCTTTAATTCTCCATAATGCGTTGTAATAGTCGAGGTAACCTTATTTTCTGCCAATTTTGAAAGAATACATTCAGCAAGAACTGCACCTTCTTGAGGATCAGTTCCGGCGCAAATCTCATCTAGTAAAACGAATGAATTTTCATCACAAGTTTTCAAAATATCTATAATATTTGTCATGTGTGATGAAAATGTTGACAAACTCTGCAAAATATTTTGAGAATCACCGATATCTGCCAAAACTTTGCCGAACGGATAAATCTTTGCCATTGTACAAGGCAAAAACATTCCACTTCTTGCCATCAAAACAAATAGACCTATAGTTTTTAAAGTAACTGTTTTTCCACCTGTATTTGACCCTGTTATAATGACAGAATGGTAATCTTCTCCGATTTCAAAATTATTTGCCACAACATTTTCAACACAATCTGCCAGCAAGGGATGTTTCATATTTTCCAATTTCAAAATTTTATTTTCGGTAAGCTCAGGTTGTACACAATTAAGATGTACCGCATATCTGGCTTTTGCAAAATGCATATCAATTTTTGCAAGAATTTCTTCCGTCAAAACCAAATCATCAATACTTGCCTTTATCATACCCGTCAAATTCACAAGAATTTTAATTATCTCAGAATGAATTTGGGCTTCAAGTTCTCTGATTTTATTGTTCAAAGGCACAATCTCTTCCGGTTCTATATAGAAAGTTTTGTTTGATGCAGAAACATCATGCACAATACCCTTAACTTTGCTTTTTGAAGATGCTATTACTTGAAAAACAATTCTATCATCACGTGTTGTATAAATATTTTCCTGCAAATGTTTTGAAAATTCAGGAGAATTAAGCAACCTATTCACAGTTTTTCTCAAATTATCTTCGTTATCTTTTAATGCATTATTTAAAGACTTTAATTCAGGGGTAGCATTTGGTCTGATATTAAAATTTTCGTCAAATGTCGAATCTACCTTGTTTTCAAAATCACGATTTACAAACAAATGGTTTGACAACATTTTTAAAATACTTGCATCAGACAAATTTTCGTTCAAAAACTTTTTAACAAGTCTTGATGTCCTCAACGTCTTTGCAACATCAATAATTTCTTCTTCAGAAAGATATGTTGTTATTGTATTTTTCTTTATTCTTTTTATATTTGCAACATACTCAATTGGTAGCTCCAACGCCAAATCTAATATGCGTTTGGCTTCATACGTAAAATTCAATTCTTCTTGAATCTTACTTAATTCAACATGTGGCAAAAGACTCATACAGAGCAATTTACTTTGTTCGCATTTTGAATAATTCGACAAATTTTCTAAAACTTTATCGAATTCGAGCGTTTTTAAGCTTTTTGTTAAAATATCCATAATATAATTAAAAACCAACAAGATATATTTTGCAACGAAAAATTACTTTTCTTGCATAAGTAATTGTTTTTTTGTAAAATATAAACTATAAGATTGTGGAGAGGAATTATAAAATGGTTATAGAAAGACAAAAAGTACAAGAACAAGATAAAGAATTAAGACGTCATAATTTTGAACCGGTAGAAAACAATTTGACAGAAGAACAAGTTAAACTTGAAGCTTCACGTTGTCTTCATTGTAAAAATCCAAAATGCGTTCAAGGCTGTCCTGTAAATATCCAAATTCCGGAATTTATTCAGGCAATAAAAGATAATGACTTGAAAAAAGCAGGTGAAATCATTCGTCAAACAAGCATGTTACCTTCTGTATGCGGTAGAGTTTGCCCGCAAGAAAGACAATGCGAAGGGAATTGTATATTAGGAATAAAAGGGCTTCCTGTATCAATCGGAGCTTTAGAACGTTATGTCGGCGATAATACAAAAGCCGAACAACCTGAAATAAAAGAAACAAGCAAAAAAGTTGCAGTTATCGGTTCGGGATGTGCAGGTATCACAGCTGCTGCAGACCTTAGAAAAGCCGGTCACAAAGTAGTAGTATTTGAAGCTCTTCACAAACTGGGCGGAGTTTTGAGGTATGGAATTCCACCATTCAGATTGCCACGTGTAGTTTTGGATAGAGAAATAGATAACTTAAAGAAAATGGGGGTTGAATTTCATACAAACGTAGTTGTCGGAAAATCAATCACATTAAAACAACTTAAAGAAGACGGATTTGATGCAATATTTATATGCTCCGGTGCCGGTTTACCAAAAATGCTCGGCGTTCCTGGAGAAAATTTGAATGAAGTATTTTCTGCAAATGAATTTTTGACCAGAGTAAATTTAATGCAAGCATACAAATCTGAAACCGCAACTCCATTAAAAATAGGGAACAGAGTTGCTGTATTCGGAGGCGGAAATGTCGCAATGGATGCAGCCAGAACTGCTGTCAGAGTTGGGGCTAAAGAAGTTTACATAATTTATCGCCGTACTGAAAAAGAACTTCCTGCAAGACTTGAAGAAATTCGTCACGCAAAAGAAGAAGGTATAACATTCAAGTTCCTACTTTCTCCGAAAGAAATAAAAGGGGAAGACGGATACGCTAAATCAGTAGATTTGGACGTTATGAAATTGGGAGAACCTGATGCTTCAGGACGTCAAAGACCTGAAAAAACCGGTGAAGTTATTAATATGGAATTTGATACTGTAATTGTTGCACTCGGCACAGGTCCTAACCCTATTATTCAAAAATCAGCTCAACATGAAGGATTAGAAATCATTACAGATACAAAAGGTTATATCACAGTAGATGAAGA
>JALCDS010000041.1 GCA_022641775.1 Clostridiaceae bacterium
TTCTGATGACTCGTATTTTTAGTCGCGAGTTTCTCTCTTTCTTTTCCTGACAGAGTTTTCTTTCTCTCTTTGCTTCGCAACAAAGAGAGAAAGAAAATGGTGTTAAAGTAAAGTAAATATATCGGTAGTTACTTATAAAAGCAACTACCGATAATAATATTTTTATGTATATCTACTTGAGTTTACTTTTGTAAAACTCAAGTATCTCTGCCATTGCCTGAAGTTTCAGTGAATCATTTAAAACTTCATCTTTCCAAGTTTTGTAACCGCAAGATTTTGGTAAAAATGAGAAAGGATTGTCCGGAAAGTCTTTGCAAATTTGTGGACGCATATCATAATTTGAGCATTTGTTGTCTTTCGTGACTTTCGGACAGTGATAATAATATACTTTATCCTCTGTTTTTAGTAATTCAAAATATTCCGGATAAATCTTTTTGGCTTCATCTTCGGTTTCATATGGAATGAAAACGCTCAAAAACTGCGTAGCAAAATTATCTCCATTTTGAGATTTTTCGTTTAATTCTTCCGGAGAAAATTCGCTTATTGCAAGCTTGCAGCAGCTCCCGCACATTTTGCAAGAAAATTTGTTGTTTTTTCTATATTCACGTAAAGTTACTAATTTTTTGTAAACGTCCGGGGCGATTCCATCTTCAATAAGTTTAAGAATTGATTTTTGCCACGCACGACCTTCAGAATTTTCTTCGTATTTATCAAAAATTTCACCGGTAACATTTTTTGGTTTTGCATCATAAACGCATTTATTTAATTCTCCTGCAAATTTCAGGAAAAATTCACGGTATGTGGATTTAATATTTGTAATTTCATCTTTCATATTTGTCATACTAAAATGTTAACATAAATTTTTTATACAAAAAAGACTTTGATAATATCAAAGTCTTTTTATGGTTGGTTATGGATTATTAGTTATAAGGTTGGTTAAGATTCTTTTTTGCCACCGAAAGCCCAGTTAAAAGCGATAGCTACACCTGCTGCGATAGCTCCCCATTTTCCGGCTTGCTTCCATTTGAAGTTCTTAAGAACTTTACCCATTTCTTCTGTGGCATCTTTTGTAAAACATTTTTTATCTTTGTCAAATACATTCAAGATATTTTTATTTAATAATTCAGTTTTTGAGGTTACTGCTTTTTCTCCATTTTCAATTAACGGAGTAAGAGAAGCTAGCATTGTTTTAGGAGCTTTTGCAAGTTTCTTAGCTGCTTTTGCGATTTCTGCTTCTTCTGTTGCGGTAATGCCAAATGCTTTTGGGTTTTCTTTTATAAGTTTTTCTACATCAGCGACTGTTGCTTTTTTGTCTAATCCAGTTAATAATTCTTTGGCTTGTTTATTTGTTGTAAGTTGTTCCTGAATTTTGTTTAAGTCAATTGCATTAAGTCCTGTTGTAACGTTTTTATTGATTTTGTCACTATTTTTTTCTAATACCTTATTTATTTTTTCAATAGCAGCTTCTACATTTTTTTTGCTGATTCTACCGGTTGCTGTCTTAAAAGCGGGTATAGCCTTTATTTTTGAAGCTTCTGCTTTATTTAACTTTCCGCCGCTTAAAAATTTTCTTACAGCATCCAAGGTTTCTTTATCATTTATTCCATATGTTTTAGAATATTTAAGGACTTCATTATCATAAAGTATTGTTTTTTCTTTTGCTAATGCTTCTGTGTTTGCTTGGCTAATGAAACCTTTTTTGAATACATTTTCTTTTTCAAAAGGATTAGCCATTTTGTAGCCTGCATATGTTGCCCCACCTGTTGCTAATGCTCCCAAAATAAGACCGTTGTTATTTGATGAGGATTTTTCAAATGTGTCGGTGCTTGGTTGTCCTGTCATTGTGATTGCACTTGTCGGATTTGTTACTGCTGTTCCAGCAACGTTAGTTGCAGGCATTCCACCTTGAGAAGCAAGATACTGTTGTAGCATTAAATCGTTGGCATAATTGTTGCCACTAAATGCTGATACATTTCCTACCATAATTTTACCCATAACCTTTCTAATATAAAAATAAACCTAACCTTATACTTCTATAAAAAATTTGATATGAGTTAAATTGCTATTTTTGTAAAGTTATATTAAGAATAAAGGTTATTAAATAGTTTTTCAAATTCAGGAAAGGATATATTTATCCACTCAAAATCCTTGATAGATATTGGTTTTTGGCAAATGAGTCCTGCAACAAATAAACTCATAATCAATCTGTGATCTTTGAATGTTTCAACTTCACAATCGCCTATTAAATCAGTTTTGCCGTTGATAATAAAACCGTCAGAGGTTTCTTTTATAATTGCTCCAAGTTTTGAAAGTTCGGTTACGACAGATTTTATTCTGTCAGATTCTTTGTTTCTCAAATCTTGTGCATCTTTAACGATTGTTTCACCATCTGCTTGCGTTGCAAGAATAGCTATAATCGGGAGTTCATCAATTAATCTTGGAATTATATCACCTTTGATTGTGCAAGCTTTTAACTTTGAATATTTAATTCTTAAATCTCCAACAGCTTCTCCTGATACGGTTTTTTTATCTAAAATTTCAATATTTGCACCCATTTGTTTGCATACATCTAAAATTCCTGTGCGTGTTGGATTCAACCCAACGTTTTTCAAAATAATGTCACTATTTGGAACAATCAGTGCCGCTACAATAAAATACGCGGCAGAAGAAATATCTCCTGCTATTTCTATTGTTTTTGCTTCAAGTTGTGATTGTTGTATTGTAGTTTTTGTGTTGTTGCAGGTTATATTTGCGCCCATATATTCGAGCATAAGTTCTGTGTGATTTCTTGATTTGTAAGGCTCCGTAAAACTTGTTTTACCTTTTGCAAACAGTCCTGCAAGAAGAATTGAAGATTTTACTTGGGCTGAGGCAAGAGGGGAAACATAATCGATTCCCACAAGTTGTTGTCCATATATTTTGAGAGGCGCATGATATTCCAAACTTTCTATTTTAGTACCCATAAGAGAAAGTGGTTCAATTATACGTTTCATTGGGCGTTTTGATAAGCTTTCATCCCCAGTTAAGATACTATCAAAATTTTGACCTGCGAGGATACCTGAGACAAGACGCATAGTTGTTCCTGAATTCCCGCATGAGAGTTCATTTTTAGATGAAATCAACTTTCCTGTAGAATTAATCATTAATGTATTTTCATCTGTAAATCGCGTATCAACTCCCATTGCCTTAAATAAATTTAAGGTTGATATAGGATCTTGACCTTTTGAAAAGTTTTTGATTGTTGATTTTCCAAACGCGAGTGAAGATAGCATAATAGCTCTATGCGAAATAGATTTGTCAGATGGAATTTCGATTGTTCCGGTCAGGCCTGTTTTCAATTGTCTAACAGTTGTTTGCATAAAATGATTTTAACATAAAAATTTTTGTGATAGAATCAGACAAGAACTTTTGGAGACGTGTCCGAGCGGTTTAAGGTGCAATCTTGGAAAGGTTGTGTAGGATGAATATCTTACCGTGAGTTCGAATCTCACCGTCTCCGAATTATTTTTTGTGGTTCTTAAATGTGAGAGAATCTCATCATCTGTGAATTATTTTTGTGGTGGTTGACAATCTTATAATTGGACACATAAAACCATAATGTCTGACAAATAAAACCATAAATTTTATTTTTATAAATTTTCAAGTCGGAAGTTTTGTTTTTTACAAGATTATTTTCATATTCAAAAATTTTATAATTTGAATAAGTTAACTTGCTCCGATTTAATATTCATACTGTCAATAAAATTATTGATTCTTTTTAAATCAGCTTCATTATGATAACTAATTTTCCACAATAAATTTTCTCTATTAGTATTGCTATTAATAATTTCTTTAAAATATGGATAATCTACTGTCGATAATGAATGTCCAATTACTATTATTTCTGCAACATCATATAAAGCTCCAAAATATGTATTATTTTGCTTTAACACATCTTGCGTCTTTTTTGCACAGTTTTCATAATATTCTTCAATTAGCCCTAAAGTTTCTTGTATTGCGTAATACCGAATAGGACTTTTATATCCATCAAGATTTTCATCATCAGAAAAGTATGCAAGTTTAGCAGGACTATTCTTTGTTTCGCATCTTGATTTATTATCCTTGTGCCATTCTTCGTATAATTTGTCAGTGTTGTAACCATGCCCTAGAACTAACTCTTCTTTTTTATTTTTTCTGCATCCATGTATATATAAAATATTTTCACATTTTATTCCATAAATGGTTTCAAGAAATTCAGTATAGTTAAAGTTTATAAATTTTGCATTTGTATTTATAATTTGGTTTAAAGGATTTGAAGAATTCGGGACTTGCAATTTATTTATCCATTTCCTGAATTCAATGGGTAGTTCTTCCTCTATCATTATAGCTGGCATAGCTGCCCACTCAGTAGCCAAGTGATAATCTGCTGCTGAAAAATCTTCATCATCGTCATCTTTAACATCAAAATCAGCAAGTGTTTCATCAATATTATTTATCAACATTTCTCTATCTAAATGCGCCAGGCTGTTTTCAAAATCGCCCCATATATCTGGTTTATTGATATAAGCTTCCATTATTTCTCTTAAATCTGAATCCGTTCCTAAAAATTTTCTAAAATCATAATAGCTAGATTTTACCCCATGTGCTAAATCAAAGCCATTTCCAATAATGCCTAAAGTTTTATCAGAGAATATTATATCTTCTCTGCTTATATTATTATATGGCATATTTTCTATGCATTTTATTGTATTTTTTGATGGCATTTTACTGTTAAAGCTTAGATCCCAATTTTATCAATTTCTTCTTTTATGTTTTCAAAACAAACTTTATTACTACAAACAGTCTTCAGAACTGAAAGAGAAACCCTTTTTTGTTCTTTTAACTTTTCGTTAAGTAGTCTTGTTGAAGCAATATAAAAATCCCATTGGGTCATATCAGTTGGATTTATAGTTTCTCTATTCTTATGTTTTAAGTGACAAAAGACAAATACATAGCGAAAGATTCTGATATTCAAAAGGAAAAAATACGAACCAAGTATAAAGGTGTAAATCCAGATGAATTAGATATTATTCCTGCACTACCACAGGTGAATTTTTATGAGGATAAAAACGAAAAACGTGTGGCAGTTTATGCTAGGGTTTCCACTGATGATATTAGGCAAACATCCTCTTATGAACTGCAAAAAAATCACTATATGGATGTTATCGGTAGGCACGAAGGTTGGAAACTTGTTGAAATATATGCAGATGAGGGTATTTCAGGAACTTCCCTTAAGCGAAGAGATGCATTTATGAAAATGATAAATGACTGTAAAGCCGGAAAAATCGATTTAATAGTAACAAAAAGTGTTAGCAGGTTTGCTCGTAATGTCGTTGATTGTATTGGATATGTGAGGGAATTAAAGCAGTTACAGCCGGCGGTTGGTATCCTTTTTGAAACAGAGAATATTTATACTCTAAACAATAATAGTGAAATGAGCTTATCTTTTATTTCAACATTGGCGCAGGAGGAATCACATAATAAAAGTGAGATTATGAATTCCTCTATTGAGATGCGTTTTAGACGTGGTATCTTTTTAACGCCTCCGCTACTAGGCTACGATACAGATGAGGATGGAAATCTTGTAATTAATGAAGAAGAAGCTAAAACTGTTCGCCTGATTTTCTTTATGTATATTTACGGTTATACCTGCCAACAAATAGCAGAAACTTTAACTAAATTAGGTCGCAGAACTAAAAAAGGAAATACTTTATGGTCTACCGGTTCTATTTTGCAAACATTACAAAATGAACGGCACTGCGGCGATGTACTTGCAAGAAAAACTTGGACTCCAAATTATCTCGACCACAAATCAAAGAAAAACAGAAAAGATAGAAACCAATACAGAAAAAGAAATAACCATGAAGCAATTATCTCAAGAGATGATTTTATTGCCGTACAACGATTGATTAGCAACGCAAAGTATGGACACAAAGGTTTTCTCCCTGAATTAAAAGTTGTACATGAGGGTGCTTTAAAAGGGTTTGTTTCCATAAATCCAAGGTGGGCTGCGTTCAAAGCCGCAGACTATTTTGCAGCATCTGCCAGTGTCTGTCCGCCAGAGGAATCAGAATCTAAAAATGTTGAAGTAAAAGCACAATCAGGAGATTTCGATTTAAGAAAATTTGAAGTTGCACGGTCACAATTTTTCGATACGGTTCACAAAATGTGTGTTACCTTTTCAACTGATAATATTCAGTTTAGTACCGATTGTATTCGCAAGTTTGACAAAGCTCTATATATTGAAATGTTAGTCAATCCTATTGAAAATTTATTTGCCGTAAGACCTTGCACCGATAACGTAAGAAATTCCGTCCAATGGTCAAAGGTAAATAATGGATTGTATTATTCAAGAACAATTAGTTGCACTGCCTATATAAAAACACTTTATGAATTATTTGGTTGGACTAATGCTAATGCCTGCTCAATAGTCGGAATAAAGTTAGCCTTTTCTTGGTGGATTACCTTATGTAGCTTCTCATTACGATTCATATACGCAGGTTTATTCTCAATACTTGTGCCGATATAGCTTGGAATCAATTTTTCAAAACTTTCTTGAAATTCTAAAAAGAAACGCTCGATGACTTTTGCTCGAGCGTTGTATGGAGTTGCATATACAGGTTTTATTCCTAATTTTTCATAAATTCCTGTAAACCCTAATTCTTCAAATTTGGTATCACCATTAAAGAACTTGCTTTTAAAGGCTCTGCCGTTATCCTGATAAACAAAACTCGGTATATGATCCATATGTAAAATCGCATTTCTTAGGGCTGATGAAATACTTTGGGTGCATTCTTCGAGCATAATATCGTAGCCGACAAGTCCGCCTGATT